>JBMOIP010000018.1:0-80262 GCA_049317265.1 Bacteroidales bacterium
GGGTTGGTCATAACCGGCCAACCCTACTTTAAAGTTTTACCGGACAACAGTGAATCCTTTTATTCAATGAGAACATTTAAATTATTATGCGCCTTTGCTGCAGTGGTATTGCTGCTGGCGGGCTGTGCGTCAAAGCAGGAAAACATGAAAAAAGAGCTGACTGATTTTATCCGCAGGCACGATTCGGTGCTGATCCCGCTGTATAAAGAGACCGCCATCGCCTCCTGGGAGGCCGCGGTATCGGGAAAACCTGAAGATTTTAAGAAAGCTGAAGATCTCAATCTCCGGATGATGGCGATCTTTTCCAACAAGGAGTCGCTGAAAAAGCTGGAGGAGATCAAGGTCTCCGGGATGATTACCGACACGCTGCTCAACCGCCAGCTCGATGTGCTTTACCGGTCGTTTATGATGGCCAAGGCAGATACCGGGAAACTCAACGCGATGGTCCGCATGGGAACGGTGATCGAGCAGAAGTACGGCAATTTCCGCACCGAGGTGCGCGGGAAAAAGATGTCGGACAACGAAGTGGAAGCGGTGCTTGGCAGTTCAAAGGATGTGAAGTACCAGGAAGAGGTTTGGAAGGCACAGAAAAAGATCGGCACCGTGGTGGCAGATGATGTGAAGAAGCTGGTGAAGCTGCGCAACGAGGTGGCAAAGGATCTCGGCTTTAAAAATTACCACGAGATGAGCCTCACCCTGAGCGACCAGGATCCCAGAGAGGTAAGCCAGCTGTTTGATGAACTCGACAGTTTGACGGCAAAAGCTTTTGCACAGGTAAAGGGCGATATCGACACCTACTTTGTGAAGTTCTACAATCTGAAAAGCAAGGATGAACTGATGCCGTGGAATTACCAGAACAGGTTCTTCCAGGCTGCGCCGAAAATTTACGATGTCGACCTCGACAAATACTACAAGGATAAGAACCTTGAAAAACTCACCTCCGAATATTACGCAGGGATCGGCCTTCCCATCGACGACATGCTGAAGAACAGCGACCTGTATGAAAAGCCGGGCAAGAACCAGCACGCTTTCTGCACCGACATCGACAACTCCGGGGATGTCCGCGTGCTTTGCAATGTAAAGTCGAACCAGTACTGGATGAACACGATGCTCCATGAATTCGGGCATGCCGTGTACGACAAAAACATTGACACCACCCTCCCGTTCATCCTGCGCGATCCGGCACACACCTTTACCACCGAAGCGATTGCGATGATATTCGGCCGCTTCTCCTCCAACCCGCAGTGGTTAAAAGATGTAGCCGGAATCAGTGAGGAAGAGAAGGCTAAGATCGCCGAAACCTGTTTCAAGACCCTCCGTCTTGAGCAGCTTGTTTTCAGCCGCTGGGCACAGGTGATGTACCGCTTTGAAAAGGAGATGTACAAAAACCCCGACCAGGACCTCAACAAGTTGTGGTGGGACCTTGCCGAAAAGTACCAGCTACTGAAACGCCCCGAGGGACGCAACGAACCCGACTGGGCCACCAAGATCCACATCGCCACCTATCCATGCTACTACCACAACTACCTGCTGGGCGAGCTCCTCGCTTCACAACTCTATTACCATATCGTGGAAAAGGTCCTGAAATCGGACGATTACAGGTACCAGAGCTTTGCCGGCAAAAAAGAGGTGGGCGACTACCTGAAGGCTAAGATCTTCATGCCCGGAAGCCGCTGGTATTGGAACGATATGATCGAGAAAGCCACTGGTGAAAAGCTGACTGCGAAGTATTATGCAAAACAGTTTGTAAACTAGATTGTTGACTCCGGCAGATCATAAACTACCATCAGGATTTTACGATGGTTCCTGCAAAAGCTTGCGCCTGTTCAAGTTCCTCCAGGTTGGGATGACCAATGGTTGATGGCCGCATCCCGGCAAACTTCATCAGCATCGGGATGTTGCTCTCCATGAGTTCAGCCGCGGTTTTTTCCGAAAGTTCGCCCTGGCAATGAAACAACCCCTCCAGGTTGCTATTGACACAGGCAGTACGGCATTTTTCCAGCTCATTCGCCAGCATCTCCTGTTGCTGCGGGTCGTCGCTGTTGCTTTGCATGGCGTGGGTAACGAACAAGGCAACCCTTTTCCCGGCACATTGGCCCGACAGGAACTTCCTGACCGCACGCGGCACTCCGAACTGCATGATTGGAAATCCGACAAATGTGAGGTCAACCGCATCGAGGGAATCGACCTCCTCCATGGGTTTGATGATTTTATCGCCCGGCAAGGCTTGAAAAATGGCCTCCGCAACCCTTTTCGTGTTTCCCGTCAGGGACCAGTAAGCTACCAGCGTCTTCATTCGGATCAGTTTTCGACAGGTTCATTTGAGCCTGGCTGCAAATGTAAAATAAATGAGCGTGATTAAAATGTGAATTAATCGCAGAAGTGGTCGCCGATATCATGAACTTTGCCGAACTTTGCAATAAATAACGTTCCTCATAATGACAAAATCAGATAAAGCCACCGCCTTGTTCGCCCAGGGATTCAGTTGCTCCCAATCGGTACTGGCAGCTTTCAGTGAAGAATTTGGTCTTTCGGAAGACGACTGCCTCCGGATCTCCTGCGCGTTTGGCGCCGGAATGGGCCGCCGACAACTTACCTGCGGCGCCGTAACCGGGGCATTGATGGTATTGGGGATGAAATATGGAAGAGCCAAAGGAGAAGATGTTTCAAAAAAACTCAACACCTATAAAAAGACAACGGAATTCTTTGAAGAGTTCCGGAAAAAACATGGATCTACCGACTGTAAAGACCTGTTGCAGGGTCTCGATATGAACAATCCCGAGGATCTGAAAAAGATCGAGGAGCTCAACCTGTTCCTTACGACTTGTTACAATTGTGTGACCAATGCGGTGGAGATCCTGGAATCCATCATGGCCAATGAACCCTGTGAAACCGATTAATAAATTAAAACGCAGCGCCAAAGACCATTCCGCCGATCATCGGGATCATCCACACGACCCATACAAAGATGCTGAAACGGTGAAATGTCTGGATTCTCTTTTCATCCTTTTTTATCAAAACCATGGTTGCCCATGAGGAGTGAAACAACATGAGCAGAATGGCTGTCATGCCGGTTATTCCATGGAAGTTGAATTTAAACAATGCACCACCGATCTCGGCCATGGCGGTTGTGCCGATGGTATCACATAAAAGTCCTGTCCAGAAAAACCAGAGGTGCCACCATTTCAGTTGCCTGCTGATCCTTTCGGCCCAGACCCCGATGGTATACAGCACCATGGCAAGGTTGATGAAGATGATGGCAAAAAGCAGGGTGCTGTTCATCGGGATTTTATTGAATCAGTGGGAATTCAAGCGTTGCGGACTTCACTTTTCAACCTTGCAACACGGTCGACAAGTGACTGGCGATGCGCTTCATCCGTTGAGTTTGGGTCTTTCATCTCCCTGAACATGGTGCAGGGAACCTCTGCACAATCACCGCAATCCTTGTAACCCCGCTTGTTCACCGAACAGTCGTACAAGGGACATACTTTTGCCGGCATATGTTCCAGGGCCCAGAACGTCTGGCCCTTCACCACATGACAGCCATTGCACTCTTTTTCAAAAAATTCGCAGTCTGAACATACCAGTCCGCAGGCGGAAAGTTTCATAAGAATGGTTTTGGTTCAGCAAATATAGGGAAAATCAATTCCGGGAAGGTTGTCGGAAACAACTTAGAAAGAGATCTTTCCCCGTGCCATGGTATTTCCGGAATCATCCTCCAGGATCCAGATTGAAAAGCCTGAAATTGATGGAAGATGTCCGATTATTCCGCCTTCAACCCCGGATGACCCGGTTGCTCTTCCGGTGAGGTCATAAAAACGGAGCATGCCATCGCCCGGATAGTTGGTTAAATGCAAGTCTCCCTTTCCATCCGTTCCGGCCAGGCATATGGTTCCGGGTTCAATTCCATGGTCAGAAACAGCAGTGATGGAAATGGTTATACTTCCGGAAACAGAGTCGCAAAAACAGTCGTTGCATGTTTGTAACTTCACGTTATAGACTCCCGGGAATGCATAAATATGCACAGGCTCAAACAGGCCGGAGAATGCTCCATCCCCAAAATCCCAGTGCCATGCAGATCCGCCCATGCTTAGGTTTGTGGTAACGAGTGTGTTTCCGGTGGTGGCCAGGCTGAATTTTGCGTAAGGAACATCGTTGTTCAGGTTCCAGCTGCCCGCATACCCGAAAGTAACGGAATCGGCCGCCTTTTGAAGAACCAGGGCTGAATCGGGAGGGATTCCCGCCGTGTATCCATTTCCCGCAGCATGTTTTCCAAACATTACGGCATAAAAAACACACGCCGAAAGATACGACCCTTTGAGGTTGGGATGGGAGTCGTCGGCATCGTGAAGCACCATCCCCGTGTGGCTGATCACAAACCGCCACGCCTCGCCAACCGGGGCGATCCAGGCATCAAGGGAATCGGCAATCCCTTTGTAGGCAAGGGTCAGCGAATCCTGCATCTGGTCAAACCCGGTGAAATCGGGACTGCAGTAGTTCGGGGTAAAGCACTGAATGCCGCCAAACCTGCGTCCCCAGGTAAGGAAGAACAATACCCTGCTGCATGGGTTGGCAGCTTTCACCGAATCATAAAGGATGTGGGATGCGGGGTACATGCAACTGTCGCGTAATCGCCCGATAGCCGGTGTCTGGCTTTGCTCCTGGAGAATTACAAAATCCCAGTTGTTTCCTGCCATTTTGGCCAGGCTCACAGGATCGGCTGCATGAGCAATGGGTTGCCATCCAAAAGTATATCCTCCTGGCGAATTGCTTTCAAAATAGAGGGTGTCTCCTGAAGCCTGAGCCAATGCGGCAACAATGGCAGGCAGGTTATTCACGTAAGTATAGCTGTTGCCGAGAAACAGCGCCTTGCGCAACAACCCCTGGGCCTGAACACCAATAGGTATCAGAAATGCAAGGAGAACCAGCAACTTGACGTTCTGCAGGCAGTTTGTAATTCTCATTATGCAAAATTGATAATAATTATCTTTGATTAATCACAATCATACCAGCAAGCTAAGTTTTGTCCAAGAGAATGTATCAGCCGCGAAGCGGCTAAATCTCAATAACCACGGGTGAAGCCCGTGGATAGACCAACCCCGTACTCTCAGCTCTAAAGGAGCTGAATATCAAAAAGTTCAGCCCCTGCAGGGCTGGGGTCAGGGAGACACATCCTTGACACGGGCTTCACCCGTGGTTATTCACATTGAGCCCATTCAGGGCTCAGACCATGTACCATCCCGGAGGACAGCAATAAACGTTCATTAGCATGATTGTGATCAATTGGATAATTATACCTTTGTATTAAAAATCCTATGTTTTTTCTGTTACCACAAGCAATAATCACCATGATACACAAGATAAAACCAATCATAATCATTTTAATCCTCCTTCCCCTTCTTCTGTCGGCCCGCAGCGGGGATTCCCTGAGAATCGTGCCTGCTCCGATCCACAAAAACGTCATCAAGTTCAACCCGACGCCAATGCTGTTGTGGAGTTCAAAAAACCTCACGTTCAGCTATGAGCGCATCCTGAATAAAAAACAGTCCATCGCTCTCACCGTCGGGTATCTTGAATTTCCAGCCCTGACCAAGGATTTGGTAGCCAATGTTTTTGCCATCACCAGCCGGGAAAAATCAGGGATCAACCTTGCGCTCGAATACCGTTTTTACCTGATGAAGCGCAATTTAAGGCCAATCCCTGACGGCTTATACCTTTCGCCGTATCTGAGTTATTATGGATACTGGTTTAAGAATGGCATTGACATGCTCGGGCAACTTGACAGTTCCTTCACTGTCAAAGGGAATTTTTTTGTATTTAATGCAGGCGTTCAGTTAGGATACCAGTTTGTTTTCTGGAAACGTTTCACCCTCGATCTCGTTTTAATTGGTCCGGCCATCAGTTATTATGGCGGGGGACTTGATTTTACCGGAAACATCGACCTGGAGAAACTAAAGGACATTAACCAGGATCTTTACGACAAAATCAAGGCAAAATACCCGATGGTTGACGAATATGTGATTAATAAATCATTTAAAAAGGATGGGAAACTTGATTTGTTCAGTGTAGGATTCCGCTACCTGATCCAGTTCGGATTTCACTTTTAAGGTCAGACTGCCTTTACCAGGAAATAGTTTTTCTTTCCCTTCTGCACCAGGATGTATTTCCCATTCAGCAGCAGGTGCTGATCCACCATGCAGGATTCGTCGACTTTTGACTTGTTGATCTGAACGCCGCCCTCTTTCAGCATCCTGCGGGCCTCGCCTTTTGACGCAAATATCTGGGTCATATCTGCAAGAAAATCAACAACATTGATCGATTTAGCCACTTCGCTGACTGGTATTTCACTCTGGGGGACGCCTTCAAAAACCGAAAGCAGGGTCTCCTCTGTCAATTTCATCAGGGTTTCAGTGGTTCCCTTTCCAAAAAGGATCTCCGAGGCTTCGATGGCAGACTGCAGATCCTCGGCCGAATGAACCCGGATGGTGATCTCTTCGGCAAGCGTTTTCTGGAGCACCCTGAGATGGGGAGCCTCATCATGCTGTTTCTGAAGGGCTTCGACTTCCTCTCTTGAAAGAAAGGTGAACTTTTTTACATACTCCGATGCATCTGAATCACTTGAATTCAGCCAGAACTGGTAAAATTTATATGGAGAGGTTTTCTTCGGATCGAGCCATACATTCCCCGACTCGGTCTTCCCGAATTTCCCGCCATCGGCCTTGGTGATCAGCGGGCAGGTGAGGGCAAAGGCCTCTCCGCCGCTTTTCCGCCTGATCAGTTCGGTGCCGGTCATGATGTTGCCCCACTGGTCGGAGCCTCCCATCTGCAGCTTAACGTTTTTGTGATCGTACAGCCAGCAGTAGTCAAACCCTTGTACCAGCTGGTAGGTGAACTCGGTAAATGATATCCCCGAACCCGACTCCATCCGCTTTTTAACGGAATCTTTGGCCACCATATAATTGACCGTGATGTGTTTGCCAACTTCGCGCAGGAAATTCAGGAAGGTGAAATCCTTCATCCAGTCGTAGTTATTCACCATTTCGGCTGAATTGATGCCGCAATTAAAGTCAAGGAATTTTTCCAGTTGCTTCTGAATGCAATCCTGGTTGTAACGCAACACCTTTTCATCCAACAGGTTACGCTCTTCCGATTTCCCGGACGGATCGCCGATCATTCCTGTTGCACCACCAACGAGAGCAAAGGGTTTATGGCCTGCACGTTGCAGGTGTACCAGCATCATAATGGAGGCCAGGTTGCCAATATGGAGGGAGTCGCTTGTGGGATCATACCCGATGTAGGCAGAAGTCATCTCTTTCAGCAACTGCTCTTCCGTTCCGGGTGTAAGGTCGTGGATCATCCCGCGCCAGCGTAATTCTTCTATAAAATTCATCTATCCGTTTTTTCTGCAAAAGTATAAAAAACCAAAGGATGCCTTCATGATTGACAACCAGTTTCCAAAATCATTCAACTATTTGTTTTTGAATGATTTACTGACATATATGATCAGTGGAATAAAAATAGCGCCCAGAAACAACGGCATAAACCACAATCCTAAACCATCATGTGCATTGGCCACAACCCTCACAGTGGAATAGCTGATATAGAGGAACAGCCAGATAAGAATTGCCTTCAGATACCTGATAAACCTGATGGCCATCGTGTATTGCTTCAGCGCATTTTCCGGCGTGATGATCACCGGAAAATTAAACTTATGCGGAACAAACACTATGGCCGTGAGCAAAATATAGATAAAGAGATCAATACCCGGGAGAAACAGGAATGAATCCCTGGAGGAGTAATCATCAGGCAACCCGGCAGCATTGAAGTGTGATGGTATGGTATCCGGTAATCGCGGGTATTCATAAATTGTCATTCCCAGCAGGATCAACAGACCCACCAGGGCCAATCCCTCGAGCAGCCAGTCGACAGGGGTGATTTCCGGTTTAATGACCGGACGGTCCTGTTTATAGACCCTTTGGTTACGGTTCAACCAACCTGGTTTATTCTTCTGGATCATTTTCTTCATGTTGATTCGGGCTTCCGCCCAATGGTGCTGAATTTTTTTTAGGCATCCGACCGCTCTCCTTCAGCGCTTTTTCGATGGCCCATTCAAGTTGCCCGTTAACGGAACGGAACTCGTCGGCGGCCCATTTTTCAAGCGCCTCATACATTTCGTGATTGACCCGCAGCATGAATACCTTTTTCCCTGCCATAGATCGCCTATTGATGCAATGTACCCGTATTTACAACAGGAGTCGTATCTTTATCGGAACACAGCACAACCATCAGGTTGCTGATCATGGCTGCTTTTTTATCCTCGTCCAGTTCGATCACATTTTTCTTGCTGAGCTGGTCAAGGGCAAGCTCAACCATGCTTACTGCGCCTTCCACAATCTTTGTCCGTGCCGCAACCACAGCAGTGGCCTGCTGGCGGCGTAACATGGCGCCGGCAATCTCCGAAGCGTAAGCGAGGTAGCTGATCCTGGCTTCGAGCACTTCGATACCGGCCATCTTAAGCCGCTCCGAAAGTTCATGCTCAAGCGCCTGGTGAACCTCTTCGCCACCGGCACGCAGGGTAATCTCCTTCTGCTCGTCGTCGAAATTATCGTATGCATAATGACCTGCCAGCTTACGGGTAGCAGATTCACTCTGAATGTCGACAAAATGAGCATAATCGTCAACTTCAAAGGCAGCTTTAAAGGTGTCGCGCACCCTCCATACCAGCACACAACCGATCATGATCGGATTACCAAGCTTGTCGTTCACCTTTATCGGCTCACGGTTCAGGTTCCGTGCCCGGAGGGTGATCTTCTTTTTTACATATAGCGGATTGACCCAAAAGAATCCATTTGATTTAATGGTACCCTTGTACTCTCCAAACAATATAAGAACCGATGACTCATTCGGATTTACCACCATCAGCCCTATAGCGGAAAAGACTGCAACTGCAATGCAAATCATCGAAAAGATAATTCCGGGCACATACTGGTTGTAAAAAATAAGCCCGCAAATCCCGAGGGCTAAAAAAACAACGGACAATAAAACACCGGTATATCCCGATGCGGCTGAACTGATTTCTTCTTTTTCCATGGTTAATTTGGTTTTTAATATCATTTTAATATCATTTTGACGCTGCAATAATACTACATCTTTTGACAGAAGTCAAGTTTTTCTTCATAATTTTTCAAGGTGGATTAAATTAGAGATCTGTTTTTTTGTTCAAAATGATTTCAGGTTGGACGATTTACGATTGAATT
This sequence comes from Bacteroidales bacterium, assembly GCA_049317265.1. Taxonomy (GTDB): domain Bacteria; phylum Bacteroidota; class Bacteroidia; order Bacteroidales; family FEN-979; genus CAIVAT01. The sequence continues at coordinate 9,258 of JBMOIP010000018.1, forward strand.
TTGTGATTGACGATTGACGATTGGGCGCTGATAATCGAAAACCGAAAATCCATTAAATGAGGCGACTCCGAAAAACCAGCAAACAAGAAAATGCCCTAAATAAATACTCTTCGGAGTGGACTCCCTAATTCAACCTTATGGATGAAAATTATCCGGTTGTAAGGAGGTTTTCCGACAGGTAGCGATCGATCAGTTTTGGAACCGGGAACTGTTGAACATCCGTCAAAGGGACCAGGATAAAAGGAAGATCAATTGTACTATCTGAATGAAACCGGTAAAACCTGGCATGCAATTTCTGATGGGTAAGCACGTGGGTATATAGTCCCGAAACACCCAGGAACCGTGGGGAACCGGAGTTTAACAACCCGGCAAAGGCATGTTCGTCCATCACGGCTCCATCCCCTGCTACCCCCTCAAGTAGAGGAAAATCATACAGATTTTTCCAGATATCACTCTTTTTCCTCTTGTTCATGAACAGATAATCTATTCCATTTTCTGTCATGGTCAGAACGAGGTAATGCATGAAACGGTTTCGTACCGCAACTTTCGGCTTTCGAGCAGGGATATCCTCTACCCTGTTTTTAAGGAAGGCAACACAACCATCTTTAAAAATACAGTTTTGGCAATCGGGGTTGGCCGGCAGGCAAACCATTGCGCCAAACTCCATCATCGCCTGGTTAAAATCGCCGGGGTTTTCATGATCAATCTCCCCGGAAGTGATGGCAAGGATCTTTCGTTTTGTTTCTGGCCGATCCACGGAATCAACAATTCCATATAACCGGGAGATGAATCTAAGTACATTTCCGTCCATCACCGGGTAGGGCATATCGAAGCAGATGGACGCGATGGCAGCAGCCGTATAGTCCCCGATCCCCTTCAATTGTCTTATTTCCTCATACGAGGTGGGAAAATTGCCATCAAAATCATTCATGATCCTGGTGGCAGTTGCATGCAGATTCCTGGCCCTGGAATAATATCCTAGCCCCTGCCAGAGCTTTAAAACTGTTTGTTCATCTGCATTTGCAAGGGTTTTTATGGTGGGAAACGCGGTTGCGAACCTGTTGAAATAGGGAGTCCCCTGTTCAATACGGGTTTGCTGCATGATGATTTCAGAGAGCCAGATAAGGTAAGGGTCCCTGGTGCTCCTCCAGGGGAGATCACGTTTGTTATCAGAATACCAAGACAATAGCAGTTTTGAAAACCTCATGCGGGCAATGAATTTAAAAAGACAAAGGTAACGTGAATTGTTCACCCGGATTTTGCCTTTCCTACTTTATCTTCCTAGTATTCCTTGAATTAAATTTGATAATATTTTATTGTGTTTCAAAAAAAGCATATATTTGCACTCCGTTTTCCGGTGATAAAACACATTCAGTAACAACAATATATAACTATTAACACCCATCAAACATGACAAAAGCAGAAATTGTAGCAGAAATTGCTAATAAGACTGGCATTGAGAAAGTTGCCGTTCAGGCCACCGTTGAAGCTTTCATGGACTCCATTAAAAATTCCATGACCACAGGTCAAAACGTTTACCTCAGAGGTTTCGGTAGTTTTATTATCAAAAAAAGAGCTGAAAAGACAGGAAGAAACATTTCAAGGAACACAACCCTTATCATTCCCGCCCACAACATCCCTTCTTTCAAGCCGGCGAAGACCTTTGTAAATAAAGTGAAATCACACGTAAAAGTGAAGTAATTAACTTCTAAGCTGATTTATTATGCCAAGTGGTAAGAAAAGAAAGAGACATAAGATGGCAACGCACAAGCGGAAAAAACGCTTGCGCAAGAACAGACATAAGAAGAAATAGCCTTCCTGCTGCTGCAATTCCTTAAGTCATCCACGGTAACTGATCTATTGTCAGTACCATCTTTGTAATACATGGAACGCTGTGAATAAGGAATTAATCATCAATTCGACTTCTACGGAAGTTGAAATCGCCTTACTTGAAGATAAGCTTCTCGTAGAGTTAAATAAGGAGAGAGCCAACAATGAGTATTCTGTTGGTGATATCTATCTGGGCAGGATCAAAAAGATCATGCCGGGGTTGAACGCTGCATTTGTAGACGTTGGATATGAGAAAGATGCGTTTCTGCATTACCTCGATCTCGGTCCGCAGGTTCAATCTTTACTCAAATACATCAAGAAGGGACAAGCCGCCGCTGGTGGCGCTCTTTCTATTGGTGATTTTGAGTTGGAGGCTGATATCCAGAAAACCGGGAAGATCACCCAGGTTCTCAAGCCCAACATGGACATCGTGGTGCAGATCGCCAAAGAGCCGATTTCGACGAAAGGCCCCAGGGTCACGTCAGAAATTGCTTTTGCCGGCCGTTACCTGGTTTTAATGCCGTTTTCGGACAAAATTTCCGTGTCGCAAAAGATCAAGAGCGCGGAAGAACGCAATCGTCTGAAACGTCTGATCATCAGCATTAAACCAAAAAATTGCGGTATCATCATCCGCACGGTGGCGGAGAATAAACTCGTTGCCGACCTCGACTCCGACCTCCGCAACCTCTACAAACGCTGGGAAATTATCACCCAGAAGCTTGCCACGGCCAAACCTCCGCAAAAGATCATCGGAGAGATTGACCGTACTTCCGCCATTCTTCGTGACGCCCTCAACGAATCGTTTAACAATATCGTAGTCAACGATTCAGGAATTTACGATGAAATCCGCACCTATCTTCAACGAATTGCCCCCGATAAGGTCAATATTCTGAAGTTGCATACGGGCAAGGTTCCCATCTTCGACCAGTACGGCATCGACAAACAGATAAAAAATTCGTTTGGTAAAATTGTTACCATCAGAAGTGGCACCTACCTGGTTATCGAACATACCGAAGCGCTGCACGTGATCGACATCAACAGCGGCCACAGGGTAAACCAGGACCAGAACCAGGAGACAAATGCCATGGAGGTAAACCTGGAAGCGGCCACTGAGGTGGCTAGGCAACTTCGTCTTCGCGATATGGGCGGCATCGTTGTGATCGACTTCATCGACATGACCCAGGGACTGAACCGGCGCAAGCTTTTCGAAAAACTCAGGGATGAAATGAAACGCGACCGCGCAAAACACTCCATCCTGCCCCCAAGCAAATTCGGCCTCGTACAGATCACCAGGCAGCGGGTCCGTCCCGAGATGAGTGTTCAGATCCTCGAAAAATGCCCCGCATGCGACGGAACCGGAAAAATCAGGCCGACCATCCTGCTCACCGACGACATTGAAAACAATCTTGGGTACCTCATCCGGGAGCAAAATGAAAAAGGGCTTACCCTCGTGGTGCATCCCTATCTTCATGCCTTCCTTACCCACGGATTATTCAACTTCAGATGGAAATGGTGGCGCACCTTTGGCCAGTGGGTTAAAATTGAACCTCAAAATGCATCACATTTCCTTGAGTACCATTTCCTGAATAAGAATGGGGACGATATCAAGATGTGATGTGGTGGTGCGGGTTCTGCACCTTATTCTTTAGTTCAAATTCAAAAATCGTAAGTTATATTATGGATATTGTCGTTAGTGGCATCAGGCCTACCGGTAACCTGCACCTTGGAAATTATTTCGGTGCACTGAAAAGTTTTGTGAAGATGCAGGAAGAGCATCAATGTTATTTCTTCATTGCAGATTATCACTCACTTACTACTCACCCTACCCCGGCCGACCTTCACGGAAATGTGAAAACGGTTTTGGTTGAATTCCTTGCCTGCGGACTCGATCCGGAGAAAGCAACCCTCTATATTCAGAGCGATCTGCCGGAAACAGCTGAGTTGTACCTGCTGCTGAATATGAATGCCTATGTTGGTGAGCTTGAACGTTGTACCTCATTCAAGGAGAAGATCAGAACCCAGCCGCAAAATGTAAATGCAGGACTGCTCACCTATCCTACCCTGATGGCAGCCGACATCATCATTCACCGGGCAGCTAAAGTTCCTGTCGGGAAAGACCAGGAACAGCACCTGGAGATGACGCGCACCTTTGCCAACCGGTTCAACCGTCTCTATTCGGTAGAGTATTTCCCTGAACCTGTGGCTTTTAACTTCGGAGAAAACCTGGTTAAAATTCCCGGTCTTGACGGAAGCCTGAAGATGTCGAAGTCAGACAATGAAAACAGCTCCATATTCCTGGCTGACTCACCAGAGGTAATCCGGAAAAAGGTGATGAAAGCGGTTACCGACTCGGGGACTGTTGATCCGGGACAACCTCGTTCACAGGGTGTTGTAAACCTTTTCGACCTGATGAGCTACTTCTCTTCGTCCGATACGGTAAAACATTTTAATGACACATATCAATCGGGGACCATCCGCTACGGCGATATGAAAAAACAGCTGGCTGAAGATATCATCCTGTTTACCACACCTTTCCGGGAGAAAATGATGGCGCTGGCGGCTGATGAAGCATACCTGAAAAAAGTGGCCGCGCTGGGCGCTGAAAAAGCAAGGGCTTCGGCTGCAAAAACGGTACGTGAAGTGCGTGAAATCATAGGATTCAAACCTTTTTAATGATAGAAACCGCCCCTGTAAAAGAAACTGCTGTCCTGATCGGGTTGGCCACACATTCACAGGACCTGGCCCGTACCAACGAATATCTTGACGAACTGGCTTTCCTGGTTGACACCGCGGGGGGAGTCCCTGTCAAACAATTTACCCAGAAACTGGATCGTGCCGATTCCAGAACCTATGTCGGAAGCGGTAAATTGAAGGAGATCCAAGCCTGGATGCAGGAGAACCCGGTGGATATGGCTGTTTTCGACGATGAACTCTCGCCCAGCCAGATCCGGAATATTGAGAGTGTGTTGCAGTGCCGGATTCTCGACCGGAACAATCTTATTCTCGACATCTTTGCCCGTCGTGCTGTGACCTCCTATGCCCGTACCCAGGTGGAACTTGCTCAGAATGAATACCTTTTGCCACGACTTACCCGGATGTGGACCCACCTTGAAAAGCAACGCGGCGGAATCGGGTTGCGCGGTCCGGGGGAACAGGAGATCGAAACCGACCGACGCGTACTCCGAGCACGTATCAGCCTGCTGAAAGACAAGCTGGAAGAGATTGACAAACAGATGGCTACCCAACGCAAAAGCCGTCGCGACATGGTGCGGGTAGCGCTGGTGGGCTACACCAATGTGGGAAAATCGACCATCATGAACGTACTCAGCAAATCAGAGGTATTTGCGGAGAATAAGTTATTCGCCACCCTGGATACCACTGTAAGAAAGGTAGTGATTGAAACCCAACCCTTTTTACTCTCCGACACGGTTGGTTTTATAAGGAAACTTCCCCATTCACTCGTGGAATCTTTCAAATCAACCCTCGATGAAGTTCGTGAAGCCGATATCCTGTTGCATATCGCAGATATCAGCCACCGCGATTTTGAGGAGCAGATCAACGTGGTGAAACAGACCCTCACCGACATCAAAGCCTCCGACAAGCCGACCATCATGATTTTCAACAAGATTGATGCTTACAGGTTTAAAGAGAAGGATGCCGACGACCTGAGTCCGGCCACCCGGGAAAACCAGTCCCTCGAAGAACTCGAAAAAACCTGGATGGCCCAGGAAAATCTTCCATCACTCTTTATCTCAGCCACTTCAAAACAGAACATCGACCAATTGAGGGAGATGCTATACAAGGAGGTAAGGAAGATTTTAATGGTGAGGTATCCGGAGAATCAGTTTTACACTTGAACGGGCGGACGGGCGGACAAGCGGACGGGCGGAAGGGCGGATGAGCGGATCAGAACCTGGTTATTTTTATTGACTGACAGATTTTTCCATTTATTTTCAGGCAGGCCAGGAATGTGCCAATTTCCTGAATACCAGCATGATGATATCCGCTAAAACTGATCGAATAATGACCTTCTTTTTTCATGTCATTGATTAGAACCTGAACGAAGTTACCCCTGATATCATAAATCGAAAGTTCCACCTGTTCCGAGTGTTCGAGGTCAAATTCAAAGGTTGTGTTTTGGTGGAAAGGGTTTGGAAAACATTTTAAATTCGTTGTGCGTGCGTTGTTTTCGCGGTGCGTCATGCCAACAGGTGTGCCGGTGAAATTGCCGTTGCCATCGTTGAAGAGAAGTTCAAGGTTTTTCATCTGGATTCCCATCCCCCTTATTACTGCAAAATCATTGTATCCGTTGCCATCAAGGTCGGCACTCTGGAAATTGCGCCCTCCTTCATGATAATTGATAAGACTAATAAATTGCGCTCCTGACAGTTGGAAATTTCCCTGGTTGTAAAAAAGATAAATGCCTCCGATGGTATCCGTCATACCTGATCCAGCGGTGTCGGGAAAGTAGGATAGAAATGCTATATCAGGCAAAAGATCATTATTGAAGTCTTTTACTGAAAAAGCCATGTGATCTTGCACGGTATTGACCGCGGGCAGCACCTGCAGGCTGGTATCATCCAGGTTTCGATACATGATAAGGCTATGGCCTAAACCTGCTGTGAGTAGGTCATTATCGCCATCCCCGTCAAAATCGGTTACCGCAAGCAAATCCATATAAGTATTCCATTGAAGAACCTCCTTCTGAAATCCACCTGGCAGACTATAATAGACTTCGACCTTTTGCCCGCCAATGACTACATCATCCCTGCCATCGCCATTCAAATCACCGCATGCTGTAGCTGATGGATAATAACCTGTTACATAATGGTATTGTGGCAAAGAAAAATTATGATGCCCGAAATTGTAAAAAACGCCCCAATACAATCCTTGATTGGAAGCAAAAAGGATGTCATTATACCCGTTGTTGTCAATATCTCCGGTAGCATAATACTCAATGCCATTGTTTTTGTTGGTGTTGAGAAAGAGTGAATCTGCATAATCGTTATTGTACAATATGCCGATGAATTCTGTACTCAGGGTTTCTTTTTTAAAAATAATTTCTGGAAAAGGAATAGTGTCCAATTGTGCACAAAGAACATTTTGCCAGCCATAAAAGTACAGCGAATCTTCAAGATAGAAATTCCCATCACCAAGGTTTTTCATAATTGACAGGCCGCTCCAGTTTGTCTGCCAATTGCGGAGATGTCCAGTCACGATGTCAATATCGCCATCCATATCTAAATCAGCAGTATCAATCGAGTAAGCAGCCATGGGAAGGATGTACTCGCTCCGCGAGGCATCAGACCGAAACGAAAAAAGGAAGGGTATGAAAAGCCAGAGTATAATCGTGTTTCTCATATGCACACATGTTTGAAAAGTCCGGTTAATCGCTTGTGAATATAATAACAAAAGCTGAGAAAGCAACAATAAATTTTCACTTTGTTTAGTTATCCGGCATCTCCACCCGGGTTTAGGATATTATGGAAAATAACTTTTGTATTACCTTTCCACAGGAAGAAATCGAAAAGCGGTAAAAACAGGAGGAACACAGTCAGTGGAAAAGTCCAATTTCCACAGGACGACAATGATTTTTTTTGTACTTTTGAATTCACGGACTCAAAAGAAATTCTTATGTTAACCCGCATAGAAATACTGAGTTATTTAGGCGAGAATAAAGTTGCGTTCCATGATACTTTCGGTATCTGTAAGATAGGTCTCTTTGGATCATTTGCACGTGACGAACAAACGGATCAAAGTGATATTGATATCCTGATTGATATGTCCTCAGATACTGAAGACATGTTTGATAAGAGATTGAAATTAAGAGACTTGTTAATGAAACGCTTTTCAAAAAAGGTTGACATCTGTCATGAAAAAGCGATAAAACCAATTTTCAAGGATTTAGTTTTCAAAGATGCAATTTATGCATAAAGACGAAACAATAATCCTCCTGATGGTTGAATCTATTGATAAGATCATGCTTTATACCTCTGGCCTGCGTAATGCTGATGCATTTGAAAAAGATGTTAAAAGCTTTGATGCAACCATTATGAACTTTATTGTTCTGGGCGAAGCTGTTGGCAAGTTATCCGAACCATTCAAGGAGTTGCATTCTAACATTGACTGGCGCAAAATATATGCTTTCAGGAATGTATTAGCTCACGATTATTTTGGAATATATCCTGCAGAGGTTTGGGAAATCATCCGGAAGCATCTTCCAAAATTAAAAGCAGATCTGGAGTCCTTGTAATTTTCCGAACTAGATCAATGTGCTAAGATTCTATGCAAATTATCTACTTTTGTATCCTGTTAAAAATCATTAATTGAACTTCCGGAAATCCCACCTTCTCCTGCTAAGCCTCCTTACCGGCGCGCTCCTTTCCCTCGGATGGCCGGAACGGGGTTTCCCCGGACTGCTGTTTATCGGGTTTGTCCCGATGTTGTTTGTGGAGGAGCAGATGATCAGGCGGCCCGGTGATTTTATAAAATTCAGCGCACTTTTTTATTCTTACCCGGGGTTTCTTTTATGGAACCTGCTCACCACCTGGTGGATCGTAAATTCGACTTTCGTGGGGGCTTTGATGGCTATTGTCCTGAATTCGTTGTTCATGGCCATCGTTTTCCAGGGTTTTCACTGGACAAGAAAAAAACTGAACAACTCCCTGGCCGGGTATGCTGCCCTGCTCGCCTACTGGATTGCCTTTGAATACCTCCACCTTAACTGGGACCTTAACTGGCCGTGGCTTAACCTGGGAAATGGATTTGCCAGCTATTACAAATGGGTTCAATGGTATGAGTACACGGGAGCCATCGGGGGAACCGCTTGGGTTTTGATTGGTAACATTTTTTTATTCAAAATAATAAACGAGATATTAATACAACGAACAGCCATTCAACCTTCCGTTCAAAATTCAAAATTCCTTGTTCAATATTCAATATTCCTTCTTTCCTGGCTGGCTTTACCAATCATCTTCTCCTATTATACCTACACAACTTATAACGAAGAGAATCATCCTGTCAATTTCGTAGTTGTTCAGCCCAATATCGACCCCTATTCCGAGCAGTATAACCTTCCCCCTCAGGATGTGATCGGAAAGATCATGGCCCTGGCGGTACCTGTTCTCGACATCTCTACCAATTTTCTTGTAGCGCCGGAGTCGGCCATCCAGGAGGATATGTGGGAAAACCAACTCTCTGTATTCACCAGCATGCGGATGCTGAAACAGGCCATTGTCCCATATCCCCGGTTGAACATGCTGGTCGGAGGATCAACGCATTACCAGCTTGCCCCGGGGGAGTCTCTCCAGCGCTGGGCCAGGAAATTCACTGATACCGACGGGCATTACTACGCCTACAATGCAGCCATCCTGCTCAACAACCGGGATTCTCTCCAACTTTACCATAAATCGAAACTTACGCCCGGCGTGGAAATCCTCCCTTCTTTCAAGGGATTCAAGTGGCTTGAAAACTTTGCCATAGACCTTGGCGGAACCGTTGGCAGTCTCGGCATGGACTCTGTGAGAAAGGTCTATACAACGGTGAATACCGTAAAAGCAGGTCCTGCAATCTGTTACGAATCGATTTTCGGGGAGTTTTTCGCTGAGTTTGTCAGAAACGGCGCTGAAGTGATGATCATCATTACCAACGACGGATGGTGGGGCAACACTGCCGGACACAGGCAACATTATGGTTTTGCACACCTCCGTGCCATTGAAACCCGCCGCAGCATCGCACGGTCGGCCAACACCGGCATTTCCGCCTTTATCAACCAGCGGGGAGATGCCAGCCAGGAGACTTCATATTGGGTACCCGCAGTCATCAAAGGTTCCATCAACGCAAACAAGAAAATTACCTTTTATGTTTCCCATGGAGACTATATTGCCCGTTTTATGAGCTATCTTGCAGGTTTACTGATTCTTGCAGCGATTGCGAAACACCTGCAACAAAGATATTTTAAACACCTGGAATTGCCAGGTATTAAAAAAAACCAATGAATAAAGAAACAATAACAGCATTTCCGATCAATGACCTCGCCACAAACAGGTGGAGCCCACGGGCATTTGAGGATAAACCGGTGGAGCGGGAAAAACTGGTCAGCCTCCTTGAAGCCGCCCGCTGGTCGCCCTCCGGTGGCAATGAGCAGCCATGGCGGTTTATCGTGGGTCAGGATCATGATGAAACCTGGGAAAAGATTTATGCTACCCTCGCTGATGGCAACAAGGAGTGGAACGGGCATGTTCCGGTTCTCATGCTGGCCATCGGGTTTAAAATATCCTCCTGGGATGGCGGTATCAGTGATTATTTTCAATATGATACCGGTCAGGCGGTTGCCCATCTCACCATAGAAGCCATGAACCAGGGGCTTCACTGTCATCAGATGGGCGGATTTTCTGTTGAAAAAGCCCGCGAATTATTTGATATTACGGAAGATTACCAGCCTCTCACCGTCATTGCCATCGGGTATATCGGCGACCCTGAATCTCTTCCTGAAAAGCTTAAACAGCGGGAAATCCAGCAGCGGAGCAGAAAGCAACTCAGCGAAATGGTTTTCAGCGGAAAATTCGGAGATCCGGCATCCTTCATAAACGGAAAATAGATTTAATATACGCTATGAAAAACACCCTCCTTCTGATCGCCGCAACGGCCCTCATCGCCGTAAGTTGCAATCAACCAGTAAAGCAGGATGCTGCGAAACAGGACACAGCCCTCACTGGTCCTACGGTTGCAGTACCACAGTTCAATGCCGACTCTGCCTACGAATCGTGCAGGATCCAGCTGGCTTTCGGTCCCCGGGTACCCAATACCCCAGCCCATGACAAGTGCGCTACTTACCTGATCGACAAGTTGAGAACCTATACAGACCAGGTTATTGTTCAGAAAGGACAAGTATATGCCTACGATAAAACTGCGCTGAAATTTCAAAACATCATTGCCAGCTGGAATCCGGAAACAAACAACCGGATTCTGCTATGTGCCCACTGGGATTCACGTCCTTATGCCGACCATGACCCTGATCCTAAAAACTGGCGCAAGCCAGTGGCCGCCGCCAACGATGGCGCCAGCGGGGTTGGCGTGCTGATGGAGGTGGCCAGGCAGTTAAAACTGACCCGCCCTGCGATTGGTGTTGACATTATTTTATTCGATGTGGAAGATTACGGTCCTCCGCAAGATTTTGCCATGGACAATTCTGACGAATTCTGGGGCCAGGGCGCACAATACTGGGCCAATAATCCGCACAAAACAGATTATTTTGCCAAATACGGCATTCTGCTCGACATGGTCGGAGGTAAAAATGCCACGTTCCTGATGGAGGGGATCTCCATGCAATATGCTGCAGACATTGTAAAGCTCGTATGGTCGGCTGGAAACCGGATTGGATACTCCTCTTCCTTCCTCTATGAAAAAGGGGGATTCATCACCGACGACCATGTGCCCATCAATAAGATCAGGAACATTCCGACCATCGACCTTATCCACCTGGATAAAAACAGCCAGACCGGATTCTACCCGTACTGGCACACCACTGAAGATACGTTTGACAAACTTGACAAGAACACCCTGAAGGTAGTAGGTCAAACGCTACTGACGGTGATCTTCGAGGAGAAGTAACTTACAACAGTTCATTCGCAAGGTTCGCCAATTCCGACCTTTCCCCTTTTTCCAGCCGGATATGTGCATAGATGTCATGCTTTTTCACCTTGTCAATCAGGGTTGAGAGTCCGTTTGACTGCGCATCAAGATAAGGTGTGTCAATCTGGTAAATATCCCCGGTGAAGATGATCTTGGTATTTTCCCCGGCTCGTGTAATGATGGTCTTTACTTCATGTGGAGTGAGGTTCTGCGCCTCGTCCACGATAAAGCAGACGTTTGAAATGCTTCTTCCGCGGATATAAGCCAGCGGGGTGATCACCAGTTTTTCATTTTCCACCGCCTCGGTAAGCACCTTGTACTCCTTATCCTTTTCACTGTACTGGCTCTGGATGAATTTCAGGTTGTCCCACAGTGGTTGCATGTAAGGATCTAGTTTTGATTTGATGTCGCCGGGCAGGAAGCCAAGATCCTTGTTACTCAACGGTACGATGGGCCGTGCCATATAGATCTGCTTGAAATTCCGCTTCTGGTCCAGCGCCCCCGCCAGTGCAAGCAGCGTTTTCCCGGTACCGGCAATGCCCTGCATCGTCACCAGTTTCACATTCGGATTTAAAATGGCATGAAGGGCAAAAACCTGTTCGGCGTTTCTCGGATTTATTTTATAGCAACTCTTCTTCTCGATCTTTTCAATCCTTTCCGTCAGCGGGTTGAAGAACGCAAGTACGGAGCTTTTCCCGTTCTTCAAAATAAAATAGTGATTTGGAATGGGATTTTTTATACCCACATCTTCCGGCAAACACCATCCGGCGTCGTATATGATGTCGATGATGGTTTTATCGAGCCCCTCGATCATGGTTTTCCCGGAGTATAAACCCTCCACATCCTTGATCTTCCCTGTTTCAAAATCTTCTGCCGCGATGTTGAGCGATTTTGCCTTTAACCGCAAGTTTACATCCTTGGAAACCAGGATGATTTTCTTGTCGGGATGTTCGGCCATCATCACCAGGGCTGCATTGAGAATCCGGTGATCAGGCTTGTTTTCGCCAAAAACCTTAACCGCATCAAGCTCGCTGTGTTCATTCATCACCACTTTAAACTTGCCTCCTTTGGGCATTCCAAGAGAAATCCATTTGGTGAGCGTGGCCTTGTTCGACAACTTATCGATGATCCGGATAAACTCCCGGGCCTCGAAGTTGATGGTATCGTTCCCTTTTTTGAAGTTGTCGAGTTCCTCCAGCACCGTAATCGGAATGGCGACATCATTGTCGTCAAAACTTCGGATCGCATGATGATTGTAAAGGATGACAGAGGTGTCGAGCACGAAGATCTTTTTGGTTTTCAGTTTCTTTTTTACCATAAAACGGGGTTTAAGTTTCTCAAATGTAAGGCAAGAATCACCGGTTCCGGCAAACCGGCAAGGGAAGATATAAACAAGCGAATGTTAAAGAACCCCGCAAAAAAACCGCCCCTTCCGGAGCGGTTTCAAACCTAAAACACAAAGAAAAACTGATTTCACCAATTATGGATTGTAAATATTTTGCGGGTTTCTGTATCCCGGTTTGGGCTGGAACCAGTCATAATAACTTTGACCATTTCCTTCAACCCAGGGAACGAACTTCAGATATACTTGGGTAATTTCAGTTTTTTCCGTCGGATAGTCAAAACCATCGGTGACGTCAAGCGCCCAGGGATGATCATCGGATGTTACATAATAGCGTCCGCTGGTGGGCTGGCTGTTGTCGGAATGGGTGCCAAAATAGGACATTGTAGCCTTATCTGTCGGAGGTTTGTTGACCAGGTGAACCTCCTTTCCCCTCTCCTGGTTTACAATCAGGAACGGATTATAGGGCGGTGTACCGATAGAAGCCAGCGTTGTTGGCGTGTTGAGATTGATCACGATGTTCATGGAATGCGGCGTTACAAAGGCAGCTCCTGGCGTCGTATTTACCCCCGTCTGATCACCGGGATAAGGTAACAGGTTTTCTCCATTGTCAAACACGATGATGGTGGCTTTTGTCTGCCCGGCTTCTGTCCCGTTGCTGTTCCGAACGATGTAATTTTCCTCGATATCGGTTCCGGTAACACTGCTGATGAGCGACGGACTGATTGGCAGCTGAATGCCGAAACCGCTGCGGTAGTTGGCGCCCATCGCCTTCAGGACAATGTTGGTATTGATCTGGACCACTTTATTCTGTCCATTGGTTATCTGGTTAAAACTGTAACCAAGCACCATGTCATTCATATCATAATCACCTGTATTCGGCCAGTTGTCTTCAAAAGCAAGGGTTCCAGTGCCGCCTTCCTGCGGAAAAAAGTTATTGAATGCCTTGTTTGGATCTGTCGGATAATCGTCAAAGTTGTCTGAGATGCCGTCGTGGTCGGTATCCGTTTGCGTATAGTTAGGTAACGGTAAGTTTGCCGTCTGAACTCCCTGGATCGGGTTTGCCGTCACATAGAACACGGCATCATTGAAGTCGTTGTCGGAGGAGCCGTCGCGGCGCATATCTTCAAAGCTGAGCAAAAATTTCCCCCTTCCGATGTCATTACAGAGAACAGTATGCTGTTTCTGGGACGCATTGACTTCAGGATTGAGGTTTTTATCCGAATAAGCCGTCCAGATACCTGGTGTGATCACGCCATTGCGGAATCCATCGGCTATAAGGACCCATCCGATGGATGTTCCCGGGGCAAAAACGCCGAGATGAACCCGGTTGCCCGATGCCAGGCCACCGCCACTGCCGGTGAATGAAACATTCGGGAAAATAATGTGGAGTGAATCAATACTGGCAGGATTTGTCGGAGGAGTCCCCGTATTGTATTTGTAATATCCCAGAACGTTTCTGTATCCGGCGCCTTCGTGTACAAAGGTAACCCATACGTCTGACGCTTCGTCAATGATGCAGTTCTGGACATTGGTATTGGCAAAATACTGTGGATGTGAGTTTAACAGGCTCATGTATTCGGGCAGTGTGGCATTGATGTCCTGGATCATGAATGCATCCACCGGGTCGTTTGCAGGCGTAAGATAGCCCGGGACACCATCCGTATTATAGGTTCCCAACGGATATGCATTGGTTACAGCCGATTTAAAAGTGCCGCCATCTTTAAGTTTTGTGACAGGATGCTTTCCGCCAAGAAGGCAAGTGAGAGAACCGCTTTTGACGTTAAATTTCTGGGCGCCGACAAATCCGATTGCCTTTGTGGTAACAACAACAGAATCAAGATAGGCCGGAAAAATATAATCAAGCTGGTAAACTCCGTTTGCATCCGTTACCCCGGAAACAAAACATTTGCCGCCGGTTTCAGGAAAGTCGTTGTATACACTTACGCGGATATTGGCAACGGGTTGATCCATGTTATCAAGGGTACGGATGTTGATTCCGACATCCCTGGTGGTTTTAAATAAAAAACCTGCCGGAACGTGCATGTCTTTGATGCTGGTACCATGAGAAATTTCAACTGATGTCTCTTTCTTGCATGAAGTAGTAAACATGATTGCAAAGGAAAGCACCAGGAAACAGGAGAAGGTGGATATATTCAGATTCATATTTCTTTTTTAAAATGTGTGAGAAATACATTTCCAAATGGTGTGCCATGATTTAAAAAAACAACACAATGCTCATTTTGAATACGTTACGGTGTTTTTCAAAATGACACTGATTCCATTATTGAGAATTGTTCTAATTTTAAGACGACAGGTGGTGCTAAAACGAGGGTAACCAGGCGGATTTCTCCTGTTAATTCATCTCCAGTTCGATCACCATATCGTGTGGTGCGGTATTGTTTCCCCCGAAATAGGGATAGAGCTTAAAGCAAAGATTCGGATCTGAAATGACATTGTCCATTTTGACGGTCACATCGCTAACAGTGATAAAATACCCGCCGTCCCTGCACTCAATTTTCCCCGTGACGGTATCCTGGACATGCACCGATTTAATAAACGTCATCATGAATTTCTGACCTGTCTTCTTTTCATCATAGGTATAACCGTAAACCTTGATCATCCCCTGGTTATCAAAATCGGGTACCCATGCAAGGCGGACCGAATTGTTGTGATGGTTGGTCCCAAAGCCGATTCCTGCCAGTTTGTTCAGGTCCAGGTCATCCTGGTTTCGGGGCGGTCCCCACCAGCACTCCTTCCGGAAGACAAAACGAACAGACAAACTGCTGATCTTCCACCCGATGCCGCCGATCTTTTCAAAGAGGCTCATCGAGGCGTAATGGTTTCCCTTTTTAATCTGATAATATCTCATGGCCGCCAAATTTCCTCAAAGTTACATTCAAAGTACGAGTATGCACCGAAAAGTAAAAAAAAAAAGATTTTTAGGACCAGCCACAAGTTTAAACAAAAAATTTAGGCTAATTTTAACCCCCTTTAAACCGATCAATAATTTATTTTCATACATGCAGCACCCCGAAAAGAAACTCTTCCTTCTCGATGCCATGGCCCTTATCTACCGGGCCTATTTTGCATTCAATAAAAACCCAAGGATGAGCTCCAAAGGGGTCAACACCTCTGCAATCTTCGGCTTTGCAAATGTTCTGCTCGATTTGTTGAAAAAAGAAAAACCGACACACATCGGTGTGGCTTTCGATACCATGGCGCCTACAGTCAGAAAGGTTGGTTTTGATGCATATAAGGCTCACCGGCAGGAGACACCTGAAGATATCATTAATTCCTTGCCATACATACATGAACTGATCGAAGGCTTTAACATTCCTACCCTGTTTGTCGATGGGTATGAAGCCGACGATGTGATCGGAACACTGGCAAAACAAGCCGAAAAACATGGTTTTACCACCTACATGATGACCTCGGATAAGGATTTCGGCCAGCTGGTAAGTGATTGCACCTTTATTTACAAACCGGGGAAGTTCGGAAGCGATGTCGAAATCCTCGGAGTGAAAGAGGTTTGCGAAAAATTCAGCATCAAGCGCCCTGAACAGGTGATCGACATCCTTGGTTTATGGGGAGATGCATCTGATAACATCCCGGGAATTCCCGGTGTGGGTGAAGTGACTGCAAAAAAACTGCTCGCCGAATTCGACTCCATCGAGAACCTCATTGCCAATGCCGACAAAATCAGCAATGAAAAACTGCGCCAGAAGGTCATAGAGTTCCAGGAACAGGCAATGATGTCGAAACAACTTGCCACCATCATCCTCGATGTTCCCATAGAATTCGATGAGTCAAAACTGATCATGGAACATCCTGACGAAGCCCGGCTGAAAAACCTGTTCGATGAACTCGAGTTCAGGACCTTTTCACAGCGGCTGACTACTTTTCTGACCGGGAAACCAGAGGAAAAACAGGAAGCTAAAACCCAAATACAAAAAGCAAAAAGCAAAATCGAGCCAGACAGCGGTGCTGTAACACCTGATCTCTTTTCAGGGGAACCGGACTCCTTTCAGCCGGCACCCAAAATCCGCAATGAGGCGTTTCAAATAACCATGGACCAGGGAGTTGAGACTCATGGAGATTTGAATACCATTTATACAACCCCCCACCGCTACGTGCTGGTTGATTCGCCTGAGAAAGTGGCAGCCCTCGTTTCCAACCTTGAAAAACAGTCCTCTTTCTGCTTCGACACCGAGACCACCGGGCTCAATCCAAACACAGCAGAACTTGTGGGTATGTCCTTCTCATGGCAGCCACATGAAGCATTTTATGTTTCGCTTCCCGAGGTATATGACGATGCCCTGGCCATCGTTTCCGCTTTTAAGCCTCTCCTTGAAAATGAAGGCATTCAGAAGATCGGGCAAAACCTGAAATTTGACATTTCGATCCTGAAGTGGTATGATGTGGTGGTAAAAGGACCCTTGTTCGACACCATGCTGGCCCATTATCTCATCCAGCCCGACATGCGTCACGGCATGGACCTTCTTTCGGAAACCTACCTTGGCTATAAACCCGTTTCCATCGAGGAACTGATCGGGAAAAAAGGGCAGAACCAGCAGAGCATGCGCACGGTCGATATCGAAACCGTAAAGGAGTACGCGGCCGAAGATGCTGATGTTACTTTCCGGCTGAAACAGGTTTTCGAACCCATGCTGCTGGAAAGCGACACAAAGGAACTCTTCGATAAAATTGAAATCCCGCTCATTCCTGTCCTCGCCTCTATGGAGGCGGATGGCGTAAGGATTGATTCCCAGGCATTGAACGAATTTTCTGCAGAACTTGAAAAGGAGATCAGGGTTCTCGAGTCCTCCATTCATGAAGATGCCGGGATGGTTTTCAATGTCTCTTCTCCCAAGCAGCTGGGTGAGATCCTGTATAAAAAGTTGCGGATCGTTGAAAATCCAAAGCAAACCAAGACCAAGCAGTTGAGCACCAGTGAAGATGTGCTGGCAAAACTCGAGCACAAGCATCCGATTATCAACAAGATCCTTGAATACCGGTCGCTGACCAAGCTGAAGTCGACTTATGTGGATGTGCTTCCCACGCTCATCAACCCGCGCGACGGGAGGGTTCACACATCGTATAACCAGGCGGTGGCATCCACCGGACGGTTGAGTTCGAACAATCCTAATCTTCAGAATATCCCGATCAGAACAGAGAAGGGACGCGAGATCAGGAAGGCGTTTGTCCCGCGGAATGACAACTATATCCTGCTGTCGGCCGACTATTCCCAGATCGAACTCCGCATCATAGCCCACCTGAGCCGCGACGCAGGCATGATCGAAGATTTCAACCTCGGACTCGACATCCATGCTGCCACTGCGGCAAAAGTTTATGGCATCCCCCTCGCAGAGGTGACCAAAGATATGCGGCGCAACGCCAAGATGGTCAACTTCGGAATCATCTACGGCATCTCCGCATTTGGTTTATCCGAGCGACTTAATATCGCCCGTAAAGAAGCAGCCGAGATCATCAACCAATACTTTGTGAAATATCCCGGGATTAAAAAATACATGGATGGCACCATTGAATCAGCCAGGTTAAACGGGTATGTGGAGACCATGATGAAACGCCGGCGTTACCTGCGCGACATCACCTCCGGAAATGCCACCATCCGGAGTTTTGCAGAACGGAATGCCATCAATGCCCCCATCCAGGGAACTGCTGCCGACATGATCAAAATCGCCATGATCGACATTTTCAATGAACTGGAGCGACTGCAGCTCAAATCAAAGATGATCCTCCAGGTTCATGATGAGTTGGTCTTCGATGTGCATAAAGATGAAACCGAATTGCTGAAACCGATCGTCGTTCAGGGAATGCAGAATGCCATTCACCTTGATGTACCGGTACTGGTAGAGATGAATACTGGTAAAAACTGGCTCGAAGCCCATTGATTATATGCCCGGCAAACCCGTTTACCCGTTTACCTGTTCACCTGTTTACTAATATAACGAGCCCAAAATAACCAACCAATGAGTTACAAAAACGACAACCGTACCGTGATGACGCTGGATGCAGGCGGTACAAACCTGGTGTTCAATGCTGTTCAGGCGGAACAGGAAATCCTGGAACCTATTGTAATGTCAGCAAAAGCAGAAAACCTTGAAGGGGTATTAACGACCATCATCAAAGGGTTCAGGCAGGTTGAATTCAACCTGGTTCACAGGCCTGTTGCGATCAGCTTTGCCTTCCCCGGGCCTGCCGACTATGAGAATGGAATCATCGGTGACCTGCAGAACCTTCCTTTTTTCAAGGGAGGAGTTGCCCTCGGCCCCATGTTGCAGGAGACCTTCGGCATTCCTGTATTCATCAATAATGACGGTGATCTTTTTGCATATGGCGAAGCCATTGCAGGGCTCCTGCCCCACATCAATCAAAAACTCGAAGATGCAGGAAATCCGAAGCGTTACAGGAACCTCTTCGGGGTAACCTTCGGTACCGGCTTTGGCGGAGGGATTGTCACACGCAACGGTTTGCTTTTTGGCGACAACAGTTCGGGCGGAGAGATCAACCGTATACGCAACCGGACGTTTAAGAGCTGGGATGCCGAAGAGAGTGTCAGCATCCGCGGTATCAAGCGGGAGTATGCAAACAATACCGGGCTGAACATAGCCTCCTGTCCTGAGCCCAAAGATATCTTCGAGATTGGCATGGGCATGGCCAAAGGCAACCGTGAGGCCGCGATCCATGCCTTCAATGCCTTTGCGCGGGATGCCGCTGATGCCATCGCCAACGCCATTACACTCATTGACGGACTGGTAGTGATTGGCGGAGGATTGTCGGGCGCCTATCCTCTTTTCCTGCCGGAGCTTGTAAAAGAGATGAATGCCCCTTTTGATACCATGTCGGGAAAACCTCTTGACAGAATGGAGGTGGTTGCCTATAACCTTGAGGAGGAAAAGGAGCTGGCATCTTTCCTGAAATCAACCTCAACAGAGATTTCCGTGCCCTTTACCAACCGGACCATGTTGTTTGATCCCGGTAAAAAAGTCGGAGCCGGAATTTCCCGGCTTGGCACGTCAAAAGCGGTTTCCATCGGAGCTTATGCATTCGCCCTGGCAAAACTTGATCAATAATATCCCTTGGATTTATCCTGAAAAATTCCCGACACCTAACAAAAAAGTGATCATGAGTGTTTTTTAATTTATTTTTCATTAACTTTGCGAATGAATATTCTTTCATTTAACCTTCACAAAACCAGACTTATGAAAAAATCCCTACTTTCTATTATTTTTCTGATGGCCACAATTTTTGTTATGGCCCAGACTGCACCACGCGAAATGGTGGTGGTTGAAGTCGGTACCGGAACATGGTGTACCTATTGCCCGGGAGCAGCCATGGGAGTAGACGACCTGCTTGCAAATGGCAAAAAGGTTGCTGTTGTTGAGAACCATAATGGTGATTCATATGCCAACAATTTCTCCAACGCCCGGAATACACTTTACGCAATTTCAGGCTTTCCAACGGCTACTTTTGACGGAAACCAGGCAGTTGTCGGCGGCAGTCACACCGCCTCCATGTACAACAACTACCTTCCGAAGTACAACTCAGCCATCGCGGTGACCTCACCGGTAGAGATGACCATGACAGAAACACATTCAGGACTGGATTACACCATAACCTGTGTGGTTACCAAAGTGGGTACCATTACCGCCACCAACATCAA
This sequence comes from Bacteroidales bacterium, assembly GCA_049317265.1. Classification (GTDB taxonomy): domain Bacteria; phylum Bacteroidota; class Bacteroidia; order Bacteroidales; family FEN-979; genus CAIVAT01. The sequence continues at coordinate 29,750 of JBMOIP010000018.1, forward strand.
ACTGAACTTTGCTGTTACCCAGTCAAAAATCACGCAGAACTGGCAGGGACAGACCCACCTTGAGCATGTCAACCGTTTGATGGTTCCCGACCAGAACGGAACCGCAATTGATTTCACCAGTGGCGACGTTCAAACCGTTGTTCTCACCTTCTCCATGCTTCCCGCATGGCCGTTGGAAGATTGCGAGTTTGTTGCCTGGTTGCAGAACATGGATGCAGGTCAGGGTACCATTGCCGGTTCCGGATCTCCTGCCGTTAAAAAATGGACCACCTTCCAGGGACTGAAACGCGGTGTTATCGACCTCCTTCCTGATTTCACCGTTGCATCAACAAACGTCAGCACTGGCGTGCCTGTTACCTTCACCAATGCCACCACCGGTGGATATATTGGCGTTCCGGAAACCTATGAGTGGATTTTCGAAGGCGGAAACCCATCAACTTCAACTGAGAAAGATCCCATTGTAACTTATGACAATTGTGGCACTTACGATGTGACCTTGATTGTTGACCGTGGAAGCCAGATCGATACGCTTACCAGAACCGCCTACATGCAGGTTGGTCCTGTAGTGAATGTGGTTGCAAACCCGGGCCTTATTGCCTGCTGGTACCAGACCATTACACTCGACGCTACCACCCCTGGTGCAATATCATACCTCTGGACTCCCGGTGGCGCAACCACCCCAACCATCGATGTGACCTATGCCCAGTACGGAATCGGAGCTCACGATTTTACCGTAAAGGTGAACATGGGCGCCTGTGAAACAACAAAAGCCGTTTCTACCTACCTCGATGCCTGTACCGGAGTTGGTGAAAAATCAAAGGATGTTACGGTATCCGTTTTCCCAAATCCAAGCAATGGAGAATTTACACTGGAAATGAATTCAGCAAAAAACCTGGTTGCCGACATGAGCATCACCAACAACCTCGGAATGACCGTATATACTGAAAAAGGTGTTGCCATTGATGGTAAAACCACGAAAAAACTGAATCTTTCGGGACTCAGCTCCGGAATCTATCTCCTTAGCTTACAGAATGGTGACATGAAGATTTCGCAGAAAATTCTCATCAAATAGTTCGTCGAACACACCGACATTTTCTGAGGGGCGACCATACCGGTTGCCCCTCTTTTTTTTAACCTCCGGGAAATTCAATGCCGGTTTTGTTCAGCCAGAATTATTTTTTTACTACTTTTACGTCTCAATCTGATTGTTAATTCCGGAACACTTCCTTAAAATCCAACGCCATGAAGTCGAAAATTTTACTGCTTTCTTTGTTTTTGGGGCTGAGCTTGTTTTCAGCCGGCCAAACCTTCATCTGGGAATCCTTTGATGCTGGCCAGATGCCCCCCAGCGGATGGACCATCGACGGTTTACCTGCCCAATGGTCGGTCGGCAACTCCAGCAATGCGGGAGGTTCCGCCCCTGAAGCACAATTCACCTATGTTCAGCAAACCACTGTCACAAGGCTGATCTCGCCGATGTGTGATCTTTCCGGTCTCACTTCTGTAAAACTTTCTTTCAAACATATGTATGACTGGTATTCCAATCCTGCCCCAAAAGTTGGTGTCGCCACGCGGTCGCACAATGGCGCATGGACAACAGTCTGGGAAAAAAGCCCAACAGCAAACATCAACGCCGAACAAGTGGATGTAATCATTTCCAATTCCGATGTCGGACAATCTGATTTTCAGATTTGTTTCTATCTTAACGGCAACATGTACAACCTGGATTACTGGTACATGGATAATGTTCTGCTCTTTAATCCGCTGAACCTCGATGCAAGCATGATTTCACTGGGTGCGACCCAGACCTATTTTGCAGATCCTGTGCAGGTTAAAGGAAGCATCATGAATGTAGGCACGACGACCATCAACGGTGTTGAAATTAAATATCAGCTGGACAATGGCCCCGTTTTTTCTTCCACTTTTTCAGGACTGGCACTGGCAACCCAGGATATTTATGATTTTTCACTGAATCCATTTATTACAGGCAGCATTGGCGCCCATGAACTCACAGTGTGGCTCCATAAAGTGAATGGTGATTTTGATGACAACCATTCTGACGATACACTCCGGAAAACAGAGTACAAAATATGTTATGTGGTTCCCAGTAAACCATTATATGAAGAGTTTACCAGCTCAACCTGCGCTCCCTGTGCTTCCTTCAACACCGGGTTTGTTCCGTGGTGCAACACAAACGAAGACAGTATTACCCTTATTAAATACCAGATGAGCTGGCCGGCTCCTGGTGATCCTTATTACACGCTCGAAGGCGGAGTCAGAAGGACTTTCTATGGGGTAAATGCCGTTCCCGATCTTTATGTGAACGGGGGAAATACCGCCACCAGCATGCCTTCCGTTATCCAGGCATTCAACACATCCAAACAGCAGATCGGAATGATGAAAATCGCCGGAACCCACAGCCTCAGCGGGAATGTAATGACCATCAACGCAACGGTACTGCCTTTTTCTGATTTTGCCAATGTCCGCGTCTACATTGTGGTGATGGAGAAAATCACCCACAACAACCACATGAGCAACGGTGAGACCAGTTTTGAACATGTGATGATGAAGATGGTTCCTGATGCAGAAGGTACCACCACAAACCTGACCGACAGGGTTCCGTTTACCATCAACCAGGTGGTCGACCTCACCGGCACCCATATCGAAGAGTACACCGATCTCATCGTAGGCATTTTTGTTCAGGATCACGGTTCCAAGCAAGTATATCAGTCGGCCTACTCCACTGAAAATGCAACGCTGGGCACTGAAGCCCGTTTGAGCAATGTTACCGTTGACGGGACAACCCTGTCGGGATTCAGCCCGGATATCTTTACCTATACAGTGGCCGTACCCGGAGGTCCGGTTACTATTCCTGTAGTTGCCGGCACCCCTATCGACACAAAGGAAACCGTAATTGTTGTTCCGGCACTTGCAATTCCGGGAGCATCAACCATTGATGTTTTTGCAGAGAATCTGACAGCTCATAACCGATACTCGGTTAATTTTGAATGGCCTGTAGGACAAGATGAAATGAACCGTAACAGCATCCGGGTTTATCCAAATCCAACAAAGGGGATCATTTATATTTATGGAGCATCCAATTCAACGGTTTCCATCTTCAACAGCGTTGGCAGCCTGGTCTCTTCTGTAACAGATTTTACCGGGAACTCCCTGGATTTATCTACCCTTTCAAAAGGCGTTTATATGATCAGAATTGAGAAATCAGACCGTTCCGTAGTTCAGAAAAAAATTGTCGTTATGTAGTTTTCTATCTGAATAAAATGCATATGTGAAAAGGCCGGCCATGACGGGGCGGCCTTTTCATTTTTTTAGCTAGTGCCCTGACAAGCAACCTTTTTATTCGTAACTTTGTCTTTCAGAAAAACTTTCAACATGAAAAACCTGTTTACACTCTTCTTTTCCTGCGTACTGGCATTCAACATTTTTGCCGGAAATGTTGTAAAAACATTCACTTTTTCACAGGTTAAAATCGAACAGAACGGTCAATATAAGTCAGTTATATTGGATAATACAATGCTCGCCGGTCTCCACGGAGAGCCGATGTTGCCCTATCGCCAGATAGCCATGATGCTTCCTCCCGGTGAAAAAGCCATCTCTGTGAAGGTAACAGGGGAATCGCTAATTGTCATTCCTGGTACATTTGAGTTGTTTCCTCAACAATATATGCAGCCCACTTCTGACACTCAGTCGGGACCCTTTATCAAAAAGGAGGCTGTTTACCGGTCTGCTGCCAACTATCCAGCATCCCAGGCCGGAACCCTTATCAACTCCTACCTGAACGGTTACTCCTTTGCCCTCTCAACCTTTACCCCGGTGATCTATAATCCTGCAAAGAAAACCGTATCATACTACCAGAAAGTAACCGTACAAATCACTACCCAACCGGATGCCAAAGCAGCAAATGCCCTTAAAAACCTCACTCATTCGGTAAATGCGCTGAAAAGAGTGCGTTTGTTTGCCCAAAACCCTGAAATGATGGAACAATACCCTGTGATGGGATCGCTGAAAACAAGCTACAAGATCCTGATCATTACACCGGCACAGTTTCAGGGCGGGTTCCAGGACCTTGTAAATTATTACAACAGCAAAGGTATGGCAACCCAGATCACCACTACTGAAACAATCAGTGCGCTTACCGGCCAGGACCTGCCGGAAAAAATGCGTAACTACATCATCGGAGAATATCAGACCAATGGCATTGAACAGGTTATACTCGGCGGTGATGTAGAGTATATCCCCTACCGTGGGCTCTATTGTTACGTAATTTCGGGCTCCGGCTATGAAGATTACAACATTCCTGCCGACCTCTATTTTTCCGCCCTCGACGGAAACTGGAATGCCAATGGAAATAACAAATGGGGTGAACCCGGCGAGGATGATCTGCTCCCGGAATTGTCGGTCGGCCGTATGTCGTTCAGCGATGCCGCCGAGCAGGCGAACATGGTGCATAAATCGGTCTCCTACCAGGGCAGTCCGGTGATTGAAGAGATGAAAAGACCTTACCTGGTTTCTGAATTTCTTTATGACCCTCCTTTAACCTACGGATCAGACTACCTGGAGCTTCTGGTTGACAGTCACAGCGACAACGGGTATACAACACATGGCATTCCTTCAGTTCAAAACACCATCACACGGCTCTACGATGCTGCAGGGTACAACTGGAGTGTTGGCCAGCTGCTCTCCGGCATCAATTCCGGCATATCGTTCATACACCATTGCGGTCACGCAAATGCCACCTATATGATGCGTTTATCCAACTGGGACATCACTGATCAGAATTTTTCACAGGTCAACGGAGTTGATCACAACTACCAGCTGATGTACACCCACGGATGCATTTGCGGGGCATTTGATGAATCCGATTGCATTGCCGAACGCTGCACCTCCATTTCCAAATTCCTGGTGGGCGGAGTGTTCAACTCCCGGTATGGATGGTTCAACCAGGGCACAACCGAAGGGCCATCCGCCCATCTGCACCGTGAATTTATCAGTGCCTTGTACAACCCGAATCCTGATTCAGCCTGTGCCGAACTTGGTTCCGCGCATACCATGTCGAAGATCAAGAGCGCGCCCTGGATAGGCCTTCCCGGGGAGTTTGAGCCCGGAGCCCAACGCTGGTGTCATTACGATTGCAATGTGCTCGGCGATCCTGCACTGAAAGTGTGGATAGACAATCCTCTTGTCGGAACCAGGGAGTTATCGGAATCGTTTGAGGTTTCAGTATCACCGAATCCGTGTTCAGACCGGGTTACCCTTTCAGGCAACTTCAGGGAACCTGTTGTTTTTCATGCAGTTCTTCTCAAGGCCACCGGCCAGTCTGTATGGGGCAGCGATCTTGTTTTTCCTGGCCACGGCCCAAATTCATTGACAATTTCACTTCCCCGCACTGATGCAGGTGTCTATATCCTGAAACTCTCCTCTGGAAGTCGCGAAATCACTAAAAAACTGGTGATAACGGAATAGGAATCCTGTGAATTCATTCCGGAAGAATCCTCTTGTCAGCTTTTCTCCCTGACGAAGGCTGTTATGCCTATTACACTTTTAACATCCTGAAACAAAATTCGCTGTGAAATAATTTTTGTGAAATATTTCACATTACATTCAGCCGGCTTGGAGAAATTTTGTACTTTTGATACCGCTGTCTTTGAATCTCATCCTAACAAAAAAAATCAACACCTATGAGAAAGCTCTATTTTTTTGTTTTATTATTCTTGATTTCTGCGCTTTACGTTCAAAGCCAGACATTCTCCTACCCTGACATCTCAGGCAAGCCCGGCTTCAGCCTCGTTGATTCGAAACCTGCCGCAGTTAGGGTAAGTTATGCTGTTCCAACATTTTCGCTTGACGACCAGGTGGTTGATGGTATACCCATGAAATACATCAACCTTCCGGGTAGTTTTCTCTTCAATGAGACCGGGATGCCAAACTTGCCCGGCAAGGGTAAGTATATTGCCATTCCTCAGGGGGCAACACCAAAACTTAGAATCATTTCACAAATAACAGAGGTTATCCACAATGTTGACGTTGTTCCGGCTCCCCGCATTCCGCTTGACAATGATAACAGGCCGGTGGAGTATGCTAAAAACATGCAGGTATATTCAAAAAATGCGCTCTATCCTGCATCCCCGGTCACCATATCCGAAGTGGCTCAAATCCGCGGAGTTGATGCAGTGATTCTCGGGGTTACTCCATTTCAATACAACCCTGTTACAAAAGACCTTATCGTTTATAAAGATCTCCAGGTCGAACTCACCTTTGAAGGTGGCAACGGAGAGTTTGGCAATCCAGCCTTCCGCAGCACCTGGTGGGATCCTATTTTACAGGACAACCTTTTAAACTATTCCTCCCTGCCGGTTGTAGATTACAATGCCAGGTTGCAGACATTTGGCAAAGCCCCCCTCACCGATGAATGTGAATATATTATCCTCACACCCACGGGCCCCGATTTTCTTGCCTGGGCCGATACCATCCGCAAATTCCGGACAGAACAGGGCATTATAACCAAGGTGTTTACTGTTGAACAGGCAGGAGGAAATACCGTAAGCGCCATTGAAGCCTTCATTGACAATGCTTACAACACATGGACCATCAAACCCGCAGCGTGCCTGATCCTGGGCGACTATGGCGCAGATGCCACAAAGAACATTATATCACACCTCTATACACATCCTGCATCCTACCCCGATTTTGCCTCAGATAATAAATATGCCGACGTTACCGGCGATGAAATGCCGGATGTGGTTTTTTCAAGAATTACCGCCAATAATGCCACCCAGTTGCAGATCATGGTCACCAAATTCCTGAACTATGAGCGCAACCCTCCGACCAATCCCCGTTTTTACGATAAACCCATTACAGCGCTTGGCTGGCAAACCGAAAGATGGTTCCAGCTGTGTTCAGAAGTTGTGGGTGGTTATTTCAGAACTGTACAGGGCAAACATCCCAGGCGTATCAATAAAATTTACCAGGGAACACCTGGCTCGGTATGGTCGACGGCCACAAACACCAATACAGTGGTCAACTATTTCGGTCCCAGTGGTCTCAACTACATTCCCACCTCTCCTGCCACCCTTGGCGGATGGGACGGCGGAAATGCCACCAACATCAACCAGGCCATCGATTCCGGCGCATTCATGCTCCAACACCGCGATCATGGCGAATACCTGGGCTGGGGAGAGCCATCCTACAAAAACTCCAATATTGACGGATTGACCAATACCGACCTTACCTTTGTATTCTCCATCAACTGCCAAACCGGAGCCTATCAGCGTTCAAGCGAATGTTTCGGAGAACATTTTCACCGTTACTTCAAGAATGGCCATAATTCGGGCGCCCTTGGACTTGTTTGCCCCAGCGAGGTCTCCTACTCATTTGTAAACGATACCTTCGTGTGGGGGATGTATGACAACATGTGGCCCAATTTTATGCCTACAGAAGGATCAAACCCTGCATCCCGTGGTGTATTGCCTGCCTTTGGCTGTGCCGCCGGTAAATATTTTCTGAAACAATCGAGCTGGCCATATAACTCCGGCGATAAACTGGTAACATACCGGTTATTCCACATGTTCGGGGATGCATTCCAGGTTCTCTATACTGAAATTCCTCAACAGCTTGCAGTTACCCATGATGCCGAAATCAATTATGGCGCAACCAGCTTCTCCATCCAAACCAACGACAGCGCTTTTATTGCCCTGACCCTCGACAACCAGATCCTTGCCACCGGATACGGCAGTGCAAACGGACCTGTAAGTCTTACCATTCCGGTGATTCCTATTGGTTCTATGGTAAAGGTAACCGTGACCAAGCATAATTTCTACCGCTACAGCGAATTTGTGCCTGTGACCTCTGCTGCAATCGTGGCAAATTTCGCAGCCAATTCAACCAGTTTGTGTGTTGGATCCTCAGTGAATTACAGTGACATGTCGTCCGGAAGTCCTACCTCATGGGCCTGGGTATTCCAGGGTGGTACTCCGGGAACTTCCACGGAACAGAATCCAACCGGAATTGTTTATGACCAGGCCGGGAATCATGATGTTACCTTAACCGTTTCCAAATCAACCGGAGATCCTGTCACACTCACCAAAACAGCCTATATCCAGGTAACCGGCATGCCTGCTGCCAATTTCTCTGATGTGACCGGCTGCCCTGGAGTACCAGTGACATTTGCTGACCAGACCATTGCAAACGGAGGGACAATCACCAACTGGACCTGGAGTTTCGGTGATCCGAATTCCGGAACCGGCAACACCTCCTACGAACAGAACCCCGCACACACCTTTAATGATCCGGGGACTTATATTGTATCCCTGGAGGTTAAAACCAATGGCGTTTGCACCGATATTAAAACCAAGGAGGTTGTGATCAATTCTACCCCGCAAGTTGCAGCCGTTCCACAGGGTGAAACCAGCATCTGTAAGGATGTTACCGGTAAAACCTATACCACTGCCGGTGCCATCGGTGCAACCACCTATACATGGCTAACTACACCTGAAACAGCAGGGACAGTTGCCGGGAATGGCAATACCGGAATACTTTCGCTTGCTTCCGGATTTACAGGTTCCTTCACCATTAAAGTTCAGGGAGCCAACGAATGCGGAAATGGAATCTATTCCGAAGAACTTCCCGTAACGGTTATCGAAGCACCTGGAGCCCCTGTAAAACCAACCGGGGTCGACAGTCTTGACGTCAACAAAACTGCTCAAAATGAGTATACTACTTCAGAAGTGATCGGTTCACAGAATTATCTCTGGACACTTACCCCTGAATCCGCAGGAACTATTTCAGGATCAGGTCTTACCGGAACGGCCGTCTGGAACACCAGTTACCGTGGTTTGGCATCGGTTACCGTGAAGGCTGTGAACTCCTGTGGTGAAGGTATCTCCTCTGAAGAGAAAACCATCCGGATCTATTCAACACTGGGAGTTGCTGAAAACAATGGGCTGGGTATTTCGATCTATCCGAATCCCAATGACGGCAAATTCAGCCTCGACATCACTTCAGGCATTGTTTCAAAAGTCAGCCTGACGATCGTAAACACACTGGGAGTTGTTGTTTTCGCCGAAAATGATGTGAAATTCAATGGCAATTTGCATAAAACCATCAACCTGTCACATCTTGCAAAAGGGGTATACCAGCTAAAAGCAGAAGGGAATGGCATTTCCAACACCATCAGCGTTGTGATCGGAAAGTAACGCGGAGCACATTGCAGGAGCACAAATTAACTGCTCTGCATCAAATACTAAATTAAAACAGGATGGGTTGTTTTCCACAGCGAAATCAACCCATTTTGCTTTTATCCGGCAAAGAGTCTGTTTTAATCATACCTTAGCCAATGTACCAAATTTTACAATCTTGAAAAGAAACTTTTTTTTATTGCTGTCCCTGTCGATTTTTCTGGCTTGCAGCAAGGAGCCGGCAGAAACAGTTATCACCCCGGTTAAACCGCCTGTCACTGATTCAACCCCTTCACAATATGGCACACCGTTCGGCAATGTCCCCGACCGGCAGGATGCAGTCATTTACCAGGTGAATATGCGTGCTTTCAGTCAGCAATCCAACTTTAATGGTGTGATTGCCCGCCTTGATTCAATAAAAGCGCTCGGTGTGAATGTAATTTACCTGATGCCGATCTACCCTGTGGGTTCGGTGAAGTCGGTAAACTCCCCCTATTGTGTGAAAAACTACACCGCCGTGAATGCTGAATTCGGCACCCTGGACGACTTACGAAGCCTTGTCGATGGAGCTCACAGCAGGAATATGTGTGTCATGCTTGACTGGGTTGCCAATCATACCGCCTGGGACAATGGCTGGATCGCCAGCCACAAGGAGTGGTACATGCAGGATGTAACCGGGAATATTATCAGTCCGCCGGGAAAAGGATGGAACGACGTTGCCCAGCTCGATTTTAACAATAAAGCCATGCGCCTGCAAATGATCTGGAATATGAAATACTGGGTTTATGCAGCCAACGTGGATGGTTTCCGTTGTGACTACGCAGACGGTCCTCCGCTCGATTTCTGGATGCAGGCGATCGATACCCTGCGGCATATTTCAACCCACAAACTGCTGATCCTGGCTGAAGGCACCCGCAGTAACCACTTCCTTGCTGGATTTGACTACACCTTTGGCTTCAGCTATTTCGGGTTGCTGAAAACAATCTACAAAAGCAATGTCTCGGCCCTGCAGATCAACAATATGAATACCACGGAATACACCAATGCGGCCAATGACCAGCAGGTTGTACGTTATACCAGCAACCACGATGTGAATGGTTCCGATGGCACACCACTTGATCTGTTCGGGGGCAGAAAGGGATCCATGGCGGCTTTCGTAATAACCGCCTGCATGAAAGGGGTGCCTATGGTATACAACGGGCAGGAGGTTGGGACACCTTATAAACTCGTTTTTCCGTTTACCGGGAAAAATATCGACTGGACCCTGAATCCCGACATCACGGCCGAGTATAAAAAGATCCTTCTCTTCAGAAATACCAGTGCAGCGATGCGGCGCGGCCAGCTAAACTCTTTCGGCGATGCTGATATCTGCGCATTTACCAAAGAATTGGCAGGAGAGAAGGTCCTGGTCATTTCCAACCTTAGGAACAGTGTCATCAATTTCGCATTACCGGTCCCGCTGCAAAATACAACGTGGACTGATGCCATGACCGGCGAAAATATCATGCTGATCGCGCCGATAGTTTTACAGCCATACAGTTACCTGATCGCGAAGCAATAAGTTTCCGCTGTTTTTCCTGAAGTCAATGCTTTTCTAACCGGGCCAGGATCATTTGTATGTTGACACAATAGGCAAACAATCCGGGCGTAGCGCTAATTTCGTTCTGGTTTATCTTATTTCGTACGACGAAATTCTTCACAGAGTTCCCTAATACCCTCATCTATTCTCCAGGTTACCGCAAAACAGCTGAATACAGTGATTTTCCCGGGCTCGGCGGAGAAGAAATAAATCAATCCGCCTGGATATTAATCGTTTCATCCCTGTAAGATTGCGATCTGCAGAATGAAAAGCCAAGTACCAAATCAATCCATTCTGGCATTATCGGGTAAGGGTCTGATTTTGTATTTCCTTGTATTTATTTCATTGCACCTGTGAAAACAAAAAAGCGGCCATCTCAGATATTTGAGACGGCCGCTTATTTGAATTAGGTAAAATGTACTTCCGGGAACTGAATTTGCAAAATCTGCAAACTCAATAACTCAGCATTACGCTTACCTGTTTACAATCATCTTTCTGACAATCTTATGTTCACTGTTCAGGAAAACAACAGAATAGATGCCCCTGGCAACCTGGCCAAGATCAATGTGTGCATCGAATTTGCCACCTGTTGTTGTTGCATCCTGGAGCTCATAGAACTTCTCACCAAGGAGGTTATACACCTGGATGGTGAAAGTTTCCTGACTATTGGTTACAATAGAAACATTAAAGCTGCCATTATTTGGAATCGGGTATACATTGTATTTACTGCCCATGATCTCATCCTGGCCAACAAATAATACGTATACATGGTTTGAGGTATCCGAAGAACAACCGTTCGCTGAAACCACACTCCAGTACCAGCCGGTAATCGTGGCGGTATAGGTTTGGCTGGTAGCGCCCGGGATCAGTCCGGTTCCTTCATAATACCACTGGTTTCCAATTGCAATACTGCTTGTAAGCAATGGACCAACCGCTGTTACGACAGGTGCCGTCGGTATTGCATTGATGGTTACACTGAAGTTTGGAGAAACAGTACCGCTTCCGCAAGTATTGGTTCCCTTCACCGTAATTACACCCGTGGCAGGTGTGTTGCCAAAGCTGACCACAATGCTGTTGGTTGTAGCTCCTGATGTAATTATTGCTCCGGCAGGAACAGTCCATACATAGCTCGTTGCATTTGCAATGGTAGCAACGGTATAAACCTTACCCGTTGAACCGGCACATACAGATGCAGGTCCTGTGATGGTGCCTGCGGCTGCAGGCAACGGATTCACGGTTACAGCGAATGTGGAAGCTGTTCCGTTACCGCACTGGTTTGTACCGGCAACGATAATGTTACCTGACACTGCTGACGGGCCGAAGTTGACCGTGATGCTGGTAGTACCCAGACCCGAAACGATGGTTGCACCGGCAGGTACCGTCCATGAATAGGAGGTAGCGCCAACAATCGGTGTTGTTGAGTATACCACACCGTTGGTTCCAGCGCATACTGCGGCAGTTCCTGTAATCGCACCAGCCGCGTTGGGTGGAGAGTTGACGAACACAGTATAAACTGTTGGCACTGCTGCGAAGCAGCCAGCTGCATTGGAGTAGTTAACGGTCACGGTCTGTATGCCGATCTGGCTCCATGTTACGTTGATCGTACTTGAACCCTGACCCGATACGATTGAACCACCGGCGGAGGTTGTCCAGATATAGCCTGTCATACCGCTTTCAGTGTAATAGATGTTATCAGTCGAGCCGACGCAAGGATTGTTGGTACTACCGATCGTGGGAACAGGAGCGCCGCTGACGGTTACGTTGAAGGTTGTTGCAGTTGCACCCGGGCATACGCTGGTGTAGTTCACTGTGACAGTCTGGGCACCAATTGTATTCCAGGTAACCGTTACGGTATTGCTGGTAGGTGTACCACCGGCTGTTACTGTACCACCGGCAGAAACCGTCCATACATAGTTGGTCATACCTGTCTGAGTGGTATAGGTTGCTGAAGCGCCCTGGCAAACAGCGGCAGGACCCGTAATTGTTGGTGTGGGAACTGCGTTCACAGTAACTGCAAAACAGGTTGGTGTAGCAGCCGTACATGAAGTTGCATTTGAATAGTTCACGCAGATACTCTGTGCGCCAACAGTATTCCATGTAACCGTAACAGAACTTGTTCCGGCACCGGCTGTAATCGTACCACCTGTAATTGTCCAGGTATAACCTGTCATACCAGTTTGAGTGGAGTATACATTACCTGCAGAACCCTGACAAACAGAAGCAGGGCCTGTAATGGTCGGGGTTGGCAATGCATTCACCGTAACGTTGTAACAAACGGGCGCTGCAGCGGTACAACCGTTGGCGTTGGTATAGTTAACACATACTGTTTTTGCTCCGACAGTGTTCCAGGTAACTGTAATGGAACTGGTTCCTGCTCCGGACGTGATGGTGCCACCGGCTGAAACTGTCCAGGTGTACCCGGTCATGCCAGTTTGGGTAGCGTACACATTCCCTGTGGAGTTCAAACATACGGATGCCGGACCAGTGATGGTCGGTACGGGTAACGGATTAACCGTTACATTGTAAGTAGTTGCCGTTGCAGCCGTACAGCCGTTGGCATTGGTGTAGTTTACGGTTATTGTCTGAGCTCCAACCGTATTCCAGGTAACTGTGATCGCACTGGTTCCTCCACCTGAAGTGATGGTACCACCCGCCGAAATTGTCCAGGTGTACCCTGTCATACCTGTTTGGGTAGTATATGTATTACCAGTAGAGTTCAAACATACAGATGCAGGACCTGCAATAGTCGGAGCAGGTAACGCATTTACGGTTACATTATAGGTGGTTGGCGTTGCCGCTGTACAACCATTTGCATTGGAATAGTTAACTGTTACGGTTTTTGCTCCAACGGTGCCCCAGGTAACTGTGATGCTACTGGTTCCTCCACCTGCGGTGATGGTACCACCAGCTGAAACAGTCCAGGTATAGCCTGTCATACCCGTTTCGGTGTTGTAAACATTACCAGTAGAGTTCAAACAAACGGATGCCGGACCTGTGATGGTTGGCACTGGCAGTGGGTTAACAGTTACATTATAGGTTGTCGGGGTAACCGCTGTACAGTTGTTGGCGTTGGTGTAGTTAACTGCTACGGTCTTGGCGCCTACAGTGCTCCAGGTTACAGTGATGGAACTGGTTCCCCCTCCTGCAGTGATGGTACCGCCGGCAGAAACTGTCCAGGTATAGCCTGTCATTCCGGTTTGAGTAGAATAGACAACACCTGTTGTGTTTACACAAACAGAAGCAGGACCAGCAATCGTTGGCACCGGCAGGGCATTGATACTGATCGTCACAACGTTGGTTGTAACAGGAGTACCGCATGCAGATGACTGGATTTGCCTGTAATAGGTAACAGATGTAAGTGCGCCCGGCTGATAATTGATATTGGTAGCACCGGTGATATTGGTGAATGTCACATTATCAGGAGAATTTTGCCACTGATACGTATAAGGACCAATACTTCCTGTCGGTGCAACTCCGATCAGCTGAGCCGGAATAGAACCATAACAGATGGCCTGGTTTGCACTGATTGAACCAACTGTCAATACAGGATTGACAGTGATGGTTACCACATTGGTTGAAAGCGGTCCTCCGCAGGTTCCGGTTGCATTCTGTTGCAACCTGAAATAGGTAGTTGCAGCAAGAACACCCGGCTGGTAATTGAGCTGGGTCGCACCACTGATATTGGTAAAGGTCACATTATCCGGGGAATTCTGCCACTGGTAGGTGGGCAATGTTCCATTGGAAGGTGCAACGCCGGTCAGTAAGGCAGGAGCAGTACCTGCACATATCGATTGACTGGCACTGATAGACCCTACAATGAGACCAGGGTTCAGGGTAATCGTCACCACATTGGTAAACAACGGTCCGCCGCAGGTTCCAAGCGCATTTTGCGACTGCCTGTAGTAGGTTGTTGCAACCTGTGTTCCTGGCTGATAATTCAGCGCTGTTGCCCCAGGAATGTTGCTGAAGGTGATGTTGTCGGGCGAACTCTGCCACTGGTAAGCGGGTGATGTGCCGTTTGAAGGAGCAGTACCGGTAAGGAGTGCAGGTGTAACACCCGGACAAACCGCCTGGTTTGCGCTGATGGAACCAACAATGAGATTCGGGTTAAATGTAATGGTCACCACATTCGTTGGCAATGGTCCGCCGCAAGTACCCGTTGCATTCTGCAACTGTTTATAATAGGTAGTCTGTACGATGGCTCCCGGCTGATAATTCAGTGAGGTTGCTCCAAGGATGTTGTTAAAGCTTACATTGTCAATTGAACTCTGCCATTGATACGTAGGAGCTGTTCCGTTTGCAGGGGCAACACCGGTTAAAAGGGCAGGTGTATTCCCGGCGCAAATTGACTGGTTAGCGCTGATCGAACCAACAATAAGGTCTGGTGTTATATCAATCTTCACACTATTGGTTGGCAACGGGCCGCCACAGGTACCTGCTGCATCCTGCATGAGCTGGTAGTACGTTACAGTACTGAGTACGCCCGGCTGATAAGTAAGAGTGGTCGCTCCGTTGATATTGCTGAAGGTCACGTTGTTCAGTGAACTTTGCCATTGATAAGTAGGCGAGGTGCCATTTACCGGCGGAGTTCCGACCAACATGGCTGGTGCCGTATTGATACAGATCGTCTGGTCAGATCCGATGGTGCCGGGTACAAGTACTGAAAATACACTGGTCGTAACCGTCACAACGTTGGTTGCTATAGGTCCGCCACAAGTACCGGAGGCATTCTGCAACTGGAGGAAATAGGTTGTTGATGTCTGAATTCCCGGCTGGTAGTTGAGTGTTGTTGCACCATTAATATTGGTAAAGGTTACGTTGTCAAGCGAACTCTGCCACTGATAAGTCGGCGATGTTCCGTTTGCAGGCGCTACTCCAAGAAGCATTGCCGGGGCTGTGCCGGAACAAATGGTCTGGTCGGCACTGATTGATCCGACAAGCAGGTCTGGCAAAACAGTAATTGTAACAACGTTTGTTGGCAATGGTCCGCCGCATGTGCCTAGTTTATCCTGTAACTGACGATAATAGGTAGTAACAGTTAAAGCACCCGGCTGATAGGTGGTTCCAATGGCACCTGTAATGTCCGTGAAGTTTACATTATCCGTTGAAACCTGCCACTGGTAAGATTCCGAGGAAGCTTTCATTGGAGCAACACTGGTCAATTGAGCTGGGATCGTACCGGTACAGATCGTCTGATCAGCACTGATAGAACCTACAATAATCGTCGGAGTGACCGTAATTTTCACCACGTTGGTTGGCAATGGTCCGCCACAGGCACCCGAAGCATTCTGAATCTGCAGGTAATAAGTGGTGCTGGTCAGGGCGCCCGGCTGATAATTAAGAGCAGTGGCTCCATTGATGTTTGCAAAAGTTACATTGTCGAGTGAACTCTGCCATTGATAGGTGGGCGAAGTTCCGGTTGCTGGAGCTACCCCGGTTAACTGGGCAGGAGCAAACCCGGCGCAAATTGTCTGGTCTGCACTGATAGAACCTGCTACGAATATGGGATCTACCGTTATTACTACCGTATTGGTGGTCAAAGGCCCTCCGCAGATACCATTTTGAACCTGGCGGTAATAGGTTGTAGCAACAAGAACACCTGGCTGATAATCAAGTCCATTCTCTCCGCTTATGTCTGCAAAAGTAACATTGTCGGTTGATACCTGCCATTGGTAGGTATAAACACCATCACCGCCTGTAGGTGCTGTTCCGGTCAATAAGGCCGGTGCAGTTCCTGTACAGATCTCCTGGCTGGCGCTGATCGATCCGACAACAAATGAAGGAGTCACAGAAATCGTCACGGTATTGGTTGCGATAGGACCTCCGCAGGTACCGGTTGCATTCTGCTCCAGTTTATAGTAGGTGGTGTTGGTCAGGGCTGCTGGCTGGTAATTCAGCTGTGTTGCACCTGCGATGTTGCTAAATGTTACGTTATTGAGTGAGCTTACCCATTGGTAAGCCGGGTTTGTTCCGTTCAACGGTGCAACACCGTTCAACTGGGCTGGTATTACCCCGCTGCAGATGGTCTGGTCGGCAGAAATTGAACCAACAAGCAGGTCGGGAAGAACCGTCATGGTGATGGTGTTGGATGTAGCCGGACTTCCGGAGAGACATGTTTCGCTGGAGGTTAAGACACAACTGACAACATCATTATCTGCCGGAACATAAGTGTAGGTCGGATTTCCTGTTCCCACGTTCGTTCCGTTTACAATCCATTGGTAAGCGGGTGTCAAACCACCGTTGACCGGTGTGGCTGTGAAGGTGACAGAACCTCCGACACAAACAGGGTTGGCGCTTGCCGCGATCGATACACTGACTGGCAGGATCGGGTTGACGATCATGGTCACTGCATTGGATGTGGCAGGGTTTCCGGAAGTACACACTTCGCTTGAATTCAGCTCGCAGGTAACCACGTCATTGGCGGCCGGTATATAAGAGTAGGTTGGAACTCCTGTTCCGGCATCCACTCCATTTACTTTCCACTGGTAGGCAGGAAGCAAGCCTCCGTTGGTCGGGGTTGCTGTGAAGGTAACTGTTGTACCATCACATACAGGGTTGGCGCTTGCAATAACGCTCACGCTTACCGGCAACAATGGGTTCACCGTAATGGTTACTGTATTTGTTGGCAGCGGACCTCCACAGGTACCTGTGGCATCCTGCATCTCCCTGAAATAAGTAGTGGATGAAAGCGCGCCTGACTGATAGTTCAGGGTTGTTGCTCCGTTAATATTGTTAAAGGTAACATTGTCCAGCGAACTCTGCCACTGGTAGGTTGGGGATGTTCCGTTCGATGGAGCAATGCCTGTTAACAGTGCAGGTGCAATGCCAGCACAAATCGTCTGATCAGCGCTGATGGATCCGACAACTAATGCCTGGGTAACGGTAATCGTCACCACGTTGGTTGTAAGAGGGCCACCGCAGGCGCCGTCCTGGATCTGACGATAGTAGGTGGTTGTCATCAGGATTCCCGGCTGGTAATTGAGGTCAGTTGCTCCGGCAATATCGGTAAAGGAGATATTGTCAGCAGACTCCTGCCACTGGTAGGTGTATGAACCGGTGCCGCCTGTCGGAGCTGTGCCATTCAACAGTGCCGGTGCAATTCCGGTACAGATCGACTGGCTTGCGCTGATCGAGCCCACAACGAATGATGGAGTGACAGAAATGGTCACAGTATTTGTTAATAACGGTCCGCCGCAGGTTCCTGTTGCATTCTGTTCCAGTTTGTAATAGCTGGTAGTTGTCAACGCACCTGGTTGGTAATTTAAGGTAGTTGCACCGGAGATGTTGGTGAATGATACATTATTAATTGAACTCTGCCACTGGTAGGTGGGGCTTGTTCCGTTCAACGGGGCAACACCATTTAATTGTGCAGGTGTCAAGCCACTGCAGATCGTTTGATCGGCAGAGATCGAACCCACCAGCAAGGCTGGCGTAACATCCATGGTTACAGCATTAGAGGTTGCAGGGCTTCCTGAAATACAGGCTTCGCTGGAGGTAAGCACACAGGTCACAACATCATTGTTTGCCGGAACATAGGAATAGGTCGGCGTTCCTGTGCCAACGTTTGTTCCGTTAACAACCCACTGGAAGGCAGGTGTGAGGCCTCCGTTTGTCGGGGTTGCGGTAAATGTGACTGAAGTTCCTCCGCAAACCGGGTTCGATGAAGCAACAACAGAAACGCTCACCGGCAATATTGGATTCACGGTCATGGTAACGATGTTTGACATGGCAGGATTGCCTGTCGGACAAATTGCGTTGGATGTCAGTTCACAGGTTACGGCGTCGTTGTTCGCCGGGGTATAGGTATAGGTGGCAAGATCTGCACCAACATTCACACCGTTGACTTTCCACTGGTAGGATGGCAATGTTCCGCCATTGACCGGTGTAGCTGTAAATGTTACGGATGTGCCTGCACAAACAGGATTAATTCCGGCAGAAACAGAAACACCAACCGTTAACAAAGGGTTAACCGTGATGGTAACCGTATTGGTTGGGAGCGGACCGCCGCAAGTACCTGTGGCATCCTGCAACTGCTGATAATAAATTGTCTGGGTAAGCGCACCAGGCTGGTAATCCAGCATGGTTGCTCCGCTGATATTGGTAAAAGTACCATTGTCCAGGGAACTTGTCCACTGGTAGGTCGGCGATGTACCATTTAATGGTGCAACACCTGTTAACTGGGCCGGAGTCGTTCCGCTGCAAATAGTCTGGTCAGCGCTGATGGATCCAACAATCAAGGCAGGAGTGATGTCCATGGTTACGGCATTGGAGGTGGCAGGATTTCCTGAAACACAAGCTTCGCCGGATGCAAGGATACAGGTAACAACATCACCATTTACAGGAACATATGCATAGGTTGAGTTATCGGTTCCTGCATTTGTTCCGTTTACTTTCCACTGGAAAGATGGAACCAGGCCACCATTCACCGGAGTTGCAGTAAAGGTCACCAAAGTGCCACCGCATACAGGATTGGCCGAAGGAGCTATCGATAGGCTCACAGGTAATATGGGGTTAACAATCATGGTTACCGTATTCGAAGTGGCCGGGTTTCCTGAAGGACAAACTGCATCGGATGTAAGGATACCGGTCACGGCATCTCCGTTTACAGGTGCATATGCATAGGTTGTAAGACCTGCGCCGGCATTCACGCCGTTAACCTGCCATTGGTAGGAAGGAGTTACACCGCCATTGGTAGGCGTTGCTGTAAAAGTTACCACCGTACCTGCACAAACGCTGTTGGCAGAAGGAGCAACGGAAACGCTGACAGGTAACGGGGGATTCACTGCCATTGTCACGGCATTCGACGTTGCAGGACTTCCTGAATTACAGGTTTCACCGGATGTTAATATACAAGTTACAACATCGTTATTCAAAGGAGCATAGGCATAGGTTGAGAGATCAGCTCCTGCATTGATGCCATTTACCTGCCATTGATAGGATGGTGTTGTTCCGCCATTGGTTGGTGTGGCAGTGAAAGTAACCGATGTGCCTGCACAGATGTTATTGGCAGAAGCAATAATCGCCACACTAACCGGCAGGATTGGGTTAACGGTCATTGTCACTGTATTCGAACTGGCTGGATTACCAGTTGGACAAACGGCATTTGATGTTAAAATGCAGGTTACTGCATCACCATTGGCCGGGGAATAAGAATAGGTTGCCAGGTCGGCGCCGGCATTCACTCCATTAACCTGCCATTGGAATGATGGCAGCGCACCTCCATTTACAGGAACTGCGGTGAAGGTAACTGCTGTACCTGTACAAACAGGGTTGCTTGAAGCAGCAACAGTGACACTTACCGGGAGAAGTGGATTAACGATCATGGTCACGGCGTTTGATGTTGCCGGACTTCCTGAAGGACAACCTTCATTTGAGGTTAAGATACAAGTGACCAGATCGGCATTTGCTGGAATATAAGTATAGGTTGCAAGATCAGTTCCTGCATTTACTCCGTTAACCTGCCATTGATAGGCCGGTGTAGTTCCGCCGTTGGTTGGCGTTGCCGTGAAAGTAACAGAGATCCCTGCACAGATGTTGTTGTCTGAAGGAGCAATCGAAACACTCACAGGCATCATCGGGTTTACAATCATCGTCACCGGATTGGAGGTGGCGGGATTACCCGTAGTGCATAATTCGTTTGATGTCAGGATGCAGGTAACAACATCATTGTTTACCGGCACAAAGGAATAGGATGCCAGGTCAGCACCTGCATTGACTCCGTTAACCTGCCACTGGAACGATGGAACGCTTCCTCCATTGCTTGGTGTGGCAGTAAATGTAACCGAAGTTCCTGCACAAACACTGTTGGCAGAGGGGGCAACAGTAACGCTTACCGGCAACAATGGGTTTACGGCCATTGTCACTGTGTTTGAAACTGCTGGTGTTCCGCTCGGACATACTGCATTAGATGTCAGAATACAGGTTACTGCATCATTGTTGGCCGGAGTATAAGTATAAGTTGCAAGGTCAGCGCCTGCATTTACTCCGTTTACCTGCCATTGGTATGATGGTGTGGTTCCCCCGTTTGCCGGAACTGCGGTAAAGGTTACCGAAGTGCCTACGCATACAGGATTTGCAGATGAGGTAACTGAAACACTCACCGGCAGCAATGGGTTAACAATCATTGTCACCGCATTTGATGTGGCAGGGCTGCCTGAAGGACAAAGGGCGCTTGAAGTCAGCACACAAGTCACAACATCATTGTTCGCGGGAGCATAGCTGTAGGTTGCAAGACCGGTGCCGGCATCAACCCCGTTAACTTTCCACTGGTACGATGGGGTTACTCCTCCGTTGACCGGTGTTGCTGTAAATGTAACCACTGTTCCTGAACAAATTGTATTTTCGGAAGGTGCAATTGAAACACTCACAGGAACCTGGGGATTCACCGTCATTGTCAACGTATTCGAAACGGCAGGATTTCCTGTTGTACAGGCCTCGCTTGAAGCCAGGGTACAGGTAATAAAATCGTTATTGGCCGGGACATAGGTGAAGGTCGGGCTGTCGGATCCGGTAACAATGCCATTCACTGTCCATTGGTAAGCCGGAGTTAAACCTCCGTTGGCGGGAACAGCGGTAAAAGTAACTGAAGTGCCTGCACAGACCGTTGTTGAGGCTGTTGAAATAGCCACACTGACCGGCAGAAGCGGGTTCACGATCATGGTCAGGGAATTTGACGTAGCAGGATCGCCTGTTTTGCACATTTCACTGGAGGTAAGCACACAGGTAACAATATCGTTGTTAACAGGGGAGTAAGAAAAGGATGCGGAATTGGTTCCGGCATTAACGCCATTTACTATCCACTGGTAAGCTGGTGTTAAACCTCCGTTGACCGGGGTGGCCGAGTAGGTAACTGAAGTTCCGCTGCAAACCGGGTTGGCTGCTGCAGCAATCGAAATGCTGACAGGAAGGTAGGGATTAACCGCAATGGTTACTGTATTGGTGGCTTTCGGTCCGGTACAGGTATTGGTGGCATTCTGCATCTGCCTGTAATAGTTGGTTGCAGTTAGAACACCGGGCTGATAGTCGATCAATGTCGCACCACTGATGTTTGTGAATGTCACATTATCTGTGGAATTCTGCCATTGATAGGTGGGCGATGTTCCGTTTGAAGGAGCCACACCGGTTAACAAAGCAGGTGTTGATCCTGTGCAAATTGACTGGCTGGAACTGATGGTTCCTACACTCAGGTTTGGATAGCCGGATACTGAGTTATCAGTGAAGGTTACCGGGGTGATAAGCCCCCCGAATTCATTGAACAGGGTACAAAGCGGTGGTGAGCCTCCATCAGGTGATCTCCTGAAATGCATTGTAGTACTTCCCCCCTGGTAAATAAAGAGGAGGTCTATAATTTTTTCACCGGTGAAATTCACGCCGGTCAGGCCATTGGCGGAAATCCCCAGGTAGCTGGTGTTTGGAAATCCGGGATAGGTATAGTTATAAAGCGCATTAAACCCTGAAAAAACATTGGCGTATCCTGACCCGGATGGGGTAAGGACACTGTGATTATAATCCAGATACAAATCCATGGCAAGCAGGTTGTCGGCAGAAATGTGAATCGGGACTGTTACAACGGCTCCAATGCATAAACCTGAAACATCAGGTTGTATCGTTAACGAAGCAGCGACATTTGGCGATTTTGGTTCAGGCTGTTGAGCAATCAAATTCGGGCTGATAAAGCCGAAAATCATTATCAACAAGATCATCGCAGTTGGTAAATAGCTTTTTTTCATGGTTTTTTGATTAATGTGGTCGATTATATTAAGATTTTATGATGATTGTTTTTTATCATTAAAAAACAAGGCGATTGGAGTTAACTGTTTAATTTTCAATGTCATTTTAAACAAATAGAAAACGTTTTGCCTCGCAATAACCATTGATTATGCAAAGCAAACCGTCACCGTAAAATTTAGTGTAAAAGTACAAAAAAATCTTGCCTGCGGACATGCACAGTAAATTTCTTTTCCAAATACCATTGAAAGCTACCTGTTTAAACAGAAAAGGATGCATTCGGGCGCTGTTGAACACAAGAATAAAAAAGGGCCATATTAATGGAGAAAAGACACCACTTTTTTAAAAAGTTGCTTAACTACAGCGAAATCACATAGAACCTTTCGAGGATCACAAATACCGAAGTTGTGAGGGTAATGAAAGCGACCAGCATGGCTATCCATGGTAATAGTTTTGGAACCAGCATATCCCCGGAAAATGTTGCGGCTGATGGTTGTTTTTGCAGTTTCTTACCGGAGGGTTGTTTTACCGGGCGAAAAAATGCTTTCTGCAGGAAAGATAAAAGGGCATTGCTGGAAAAAATCATAAAAAGCAAGGGCCCTACAGCAATGAAATAGCGCCCCTGAACTGCGGTAATCGGATCACATCCAACCGGGTTACAGTAGACATAAAGAGCGGTTTCAATCAACACAAACCCCGCAATAAAAACCAGGAGGAATATCGCTTTGCTGAGGAGGTTAATCCCTTTTCCGGTGATGGTTCCGAAAAGAGAAAAGAGGATCAGGAAAAACAGGTAGGAATAGGTGACCGATCCGGGCAAGGGAGTGTCGATCCAGCCAAAAAGCCCTACGAAACTGGTGAGATAAAGATCCATGGATTTCCCGAGGGTATGCACAAGGATACCGGTATACCTGATGGGATCATGAAGAATGTAACTTTTCTGTGAAGATGGATCTATCGGATCAATGGGCGCCTGTGCCGTTACCTGCGCAGCATCATTGGGTTGTGGCTGCTGCCCGGCTGCTGCCGCTTCCGGCTGTTGCTGCGATTGCTCTTGTGCTGCATTGGTAATTTCCGGGGCATGAGGGAGCAGCGGCAGCATGGATGACATGATTTTCACACTCCCCGGATGCTCTTCCTGAGAATGACCGGAGCAGGCATACTTCTCTGATTTTACAACATGGCCTGAATTGGCAAGTTTTGCGGAAACTGCCTTTCCTAAAGAACCCAGCTGGGAAACTATGACAACAGCCATTGCCAGTCCAGCGAAAACAGCAAGGTATCTTTTCACTGAGCCGAAATTTACCACCGGGATCACCAGGAATGTAAGCAAAATAACAGAGTAGGGCTGTTTGGCAGCGGCAAGCAGTATGGTTAAAAGGAACAGCACAAGAACATCCCGGGTGGTTACTGTTTTTCCACCGGAGAGTGAATGACGCAGAATAGTTGCCAGTAAAAGAAAACAGAGGCCGATGGTTACCGCATCATACGACAATGAAGCCATCTGGTACAACGTCATGGGCATGACGGCAAGCAGGAAGAAAACCCATTTAAACACCGGCGTGGTCCTGATCGCAAGGAACAGAAGCACAACAGAGGCAAGCAGGTTGAACAACCTCCCAAGGTAAAAGAGCCATAATGGAGTCAATCCGAAGATTTTCCCAATTCCGATCCCGATTGCCTGTGGAAGATACGGCAGGGTGTAGTCAGGTGTCTCTTTGTTCACCCGCACCGTTGGATTGGTTTTTATCTCTCCCAGTGAAAGAATCTCCTTCCGGGTTGTTTTCTCATGCGTGCTGAATTGCATCCTGTCGCAGATGGTGCCAAGCTGAACAAGCGATTTCGGGAAGTCATCCCGCTGCTTGGTCATGTTGAATTCCGAAACCTGGAATGACCGGTAAAAGTGAACAGGTTCATCAGGAACCATGAAAGGTGGGGTGAAAACCAGCATCAGGAGGCCAAAACCAAGGGAGAATCCGAGAAAGGAGTATTCCGGCAAAACCTTGATCTTCCTGATAAATAATGCAATCTGAGCGAAAAAAAAGAGGAGAAGTGCCACCGCAAGTGCAACCAGGTAAAAGATGATCTGCAGCAGCGAAAAATAGCGTGTGTCGGTCTCGAATGTACGTGCCCCGATGCTGCCGGTAAAATCAACCAGCCCCTGCCTCTTCTCAAATGACTGAACAATGTCGTTGTTGATGACAGATACAACGTAAAGTTTTCCAAGGCTGCTGTTCTCCTTTTTCGCCAGGCCAATGTAGCTTCGCTGGTCGCCATCGATGGAATGAATGCAGGCATAAATCTTCTTTCCCTTCCCGATGTCGAAGGTCTTTTTAAAATCAAACGGGAAATAGAGCGCCTCTCCGAAATCGTTTGACGAGAATCGCTTGGTATAGAGGATCCTGTGCTGATCGTCCAATAAAAGGAATACATTTTCATTGGAAAACTGGCTGGGAAGTTTCGCCATATAAAGATCGACCCTGCTGATATACCTCTTGTGCATGGTGATCTCCTGGATGAAGAGGAAGTCCTTCAATACAGCTCCATATTCAACCCCATGGCTTAATTCCACCTGCTGCGCCGGCAGGAAAAAATGGAAGGTCCTGTAGTTGGCAATGAAAAGAGAAGAAGCAATAAATACGATCAGAGCGGCAACAAGGGTCTTGATTTTCTTCATGCGCTGTACTGATATATCGGGATTAAACCTCTAATTTTTTGATAATCAGCTTGTCGATCCTGTTGCCATCGAGGTCAACCACCTCGAACTCAAAATCTTTCCAGGTAAACTTCTCTCCCGGCTTTGGTATGTGCTTCAGGATACTCATGGCCAGGCCAGCCAGTGTATCGAATTTAACCTTGTTCTTATCAAATCCCTGGATATTGAATTCGTAGGCAAATTCATAAAATGACATCTGACCGTCGGCCAGCCAGCTCCCGTCATCACGCTGATTTACCTGGGGCTCATCGAGGCCTGTTTCATTGAAATCGCCTACAAGCGCTTCCAGGATGTCATTCAGGGTGATCATTCCTGCAGTTGAGCCGTACTCGTCAACCACCAGCCCATAGTGAATTTTATTTTGTTTGAAAATTTCGAGGGTTTCGTATGCCGTAAGCGTTTCGAGGACGAATTGTGCCGGTTTCAGGTGCTTGCTGATGTCGAAGGCTGCATCCGAGATATTCTCAAGAACGAGGTCTTTGACAAAAATCACCCCAAGAACCCTGTCGAGGTCTTCATCGCATAGGGGGTAAACCGAATGGAGTTCTTCCCTGATCTTGTTCCTGATCTCATCCGGGCTCTCCTGAACATCAAACCACACAAGATCCGAATGGTGTGTCATCAACGATGAGACCTTCCGGTCGCCGAGATGAAACACACGCTCTACAATATCCTGTTCGATTTCCTGAACCTCGCCATCGTCTGTTCCTTCCTGTACCATGGCCTTGATCTCCTCCTCAGTGACCTTCGAATCTGCAGAGGGTTTTATACGCATGAGCCGGAGAATTCCATCACCCGCCTTCGAGAGAATAAATGTAAAGGGGTAAACAATGTTGGTAATAAACAGCAGTGGCCTCACGGTAGCCTTTGCAATCTCTTCGGAATTGATCAGCCCGATCCGTTTGGGTACCAGTTCCCCGATGAGCATGGAAATAAAGGTAACAATGATAACCACGAGGGCCAGCGCGAGTGTGTGGCTCAGCGACGGGTTAACCCCAAAATGGATCAGCAGGCTGTCCATTCCATGGGCAATTTCATCACTTGAATAAACCCCTGTTAAAATGCCGATCAGGGTAATCCCGATCTGCATGGTCGACAAAATACGCGAAGGAGCATTGGCATTGTCAAGGGCAAGCTGGGCAAGTTTGTCTCCTTTCCTGGCATCGAGTTCGAGTTTCGATTTGCGTGCCGACACAAGTGCAATTTCTGCCATTACAAAACCGCCATTGATTAAAAAAAGCAGTAATAATATGATGATTGCGGATACCATTCGGTAAGAAAATTAATTGATGCGGCGCAAATATACGAAAAAGGTTGTGGATTGGTTTCCCTGAGGGTTCAAGGGCCAGTCTTCCCGATCTTTTTTTTGGTAACTTTGTATTGTTTTGAAATTGACCTTATCATGAAAAAATTTACTTTCCCCGCTCTGATTCTTCTCCTCCTGATCACCTGCCGCACATTTTCCCAGTCTGCAAGGATGATGCCCGACATCACCCTGTCCGGAAAAGGGAAAGTGAACACCAGGGTCGACAACATCGGCTACTGGTCAAAAATGGTTCAGATGGGATATGTCAAAGCGAACCCCAAGGTGGTAGTGCCCGAAGCCCGTTTCAATGGGACAGGGATCAGGGAATATGTCCCGCTGCCATTGATGCGGCAACACTCTTTGGTCGACCAGCCAACATTAATCCCACAAAACTCCCCCGATGTTCCTGTCACCGGGGAAACCGATGTTACCCAGAGTGAAACTTCCATCTGCATTGATCCGTCTGATGAAGATATCACCCTCAACTCCAACAATTCAAGCAGCTGGATCGCCGGATATGCCGAAAATCCTTACGGGGCAGATGCCCTGTTTTCGTTCGACAACGGTCAGGATTGGGCAGGTTCTACAAGAGGGTTGAACGGAACCAACGCAGGCGACCCGGCCACTGCCATCGGGTTGAACGGATGGTGGTATGTAGGCAGAATTACCGGCGATTACGGACAGGCGGTTTCCTATAGCAAAGACCAGGGAAAGAGCTGGAAACGGGTGAAAGTCGGTCAGGGTCCCACTGTTGGAATAGGATTACTTGACAAAAATCACCTTTGCGTCGACAACTCCCCGTCGAGTCCTTTTAAGGGATATGTTTACGCAGCCTGGACAAATTTCATTCCCGGTCATGTGGACACAAACCAGGTGGAGATCGTCCGGTCAAATGACCAGGGACTTACCTGGTCGTCGCCGCACAATATCAGCGCTGCGGCCATGGCCCTGAAGCTGAATCACGGGGTGAACATCCAGACTGGTCCCAACGGAGAGGTATATGCTGCCTGGAGCATCTATGACTCCTGGCCTTCAGACGAGGTAGCCATTGGTTTTACCAGGTCGGTTGACGGGGGCGGCATCTTTAGCCCCGCATCCAGGATCATCAGCAACATCAAGGGAATCAGGGCCTCCATGACTGGGAAAAACATGAGGGTAAGCTCGTTTCCCTGTATGGCCGTAGACAACAGCTTCGGGCCAAACCGTGGAACCATCTACATTGTGTGGTCAAATGTGGGTTACCCGGGGGTAAATACCGGGGCCGATATCGACCTTTACCTCATCCGTTCAGCCGACGGCGGAACATCGTGGTCGGCGCCTGTCAGGGTAAACCAGGATCCTGCGGGACTTGGCAAACAGCATTTTCTCCCCTGGATCACATGCGACCGGGTAACCGGCGGCCTGGGAGTTGTCTATTACGACGACAGGAGTGCCGACACTGCCAGCGCAGCCGTGTATGTCTCCTACTCCTATGATGGGGGCAACTCCTGGACCGACATGCAGGTGAGCGATTATACTTTTACGCCTGAGCCCATTCCCGGACTGGCCTTCAGCTATTTCGGCGACTATATCGGGATCCAGTCCGATAACATGGAAGTATATCCAATATGGACCGACAACCACGATGGCGGCAGGGCTATGGCCTACGTATCTCCCTTTGACCTTGGGCCAAACCCCAACCAGCCATGGGTTACCTATTACGCCGACTCGCTTGCCACCGTGTCGGGAACCGGCAATGTAACCATGAACAACGGCGACTCGCTCCACCTTTCCATTAAGCTGAAAAACATAGGGGATCAGATGGCTGCCGGCGTGAATGCTGTTGTCTCAACCACTTCACCCTATATCCTGGTCACCGACAGTACGGCAAACTATGGCGATATCGGGGCCGGCCTGGTGAAACCTGTTCCTGACGGATTTACTTTCAGGGTTTCCGATACGATCCCCGACAACCTGATGGTTCGGTTCAATGTTCGGGCATACAACGCTGATTCCTCCTGGTACAGCCATTTTTCGGTTGAATCCCATGCGCCTTCCCTGAAAATCGGCGGCATGACGATCATTGATACCCTTACCGGCAATGGCAATGGCAGAATGGATCCGGGAGAAACAGTGAAGGTAGTCGTCCCTACTGCCAACACCGGCGACTTTTCCTGCCAGTCGGCCTATGGACTACTTACCACATCCTCCCCTTTTCTTTCACTGACAACAGACAGTGTTTACCTTGACAACATACCGCCTCATCTGTCGAAAAACGCAGTGTTTAATGTGGTGGTAAACCCGGAAACCCCCATCGGCAGTGGTGCCGATCTTACCTATACCGCTCATTCCGGTCAATATAAAGTTCAACGGAAATTCCGGCAAATGATCGGGATGGTGGTGGAAGATTGGGAAACCAACTCATTTACAAAGTTCCCCTGGCAGCCGGGCGGCGCAAAACCATGGACGACCACCGCGTTCTACCGATATGAAGGGCTCTATTCGGTGCAGTCGGGCGCCATCAGCGATTACCAGAACTCGCAGATGCTCCTCTCCTATGCTTCAGCAGCCGACGACAGCATCTCTTTTTACTTTCGCACCTCCAGCGAACAGGACTATGATTTCCTGATGTTCACCATCGACGGGGTTCTTCAGGATCAATGGTCGGGCGATACCCCCTGGACACGGGCTTCGTTCGCCGTTCCAGCCGGGCAGCATGTATTCAAGTGGATCTACCTGAAAGATCTTGCTTACAGTTTTGGCCTCGACCGTGCCTGGGTCGACTTCATCGCCCTTCCTCCTCCTGTGTTGCCAAATGTTGATCCCGGGGCCGACGATACCATCTGCGCCGGATTGAATGTGGCGCTGGATGCCGTTGCACAAAATTATGATTCGCTCAAATGGACCACCGCCGGGGATGGTGTGTTCGAAAATGATTCGATGCTGTTAACAACCTATATCCCGGGAACAGCAGACCTGGTTTCAGGCAATGTGACTTTACGTCTCACGGGATTCAGTCCATACGGTAGTTACGGCCAGGATAAACACATCAGGATCAACCCGCGCCCGGCTGCATCAATCTCCGTCTCCCCGCAGGATACGGTCTGCGCCGGACAATTTATCGTGCTTACTGCTGACTCTTCAGGAGTTTCTGCATGGAAATGGACTCCGGGAAATTTCACCACCCGTGAAGCTTCTTATGACACTGCCAATTGCGGGGGAATTGGCAGACACCTGGTTCGCCTTGATGTTTCCAATAAATTCCAGTGTAACAACCGTGATTCGGTGTTTGTGACTTTTAAGAACTGTACAGGGATCGTCGAGAACGAATCATCCGGCATTCATATTTTTCCAAATCCATCCAGCGGAATATTTATCCTTGATATGGAGACACCTCGGCCAGGTCCATTAAAGATCGTGGTTACCAGCGCAACAAATGAAGTTGTTTATATGAAACAGGACGAGACGATCCTGCAACACCGGAGTAATAAAATTAATTTGAATTTCCTCCCGGATGGCGTATATTTGCTGTCTCTCACAACCACGCAGGGAACAACTGCCCACAAACTGATCATCCGGAAATAAAACGCTTGAAGAAATTTGTTGCAATCGGGGTTTTATTCGTTTTTCTGGTTAACACCATGGGCTATTATGTTGTGTTCAAATGCAACCAGTACCTGGTAAAAAAGGAGATGGTCACCCAGATGCGCGGGGGTGTTTTCCATCCCGACATTGTCCTGCTCAAAATTTTACATCCTGAAAAAGAGAAACAGTTTCGCCGGGTCGAAAAAAATGAGTTCTCATACCAGGGGAAGTTATACGACATTGTTGTTGAGCGCAAATGTGGTGACACTTCCATTTTTTACTGTCTTCACGATAAAAAAGAGGAGGCTCTTCTCGCTGATTTCACGGTTTTTCTCCGGCGAAGCGGAGGTTCGGGAACATCCTCCAAAGACAACCCCCTTCCTGCACTGTTGCACAACCTGATTTCACAGGCGCTCATCCAAAACCCGTCGCTGCCCGAAATGGGTAGCGGAGTGACTTTTGTTTTTCCAATTTCCCAGGAACCAATTATCCCGGTTTACCTGGTCCATTTTGCACCCCCTCCTGAAATAGTTTGAATTTATTGATGGTCATTTTTCTCTCCTGTCATGGATTATTTCCATCGGCGGGTTTATCTTAATTTACCAAATAAATCAAGCTATGAAATCAACATATATTGCTTTTTCATTACTATTACTCATTGCGATCCGGGCAATCGGCCAGGACAAACAGCAACTTCCTGCAACTTCCGGGGATACCACTACTATCAGAAATCTCAATGAAGTTGTGATCAGCGCCATGAGGATAAACATTCCGTTACGGCAGATCCCTGCCGCCATTACTGTGGTTTCGGGAACCCAGGCCAATGCCATGTCGAAAACGATCTCGGCGGATGACGCTTTGAGGCTCGTTCCGGGGGTCAGAATTGACAATGGAACCGGCGGATCGAGGGTGCATGTGTACATCCGCGGACAAGGTGTTTTGACCGAAAGCGGATTCCGCGGAATCGGTGTTTTTATTGATGGCATTTCCATCAACACCCCGGGCGGATTTGCACCGGATTTATACGATGTTGACTGGGAAACCGTAAAGAGTGTTGAAGTTGTAAAGGGCCTTGCTGCCTCCATGTACGGAGCCAGCGCCACAGGCGGCATCCTCAACATCACGACCAAGGATGGCGGGAGCAAACCCGTTAACAGTTCACTCTATGCTTCAGGCGGCTCCAACGGCTTCTGGAAAATCCTCGGACAGGTTGACGGAACACAGGGAAATGTAAATTACAGAATATCTTACTCCCACATGCAAAGCCATGGATACCGGGAACATCAGTCATACATGGCCGACAACCTGAGTGAAAAACTTACATGGACTCCATCAGCAAAATTAAAAATTACCCAGTCTCTCCTCTATACAAGCTATTTTAACCAGAATTCCGAAGGGATTAACCTGAGCAGGTACGATACCGTGGGCCACCGGGCTGCCAATACAGATGCCGTAAGATACAATGAGTTCCATAAAACACAGCGTCTGACCGGGGCAACTACCGTTAAATACGATTTTGCGAAAAACCAGGATATTACCGTTAAAGGGTTTATCCGCATGAACAATTACCAGGAGACTTCCAACAACGGGGACGACTACAAACCTTATGTTAATCCGGGTATTTCAGCACAATACAATCTCCATTTCGGTTCAGAAAACCTCTTCAACCATTTGAGCCTGGGTGCAGATTACCAGTCGATGAAGATGACGGAACACAACTTTGCCGTTCCCGATGGAGACCATATCAACAATAACAGGGTCGACAGCTATTGGAGCGAAGAGATTTTCGACCTGAACAGGCTACTGATCAACCAGATCATCCGCCAGAGAAGCACCGGCATCTTTTTAATTGAGAAACTGGATATTGCAAAGAAGTTCTATGCCCTGGTCAACTTAAGGTATGACTATGTATACAACCAGTTGGATTCATCAACCGTGAGCGATAGCAAGACTTTTTCAAAACCAACCTTCCGCGTCGGTCTGGCCTGGGACCTGGCAAAAGCCGCCAACATTTACGCCAGCTATGGTTCAGGTTTCCTGGTGCCAACGGAAGATGAACTCTACAATAATCCTGTGAAATACGGCGGATTCAACTCCCTCATCAAACCTTCAACCTCCATGGGTGGAGAACTGGGCGTAAGAGGAGAGATCGGGAAGTCGTTTTATTATGATGTCACAGGCTTCAGCATCAACGCCAAAGACGAATTCTATCGCTACAGTGTTGCCGGAAGAGGCAACAATACCGCCTTCTTTGGGAATATGGGTGAAAGTCGCCGCTGGGGTGTGGAGACCTACCTCTCCTATTCACCTTTGGACTTCCTGAAATTTGATGTGGCCTATGCCTATTCACATTTCCAATATACATCGCCCGACAGCGTAAGCGGCCACTGGATTCCCCAATGCCCTGAGCACAACCTCACCGCCGAGGCAGCCGTAAAATTCCTGAAGCACTTTACCCTGACCATGAATGTACAGTATGAATCAAAATGGTATCTCCAGGTTGATGACTCAATATACAACCAGTATCACGAAAACGGTATCGTTCGCAGTTCTTCGGAACGCACAGGATTTACCGTGGCCAATGCAAACCTGAAATACACCTGGAAATTAGGCACCCTTGGCGGCGACATCAGTGTGTTTTGCAAGAATCTCTTTGATGAACAGTATTTCGGATTTACCGAACCCAACAACGGACCCGATTACAACAGTTACCAGGCTGCACCCGGAAGGGAATTCTTCGTGAGCCTGCGGTTAAGACTTTAATTCTTTGCCAGGGTCCTCTTCAAACCTGGCTTTTGCCTTGTATATGAAGAGGGCCCTTAGTTTATCCCAGAAATCGCCTCCCAGCACAAAGAGACTTGACAGGAACATAATATCCGACACGACAATGATGATGTACCGGGCATGCAGGGAAACGTGCATCAGGTGTGGCATGAAGGAGATCATATAGTTTGGCAGAAAAGGCAAAATGAAAAGAACCAGCCCGATATTATAGCGTAAAGGAGTGATCTGGTGAGGCTTGGCAACTTTGTGATAAAAGTAGTGCATCTGGTAGTTAATCCAGGCATAGGAAGGTTTTCCAAGAATGGCGACACTTCCAATTTTCATCAGGGGGGCGCTGATCCAGAAAACCCCGAGTACAAAACCTTTCCAGAAGGAGTCGGCGATAAATTCACGAAGGACCAACCCTGTTGGGAGCATGAAAAAGGAGGCAATGAAAATTCCCAAACCCACGTAAAAACGAATCCCCGGGTTTTCAGGGGCTTTCATTTCAGTTGGACGGTGGATGAACATAACTCATTGATTGAATTAACGATTCCGTTATCTGACTGCCTATGGGGAGCAGTATACTACAGGAAGAACATCGCAACGCCCCCCACTGCAAGAACTGCTCCTGCCACCTCCTTAAACGTCACTTTTTCTTTGTAAAGTATCATGGACGGGGGAATTATTAGTACGGGAACGATGGCCATGATCGTGGAGGCGATGCCTGTATCGGCATATTTTATGGAGATCAGTGAAAATGATACCCCGAGAAATGGACCGAAAAAAGC
This sequence comes from Bacteroidales bacterium, assembly GCA_049317265.1. Taxonomy (GTDB): domain Bacteria; phylum Bacteroidota; class Bacteroidia; order Bacteroidales; family FEN-979; genus CAIVAT01. The sequence continues at coordinate 63,390 of JBMOIP010000018.1, forward strand.
TCCGAGAGATAACTGTAACATGGGTTTCCGCAGGCTGAGCGCCCGGTATGCCTGCTTCCAGTATCCCATGATGAAAAACAATACCGAAAAGCCTGCTATCCCTGCAATGACCCGGATCTGTGTGGATGCAAACGTGTCATACCCCTGCATTCCAACCTTGCTGAGAACCAGTCCGATTGCCTGGCCTGCCGCCCCGCCGAGTCCCAGTAGGATCCCCCACAACGGATAGTTGAACTTTATTTTTCTTATTCCGCCATTGCTCTCCTCAGCCGTATGCCGTTTCAAAACGACAAGGGCGATGCCGGCAATCGTCAGCGTCATCCCAACCCAGCTTTTCCATGAAAGTGTCTCCCCAAGTACGACCCAGCCTATTAAAGCAGTCATCGGAGGGGCCAACGCCATCAATAACATGGAAATCCGTGCACCAACCACCACAAACGCCTGAAAAAGGCAAAGATCACCGAAAACAAACCCGATGAGGCCGGAAAGTGTGAGGTAGAGCCAGGCATGGGGCGAGGCGTCAACCGGGAAGAGCACTCCCCGGTAAAAAAATACGAATATCGTAAGGAAGCAGAAACCAGCGACCAACCTCAACAGGTTGACCACCATGGAGCCGATTTTTCGGCTGGCCGCTTCAAAAGCCAAGGCGGTAATGGTCCAGAAAACTGCTGTCAGCAGGGCGGCGAGTTCGCCAGGGTGGTTCATCAAAATTTATTCCTCCATTTTATTTGCCGCCAAGCCAGGCCTCCGGATTCTGAATCACTTTGCCATGCCACAGTTCAAAATGCAGCTCGGATTTCTGATCCCCGGCGCTGGCATGAACCTTGCCAATGACCTGTTTAACCGACACATCCTGTCCCTCTTTCACACACACATCGTCAAGGTTAGAATAAACTGTAAGATACGCTCCGTGCCTGATGATCACAACATTGTTCAAACTTGGAAATGACATTACCCTGCTCACTTTTCCACCGAAGACACATTTAACGGCCGATCCCTTTTCGGTCATAATGTCGATTCCGTTGTTTTTAACTTTTACATGTTCAAGTACAGGATGGGCATGCTCTCCAAAACTGCCTGAGATGAAGCCTTTGTCGCACGGCCATGGCAAACGACCCCGGTTTGCAGAAAATGTAGTGGACAGCTCCTTCTCCTTTGCAGTAAAATCCATGGTGGGATGTGGCGCTGCCACCTTGGTTGAAGGGGAAGATTTGGCCAGCTTTGCCTCTTTCTTTCGCATTCTCTCCTCAGAGGCTTTAATGTCGTCGGCAATCAGCTTTTCAATGGCGCTCTCAAGCCGCTGTGCTGCCTGCTGCTTCGTTTTTAAGGTGGCCAATAACTGTTTCTCCTTTGACGAAAATTCTTTCACTGCATTTGCCTTTGCTGTTTTTTCACGGTCAAGCTTGCTTTTCTCAAGTTGTTTCGACTGTATGAGGTCAAGTTTCTGACTCTTTACCTGTTCAAGGTCTTGCCGGTGTGCATTGATCGCCTTCTGGGTCGATTCAATCCGTTCAGCCTGCCGCCGCCGGAAGGAGGAATACTGGCGATAATATTTCATCCGCTGGTAGGCCTGGTTGAAATCCTTCGCCGAGAAGATGAACACCAGCTTACTGCGCCCGTTCATGGTGCGATAAGCGGCATAGATCATGCGGGCATATTCCGATTTCATGCTGTGAAGTTGTCCCGACATCCGGTGGATCTGGATGCTGTCGACCGCCATCGTTACCTGTACATCATTCAGCTCGCGGTTGATGGCCTTGATCAGCTGCTCGCGGCTTCTTATCTGTTTTGCAAGGATTTGCAACTTGTTCAGCGAGGATTCCTTATTCTTTTTGGTTTTCTCCAGCAATTCAGTCGTGTAACGGATCTCCTCCTCCAGTTTCTGCTTTGTACGCTGCAACTTCTCCTTATCCTTTCCCGATTGAGAAAAACCCGCGGCAAACAGAAATATAAAACACACCATCAGCAGCCGGGTGGCAACAGATATTTTGCTGAAGGAGTGAACCTGTTTGAGCATGGAAAACAAAATTATTTGACCGGCAGAAAACTGGCTGGTATTTTAAAGGGAAATTGCAATGGAACATTGATGGTGAGCTTTGAAAAATCCGCCTTTATTTTAATGGTATTGTCAGCCCATATGGTATAGTTCATTTTCCTTGGAAAAAGCTGGTCCTCCACCGGTTCAAACCCTTCATAAAACGACTCGAGTTTAATGTTATCGCGGCGGATCTCCTTTACATCGGCATGGGTAATTTTGAAGTTCACCGGATCGAGCCAGATGTTCTGAATAAATACCTTCAGGTTCTCCTGGCTGTTGCGGACAAATTTCTTCAATTTGCCACGGTCGCCTGTTGAAAGTTTGTATTCGCCACGGTCGATGGCTGCCTTGAATTTGCCATCTTCATAGAATTGAAGATCATTCCCCAACAGAAACGCCTGGAGCAGGTCAAAATCAATATTGGTGTTGAGAAAGTGGTTGACGATCTCATAGTCACCCACAAAATAGGTATCGTTCAGCCGGTTGATCATTTTTACCGAGTCCTGGGAGATCATCAGTCGTACCGCCTCGATGCCAAGCATCGGGGTAAGGGAGATCCAGATAAGGCTGTCTTTCCTGATCCGGATCTGACCACTGAAGGAGTTTTTCTTCCCCTTGTTCGAATAATCTGCCGAAAACTTGGCGGAGAACCAGTCGTATTTCAGCTCTTTCTCCTTGAGTTTGGCAAACAGAAAAGCAGCGCCCTCTTCCTTGATCGGGGCTTTCATTACTTTTCGGGCAGGACTACAGGATACAATGAAAAAAAGTGGTGCCAGCAACAGCAGTTTAAAGAGTTGAAGGGATTGGAAGTATCGCATCGTGAACTATTGGTAATATTTCTTATCGTTGATCTTTTTATCCAGGAGTTCGGATCCGGCCCCCTTTTTCTTAGCTTTCAGCCAATATTCCAGGGCTTTGGTAATATCGTTGAGTTTATACAACACATCGCCGTAATGTTCCAGCACTTCAGCGCTTGGTTCCTCCTTGCCCTGCATGGCTTTTAATATCCATTCTGAAGCCTCCTGGTACTTCTCCTGCTTGAACAACACCCATCCGTACGTGTCAAGGAACGACACGTTCTCCGGGTCAAGTTTGACAGCCTGTTTCGCCATTTTCTCCGCCTTTTCAAGTTCCCTGCCATCCAGGGAGAGGTAATAGGCATAGTTGTTCAGCACATAACTATTGTCATCCTTCAGTTTGAGGGAACGTTCATAAGCCGTGAAGGCTTCTGCTTCATTTTTCATGGCATGCAGGGCATCACCCTGGTACATATAGAACTGTGCTAGCAGTTCATTGTTGTCGACTACGAGGTTTGCCCCTGCAGCGAGTGATTTCAGGGCTTCTTTGTTTTTCTTTAACTGCATCTGTGCCAGCCCCAGGAAGAGGAATGGCAGGGGTTGTTCAGGAAAAAGTTCGGTGGCTTTTGTGCTGTACGTAAGAAGGTGGTCGTATTCACTCTCCTGCAGATCGAGTTGAAGGAGCTGTTCCCATACGGGATACCGGCTGCTGTCCAGCGACAGGACCTTGAGAAATATCTCCCTGGCTTCCTTCGTCTTCTTATCCTGGACAAGCAGGTCGCCATAGATCGAATAGACTTTGGCATCTTTCGGATGAGTTTCGATCAGGATCTTTGACAAGGTGAATGCCTGCTCTTTGAGGTCGTTGTAAATCTGGTTGACGGTATAAAAAGAGAGGAGTATGTTCACCTTTGTATCCACTTCAAGATTTGGGTTGGCAAATCCCAGTTTAAGCTCTTCAAACGCCTTCTCCTTATTTCCCGCCTTCCGGTAATAATCGGCCATCGACATGTGGATATAAGCATTATCGGGATCCATCGCTGCAATTTTCTGATAGGTTTCCAGCGCTTTGTCGGGCATGTTGTTCGACATGTAAAACTCGGCAAGAATGGAGTAGTACCTCGGTTCTTCGGGGAATGCTGCAATCAGTTTGCGAACCTCCTGCTCAGCTCCTTGCAGGTCATTCAGATGGAGATAAATCTTCTGTTTCTGAAGGGTAACCTCCTCTGAAACACCCGCTTTCTGATCAATCTGATTGTACACCCTGATGGCGTCGGTATATTTCTCAACCTGGAGGTAAAGGGCAGCAAGCTGGTAAAGATAGTCGAGGTTCCCCGGGTTTTTCTTCACAATGTTTTCGTAAATGCCTACCGCTTCTGCAAACTGTGAAGTTCCCAGGCACAGTTCAGCCAGGAAAAGCGAATACCAGATGTTGTCGGGGTCAATTTTACAGGCTATCCGGCACATTTTCAGGGCCTCATCGTAACTCTTCTGGTCAACGTCGAGCTTTGCCAGTTCAAAATAGGCGACCGGGTCCTCCGGATAACGGTTAATATACTGGCGGAAGAGGTCCTGGGCGCCCTTGACATTCCCTATAATCGCCTCTTTCTTTGCATTGATCAGCATCCCTGTGTTCCCCGGATTGGGAATAGCTGTCTCCTGGTGATTCTTTTTACCTTTTTTCTTCTCCTGTTTCTGCTGTTCAGGCGGGTTGCTCCGTAAACTTGCAACGACTTGAGCATTTATGCCGGTTTGCAGGAAAAATCCAAAAAGAAAAACAAAATATATAATAACGCTGGCTCTTCTCATTCGTAAATCGTAAATCGTAAAATCGTAAATTTCATCTATCTTACTCCCGTATGACCAAACCCCCCGGCTCCTCTTGCTGTTTCAACCAGCTCATCCGCCTCCGTCCATTCGGCGGTTTCGTGGGCGGCAATGACCATTTGAGCGATGCGCTCGCCATCGCAAATAACAAACTCCTCGTTCGATAAATTGACAAGGATTACCTTGATCTCCCCCCGGTAATCAGAGTCGATGGTTCCGGGAGAATTCAGCAGCGTAATCCCCTTTTTAATTGCCAGTCCGCTTCGTGGCCTGATCTGGGCTTCATACCCCATCGGGATTTCAATAAAAAGCCCGGTCGGAACAAGTATCCGTTCCAGTGGCTTGAGGGTGATCTCGGCATCCAGGTTCGCACGCAGGTCCATACCCGCCGACGCGACCGTTTCATATGCAGGCAAAGGATGCCTGGAGTGGTTGACAATCCTGATCTTCATGATGGTAAGTAAGGCTGCAAAGGTAATAAAAATCTTGATTACCGGGAGGAGGAAAGCCGGGGTCGTTCGACCAGGTATGCTGCACTGGCAAAAATCACCAGCAGCCCCGTGTGGAATGCGATTCTCAGGAACAGACTTCCGGGCACATAATATAAACTCAACGCATACAGAAGAATGGCGAAGCCAAGGTATCCAAAAAATTTCGCGAGGTTGTAATTCACCGGGAAAAAATGTTGTCCAACAAAGTACGACACCACCATCATCACCCCGTAGCAGATGAATGTTGCCCAGGCCGAGCCCAGGTAGCCATGGATGAGGTGGTCTGGTCCCAATGGGATCCACCAGAAATTCAGGACCAGGGTGATTACTGCCCCGATAAGGGACAACCAGGCGCCCCAGATGGTCTTCTCTGTAAGCTTATACCAGATCGCAAGGTTGTAATAGATTCCCAGGAAGAGGTTTGCCATCATCAGGATGGGGATAACCCCTTTCCCCTCCCAATAGCTTTTTCCGATGAGGTAGCGAAGGATGAAATCGTCGAGATATACCATGGTGGCCAGGAAGATAAATGACACCACGATGACGAAATAGTCCATGATCTTTGCATATAATATCCTGGCGTCCTTCTCTTTTGCGGCTGCAAAAAAGAACGGTTCCGCTGCATACTTGTATGCCTGGATGAAAATGGTCATCAGTATGGAGATCTTGTAACAGGCGCTGTAAATACCCACCTGGTAAGTGGCAATATCCTTCGGAAGAAGATAGCGAAGTAAAAGCCTGTCAAATGTTTCATTCACAATGCCTGCCAATCCCGCAAACAGCAATGGAAAGGCATAGGCAAGCATTGCTTTCCGAAGCTTTGCATCAACTTTCCACTGCATTCCTGCAAACTCCGGGATCAATAAAATCAGGGTTAAGGCGCTGGCAACCAGGTTTGATATGAAAATGTACTCGATACCCCAGTCGGGGCGGTAAACAAGGCCGATAAATCCGTGCAGGAAACTCCACGACTCCTGTTTGAGCACATAGGGACAAAAAAGCAGGAAAAAGATGTTCAGGCCAAAATTGACAAGGATGTTGGCCAGGTTGACAATGACAAAACGGATGGCCCGGTTCTGTGCCCTCAGGCGTGCAAACGGGATCTTGGAAAGAGCATCCAGACCCAGGAACCATACAAACCACAGCACATATTCCGGATGGGATGCGTAATCCATCAGGCTGGCAATGGGTTGTGCAAAAACGGTGGCCAGGAAGAGGAATATACCTGTCGAAAACAGCAGGGTGATCACCGCAGTGCTGAATACCTTGTTCTTATTGTTATCCCCCTCATTTTTGTTGAAAAAAAAGAATGTCGTTTCCATACCGTATGTCAGTACGACTACCAGGAAAGCAGCATACGCGTAAAAAACACTCACTGTTCCATAATCCCCTGGCAAAAATATGCGGGTGTAAAGGGGAACCAGCAAATACCCGAGTACCCGCCCAAGGATGCTCGACAGGCCATAAACTGCTGTTTGTCCGGCAAGTTTTTTCAATGCATTCATCACAACAAATATATCTATTTTCCGGTTGTTTGCCAACACCCTCTAAAAATGTATTTTTGCAGGATATTCAAAGCAATGCCGAAAAACAAAGCATACGTGGTGTGGCAGGGGAAAAAGCCAGGGATCTATCACAGCTGGAACGACTGCAAAAAGCAGGTGGATGGATTCAATGGCGCCGTTTACAAAGGGTTTCCTACACTGGAGATGGCACAAAGCGCCATGAACGACCACCCCGGCAAATACATGAATAAAGGGCAGTCCGCACCGAAAAAGGTTATCTGTTCAAATCCGCTGGTCGGCCTCCCCATCCCCGACAGCATCTCCTCCGATGCCGCCTGTGCCGGAAACCCCGGCATTCTCGAGTACCGCGGCGTAGATACCAAATCAGGCGCCGAACTCTTTCATATGGGCCCCTTCCCTGAAGGCACTGTGAACCTCGGAGAGTTCCTCGGCATCGTGCATGCACTGGCATACCTGAAACAGCGGAACTGCGACTGGCCGGTCTATTCCGATTCGCGCACCGCCATAGCATGGGTCCGGAAAAAAGCCATCAACACCAACCTGGTGATCTCACCCAAAAATAAAAGCCTTTTCGACCTGGTGGAACGGGCGCTGAAATGGCTGCATGAGAACAAATGGCCCAATAAAATCCTTAAATGGGAGACTGAATTCTGGGGAGAAATCCCCGCCGATTTCGGCAGAAAGTGATCAGGACCTGGTTGCATAGAACGCATCCACAATGTGGTTGACGCTCTCTGCCCCCGGTGTGATCAGGATGGAGATAATGTCAAACCGCACTTCACCCGACTGTCTTTTGTAATTCATATAAGCATTCGCAGCACGCACCAGGATCCGCTGCTTGCTTTTTGTCACCGCTGTTTCCGGCTCGGCAAAATAGTTGGATGTGCGGGTCTTCACCTCCACGATCACCACAAAATTACCATCCCGGGCAATGATGTCGATCTCCTCCCGGCCAAAACGCCAGTTGCGCTCAAGGATCCTGTAGCCTTTGCCCTCGAGACAGTCCACGGCAATTTGTTCGCCGGCTTTTCCTAATTGAATGTGGTCTTTCAAATGGACAAGATTGAAGAAGTTATTAATACTTGCATCGTGTCATTGTGGTTTCCTGGTGCTCATGGTGGGTTTTTTAACCACAAAGGCACAAAGGGTTACACAAAGAACACAATGGAGTATTCAGAATGTTTAATCGGAGAAAACGGGAAAGGTAATGGGGTTGTTAATAAAATGAGAGTTCAACCTCCCTGCCGACCATGAAATGGACCTCCCTGCCCAGAAGAAGGGCAAGGTTATTATCCTGGTGACCTGCCGGAAAATCATAACAGACAGGAAATTTATAATCCTTCACGGCATCGGCAACGATTTCGCAGGCGCTCTTTCCAAAGGCAATACTGTTGTCGTTCATCCTTGTCATCCCGCCAACAACCAGGCCCTTCAGTTTCTCCAGTTTCCCGGCCCGCCTGAGGTTCATCATCATCCGGTCGATATGGTACAGGTACTCATCCACATCTTCAAGGAAAAGGATCTTCCCGGCAGTATCCATCTCTGAGCCAGATCCCATCAGGCTGCACAGGATGGATAAATTTCCTCCCACCAGTAGGCCATCAGCAACCCCCTCACGTGAAGGTCCGGATTTGGGGAAAGTATAAACCAGCCCATTTCCAAAAAGCGCATTCACCATGGTCTCTGCGGGTTCGCCATGACCACCCTCTTTGATGTTGACCGGCATCGTTGCATGGATGGTCTCGATTCCAAATTGCCGGTGTATATGCGAATGGAGCACGGTTACATCGCTGTACCCAACAATCCATTTGGGCCGTTCACGAAATGCGGTAAAATCAAGGTTGTCGATAATCCTCACCGTGCCGTATCCCCCCCGGGAACAGATAATGGCCCTGATCTGGTCATCATCCAGCATGTGCTGAAAATCCCTGCACCGTTGAATGTCTGTGCCGGCAAACTGGTGGTTCCTGCTGAAAACATAGCTTCCAAGCACCACTTCAAGGTCGTTTCGCTGAAAAAATTTGATGGCCGGGTGAACCTCTTCAAAGGTTATACTCCGTGCCGGGGAGACAATGGCGATCTTATCGCCCTTTTTAAGATAGGCTGGCCTGATCATGGCCCAAAAGTAACTAAAAAGTAGATTCCCGGAAGGGCGCTACTAAAAAAGAGTAAGCTGAACCACCTCGGCAGAGTGTTCGACGGATGGTACACGGATGCCAGGAATGCCGTATTGACGCTGCAACTCAGATTTCAGCGTCCTGATCGTTTCCCAGTATGCATGACTCAATTCCGGTCCTTTGTAGAGTTCGCGATATGAAGGTACCAGGAGTGGAAACTGCGCCTCCAGGAAACGGAAAAACTTCTGTTTCGTGCTTCCCAGGAGATTCAGCGGCCAGGCTGAAAGACCTTCAGCCTTTGCCTCTTTGGCCCTCCGGTAGATACCCTCCAGGTTTTCCCGGTCATCTGTAATCAGCGGCAGGACAGGCGTCAGCATGACATTGGTGATGCATCCCGCCTCCCTGCACTGTTCCAGAACCCTGAAGCGCTCTTCTGCAGGCGCCGCGCCGGGTTCAATGATCTTGCGCAACTCCTCATCCATCATGGTGATGCTTGCCGAAACATAGACGGATGTCACCTTTGCCAGTTCAGCGATCAGGTCGAGGTCACGAAGTATCAGGGAGGATTTGGTGGTGATCACCACCGGGTTCTTATGCCTGATGAGGACTTTCCATACATCTGGCATGATCTTTCTTTCCGCCTCTGCCGGCTGATAAGCATCGGTAACCCCGGAAAGGTTGATACGTGCATGTTTCCACTTTCTGCGCGACAGTTCCCGGTCAAGCACCCCGGCAACATTGACCTTCGCGTAAATTTCATGGAAAAAATTCCCGGCGCCCAGGTAATCGTGCGAATATTGTGCAAAGCAGTAACGACAGCCATGGCTGCATCCCCGATAGATGTTCACGTCCCAGTTGCAGGGCATCTCCTTTTCATGATAATGGAGCGCCGATTTTATGGTGATTTCGCGTAGCTGCATGATTAAAATCTGGTCAATAAGGGAAAAGCAAGATACACATTTCCTCCATTTTTCTTTATTCCTTATCTTTGCCCCTTATTTTTAGCCAATTCACAGAGCCATCCCCCATGAGCGACAAACCTTTTAAACGATATACCGTTACTTCCGCCCTGCCCTATGCCAACGGACCCATTCACATCGGACACCTTGCCGGGGTTTATGTTCCGGCAGATATCTATGTGAGGTTCCTGCGGATGAACGAGGAGGAGGTCATTTTCATCGGGGGGTCAGACGAACACGGTGTTCCCATTACCATCAAGGCATTGCAGCAAGGTGTCTCCCCCCAGGATATTGTGGATAAATATCATGGGATCATCAAAAAGTCATTTGAGGATTTTGGAATCTCCTTCGATATATATTCGCGGACTTCAAATCCAACGCATCATGAAACAGCCTCTGCCTTCTTCCGCAAGATGTATGACGCAGGACAGTTTATCGAAAAGGTTTCGGAGCAGTATTACGACGAAGCCACCAGCCAGTTCCTGGCCGACCGGTATATCACCGGAACCTGCCCCCACTGTGGTTATGAGAAGGCCTATGGCGACCAGTGCGAGAAGTGCGGAACCACCTTGAATGCCACCGACCTGATCGAGCCAAAATCGGTGCTCAGCGGAAATAAACCCATGTTACGGGAAACACGGCATTGGTTCCTTCCGCTTGATCAATATGAGCCCTGGCTGCGCGAATGGATCCTTGAAGGCCACAAGGATGACTGGAAAATCAATGTTTACGGGCAGTGCAAGTCGTGGATCGACCAGGGGTTGCAGCCGCGCGCCGTTACGCGCGACCTCGACTGGGGCGTGAAAGTCCCCGTGGATGGCGCTGATGGAAAGGTTCTTTATGTGTGGTTTGATGCACCCATCGGTTATATCTCCGCCACCAGGGAGCTGACACCGGATTGGGAAAAGTACTGGAAAGATCCGGAGACCAAACTCGTCCATTTTATCGGCAAAGACAACATCGTATTCCACTGCATCATCTTCCCGGCGATGTTGAAAGCGGAAGGAACCTATATTCTTCCCGACAATGTCCCTGCCAATGAATTCCTCAACCTGGAAGGTGATAAAATATCCACCTCCCGGAACTGGGCTGTTTGGCTGCATGAGTACCTTGAGGCCTTTCCCGGCAAACAGGATGTGCTGAGGTATGTCCTTACCTCCGCCGCACCGGAAACCAAAGACAACGACTTCACCTGGAAGGACTTCCAGACGAGGAACAACAGCGAACTGGTCGCCATCCTCGGGAATTTCGTGAACCGCACCATTGTATTGACGCACAAGCATTTCGAAGGAAGGGTTCCGGAAGCGGCAAGTTATACCGATCCTGACAATGCCACCCTGGGAGAAATGCACCAGTTCCCGGGCCGCATCGCAGCCAGCATTCACAACTACCGTTTCCGCGAAGCGCTGGCCGACATGATGAACCTCGCCCGTTTGGGCAACAAGTACCTTACCGAAAACGAACCATGGAAGGTTTTCAAAACGGATCCGGTGCGGGTAGGGACGGTACTGAACATCTCCCTGCAGATCTGTGCACAGCTTACCATTATCGCCGAACCTTTCCTGCCATTTTCAGCGGCAAAAATCAGGAAGACCCTGAACCTGCCCTCGTTCAAATGGAAAGATGCCGGTTTGTTGAACTGGCTCTCTGCTGGCCACCAGCTTGACCAGCCTGAATTGCTTTTTGAGCTGATCGAAGATGCTGCCATCCAGGCCCAGGTGCAAAAACTCCTCGACACCAAGCTGGCCAATGAGGCGGCACAGGCCATCACCACAGTGAAGCCGGTAAGGGAGCCCGTGGGTTTCGAAGATTTCTCCAAAATGGATATCCGCACAGGAACCATCCTCGAGGCGGAGAAAGTTGCCAAAACCGACAAACTCCTGAAGCTGAAAATCGATACCGGCCTCGATCAGCGCACCGTGGTTTCAGGGATTGCCAAATACTTCACCCCTGAAGAACTCATCGGCAAGCGCGTCAGCATCCTGGTGAACCTGCTCCCGCGCAAGCTCAAGGGCATCGAATCACAGGGCATGATCCTGATGGCCGAAAACCCCGACGGCACCCTGTTCTTTGTCACTCCCGGCGAAGGAGCGGTGAATGGGGCTGATATCAAATAAAAGTATTATTTTTGCAAAAAATTTAGCCCGGCTCCGTAGTTCAATGGATAGAACGGAAGTTTCCTAAACTTTAAATATAGGTTCGATTCCTATCGGGGCTACAAACATCACCATAAACCCTTGTAAATTAAACACTTACAAGGGTTTTTTCTTTTCTGCGCAGGTATTGAGTAGGTATTGTCTCAAATTTTGTTCATCTTTCATTATAAAGGTAAAAAGAATTTCTATCTTCACAAAAATATTGAAGACACTATGGGAAACACGACATTTAACATAGACCAACAAGATGCACATAGCTTTTTTCAGAAATCATTGAAAAAGCAAACCATGCTTCACATCCAAGAGAAAATGGAACCTTCAAAGTGCTATGCTTTGCAACAAATGCAGCAAATGGTAATAAAGACTATTGATGCTGAAGATTTTATAGCCATGGCAGACTATTTTCAGGGATTATCAGATATGATACACCGAATACTGAAAAAGAATGTGACTGTCCTTAATGAAGAAATTTTAACTACTGAAGAAGCCGCTAAAAAATTACGTATGAGCACGAAAACGCTTTTGAATAAATATGTCCACACTGGCAAAATAAAAGCTACTACAACAGGAAAAGGATATATCTTTAAACTTTCCGATGTTATAAACTTCATGAAATGATTTAGGTATTGATAACATCTAAGACCAACTTGAAGGGTAACGTACCCCGTACCTAATTACAACTTCACCATTGATTTTCCATCATTCTCATTAAAATCGAAGAACCCCGCCCAAATTACTTCAGGAAGGGTTCCGATTTCTATGATATGATCAACTCTTTGAAGAAAATGACCATAACTATATATAAAATTCTAAAACTCGTTTTTTCCCAATGTACCCACACCGAAAATTCTGTGGGTACGTTTTTTACCGAGAAATTTCCTCAAAAAAGCAGTAAATATGGGCTATTTTTTGAAAATGTACCCACAATTCTTTACGAAACCACCCACAACTCTCTAAAAAACATGGTGTAGTTGACGAAAATCATTGATTTTCTAAGGTTTGTTAAATGCAATCTCTATAGACGATAATTATATCTTATGATATCATTATCAGTTTATACCTTATTATATTAACATAATACATATGTAATTACCGAAATAAAAGAATCCGATGAAGAAAGAAAAGGAAGAGAAAAAGTAGAATAAGCCTTATTGTAGTTGAAAGCCCACTTGTTTGCTCAGGTGGGTTTTTTTCTTGGCAAAATAGTGTGAAAAAGCCCGTCAAAACTAATTGGCGGGCTTTATAGTTCCAGTCTGGACAAATGATAAGTCCAAGCAAATATAGTATAGAAAGTGCCTTATTTTACAATTATGAAAACTTTTCCACGCTGGGTCGCCATCGGATGCTATATCAACTTCTTGGAGGTTGATAAGAAGATATTCATGCCGCCTTTTGATAACAAGGTCGAAGATGAGATTGCCAAGGTAACAACATATTGACCCGATGAAATAAAAAAGCCCACCAATCTGGTAGGCTTTCTCTCAAGATCGAATGATTCAACTATTCCTTGGGTTCCTCAGAAGGGGCAACAATAGGCGCAACTGGAGGAGTTTCAGCAGGGACTTTCACCTTTGGGGTGGCTTTCTTCGCTACTGGCTTTGTAAGCTTCGCTGAAGCAACCATCTCATCCATGCGTTTCCTCTCTGGTGATTTTTTCGTGGCTGCCTTCTTCACTTCCTTTTTCGGTGCAGTGAGTAAAGAAGTCACAACAGATTCAACCTTTGCCGCTACTTTGGGTTCTGGTTTCTTTTTGGGCTCTGGCTTTACGACAGGTTTCTTCTCAACCACTACCTTTGTTATTGCTGCGATCTTCTTTGGTTCAGCTTTCTTAGCTACTACGACCTTGGCTGGTTCAACTTTTGTGGGTACACTTTTGGGTTCAACTTTTTTCTTCGTATTTGCCTTCGTAGCTGCCACTGGAACAGATTTCGCTGTTGCTGTGGGTACAGATGCAGCCTTTATTGCTGCTTTCTTTACAGGGGCTGATTTGACAACTGGCTTCTTTTCAATTTTAGGCTTAGCTGCTACTTTCTTCGCTTTTTTGGCTGGCTTAACAGGAAGAGTTACTTCAAGCGTGGGTACAACAACCTTAGCTTTTCTACCACGTTTTTTCGGCTCAGCCTTTTCAACAACTTTGGCTGCTTTGCGACCTCTCTTCTTTGGTTCTTTTTCAATTACCTCATTTTTAGTTGGTTTTGCTCCAAGTTTCTTAAGAAGTTCTTGAATTTGTGCAATATACAATTGAGCTTCTTCAAGCTCATTTGTGTACATCTCTATCATGGAATCTAATTCCAGATCAGAAAATTTTATTGATTTCATCTTTATTTAAATTGGTTTTAGATTGCAAAGGTACTGATTTTCAAAATAACACAAAATATTTGTATGGGTGAGAACAATTTTACAATCCCCCAACTATCACCGCTTGATGAATTTCCCCACTTCCACTGACTTCCCACTTGTCAGCCGCACAAAATACACGCCATTGGTCAGGTTACTGATGTCAAGTTGTGTTTTTCTGTGTGCTACCATCTGTTTGATTGTTTCCTGACCACAAACATTTGATATTGTTAAAAAACTACCATTCGGTGGTTCTGATGATTCGATGTTGATCCGATCTGATGATGGGTTGGGGTAGATTTTCAGCAGTTTAGAAGATAATTGAATATCGTTTACAGCCCAACCACCACCATTTGATGTGTTCAGTATGGTTCCGAAAATACCTACGGCATAACCCGTGTTGGCATTATTAAAATAAACTGAATATAAATCACTGAATGTGCCACTTGATAAGGAAGTCCAGTTTATTCCGCCATCGATGGTTTTTATAATCTCACCATTGTTACCCACTGAATATCCAGTATTGATATCTGGAAAGAAAACTGAATTTAACCCCCATGATCCATCGATTTGTTGATTAGTCCAAGTAGTGCCTCCATTTATTGTTTTCATGATAATTCCACCGCCACCTACAGCAAACCCTGTATTTACATTGGTAAACCAAACTGAATTTAAATCATAGAATGTCCCACTCGATAAATTTGTCCAGAAGCCCCCACCATTGGTGGTTTTTATGATAATTCCCCCTGCCCCAACCGCATAACCGATGTTGGCATCAATGAAGAAAACGGAAGTTAAATGTGCCGATACAATGTGTGTTGCATCAGCCCAAGTTGTGCCTCCATTTATGGTTTTTAAAATTGTCCCTCCATCACCTACAGAATAACCTATGAGGGCACTGGGAAAGTGAACTGAATGTAGGTTGTTTGTTGTTCCACTTGTGACAGAAATCCATGATGTCCCTCCATTGATGGTTTTTAGGATGGTTCCACTATCGCCCACAACATAACCGATATTCGGATCGGTAAAAAACACTGATCTCAACCAACTGGATGTCCAGCTTAATGAAACATTCCAGATAGAACCTCCATTGATGGTTTTTAAAATTATTCCTGAACCTGTTTGATATTGATCCCCACCCACGGCATAACCAGTATTGATATCAGGAAAGGACACTGAAATTAAGCCATTAGTTGTTATATTACTCGATAAAGCAATCCATGTTGTACCTCCATCGATGGTTTTTAAAATTTTTAATCCACCTACCGCATAACCAGTATTAGTATCTGTGAAGAAAATGGAATATAGATCATCTGTAGTCCCGATTGATAAAGGATTCCAAGTTATACCCCCATCAATAGTTTTTAGGAGAATGCCATCCTTCATAGCATCACCTCCTACAACATATCCGATGTTCGTATCGGTAAAGAATATTGAATGTAATCTGGTGTTTGTTCCACACGGCATGACTGTCCAAGTTGCACCTCCATCAATAGTTTTTAAAATAGTTCCAACAGCACCGACAGCATAGCCATTATTGGAATTAGTAAAATATATTGACTTTAAATAGACATTTGCACTCCATATATTATTCCAAGTTGTGCCGCCATCAATAGTTTTTAAAATGGCTCCATTCGAAGCAACTGTATATCCGATATTGCCATCGATAAAAAAAATAGAATTTAAACTTTGATATGTTCCGCATGATAAAGCATTCCAGTTAGAACCCCCATCGATAGTTTTTAAGATGGTTCCATGCTCACCCACAACAAATCCGATATTATCATTAACAAAATAAACTGAAAATAAATAATCAGCATACAATACCGATATATCTTGCCATGTTGTGCCTCCATTTGTAGTCTTTAAAATTGTACCACCAAACCCAACCGCATAGCCCGTGCTTGCACTCGAAAAGAAAACTGATTGCAACCAAGGGGTTTGCCCACAGGCAGTTTTCCCCGTTGATAAAGTGATCCAAGTCATACCTCCATCATTAGTTTTTAAAATGGTTCCAGCACGACCAACAACATAACCAGTATTGCTATCTGTAAAGTATACCGATGATAACCCATTGCCTGTTGGTAATGGGTTTTGCCATGTCCATTGTGAAAAAACAATAATGGGGAAAAAGAAAAACAAAAAGTAGAATAGTTTTTTCATAGAACTATGATTTACGAAATTGGCACCTTTTTAGTTCTTGATGAATTTACCCATCGTCACATTCCTGTCATTGGTGAGCCTTACGAAATAAACCCCGCTGGGCAGATTACTGATGTCAACTTGTGTTTTAGGTTCGATGATCTGGTGAGTGATGAGTTCCTGTCCATTCACGTTCACAATTGATAATTGGCTTTTGGTATATATTTCCGTTGTTTCGATTGTGATAATGGTGGATGCAGGGTTGGGGTAAATCGAAAATTTTTCTTCATTATTAATATTATTTACCGATAAAATCGCACATGCTGCCTCTACTTCTGCTTGGTTATTACAACCGATGGCATTGTCATGAATATCAACAATGCCACTTGGACTTGTTAAATAATCACAGATACTTTGTACAGCGCATATAGTCAGATTCTGATTGCTGTCAATATTTAAGTGAGTGATTGACCCAGCATCAAT
>JBMOIP010000019.1:0-78637 GCA_049317265.1 Bacteroidales bacterium
CAATTTTGTCTGCATCTTTCGCAGCAACGATCTCTGAGGCGGCATCCTGCTGCTTCAGAGCCTCCAGTTCGGCCAGAGTCATTTGATACGCGAATTTCTCAGCGGCAAGAAGCTCTTGCAACTGTTCATTGTGAAGCGTTACCGAGCCGAGCTGGTCGTTGATCTGTTGAACCCGATCATCTGTCAACTCCTGTGAATCCAGTGCCAGCGGGTCTAGCTTGAAAAAACTTTGAATTGTTTTCCAGGTTTCTTTGATCTTCATATTGTTTGGATTATTGGTTTGCGGTTCAATTGAAAGAATGGTGTTCACCGGAGCCAGGGCCGTAGCAACCGAAATGGCATATTCGAGTGATCCGATCTCATCGATCAATCCCAGGGCAATTGCCTCAGGGGCGAAGTACATCTTGCCGGTCAGGGTTGAATCATTCACTACAGGCCGGTTGGCTTTGATGGAGGAAAGGAATTTACTGTTGATCACATCCAGAACATTCTTCTGGTAGGATTCATACTTGCCATCCAGTACCTGGTTAACGTCTGCATTCTTATCCACTGAAAGACTGGCATAGATTTCATGGAACTTGACTCCCTGGGCTTCGAGAGCCGGCTGAAGGTCTTCCACCAGCAACATGGTACCAATAGACCCGATGCGGTCAAGGTCAGAGCTGGCAATGATCCTGGATGCCCCGGAGATGATCCAGTAGGCGGCGCTTGCCGCCATCCCTTCTATATATGCCACAACCGGTGTTGTGGAATTACAAATTGCTTCAGCCAACAAATCGGTGCCTGTCACCTGGCCGCCGGGAGAGTCCACAACTAGCACGATGCTTTTGATGTTGGGATTTTGATCAGCAGATTTTACGTCGTTCAGGATCGACTGCGACCCTCTGGGTCCGCAGGGCTGATCGTATTTGAGGATTTCCGAGCGGATCGGGATGATGGCAACAGAACCTTCAGGAATATTGGTATCGGTAAATCCGAAACGCTGGGACTGATCCCCCATGGCGCCGATCACATAGGAGCGATTTCTTTCACGGGCAATTGCCGAATCAACATCAGAAAAACTTTCACCTTTCAGCATCGAGAGCAAAATCGAAGCATAAGCGGTTGACCTCTCTTTGGAGATCAACCATGCGCCGGAAAGAATTTCTGCTAAGATGGGATTCATTGTACCCTTTTTATGAGGGTACAATATTATGATGGTTAGGCTGGCAAATAAAGGACTGAAAATTTCAGGAAAATTACATTTACATCGATTCGTTAGTCCAAATTCTAGTCTTCCGGAATTCCACTGGTGGGATCCCAAAGAAAACCGGCAGGTTTGGAGAATTCTCCCGTGAAGAGAAGTTCATAGCCGTTGTATGTTTCCAAAGCAGCAGGCTTCAGAAGCTTGTTGGTTAGTTTCATCGGGCTTTCCATTGTTCCCAAAATACGGATCGTTCCGTTTTTGTCGGTCAATTTAATGATCAACTGGCGACCGGTCATTCGAAATAGTTCGGCTTCAACAGGAGCACGGTCTTTGGGAACAAGGATTTTCAATTTATATAGGTACTTCACCCCGGCTGGTGTGTCCTGCTGCTCAGAATCGAGCTGCATCGTTTCAGGGGTACCATATATTGAGTTCCAGTTCTTGCCAATTTTGGGATATACGACACAAGATAATGTAGAATCGCTACAATTAAACAGGGCTACGTCTTCACGGTATATCCAGCTTACGGGATTTAATCCCCCCAGGTTGATCCCGGTATGTCGGCCAATATTTCCCATATCAGACTACCGTTAAAAATACCCAGGGACATTCCGGGGACATTACAGGGACAAAATCCGGCAAAATATAATCGGGATTTTTTCTCTTTCTCTTCCGATAGTAATCCTTTTTAAGCATTTCGTAGTTCATATTGGCAAACGTAAAATCATGATCAACACAAAACTGCAAGATGCTTTTCTTAAAGGATTTGGAGTATCTCACCTTATCGTTCATGTAGTGAAAGAATAGCTGCTTGAAGTGCCATTCAAGAAACTCCTCAAAGATTGCCTGGTTTTTAGGCGACACCCATAGATTGCCCCTAATGTTGACATCATCATTGAAAGGCAGTCCGAGTGAAATATATTCGGGGCCTTTTACTAAGTCAGGCATGTTCTCTCTTGGCCGAATCTCCAACAGTGGTTTCAGAAGTTTACCAATGATGTTAGTTTTGTGAGCAATTTCACTCTTCAGTTCACAAACCAGGTATTCCTGAAGGTAGGGCTTCAGCTTTATAGTGATTGTAGGGCGTTCTTCTTGTTTCATGCAACAAAGATATTTTTCATAGCATCTATTATAAAGGTCAACTCATTTTTACAAAAATCATATCCCAATCGAAAAACGGCTTGAGGTTTATCGCCCTTGTCTCCGGAATTACCTGATGGATTTCAAAATGCGGTTGATCAGCTCTCTGGATCAGGTATTCCATGCCAACTTTCTTTTTTCCTTTGGTATGGAAATCCTCCATCACTCCCAGGCGATATCCGGATGGAAGCCGTTCATAGTATTTCCAGCCATTACGATCTGTCTTTATGTCCGGATCTTTCATAGAAAAAAATATTGGTTTTCCCGGACAGGGGATATATATTGCCAACTTTTTAAACTACACAAACTTCACACATTCAACCTGCAATAAATCAACATTATAGCAATTCTATAGATGAAAATTATATGGCAGATTGGTAGTTCAGTGTAGTTCATGTAGTTTTTTGTAGTTTTCAGTAGTTGGACTTTTAGGGAACAGAAGTTCGTTAATTATTTGATTATTATTATTTTATTGAATTGTAGTTATTGTAGTTGATGTAGTTGCCATTTTAATTCCTGTTTGACCTTCTTCGAGATTTTTTAAAAAGGAAGGTCATCTTTAGGCTTTCCCGTTTCATCGTCAATTTCTTGTTTATCAACCATGTTAAGAATAGAGATGTGTAACAAATCATAATCGAAAGCCATTGCTGTTGTTATTCTTCGGGTCACCTTCTTCATCGAATTTCCATTTGTACCGACTTCGACCTCCTGATCTTCGACCACCCTGCGGTTGTCTTCGACCTTGAAGCTGATGGACAATTTTCGGCCCAGGTACTCTTTCGAATTCATCAGATAGTATTCAAGAGTTTTTAGAGGCAGAACGTTTTCCTTGGCCCGCTGACCATGAACACGGTAAAGTTGAAAGATTCTGGAGTGATTCAGAAAGAGTATGTTCTTCGAAGGATGCCAGTCAGTTTCTATTGTAAGTTTATCAGTCTTGAGCTTCGAAATATAATCGACCCTGAAATCGACATCTTCCCTGATCAGTCCGTCATTGGTAAGGAATTCGACAATGCCCCAGAAAATGGACAGTTCGTTGCTCTTTTTTGTCTCCTGGTTCTGACGGATGATGAGCTGCGCCGCTGTGTCCAGGAGTTCGTTATAATCCCAGGGAACCGTGATCAACTCTTTCAACGTCCTGTAGGAAGCAAGAATGACAAGCCAGTTGCGAAAAATACGATCCTCTATCACAACATTGTTGAGCGCTTTGTTGAGTTCAACTGAAGCCAGCTTATAGTTGTCAATGAATTCTTTAATGAAATGCTGCCGGTGCTGAAGAAGCTCATGGGTAATATGGGTAAGACCGAGTTTTTCCAAGTCCTTCAATTCGTTAAAGGCGAGTTTCTCTTTTTCAGTGTATTCTACCTTGCAGAAGGAAAGGAAAATAAGGCGTGAAAACAATGCAATGTCGGCTGTTGGCATTTCCTGACCCGAAAGCATGATACCGCAATCAACATGGGTGGTCTCCTTCTTCTTGTCCTTATCCATGTTCATCCTGGTCCGGCCAGTGCCATCCCATAAGCCTTTCAGAAATTCGATTTTTTCATATTCAAGGTTGTTCTTATACTCATCAATATGACAGCACGCGTTGGAGAACAATGCAACATGATCCGCCAACGCAGCTTTTGTGGTGTTAGTGATGTTGGGGCCTTTACTCTGGTGACCAAAGAATTGCAGAAGGCTGATGGCAAGTTCGGTCTTCCCTGCTCCCTTTGGTCCGAAAAGGTTCAGGATCGGGAAGAATCCGAACTGTTTGGCAATGTGATCCCGGAACAAGGATGCGAAATAGAAGCAGAGTCCGAACATGGCATTTTCCCCATAAACATTAATCATTTTGACTGCATAGTCGTTTAAGGAAACTTTACCCGGATTGTACCTAAAGCGGCGTTCAGACACGAACAAACTATCTTCTGCCTTGTAAATGTCACTTGATGAAGGCAGGTAGTAGTTTTTTTCTTCGTGTTTTACAATCCCGTTACCATCTGTTTCTTTGAAACGGGAATTGTAGATGCCGTTGCACCATGCCCAGAATCCTTCTTTCTGCCAACCCAGTTGTGATATTTCTTTGCAGCTCTCAGTTTTTTCATACAAATACCTTTTCAGTTTATTGAGATCGTATTCAGTCCCTTCAAATAAAAAGTTACCGAGGCTTTCCACCCGGAGTTTAAAATTGCTCAGCGAAATAAGATCTTTCTGCTGAAGCTCGATCACCTGACTGAATCCAAATTCATTGGTGATCTTGTACAATCGTTTGGAATTGAGAACGGAGGCAATATGAAAGAGCGGTTCCATCGTGAAGTTGCAACCACGCTTTGGACCATCCTTTGTTTTAAAGAAGTAACAATTGCCATCTTCATAAAAACCATATTTTTCCCAGTCGGAAAGGATGATGTGATCCGGTATTTTGTTACCGGCATCTTTCTTTTCCTCCTTTGGTTCATCGGCCATGTACTGTTTGATCCTGTCCACCCATGCTTTTTTAGGCCTGATCAGCTTTCCGAGTTGTTCGGTATAAATTTCATGTGAAGACGAAGGTAGACGGGTGATCAGAAACGACAATTCATCTACGAGTTTTGACTTAACATCAGCGCTCTTGCATCGTTCCTGCTGGGAGTTTGCCTGCCAGATGATATAATCCTGGGTGTTATGTTCAGCATACTTCTCGAACTGATCACTATCGGTGAAGAATGAATCGGGATCTTGTTTCCCTTCACCGCCAGGAAGTTCTATTACATTGCAGAACATCCCTGTTTCAATGATCATTTTACCGTTCTTGAGAACCGCGGCCTGGCCGGGTTTGTCACTGTCGCCGATCAGTGTTATTGAACCTGTTAATTTCTGAAGTTCTGCTATCTGATCTCTGGTCAATGAGGTCCCACCGGTGCCGACTGAGTTGGTCTTACCGATCTGATGAAGACGTATGACATCGGCATTGCCTTCAACCAGGTAGGCAGATCCTTTTCCCCTGATCTCTTTAGCGGCCATATGAAGACCATAAAGAGTTTTTCCCTTGTTGTAGATTCCTGTTTGAGAGGTGTTGAAATACTTAGGTGCATCATTATTACTGGAAAAGTTCCTTCCGGTGAACCCAACCACACGGCTAGAAGTTGAAAGGATCGGGAACATGATCCGGCCACGGAAATAATCAAAGCGTTTGCCTTTGCTCTCCGACAGTAACCCTGTTTCGAGCAAGATATCCTCGGTGACACCCTTGGATTTTGCATAATTTTTCAGGCCATCCCAACTGTCGGGGGCAAAGCCGATCCCAAAGTCGGCAATGGTCTCCCGGTTCCAGCGACCATGCACATACACAAGGGCGGATTCATTTTCCTTTGAATTCAGATTTTCCTGGAACCAGTCCAGCGCTATTTTGTTTGCAGCATAAAGCTGTTCGTTTCGATTAAACTTTATGGTGGCCTCCTTTGAACGGGGTTCTTCCAGGAGGGTTATATTGTGATCGGCGGCAATGGCTTTCACCGCCGATAAAAAGTCGATTTTCTTGTAATCCATCACGAAACCGATGGCATTGCCATGTTTCCCGCAGCCAAAGCACTTGTAAAAGCCTTTGGACGGGGAGACAGAAAAACTCGGGGTTTTCTCTTTGTGAAACGGGCAGTGACCTTGGTGGTTATTGCCCTTTGGGGTCAGTTTTACATATTTACCGATAACATCGGTGACATCGAGGCTCAGGACTTCATCTATGGAGGTTTGCAGAATCATTTCGGTTTCCTTCCATTATTCACTGAGCAGTTCAGCATTGAGCACGTCGAGAAGTATCTGAAGGCGGGCGGCATCCGTTTGAAATTTGGCCGTCTTTTCAGGTGTGAGGGTATTATCCGACTGTAAACATTGGTTGATAAAAGCCAGGTTTTTCAGGTAGGATGTTCTGGTGAGGATTTTATCCGGAACGGACATCGAGGAGAATGTTTTCATATTTTATCGTTCTTGATTTTCGTGAGCCCCTTCTGGATTACCTTCACCTTTTTCGCGTACTGTCTCACAAGCCTTATTGCCTCAGAAATAATAAATTGGTTGAAATCCGGTCGTTTGGGATTAAGACAGCGATAAATGTACTGTAGAGTAAACGTGTGATCCTTTTTCTCCAGGCGTGATTTGATCACCCTGGCGCTTCCGTGTGGCAGTTTCTTTTTCAGTTCTGCGACTGACTCCTTGCTGACTTTCATAAATTCTTGTTTTCATAGTGGATTATTGTTTTTAACATTTGTGAAGGTCTTCGTTAACTTCGCTTTCAAAGAAAAAAAGTTTGCCTCCGATTTTATGGGAGCGAATGGTTCCCGATTTGCTCCAACGATGGAGTGCCGGTCGACTCACGCCAATCATTTTACAGATGTATTTGGCCGTCACCGGCTTTTCTAACATTGACTTTTCGTTCATAGTTTTTACGGATTAAATGAGGCGCAAAAGTATTAAACGGTTTGCCATAGAGCAGACAATATATATCAACAACGTACTGAAATATAGCAAAATAGTAACCTAAACTATACCTATATTATACCTGCGAAAAAATAAAATCGTCGGGAATCAATTAGGCGTAAACTGGTTACACGGGAAGAAAAAAACAGTGTGTGAAAAGTAGTGGGAAAGAATAAAGTTATGAACACTTCAGAGCCTGGCGAGGTCCAAAAAGGAGGGGTCATTGTTAATAGTCATAGCCTGAATTTATTACCTAAAAAGGGGGTTTGGGGCATGATATTTTTGCCCGGGGAAATGGAAAATTGAATACATTTGACAAAGAAATACAGGCAGAAACAAAGTGTTACAGAGATAAACTTATGAACACACTATTCCGGTTTTCATAAATAATCCGGCTATAAAGTTGCCACAAGAATGATTCACCGTTCGGAAACATCAGTAAAATCAATAGCCTTGAAACGCGGTTCGACTCCCTCACATCCCACTTCGTAAAGCGCTGATTATCAGCGCTTTATTTTTTTAAATCCATTATCACGGTGCACTCTTCCTCGTTAATTTTTGGATTGCTTCATGAACTTCCCTTCAGCAACCACTTCATTCATAAATACAACACGGGCTAGATACATGCCGGCAGGCCACTCGGGAAGGGGGAGTTTTACCATTGTTTGAATTTGCGGAATCTCTTGTGAAAAGAGGAGGTTTCCTGCCAGATCGAAAATATCTAGCCGTACCTTGTCCCACTGATAATAAGCAGTGGTGGTGGCTATCCCGCTGGAATGGCTTTGCCTGACCATGTATTGCGGCATCACGATGGTCAGATCAGCCTGCGCGGGATTGGGGAAGATTTGCATGCTGGCCTTTTCAGGCTCCTTAAGCGGATCAAAGATCGAGGTGACCGTTGAACAGTCGCTTAGGGAAACAGTATCAGAAGCGATCGGGTGCGGGCAGAGGCTGTCATAAGTATGCGGTTGATTGTAAACGCTGTCAAAGGTCAGGTCATTTCTCAGTTTGGCAAGATAGGCTTTGCCGCTTGGCCCCCCCGGACTTTTACTTCCTGAAAGAACCACCCGGTCGTTGTAAGTAATACAGGATCTTCCCGGATAGACAAGCAATTTATTATTGCTGGTAAAGATTGGTTTTTCCTGGAGCGTGTTCCCGTATTTATCAATTTTTATTAAGGCCAGCGTATCAGTTCCCCAGGAATATGCTCTCCAAGATGCCTCGACCACTATTGTGGAATCGGCAAACCAGTTAATAGAACTTCCCGTTGAACTATAAACGTTTCCTTTGAGATCGTGAAAAAAATCTGACAGCCCCGTATTAGTAGTCTTGAATATACAGGGTGCATCGCCGGAGCTCGCGGGCCTGTCGCCGGCAGTGTACAGGCAGTGACGCATATCTTCAATTGAAAACCGTCCGAAGCTGATTATTCCATTGTTATTCCCCCAGGGATATTCATAAATCAGGTTTCCATTGATGTCAACTTTCAGGTGAAAGATTTTCCTGAGATAGTTTCCCGGGTAAAGTGAATCGGGTGAATAGGCTTCTCCGGTGACCAAATAACAGGAATCAGATGTCCTGAAAACAGAAAAGGCCCACGGGCTGGAGAAAACCAAGGGATCGGAAACAAACTCCTTCTTCCAAATTACGCCACCTGTTTCGTTCAGCCTGAAGAGCCATACATCCGGAGCACCGATCCAATCTCCAACAAGCATCATGAACCCTCCGCCCGGGATGGCGGCAACTCCATCCGCTGTCGCATTGCAATTCGAAGAACTATAGATCCGGCACCACTCCTTTTCACCGCAGGCATTTAATTTGAGCAGCATCGGATCCCCGCAACCGGGAGATACCTTACTGGTGCTTCCGGCACAGACTATTCCGCCATCATCGGCTTTAAGAATGTCAACAAACCCATGTTGCATACCAAGACTCCCGTATGATTTATTCCAGAGTGCATCGCCATTGATCGAGGTTTTTTGGATCCAGCCAAAATAATTTGCATCTTCACTTTTTGCACCAGCAATAATATATCCTCTGTCGTATGACTCACTCACGTCAAAAACCCCTATAATTGATATGGTATCCCCGTAAAAATGAATGGAGTCCTGGCATTGTGCGGAACAACAAACAATCAAACCGGAGATAGTGCTCAGAAAAAACCGCGAATCAATTCCATTGTATTAACACCTACAATTTCTCGCAAGTCAAAATTCGTTATTTTGCTCAAACAACTCATGCAGTTTTTGCTGAAGTAATTTTTTATCGGGCAACTTGGTGGTGTATTCTGAAACCATGGTCGGCGACAGAGTCCTGCTTAAAGCATATTCAACAACCTCAGAATCCTTGTCCTTGCACAACAATATCCCGATACTCGGATTTTCATTTGTTTTTTTCACATCCCGGTCAAGCGCTTCCAGGTAAAAATTAAGTTGTCCCAAATGTTCCGGCTTGAATTTATCAGCCTTCAGTTCAAATGCAACGAGGCAATGCAGTCCTCGGTGATAAAACAACAAATCAATATAGAAATCGCTGTTGCCAACCTGGATTCTGAATTCCTCGCCAATAAAAATAAAATCCCTTCCCAGCTCCAGGATGAAATTTTTCATTTGCCTGATAAGCCCCTTCTGCAGATCGCTTTCATTATATTGTTCCGGCAGGTTTAAAAATTCAAAGACATAGGTGTCTTTAAATGTATTGGTGACATCCGGATGAATCTCCTTCAACGAGGATGAAATTGTTTCGTTACCAATTATGACTCGCTCAAAAACACCGCTGCTTATCTGCCGTTCCAATTCCCTTACGCTGATCTTCTCCTGTAAACAAAGACGAAGATAGAATTCCCGTTCCTCGTCTGTTTTTGTTCGCGAGATCAAAACCAAATGGTGAGTCCAGCTTAGTTTGGCAATTATACTGCCCCTTATATCACTGGTATCTAATTGTGACATCACCGATGACACAACTTCAGTTGATTGATAATCTGCTAATTGCATTTGTGTCATCACTGATGACACAAATTTTGAATGAGCATAGGTTTCATAAAACCGCTTCATCCTGTACAGTCCCCTGCGGGTGAAGCCTTTCAAATCGGGATGCTCCTTTTGAATCAATTCAGCCAACTCATTAATTGTTCCATCACCCCAGGTAGCATTGGCGACCTGTGTTGTTATGTATTCGCCAATATTCCAGTAAAGATTAATCAATTCCGTGTTAACAGCCAGCAAGGCCTTATTGCGGGCCTGTTTAATTAGGGAAATTATTTCAGCAAATTTCTTGTCCAACATGATTAGCATTTCTGTGAAACAAATATACTTTATTAAAAACAAATGACCAGTGAAAGAACTCATAAACAGGAAATCTCGTTTCGGAAATTTCTCGCCTAAAAAGTTGCCACAATCGGCATCAACCCTTCCAGAACAGGCGTAAAACCTATTGACACCGGAGATGGTTCGATTTCCTCACATCCCACCATAAAGCACTGATTATCAGTGCTTTATTTTTTTATTTTTCCAAATAATCGTCCCTCCCGATTTTTCTCTCCGTCAATTTTTGGACTGCTTCACAAACTTTCCCGCAACAACCATATCATTCATGAAGACTATCCTGGCCAGGATCATGCCGGCAGGCCAGGTTCCATTGAAACCAGCTTGTTGTGCCGGTGATCCCGCTGCCATCTAATTTCGGCTCTCCTTGAATCACATTAAGTATATAAATTTTTAAAAAGCCCGGATAGCCCGCACAGAGATTATGTAGAATTTATCGCTTTCGTACACATCGCCATTGAAGAAGACATGGCCCCATACCTCTGTAGCGCTTACCTCTGTGGAACTCCAATAGGTGCCGGTAGTAAAGTTACCCACCACGGTTTTTTGCAGGTATAACAAATTCAATTCATATTTAGAAGGTAAATACCAATCGCCGTAAGTAACCCCATCAACTGTTACTGAATATTCATTACACAAGGTAGCGGCAAAGCTGTTTCCATCAACCGGCCCCTGATTGGCGATGATGATCGCTGTATTTTTTAATCCCGCACCCACTCCATCAGCCCTGGCACGTGTATTTGTATTTGAACCACCGTACCATCTTATGTTATTACTTTGGTCAGATGTGGCTGCAATCAGTCCGTGCCTTCCTCCGTCATAAACATAAAACACGACGCCACCACCATAACTGTCTCCAATGGCGTGGGTTGATCCATCTAATTTTGCTTTATCAGCAGCGCTCATAGTTCCGGCAGCGATGGTGCTGGCTGCCGAAATTGAAATGACCGGAGTGGTTGTTCCTGTAGCCACACTTATCGGGGCTGTGCCGGTTACCGATGTAACCGTGCCATTACCGGTACCGGCCCCGATCGTTGTTCTTACAGCGGCTGCATTGGCATCATCAAGTATTGTAAAACCAAAATCGGTGATAGGGTTAGCTATTATATTGCCTGTGCTTTTCCGGGAGGGAAATGTGTTGGCCGTAAGTGAAAGGTCGGTTGGGACTGCCGCCAAAGCCGTATTATTTACCTTGATGGTGTTGGCTGCCATAGTGGCCATCTTGGTGTTTGACACGGCATTTGCAGCAATGGTTGCCGCAAAACTTCCTGTCCCCGACCCGGTTACATCACCGGTAAGGGTGATGGTTTGGTTCCCTGTGTTGGTACCTGTTATGGCATCTAATTTGGTTTTATCGGCAGCACTCATACTACCTGCAGCACTTGTGGTAGCGGCTGAAATTGAAATGGCTGGAGCGCTTCCGCCGGATGACACAATGGGGGCTGTTCCGGTAACCCCTGTAACTGTTCCGTTACCAGTTCCTGCTCCAATGGTTGTCCTTAGCGTTGCTGCATCGGCATCATCAAGCATGGTGAAAGCAAAATCGGTGATAGGGTATGCCGTTATGTTTCCTGTGCTTTTGCGCGAAGGAAATGTGTTAGCCATTATTGGAAAATCAGTTGGAGTAGCCAGAGAACCACCTGAATTTGCTTTTATAGAATTGCTGAGCATAGGCGCCAACTTTGGATTGGTGACCGATGCAGCGGAAATTGTTGCAGCAAAACTGCCGGTACCCGACCCTGTAACATCACCGGTAAGGGTAATGGTTTGGTTTCCGGTATTGGTGCCTGTTATTGCATCTAATTTGGTTTTATCAGCCGAGCTCATACTTCCTGCGGCGCTGGTTGTTGCTGCCGAAATAGAAATGACCGGAGCGTTTCCGCCGCTGGATGAAATCGGCGCTGTTCCTGTAACACCGGTAACTGTCCCGACTGCCGGAGAAGTCCAGTTTGTGCCACCGCTGCCGTTGGTTGTAAGTACATATCCGCTTGTTCCCCGTGTTGCAGGCAGTTCAAGACTTGTTCCCATTCCGTTTCCATTGATGGTCAATAAACCGCCAATGGTTGTATTGGCGTTTTTTTGAATCACAAAAGCATTGCTTCTGCTGCCTGTACCTGTGCCATTTCCTACAACAAATACCCTGTCGGTAATATTATTCGCAACGGAATAAGTCGTAGGGTAATTACCAACGGCTGCTTCACCATCAGAAAACGCAATACTGCCAATTCCAGTTGCAAATGCACCGTTCCCTAAAGCACTATTCCCCTGGCCCGTGGCGGTAGAACCGATTCCGGAGGCAGAATTATCCTGTCCCACCGCAAAGGAATAGAAACCTAATGCAGTATTTCCCTGACCAAATGATGTTGAAGCAAGTCCTGCTGAATTATTACCTATACCTGAAGCCGTTGAATAATTCCCATTGGCAGTATTTGTGCTGCCACCTGGTACTACCGAAGCAGTGCCGTTGGCAGTGTTGTTTTCACCCCCACCTACAACTGAACCATCCCCACTTGACACCATTTCACTGCTCATTCTTGAAATTTGAAGATCAACAGCATATTGTCCCCTGTTCATTCCGCCAGCCGATGTACCGTCGGGTTGTCTGGCAAGGATGGCGCCATTTCCTTTGGGCGAAAGCACAAAATTCACATTGGTTTGGGCATCGTTTCGTACCAGCAGTTTTACCCCATATTTGGAGTTGAAGGAATAATTGCTTTCGGTGAAGTTGGGTGTAAATTTCACATACTTCGTTCCATCGTATTTCAGAAAATCATCTGTTAACGAACCACTTAAATTAAAGTTGGCTGTAAAAATCGGGTCAGTTTCGGTTTCAATTCCTGAGTCGATACGTTTCCAGGCAGCACCATTGTAAAAATAAAAACCGGGGGTTACATCGCTGACAGTTGCTGTATTATAAACCAATAAACTTGCAGCAGGGGAAATAACAGTGCTTACATCAGTGGTCCCAGTAAGCGCTACCCGTGGGATTAACACACCCTTATTTACTGCACTCACATCGAGCATGGCGCTGTTGTCGGGATTGGTACCCGTGGTGTTGATCCCCACCTGTGCCTGAGCTGAAATGGAAACCACGAAAAGAAAAATTGCGATAAATCTGCTGGTCATTTTCATTGTAAGGATGGTTTTTGGGTAATACAAATCATAGCAAGTCATAAATGGTGGTGACAGCTATCGGAATTGACCTGTAGTTGTGAATGGTCTTTTTCCGTCTGATTCCTCAAAAATAGTGATTACCTTAGGTCCATATCCGGCCTGCGGAGGGGAGGAGTCTCTTTTTTGTACTGTTTTTGAAAAACGGTACAAATTTGCAATGGCCGGAGACTATCCTGTGAATTGAGTCGCAAAAGCCCCGGGTGAAATTCCTTCAGCTTTTTTAAATGCAGTAAAAAAGGTGTTTCGTGATGAAAATCCTGACAACAGTCCGATCGCTTCCAGGGTAAGTTCATTGGCCTTACCATCTTTGATCAGGTATTTGGCATGTTTTATCCGCCATTCGTTCCGGTAATCGTTAAAGGACTGTTTTTTTTCTTCCCTGAAATAATAGGCCAGATGGTGTACCGGAATTTTAACAAGTTTCGACAGGTAAGCAAGGTTACATTCGGGTTGAAGATAGGGTTGAAGTTCTTTCATGCAGGAATCTGCTTTCTGCCCGATGGTAACAAGGTAATCAGGCTCAAGATTCAATTGGTTCCGTTTTACCTCTCCCGGCAATGAATCAGATGCTATTACAACAGGCTTTAACGATACAATTGTTTCAGGAAACCGGGGCAATCCGTATAAAATGCCGGGAAAAAAGAAAGGCAAGGTAAGCAAACCTGAAAGCCCTAATCCCGACAATACCTGTAAAAGATCGAAAGTGAAAAAATATTTCAAATCCTTATTAGAAATTGATTCCAACATGACCAACATATGGCTGACAATCAGCACAAATAAAAGACCCAGAAGGCAAGAAAGCCATCGGGTCATATAATGCTGATGGGAAAAAACCTGCGATTTCCCCCTTTGAATAATAAACCTGATAAATATTCCGGCTGCCCAACCTGTATAAGCCAGGATCAAAACCGGGCGGCTGAGAAAAATCACCTCATTCGGTAAAAATTGCTGCAAAAATGTAGCTTTATATTCTGCAATGTAACCCGGGTTTTCAACCAGCCTTGTTGCAATGAGGACCTTGTGCGACCAGGGGCTGAAAATGTGTGGGAAAGCTGCAACCAGGAATATCAGCGCAGGCAGCAAATGCCAGGTGTCTCTTGCTTTCAGGCGTGACTGGTCTGTTAAAATGCTACGCACATAAAGGTACAACGCAGGCCCTGTGAGATATGAAAGAAACCCGATGTTGACAAAAACGAGGCTGACAAGACCGACCGATTTTGAGTAGAATAAGGAATACTGTATGAAGCCATAAAGACTTATCAGTAGAAAAAAGGCACCCAGATAAATGGAAGAAGGATATTTCCTTGCATTGTAATACAATAAGATTCCCGAGAGAAAAATACCCAGAAGTGACAGAAATAAAAGCATTGTTTCAATTTTCAAGGCAAAACTACACATTTATCCTTTTTCCAGGGAGATCAGAATGAGATTGTAATACCAGGTGAATCTTATCGGGATACTACACAGGATATCAATGGCTTATATTTGTTTCATCACTGTCGGCGCAATTACATTTGATAACCACAAACTGGCCAATGAATGAACTCATTACAGGAAATCCGCGATAAGGAATTACCCGCCTGAAAAGTTGCCACAATCAATATAAAATCTGAAATCTGAGTTGTGAATTTAATGCATTGTTGCTTCCCACCAGATTTTCCTCCTGATTCAAAAATATTGATCCCCTTGTTATAGAAAATCCCTACCTTTACTTACTTGTACTTTCAGGAACTAACTACAAAATCCAATGAAAATCACTTTCTACGGCGCAGCCGGCGGAGTTACCGGAACTGCCTATTACTGTGAATCTTCAAATGCCCGGATCATGATCGATTGCGGTATGTTCCAGGGTGGAAAACGCGATGAATCGAGAAACAAGGCTGCGCCGCCGGTCAATTACCGCACCCTGGATGCCATCGTGCTCACGCATGCCCACCTTGACCATTGCGGCAGGCTGCCCATGGCCGTTCGGGAGGGGTACAGGGGTCCCATTTTCGGCACTCCGGCCACGCTCGACCTTGCTGCCCTGGTACTCCGTGATTCATTGAAAGTGCAGACAAGTGATCTTGACAAACAGAACAGGATGCTGGTACGAAACGGAAAGCCTAAAATCAAGCCTCCATTTTACGAGGAAGATGTGGAGGGCGCCATCCTTCAGATGAAACCTCTCTCCTACCATGAACCGTTTCCGGTTGCGAAAGGAATGCATATTACCGTTGATGAAGCCGGGCATATCCTTGGTTCCGGTAGCCTTAAGCTGACGGTGGAAGAAAAATCCCGCAAAAAATCAGTCATCTTCTCCGGTGACCTTGGCGCTGCCGGTATGCCCATCGTGCGTGACCCTGAGCCATTCAGGGAGGCTGATATGGTGATCATGGAGTCAACTTATGGCGACCGCGACCACAAACCCCTGCAGGAAACCATCGACGAAGCCGTCAGGATCATCAAGGAGGCGTTGCATACCAAGGGAAAAATCCTGGTACCCTCTTTTGCCATTGGCAGGACCCAGGACCTGATCTACTATTTTGAGCAGGCATTCAGAAAAGGCGGTCTCCCCCGATTCCCAATTTATATTGACAGTCCGATGGCCATTGAAGCCACACGGATTTACATGAGCCATCCCGAACTGTTTGATGACGAAATGAATGAATTCATCAACAGCGGCGAAATGGAGCGCGACAAAGGATATATCCGCCCCACTCAAACAGCCGAAGAATCCAAACACCTCAACGAAGTTCAGGGTCCCTGCATGATCATTGCAGGATCAGGGATGTGCAATGCCGGAAGGATCAGGCACCATCTGCGCCATAACCTCTGGAAGGCTGAAACCTCTGTGCTCATTGTCGGGTACCAGGCGGAAGGAACGCTTGGAAGGAAGCTGGTGGACGGGAATCAATCGGTAAATATTTTCGGTGAAAGGATAGCCGTAAAAGCACAGATCCACAAGTTGGGAGGATTCAGCGCTCATGCCGGTCAGACCGATTTACTGAAATGGTTCAACGTGCTTGCCCCCGACCGTCCCCGGGTGGTACTGACCCACGGTGAAGAAAAAGCCAGGCACCCACTGGCCGAGATCATCCGCCAGAGGTATGGCCTGCAGCCATTCCTTCCACAATATGGAGACAGCATCGATCTTTAATAAACCTCCACACAATCCAGGGTGTGGATAATCCCAAATCCCATGCAGACCCATTATCGCCGCACCAAAATAGTTGCCACCATAGGCCCGGCAAGCAGTTCCCCTGAAATGATCAGAGCCCTGATAGAAGCAGGAATGGATGTAGCCCGTCTTAATTTTTCCCACGGAAAATATGAAGATCATGCCGAAGTGATAAAAATCCTCAGGAAGGTTTCTGATGAACTCCATAAACCGGTAACCATCATGCAGGATCTCCAGGGCCCGAAGATCAGGGTGGGACTTCTTCCGGGAGGTGCGATCAACATCAACCGTGGGGAGACCATTACCTTGCTGCCGCAGTCAGAGTACAAATCTGCCGCGGCCACCATCCCCATCGATTATCCCTATGTGGCTGAAGAAGCCCGTCCCGGCATGCAGGTGCTGCTTGCTGATGGACTATTCGAACTTGAAGTTACCGGGATCATCGGTAATGGCGTTTTGTGCCGTGTCATTGAGGGCGGTCACCTGACCGATCACAAAGGGGTGAACTTTCCAAACCTTAACCTCAGGTTGCCTTCCCTTACAGATAAAGACATCAAAGACCTGGAATTCGGTCTTTCCCAGGATGTAGACTGGATTTCACTGAGTTTTGTAAGGTCGGCCGGGGATGTGATCAACCTAAGAAATCTCATTGGTGAAAAAGGCTTCAATAAACCGATCATCGCCAAAATTGAGAAACCGCAGGCCATAGAGCACCTTGAAGAAATCGTTGAAGCTGTTCACGGAATCATGGTGGCACGCGGCGACCTGGGCGTTGAGATGAGCCCCGACAAGGTGCCGATGCTTCAGAAACGGATCATCGAGTTATGCAACCGCAGCGGGAAAACCGTAATTACAGCCACGCAAATGCTGGAGAGCATGATCCATGAGCCACGACCTACCCGGGCTGAGGCCAGTGACGTTGCGAATGCGATCATTGACGGCACTGATGCCATCATGCTTTCAGGGGAGACCGCAATGGGGGATTTCCCTGTAAAAGCAGTGGAGATGATGGTTAAAATCGCCCTGGATGTGGAGGCAAAGATTGAATTTAAAACCTATCCTCCAACAGGTCATGCAGATATTGTTGCCCTGAGCCGTGCCGCTAACCAAATGGCTGAGGTAATTATCCCATCCTGTATTGTTGTCATGACCACCGGGGGAAGAAGCGCCCGGTTTGTCGCAGCTGAACGTCCGAAGGCACCGATTTTTGCCTTCACCACCCACGTCAGTGTTTACCACGGCTTGAATATGCTATGGGGCATCACGCCAATACTGATAGAAGAGCACCCCGACACCTTCGAAGAGATGGTTTCCATTGCTGAAACAAACCTATTGAAAAGGGGGCTCTCAAAACCAGGTGATAAAATCCTTCTCCTGGGAGGCATTCCCGCCCATGAGGCAGGTGGAACAAATTTTATCAAAGTCCATACGATCCGCTAATGGCCAACCGTCAACCGGGATTGCTGAATATTATGCATTTTCAAACTTTTTGTTAATTTCGCACAAAACTAAACTCCATGAAAAGATATTTTATTTTAATTGCAGCGATCATCTGCATCCCTTTTATGCTCAGATCCCAGGGTGTTGAGGTAACCCCGTTTGGCGGTTACGTATTCCCCGGAACCATGCACGGCTCAAATGGCGATCTCTATGTTAACGGAAACGGTCAGTACGGTGGTATGATCAGCATCGGGGTCAGCCGGGTCATGGATGTTGACTTCATTTACAACAGGAGCGATACCAAAGCCGACTTCAGCAGTTATTATACGCTTTTAGGGTATGAATCCCAACTTCCACTGAGTATCAACTATATGCATGTTGGATTTACCAAGAACTTCAGGATTAACCCGATGGTTTCGCCATTTGTCGGCTTCAACCTCGGAGGTTGCCTGTTTTATCCCAAAGAGGAATACCGGGAGGCCTGGTTTTTCTCGATGGGAATGAATGCAGGAGCAAAAATCTACTTCAGCAAACGGGTAGGATTGCGTCTCCAGGCCCAGGCGTACATGCCGATCCAGGGATCTGGT
The DNA here is from genome assembly GCA_049317265.1 of Bacteroidales bacterium. Lineage (GTDB taxonomy): Bacteria > Bacteroidota > Bacteroidia > Bacteroidales > FEN-979 > CAIVAT01. The sequence goes on from JBMOIP010000019.1 coordinate 18,445, forward strand.
TATTCGTTTATGGTTGGAACAGGTGGCTCAGGCGGTGGGGTTTCACTGTACTCGACCATTGTTCAGTTCGGCTTCACAGGCGGATTGATCTTCAGGTTAGGACACGTGGCCCAATAGACCTGGTATTTTAATTGTCACCAAACTTGTAGCTCACCCCGGCATTGAGGATCGAGTTCGTCCCGATACCAAATTCGCCAAAGAAGCTTAATGCCCTGCCAACGCGGAATCCCAGCAGGGTCATCTGGCCGGCAGGGAAGATTTTTTGACCATTAATGACTTCATTCGACTGGATAGAGCCAGAGTTGATCGTCTTCTTATAAAAATCCATGGTCACACCCAAACCGATTCCTGAATACATCGAAAACGATGGTTTATTCACGTAATGGAACCGGACATTCGCAATACCCTGCCATAGGTTATCAGTCATAGTTTCCCTGTAGGTTGACTGAGAAGAATAGTAATAATCTGAATTACCGCTGCGTCCGATATTGGTATAGCTGAGCTGAAAACCGACTGAAACCACTTTATTCATGGAGCGGGCATACCCGAGCAAAAATGTTCCGGAAAACGAATTTGCTGTAAGATTTTCATTATCAATGAAATAATAAATTGTACCTATACCATAGGATACATAAAAATTGTTGGCAAGGTCGGCCTGTCCCAATTTCCCTTTGGGTGAATTTGCTTCCTTATCCTGAGCGAAGGTGCATGCCATGCCAACGAAGATCATGGCCATGGTGAAAAGAACCAGCTTTTTCATGTTGATTATTTTAAGGGTTAGTGCAGATAATTAAAGGTACAGGCAAAGATAAGCCGCATCAGCTGCGATGCGTAATTTGAATTTCGAATCTTTTGGAACCACAAACATTTCAAATGGCTTAAATTCTTTCCACTCGTGCTCGCCGGGCAACTGCACGACCATCATTCCTGAAATAACGGTCATATGCTCCACCGTTGAAGTTCCAAATTCATACTCGCCGGGAGCCATTACCCCCATTGTTGCAGGGCCATCGGGAGATTTAAATGCGATAGACTTGACCTTTCCGTCAAAATATTCGTTTGTTTTGAACATCTGTTAATTTTTTAGCATGTCAAAAGTACGAACAAATTGGTGTGATTGGGGGAAATGTTGATTTTTTTTTTGTGGACAAGGGGACAAGGGGACAAGTGGACGGGCGGACGGGCGGACGGGCGGACGGGCGGGCATAAAAAAACCCGGAACTGGTCCGGGTTCTTTTTCTTTATTGTTGTGAATTTAGCGAACGATGAGTACCAGTCCTACTTTGAGGTTCAGCATCTGGATGTTTTTGTAGGTGATGTTGTCGGTGAATTCAATTTTATTGGTAGTCCATTTGTAATTGAAAGCCACGAGCGCTCCCCAGCTTGAAAATGCGCCAAACTTAACCAGGGCACCGACTTCAGGGGTGAGTGAAAAATCCCAGCGGGTTTTATAGGCATCATACTCCTGCACGAGCATATGATGCTCCATATAGTCGCCGCCAATGCCAAGTCCAACATAGGGAGAAAGCATTTTGCCAGGCATAAAATGATAGGCAATAACCCCCTGGAACGGCACCATCCAGGTGAAACGGTAATTTGTTGCCGTGATGGCTGCCCCGTCGGCGAGATAAAATGTTTCGTTAGTATAGGTCTGACCTACCCTTTGCCACATGATGTTAAAGCCGGCAGCCAAACCACCTTTGATGAAATAACGTCCGCCAAGATCAAAACCTGCCGGGCTGGCATTGCCTACCCATTTATTGAAATCACCCATGGTAAAGGTTGTATTCCAGGAAATGGTATAATAGGAACTTGGTGTGAATCCGAGAGAAGCAGGTTTATCCTGGGCCTGGGCAGCCCCCGAAAGGATTACCAGTGCTGAAAGTACAATGAATATTTTTTTCATATCGATATTTATTAAATATTATTAATGACCCGGGAAACCTTTGGTTTGTGTAAATGCCACATCAACACAATCATTGATCTGAGATGTGGAATGGTTTCCTGTAACCAGTCCGCGGATATATGCATTCCAGCAAACAGGAATTTTATTATCTACTTTATTTTTCACGTCCATCAGGTCCATCAATAGCGTGCCGGCTGAATAACTTGTGACATAGGTTGGATAATAGGGATAGTAATATCCACCACTGCCCCAGTAATCGGGAGGATAGTAACCCGGGTAACCCCAGTACCATCCTGGATAATAAACACTGACGTTCACATTTACAATATATGAAACTGCCAGATAGAGGTCTGTGGTTTTCGCATTGGTGGTCCTGGTGTATCCAAGGCTGTTCATATTCTTTGCAATCCTTGCTGTGATTGACTGTACCTGGGAATTGTAGAGCAATCCGCTGTCCTTGTCAGAAATCTTGACAATGGAGTCGCTCATGTAATAGGTTTTGAATGTGGTAAAGTCAACTGTCTCATCGTATTTCGTATAGACGGCAAGATCTTCCAGTAGTCGGTCGGAAGATGGCGGGTACTTTGAGCAAGATGCCAGAATCAGGCCTGCTCCTAAGCATAAAAGGATCAATTTTGTTTTCATAGGTTTTGTTTTTCTTGGGCAAATATAGGAATTATCTGTAAATTGCTTAATAATGAAGTTTGATATATTCATTTTATCTTTACACCAAATATAAACCAATTAAGCGCTATGTTTAAAAGAAGAAACCTTGGGGTTTACTTACTGCTGTCAGTCTTTTTTATCACTCGTTTCCAAACCTCTGCCCAGGATACATTTTCCATCGTAGCCATTGATTCACTCACGGGAGAGATCGGCAGCGCCGGAGCCTCCTGCGTGGGATCATCGATCAGCTATCCGCACGGCGCAGCGATTCTGAGTGATATTATTCCCGGGGTCGGAGCCATCCATACCCAGGCTGCATGGGACCATACCAATCAGTTGAACGCCCATAACTGGATGATGATGGGGCTCTCGCCTCAGCAAATGATCGATTCACTTGTGCTTCATGATGCAGGCAACAACCCAACCACGCGACAATACGGGATTGTCGACTACAACGGTGGTCACCCCAGGAGCGCAGCTTATACAGGAATCAACTGCATGAATTATAAGAATGACACGGCACATATCTATTATTCGATCCAGGGAAATATCCTGTTGGGTCAGCAGATCCTGGATTCCATGCAGAACAGGTTCCTTACAACGCCCGGTTCCCTGGCCGACAGGCTGATGGCCACTTTACAGGGAGCCAAAGTGATCGGAGCGGATACACGGTGTGCGCCCAGGAACACCTCCTCGCAGTCGGCCTTCCTCCGGGTGGCACAAATGAATAACCAGGCTGATTCGCTCTACCTCGATCTTTGGATGGCCTATCCCCAAAATCTTTCCGGGATCTTTCCTACCGACCCGATCGATTCATTGCAAACCCTTTACAATGCATGGAAAACAGCCATGACGGTCGCTGAGCGCCAACCCCTTTCTGAAAACAGGATCAAGGTTCAATCAACCCCGGAAGGAAAGACAATCTTCGACTTTACAGGATGTAAAGATTACCTGAATCAACAACTGGTCATCATTAACATGACTGGCAGGGTGATCCTGGAAACAAAGGTAACCGGGCGTATGATGGAGATTGATCTGACATCCTGTAGTTCCCGCCAGGTTTTCGCATACCGGCTGATCAGGAAGGATCATACGTTGGTTGCTTCTGGAAAGTTTAACCATTAAATGCGATGCGCGGTATCCTTTTTCAACATTCCGGCTCTTCTATTTAACTTAACAAATTCTGAAAGCATTAACAAGATTTTGTAATTTAACCAACCAATTTATTATTTAACTCTCAACCATATGAAAATGCGTTCCAATATCAACCTTTTCAATGCAACAGTGATCGTTTGCACCATGGCGTTATTCTTTTCGCTGCCCCTTCAGGCTCAGCGGGGAGGCAACCGCGGTGGTGGTGGCGGAGCCAAAGAACGGCCTGCAGCCAAACCTGCAGCCTCACCATCCAGGGGAGCTACGAGGGATGTGCAGAAACCAGCAACCAGGCCTGCAACACAGGAATCGGGTACAAACCAGCGGAACCCGGGAAGTCAGAACAAGGGAGGAAACAAGGTGTCAGGTGGTGACAGAAACAATGTATCCACCGGGAACAAGAACAATGTAACCACCGGGAACCGAACCAATGTTTCAACCGGGAACCGAACCAATGTAAGCGGGAACAACGTGAACGTCAATGTTAACAACAGCCGGAATACAGTAGTGGTGGCCAATCCCAGGCCCTACTCAAGGCCTCCGTATGCTTATGGCGGACATAGCTATTACAGTTATCATCCGTATCATTACCACCCCTATCAACCCTACCATTATGGACCGGCATACCACCCGTGGGGATTTTTCATTGCCGCCATGGCAACTACGGCCATCATTGTAACAGTGGCAAACCAGCAGTATCATTATGACCAGGGAGTTTATTATGTTCCATCCAACGGCGGTTACACCGTGGTCGCTGCTCCGGTCGGCGCCACCATCACCACACTTCCGCCCGGTTCACAAACAGTCGTTATCAACGAAACGACCAATAACTACTACTATGGCGGAACCTATTATGAAAAATCCGGCGAGACATACACAGTAGTGCCACCTACGGCTGGAAGCATTGTCGAACAACTCCCTGAAGGAGGCAAAGAGGTGAAGATAGGGGAAGTAACCTACGTCCAGATCGGTGAAACCTATTACCAGCCTACTCAAAAGGATGGGAAGGATGTTTATGAAGTTGTCGAGGTTAAGGAAGACAAGCAATAAGACTAAGAATCAGAATCAGAACCCCTGCCCTATTCCAATATAGAAACCATAATCTTTCCGGCCCTTGGCTGCTTCAAGTCTCAGCCGTATATTGCGGTACGGGATGATGTTGACATAGAGACGCACTCCTCCGTAATGAAGCCATGCAGACTGGCCGAATTCTGTATAGGATGAGAAGGTCTTCCCTGTGCCCAGGTATCCGCCAAAGGCGATAAATTTCCACAGATCGTAGCGCAATTCGGTCTGCACGGCAGCTTCCGAATAGTTTACGTACTTCCCGCCGGTATAACCTGTCGCGTTGTCGCCCCTGCAATAATTGGCATACGTCCGGTAAGGAAAATCACCTGACCCGGCCTGGAAAAAGAAGTGCCAGGCCAGGATCATCCTTGTACTTCTCCTCAACAGGCTGTGGTAACCATTTACCCAACCTGAAATAACAGAATAGTCTTTAGATTTGAAGAACATCCTGTTGGAATACTGAAAGCTGATGCTTGCATAATAGCCCCTGGTCGACCAAAAGATGTTGTCGCGGTTATCCCACACCATGACAGGGACCAGCGATAATTGGGAGATTTTACCAACTGTCAGCACTGAGTTGGTCAGGATAGCACTGCTGGCAGAGTCGGTTCCCTGGTAGTTTGCAAGGTTATAACGGGTTTCAAGGCCGCCATATAATCCGCGGTATATCTTTCTGAAACAGGTAATGGTAAAATCGAGTTCCTTCTGCTTTGTCCATACATAATTCGAATCGTTGTTGTTGATGATCGAAGTATCATTCCCGATTCCATAGTATTTCAACTTCAGGGAGCCTACTCCCAGGGTGACGAAGGCTCTCCATTTATTCTGATTCCAGTAAAAACTCTGTTTCAGTCCGGACATCCAGCTACCGTAAAAATCGAAATAGAGCATCACTGCAGTGGAAGATGGCGGTGATACCGTATCCGTTTTATTCAGGTTGTAAACAATCATGGGAAGAATTGCAAAACCAAGTTTCTCGGAAGTGCCAAAAACAGGACCCGGAACAATGGCAAAGTTGACATTTTTATTTACTTTTTTCAGTGTTCTTTCGACAATGACGATGCTGTCGTTCGAAATAAAAGGGTTTTGCCCGGAAACCGGCAATGCAACATAAAGGAAAACGAGTACAAGTATTACTGCCAGGCGCATTTAAAATAAGTTTCTATATTTGCCTCCATGGGAAACCTCAAAATTATTACAAATTTCATCCTCCTTGGTGCATTATTTTCATTGACGTTGCCCCTTGTTGCCCAGAAACCTGTAAAAACCTTCAAGCAGGATGATGTCTGGAGCATCTTTATCCGGGAGAAGAATGCCGCAAAACGCGACAGCATCAGCGCCCGACCCATTGAATTATACAAAGCGTATGTCGCTGTTACCCCGTTCATCGGGTACAATCCCGCTTATGGAATGCTTATCGGTGTTGGGAGCAGCATTGGCTTATACCTCGGAGATCCGAAAACCACTCCCATCTCATCGGCAGCCGTATCGGTCAACTTCACAGCCAAATCGCAGAAAATCATCAACCTGCGAACGAATATCATCACAAGCAAGTCACATTTTTTGTTACGTGGCGATTGGCGCTACCTGATTTTTTCGCAACCAACCTATGGTTTGGGATCCGGCATCAAACACACTGATAACGCTCAATTCATTTTTTGCGATGGCGGCCAGACAAACGACTATTCCGGGGAGACACAGCCAATCAATTATAACTACATCCGCCTTTATGAGACCTTTTTTGTGAAGATTACCCGAAAATTCTATGTCGGGCTGGGGTATTGTCTCGATGATTATTCCCGGGTGGAAGATGTCAACCTTCATCTTGATTCCACCCCGCAGAGACTTACCAGTCACTATTTATACTCGGTAAACAACGGCTTCAACCCTTCATACCAGGCCATGTCGGGGCTCAGCCTGGAGGTGTTGCTCGACAGCAGGGACAACACCATCCGCCCAACAAAAGGGTATCTTGCCAATGTTGCCTTCAGGCCCAATTTCAAATTTATGGGCAGCACAAGGAACAGCGTGATGCTCAACACGGAGTTCAGAACATTTATTCCGTTATCTGCAAACCGTCGTGACCACCTGGTCGGCTTCTGGTATATCGGCCAGTTCACTGAAAAAGGCAAGGTTCCGTACCTTGGCCTGCCTGCCGTCGGCTGGGATATGTACAACCGCACCGGGCGCGGCTTTATCCAGGGAAGCATCCGGGGGGTCAGCCTCGTTTATGGCGAATCGGAATACCGTTTCCCCATAAGCCGTTATACCGGTATTCTTGGTGGCGTCCTATTCGTGAATGCTACCACAGCCAGTTCGGATGACGGAACACGAAAGTTGTTCGAATATATTGACCCGGCTGCCGGAGTTGGGCTGAGGGTGATGTTCAACCGAAAAACACTTTCCAACCTTACCATCGATTGCGGGATCGGAAAAAATGGAACCGTCGGGATCTATTTCAACCTCAATGAGACCTTTTAGCAAATCCTATTTAAGCATCTCCTTTACAGCCTCCTCGATCTGCTGATCACGGCCTGAAGATAAAACCCCCGGATCATTCGGCACCCTGATGTCAGGTTCCATTTGGTTGTTTTCGCAGAACTTTCCATCGCCTGTGCGCCACCCGCCCATCGGGATACCGAAAACCAGCGTAGGATCTATCTGTGGCTCCCACCAAACGAAGGTGCCGGTTCCGGGAACAGGCATACCAAGGGTCATGCCCGTATTTTTCAGCTTATAGGCAACAGGGAACAGGTGGGCATCGGAATAGTTGCTCTCCCCTATCAGGACAATGGATGGTTTCACCCATTTGTCGTAAGGTTCAGAACCAATGTATTGTCCGTGCGGTACGATGTCAATGTATTTCTTTCCACTCAGGAAATCAGATAACTGCTCGTGAATATTCCCGCCGCCATTGAAACGGGTATCAATGATGATGGCCTTTTTTTCAAAGTTTCGTCCCAGCGCCTCCTCCACAACGGTCCGCATGCTTGCATCATCCATTGAACGGACATGGATATATCCCACCTTTCCGCCCGACAAACGGTCAACCTCATTGCGGCGATTCTTCACCCAGCGATGGTACAGTAGTTCATTGGCCTCCCCGATGCCGATTGGCTTGAAGCTCTCCTCCCAACGACTGCCCGTGACAGGATCAAAGAGCGATAACAATGTTAGTTTTCCAACCTTACGGTTCAGCATGGAATAAAAATCGAGCGAGTCAGTAATATTTTCTCCATCCACCTTTTCGAGGATGCACCCTGGTTTGACTTTGGTTTCGGACCTGTCGAGCGGACTTCCTTCAACAACCTCCATGATTTTCAATCCGGGTCCTTTAAAATCGTAGTCAAAGAAAAGCCCGAGATCGGCTGTTTGGTCAACATTGGGTCGGTTTGCCCTGTAACCGCACCCGGTATGGGAAGCATTCATCTCTCCGAGCATCTCACTCAGCATCTCTGCAAAATCGTAATTATTGCTGACATAAGGAAGGAACTTCCTGTAGGCCGTATAATAATAATCCCAGTCAACCCCCTGCATATCCTCCACATAGAATTTCGCCTTGAATTGCCTCCACGAGTGATCGAAGATATAACTGCGCTCCTCAGCAGGTTTCAGCAGCATCTCGCCACTGGTCTTCAGCGGTTCTGACTTACCTCCCTCTACTTCCACTTTCATGGGTTTCCCGTCGGCAAAGAGCAGGATGAACTTCCCGTCAGCTGACAACTCCATCCCTGCCCTTTTCAGCCCGAGTTTAGCCAGTACTTTCTCTTCATGGGTTCTCAGATCGGCAACCCAGAGATCGTTGTCCTTTTCAAAACTGGTGAGGTAGAACAATTTTTCGCAATCCTTTGAAAGGAGCCAATCCCTGACACCAGAAGTATGAAGGGTAAGCTTCGACTTGCGATCAGAAAGGTTGTCCCAGTCGATCTTAACGTTCACGGAATCTTTTTTTGACCCGGAGGCCGTGTCAGCCTTTTTTTTCTGTGCATCAGCCGGTTTATCCTTCTCCTCCTTTTTCTTCTTCTCCTTCTCTGCCTTCTCTTCCTGGTCCTTTACCAGCGCCAGTTCCTCTTTTGAGAGTTTGAAACGGTCAAAACCGGCTTTTGTAAAAAACATGGCATATACATCATTGCTTGAGAGATTTCCTCCCTGTTCGCGGTCGCTGTTCCGGTCACTGCCCCAGATCATCATCTTTCCATCGACAGACCATTTGGGAATATAGTCATCATAGCCGCTGAGGGTGAGATTTTTAATCTCTCCCTTGCCATCGGAGGAGACGAGTCCCACCTCCGGGCTGAAGATCCTGTCGGGGAAGGCAAAATTTACGAGGAACCACTTCCCGTCGGGCGACCATTGATAATACTGGTCTCCGTCGGCATAGGAGTAGTTGACATTCGCCGGCATGATCATCCTCGTCTGTTTTGTAGCAAGGTTGACCACCTTCAGAACCACCCTGTTTTCGAGGTAGGCAACCTCTTTGCCATCGGGAGAATATTCCGGCTGAAACTCCTCTGCCGCTGTGGCAATCACCGGCTCGGTTTTCAGAACCGTGGAGGCATAGAAATAGGGCTCCTCCTTGCGAACGATAGAGGTGGCGTATACATTCCAGCTCTGGTTTACTTCTGCTGCATACACGAGGGAACGTCCATCGGGACTGAAGCTCACGCTTCGCTCCTGGTATGGAGTATTGGTGATACGCTTTGTAAAACCTCCGTCGACACTGCTCACAAAGACTTCACCATGAAACACATAGGCGTATTCCTTTCCATTGGAAGAAAGTCTTATTTCTGTAAACCCGTCATTTACGGGAACAATCTTCTCCTGGGCAGTCCGGCCATCTGCAAATATTTTAACAGGCACCTTTACCGGTTCTCCGCCAGGTTGCATGGTATATATCTCTCCGTCAAAAGTAAAGCAGAGCGTATTCTTTCCCGACCGGCTCAAAAACCTTACCGGGTGCTTTGAGAAATGGGTCAGGGCAGTCGATTTGGAGGGATCGCTCACCGAGCTCCTGTAAACATTGAAGGATCCGCTCTGTTCGCTGAGATAAAAAAAATCGTTGTCGTTGGCATCAAAAACCGGGTTCCTGTCCTCCCCCTTGAACCGGGTCAATTGGGTGTATTGTTTTTTGGCAAAATCATACAACCATATATCCCTGGCAATGGCAGAAGTATGGTGTTTCCTCCACTCATTCTCATATCCCTTGATATCCTCAAATATAATTTTGTCGCCCGTGGATGACGGACATGCCTGGAGGGCCGGAGTCGGCATCAGCATGGAGACCTTGCCACCGGCAACCGGCACAGAATAAAGCTCATTCATCAGGGAGATCGGAAACTGGGCGTTTGTTACCACATCCTGCCGGTAAGCCATGAAGATGACATCCTTGTTATTGGCTGTGAAATTGCACGGCACCTCTTTGTTTGAATGGAAAGTCAGCCTCTTTGCTTCACCCCCTGTTGACGGGATTATAAAGACGTCAAAGTTTCCGTTCCGGTCTGAGGCAAAGGCAATATTTTTCCCGTCATGACTCCACACCGGGGCATATTCATACGACTCGGTCAGTGTGAGCGGAACAGCCGTACCGCCAGCAGAAGGAACCGACCAGATATCCCCTTTATAGCAAAAAAGGATAGTTTGCCCGTCGGGAGAGATGGATGTATACCGCATCCATAATGGATTTTCCTGGCAAAAGGAAGTCAAAGTTATTGCCAGAAGAAAAACAGCAATCATGTATCTTTTCATAGAATTTTGGTTAAAAGTGTTATTAAAAATTGACAGGTCCTGCACACCCGAATTCCAACAATCGTGTTTCAGTTAAAGTCTTACTGCACAAAAAACCTGTAGTGAATAGATCCAGTCATCCGTCTTGCCATAATTCAGAAATTTCAACTCTCCTCCCACCTGCCAGTGTTTTGATAATGGGTAAATGTATGAAGCGGAGAATTGGAAATTTGAAAAGGAGATGATCGTGCTGGAGATGGTATGATCGATACCGGATACCTTGTTGAACATGGCGGCAAGCCCTGCGCCGGCGCTGAGATAAAACCGGTCGACAATCCTCATCCTGGCCGCAAGGAGCAATGGCATGGCCGACATGGTTGCAAAACCCGAGGTGGGTGCATCAGTTCCCGATTTCACTTTATACAGCCTGTAGAACCCGGTTTCAAGACCAAGGCTCAGGCGGTGCTCCGGTTCCCAGAAGAACCGCAAGGAAAGGCCGGGAGAGTTGATGGTCGCCAGGTCTGCTCCGATGTCAAGGGTATTGATGTAATGAACCCATCCAAGACCAATTGCCAGGGAGTAATGGTTAATCTTTTCTCCGGGTCCGGGATTTGCAGGTTCCTGCGCCGACACTCCGGGGGCCAGGAAGAGCGTTAACCAGCAAAGAACAATAAGTTTTTTTACCATGGTGGTTATTGGATATAGTGATAATATTCAACAATGTAAGGATAGTTGGTAAGAAGTCCGTCAAAATGACCCGTTTTGAGATACTCCCTGATCCACTGAACCTGGTCGATGGTCCAGCACAATGCAAGGCGGCCTTCGCTTTGCATTTGAAGTACAAGGTCATTCTGGGTGCCGAGGGTCCATCTTGGCGCCCATACGGCCGAATTGACTTTGTGCACATCATCCACCGTAAGTTCACACAGGGAGGGAATATCCTGGTAACCCGGATAGGTCATCAGGTCGTTGAGCACATCGGTCGAAGGGATTCCCACTACCACCTTGAGATCACGGTTCTTGCTCTGTGCACGCGCCAGTATCCGCTGCTGGATCGGGATCACTTTTGCCATGGCGCCGCTGCTCTCCTTCATGTCGAGGTAGACGAACCTGAGCCTGGTGCTGTCCACCACGAAATTCAGGGCATCTTCGAGGGTCGGTATTTTCTCCCCGTGTATGAGTCTGACGAAGGCGGAGAGCTGGGCCCAGGTGTAGTTCTCAATGGGTCCTGCCAATGGTCCCTTCTTGGTCTCCCTGATGTTGATGTCGGGATCATGGTAAAGAAAAACAACACCATCGCTCGATAACCGTACATCCACTTCAATTCCGTTGGACCCCAGGCGTTCAGTAAAGTTGATCATTTCAATGCTGTTCTCCGATACAGGAAGCCGGTCGGATGTTCTTCCTCCTGACCGGTGGGCAAGAATATAGAATTCAGCATTTTTCACCTTATCGGAAAATGGTCTTAGATACTTCAGTACCAGTGCCTGGTCTACAATCCCGGGTTTCTCCCCGAAACCTCCGCGGATGATAACGTTAGGACTGGTTGTGCCGGCAATAATGGAGGATCCTCCCTCCTCCCTGGCAATATAGAGTGCGGCCAGCCCGGTTTCGTCCGAATATCCGTTTCTCCAATAGCCTTGTAAAAGAATCACAGAATCAAGTTGCCCGGTCTTGAGCACGAAATATTTGCCATTGTTGCAGGCCAGCGAGATCCCGTAACGGTTCCATTTCAATACAACGTTTTCTCCGAAAAATCCGGAGCCTGTGGTAACCTGGTAAATCCCCTCCATCACCGGTTCCGACAAAGCCGGTAAAGGGATGGTTTCGTTCATGAGGGAGTTGGGCCCGGAGGATGGAATGGGAACCGTTGTATCCTTATTGCACCCGGCCAATGCTACCACCAGAACAAAAAGTGTCAATATTTTGATTTTCATAATATCCAGATAAATGAAAGTTCGGGAATGTGATAATAGCGGTTAAATGTGGAAAACAGCATCCAGGTTGGCCAGTAGAATTTTTCATAACTGTCTTTGAACCCGATGATAAAAACATGATTCTTCCATAAACGCTGCTCAATATAAATGGCTGCAGTATATCCATTGAAAAAATTCTTTGTATGCGAAATCTCGTTTTCCCCGGTGGTCTGCGATAGACTCGCCAGTGTCACCAACTCTCCTTTGGCAGTAAATGCCATCTTTTTTAATTTATAGCCCAGTGAAATGTTGGGATAGTGGATCCAGACCTTTGATTTATTGTCGAATCCAAACTGGTGAAGCTGACCATAGCTGAAGGCAAGGTCCCATCCTAATTTCACCCCAAAATTCTTATAATTAAAACTCAGACGTGGTCCAAGGGCGAATTGATTCGAAACGATTACCGTAGAGATATCGCCTTCAAGTGAGAATTTCCATGGGAGACCAAAGGTCATATGGAAATTTGCAAGGGGCCCCTCATAGGCGTTTTCCATCAGGTCGTAAGGTGGTTTGACAAGCAGCAACCCGGCCGAAACCTGGAATCCCCACTTTTCAGGCTGATGGGGAAACTGCATGCTTGACCGGGTGATGTCAAAGGTGTCATGCTTTGCCTGTTCCTGCCCCAATGAAGCAAAGGAAACGAGAAAACAGGCAATGACTACCAAACCCTTTTTGGGAAATATATTCATGATATTACTATTTATTGAGCGTTTAGCTGAACTTTGTGTCCTGGTGTCTTTGTGGCAAAAAAGACCGGGTAACGAAGAGCATCATTCTTAAAGCATTTCAAAAGTATAAAACATTTTGAATAATCAACTAAAAAGAGGCCCAAATAGCACAACGCCTGATTCATTTTTTAGTTAATTTGGCTCCCGATTGGAACAATGTCCACTATGAAACGATACGGATTGCTTTTTACCCTGTTCACCTTCATCCTGCTGAACACTCAAACGGCTGCACTGGCAGTTTCAGATACTGCTCATTCGACCAGGAGCAAATCGGCTGATTCGCTTGGCAAACGTCCAAAAGGAGCCATGGTAAGGCCTTTTGGAGGCCGGATTTTCAACATTTATACCAGGATCGGCCCCTTTACCCCCGACGAAAGGGCGAAGGCTGTAGAAGAGAAACTCAAAAAAATAGCAGCAGATCCATTTTTCAGAGGTGATTCAATCAAACTGTTCGAAAGCGAAACCAGTTATGATGTAATGTACGGGGAAATGGTGATCACCTCCGTGGATGAACGCGATGCGATGGCTGAAGGAACATCCATGGAACTTGTTGCCAAAGCCCGCAGGGCAAAGATCATTTATGCCATTCAAAACTACAGGACGGTGACCAGCTTTGGTGCAATCCTCAAGAATGTGGGCATCTCCTTTGCAATTTTAATGGTGCTGATCATCCTCATCAACCTGATCAACAAGTTGTTTCGGTTATTGAACAGCAAGGCCGACAAGTGGCGGGACAGGATCATGAAAGGTATGCACCTGAAAGAGTATGAGTTTTTCAACCGCCAACGGCAGCTGTCCATCGTTCTCCTATTTTTTAGTATAGCCAAATGGATCACGATCCTGTTTCTGCTTGTCATTACACTGATCACTATTTTCTACCTGTTACCATGGACCAAAGCATTCAGTATCAGTATACTTGGCACTTTTATTACTCCTCTTAAAAATATTGTAACGGGCTTTTGGAATTATGTGCCCAACCTCATAACCATCATTGTAATCCTCATCGTTGCACGTCTGGTGATCCGATTCTTCAAATTCCTCAAAGTTGAAATTGAAAAAGAGACCCTGAAGATTCCGGGATTCTATGCCGACTGGGCCCTGCCAACTTTCAACATCTTCAGGGTCTTGATCATCGGGTTTACCATGGTGGCCATCTGGCCATTTCTGCCGGGCTCCGACTCCCAGGTTTTCCAGGGGGTTTCTGTATTCTTCGGATTGGTGTTCTCCCTTACATCCGCCAGTGCGCTTTCCAATTTTATGGCAGGCCTGACGATCACCTATACCCGCTCGTTCAAACTGGGTGACCGTGTGAAAATTGACCAGGTAACCGGTGATATCGTTGAAAAATCGATGCTGGTAACGAAAATAAGGACGATTAAAAATGAGGAGATCACTGTTCCGAACGCAAAAATCATGAGTACCGAGGTGATCAACTACAGCACCTGTGCCCAGGAGAGGGGGCTCATCCTGCACACCACGGTCACCATCGGGTATGATGTTCCCTGGCGGCAAATCAACCAGCTGCTGATTGATGCAGCGTTGAACACCAGCCGGATATTGAAGGAACCCGCACCTTTTGTGTTACAAACATCCCTGGACGATAATTATCCGACCTACCAGCTGAATGCCTATACCCGTTCGCCCAATGAAATGGCCGACATCTTTTCCCAGTTGCATCAGAACATCCAGGACTCCTTTAACCATGCCGGGGTGGAGATCATGTCGCCACATTACAGTGCACTCCGTGACGGAAATACCATTGCAATCCCTGAGGAATACAGGGCCAAAGATTACAAGTCCCCCGGATTCAGGATGGAGTGACCAGGCTGGCTTATTGGGAAATAACTTTATGCGCCTTCCGCTTTCGGTGCGACCGTTGCTTGAAATCATTGGAGAGCACACTGATGTTGCCATCAACTTCGAACACCGCAAGGTCAACTTCCTCCACTGACGCCACGCCGTGCTCCCTGATCGCCTGCACCACCTCTGCTTCCGTTATTCCCGCCATCCGGAGGTGGGAAGGGATCATCTTCCCATGGTATACCAGCATGATGGCATCACCCTGTACGAGCTTGCCGAATTTTGGAAATTTAAGCTGCAGTTGCTTCAGAATATAGTTGACCGAAAACAGGGCCAATGCCGCGGCAATTCCCCCTAAAAGGGTTTCATTGCCCAATACCATGGCATTTTGAACGGCATTGCTGATGAGCAGGATGAAGACAAGGTCGAAAACCGAAAGCTGCGACAACTCCTTTTTCCCGAATAGACGAATGGCAAAAATGATAAAAAGGTAGACCGCAACAGAGCTGAGAACGATCTTCAGGTAAGGATTGTGAAAGAATTCCATGGATGTAAATTTTGCTAAAGATAGCAAATCTACATATTAAGTGCCTGTTTCAGGATTTTATACCCGGAGGTGCTGGCCCGTAACTTTGCGCCATTCTTGGTTAACACCGCATAATTCTCCTTGTCATAATACTCTATCCGGTCGATAAACCGGGCATTAACAATGTAGGAGCGGTGTATCCTGATGAATTGTGAAGGATCAAGGTGGGTTTCAAAGTACTTCATGGTCTTCTCCTTCAAATGCTTTGCATCTTTTGTATGCAACATGACATAATCTCCCTCTGCTTCAAGGTAGATGATCTCATCGATTGGGACCACGCTGACTTTGTGCCTCGACTTCACGGCAATGCGTTGCAGGAATTCCGGACTCTCCTCAAGGGTCTTCACCAGGTTTTGCACCTGGATCGTGGCCTTGATTCCTGTTCCTGCCTGCGCCAGGGCCTTTTGAACAGCCTGCGTGAAACGCTCCTTCGAGTAGGGTTTCAGCAGGTAGTCAACCGCATTCATCTCAAACGCCTTGATGGCATATTGATCATAAGCGGTGCTGAAGATGATCAGCGGCGGCTGGTCAAGAAGGTCAAGCAACTCCAGTCCGGTAAGCTTGGGCATCTGAACATCCAGGAATACCAGGTCGGGCTTCAACTCCTGGATCGCCTTCAATCCGCTGAATCCATCTGTAAATTCTCCCAGGATCTCAATGTCTGGGAAATCTTTCAGGTAATGCTTCACAACATCCCTGGCAGGCTGTTCATCATCGATTAAAATAGTACGAAGCAACATAAAATAAAATTAAAATTAAACTAACGACCTGTAACCCTGTCACCCTGTTACCTTGTCACCCTGTCACCTCTTCTCCGTCCCCGGCAAACTCAAATATACGGAGAATCGGGTTCCCTCCACAACCGTACGCAGCAATTTATCATTTTTATACAACAGTCTCAGCCGCTCCCTGATGTTGTTCAATCCGATACCCGTACCCTTCCTCGGATGGGCATTGGGATCAAAGTCGTTCACAATGCATATCTCAAGATAACCCTCTTTGTATTCGCAGTCCATATCGATCCTCACCTGTTCCGTGCTTTCATAAACCCCGTGTTTGATGGCATTTTCAAACAACGGCTGGAGCAACATCACCGGAACCTGGTGCGTGCGGCATGATCCGTCAAGGTTAAACCCAAACTGAAGTTTATCACCAAAACGTACTTTCTCAATCTCCAGGTAACGCCTGATGTTCGTCATCTCCTGTTCCAGTGTGGTAAAACTTGTGGCATTGTTTGAAACCGAATACCGGAGAAAATCTGATAGTTTTATCACCATTTCACGTGCCTTTTCAGGATTGGTGATGGTGAGAGAACTGATTGAATTAAGACTATTGAAAAGAAAATGCGGGTTTATCTGCGATTTCAGCATATTGAGTTCGGTCTCCTTCAATACCATCCTGAGACGAGATTCAATCTTGACCTTCTCCTGGAGGTTATTGTAATAGATGAACAGGTAATAAACCAATGCAATTACGGTATAAAATATGATCCCGCTGATGATCTTGTTGGGGATGGAGACCATCAGCAGGTCCATGTAGGCTTTGTTCGAACTGAAAACCGTACTAAGAATGGTGTAGGAAAGTCCATTCCAGACAACGAGTGTTAGCGTTATAAACGAAAGGTGGTTGAAAACAACGTTCCAGGTGTTTTTTTTCTCGGGGATGCTGTACCGGACAATGTACCACATGGAGATGCCAACGCCGCAAAACAGTAGATTAAATACAAGGCTGTCAGCTATCGCAACTTCAATCGGGAAGAGGTAGACAAAGTAAAAAATAGAAAAGTGGACCCCCATAATGAGGGCCCACAAACCAAAATAAACGGAAACGGAACTTTTATTCAGAAAAACCGGGTGTTGCATACTCCTCAGTTTTATTTCAGTAACTTTTTATCTCTCCGCCCCCGAAGATGGTGCTGCCCTTTACGATCAGCACTTTTGAGGGATCAGGATTCTCTTTTACATAAGAACGCTTGTCGGAAAACCCTCCCATGATGGAGGTCATCTTGAGCTGGATCCGCCAGTCGGCCGGGACAATCAGTGTCACCCCGCCGAAAATGGTATTGATTTCCAGTTCACTTACTCCGTCGGCAAGGATCGCCTGTGTAAGGTCAACTTCAGAACCGCCAAATACACAGTTGATATGGCCTCCGCGAAACACCTGGTGCATCACGCGTTGCTTTCCGCCACTGAAGATATTCTCCTCATGGATATATCCCTCATCAAGGTTTTGGTTATTGAGCTGGTTAAATGTAGGTCGCCATCCGCGCCGGGGCATGCGTTTCGTAAGGATCAGAATACCAACCGCGATGAGAATAACCGGCCAGAAGACATGCATGACATTGAATGAAAAGTCAAAGATCCTGGGGAGAATGAAGATCCCGCCTATTAAAATAAGGATGGTGCCGGGAGTCCGGCTTTCAGAGCTGAACAAACTCACAATACCGATACCAATGAGCAGCATTTGCCAGGAAAACAATATGTGTTTCAGTTCATAGGGAAGAAAACCTGTATTGGAAAGCAGAAGAAGAAACCCTGCTACAATGACAATAACCCCCATTACATACTTGTTCATCTGGGGGTCGCGGCGGTGTCTGGTTTCGTTTGGTTCCATGAGATGGGTGTTAATGATGCTGTTTGAAATTTGATGAGGCAAAAATAGTCCCCTTTGTTAGGTTCGCAAACGATAAATCGACAGAAGGGGGTAAAATCCCGATAAAACGATGAACAGCAAGCAGTGAGCCGTGGAACTAGTACATGTCGAGGTATTCATAGCCATTTCCGGTAAAAGTAAGGAATTTTTCGAAATCACTGTAGGAGATCACAAGGGAGGAGGTATTGATACAGGGATGAAAGCTGATTTTAGCCGACTCGCGAAGATGCCGGTCAATGAACAGGTGAACATGTTTCCCGGTATCGTTGATCAACCCGAAGGGCGAAACGGAGCCGGGGGTCAATCCGAGATACTTCATCATGCGCTCATCCGAGGCAAAGGAGAGTTTCCCCTGTTTCAGCAGTTGTTCAAGGTCGCGGATGACCAGGTCGTGGTTATGTTCTATGATAACCAGGTAGTGTCTGTTGCCCTTGTGATTGCGAAAAAAGATGTTCTTGCAGTGTGTGGCATCTATGCCTTTCCAGTAACTTCTGGCAATCTCAATGGTGGGCGCAGGAGGGTGTTCATGGTACTCATAAATGATGCCCAGATCATCCAAAATCCGGTAAAGCGCCGGGTCTCCGTTCATGTTCGTTTAAATTAAGGTGGTGACAGTGTTAAAATATCTCCTGGGCCTGCAGGTAAAATCCCGACGACATCTGGCCGATTCCAAAATCAACCAGGATATTTGTACGGTCATGTTTTCCTACCATGATCCTTAACCCAAAGCCACATCCGGGCTTGAAAAAACCGAAGAGAGGCACATGGTTGTCGCGGCCGGAAGCACTGGACACATTTGCGAACAACACACCGCCTACAATCCTGGTGCAACGGGAGATCGGGAAACGATATTCAACTTCTCCGTATACAAAGTCTTCACCACGCCAGCGGCCCTGCGGATATCCCCGGCCTGATGAATTCATCTGGTCAAACCCGTTCGACATCAGGTTAAGGTATGGCAAGGTACCCACAACCTGGAAATTCCCGAAAAGCCAGAAAGCAAGCAGATGCCGCTGAACCCGTCGGGAAAGTCCGATGTAGGTTCGAAATTCAGTCCACAACCGCGACCCTGTATGGGTACTGCCCAGGAGCGTTAAATTGGCGAGATAGTTGATATTCACATAAACACCCTTATAAGCATTGATAATGTTGTCGCGCGAATCGAAGGCAACATTGAAACTGACACCGGAAGTTGTGTAGTTCCCCGGGTTATAGCCATGCAGCAATGAATAGGTATAATGGGGTGTCAGAAAATAGTTGGTTGAGTCAAGGTTCAATGCATCGTCATGAATGTCATAGTAGTGATCAAAATGATAACCGACACCGGCATAAAAATGGCCTGTCAACTTTAATAACAGGATGTTATGCAGCCTGACCCAGTTATACCGCATATAGTACTTGCTGTTGTCGTCAAAACTGTCATCACCGCCAGGCGCGACAGGCACCACAACATGATCATCCTTTGGCCCGGTACCCAGTCCGTATGTAGGCATGCGGAAAACATACCATCTCCAGTCGGTCTGCAGAAACCATTTGTTGTCGTTGAAGAACATATTGGTCCTGACATAAGAAATGAGCTGTTTTTCAGTCGTCCATAACAATTGAACAGAACCCGCCGATAGTTTGGTAAGCGGTTTCTGGCCAATGGTCCATGAAACAGAGGAGCCGGCCCCCAGTTGAAAACCGGTAACCGGGGAGTAGGCAACCAGTGGAAGGATGATTGCTCTTACCTTCCTGGATGGGATCTCAGGGGCCTGCAGCTTTTTTCGTGTTAGGATATCAAAGATGTCCATTTGAGGACAAACCGACTGTTCACTCAGCGAGTCTGTTGTTTTGCGTACAATACTATCCTGCCCAAAAGAGTGATTCGGGACACCTAAAGAGATGAAGATGACAAAACACAGGAAAAACATTCGCTTCATGGGTCCGCAAAAGTAGTAAATTAATTGCTTTTCATTAGCTTTGTAAACGCAACAAACCTATGACAATTCCATTTTCAAAATACCACGGCACCGGCAATGATTTTATCATTATCGACAACCGGTTCATCCAATGGATTCCAACCGTATCGCAGGTTTCATCCCTCTGCAACCGGCATTTCGGCATCGGAGCCGATGGCCTGATGCTTCTTTCAGAGAAAGAAGGATTTGACTTCGCAATGACCTACTATAACTCCGACGGGAACGAAAGCACCATGTGCGGCAATGGAGGCCGTTGCATGACCGCATTTGCAAAATCACTGGAACTTATCAACCACAAAGCACATTTCCGGGCCGTGGATGGTATTCATGAATCAGAAATTCTCGACAACGAATCCGGTCCTGTCTGCAGGTTGAAAATGAAAGATACCCGGATAGACCATATTCATGAGGATGGCATATTCCTGGATACCGGTTCTCCCCATTTTGTTCAGTTTGTGAAATATGCAGCCACCCTGGATGTGTTTCATGCTGGCCGGGTTTTACGATATGATGCCAGGTTCCTCCCGGGAGGAACAAATGTGGACTTTGCAGAGGAGACAGAAGATGGCTTATTCGTAAGAACCTTTGAACGGGGTGTGGAAGATGAGACACTTTCGTGTGGAACCGGGGTAACTGCTGCAGCCCTTGCCCATGCCTTTTTACATCCGGAAAACCCGGGGTTCAGGCAGATCACGACATTGGGCGGGTTACTGAAGGTGAGCTTTGAACAAAACGGGATGGTGTTTATGAATATATGGCTGGAGGGACCGGGAACGTTTGTGTTTAAAGGGGAGGTGGAAGTGTAAAGAAGGGTTAAGTGTTAAGTGATTAAGTGTTAAGTATGGGTGGTGAGGTTTTGATTGGGCAGTTTGTGAGGTTACGGGCGGTGGAGCCTGGTGATGTTGATGTATTGTACACCTGGGAAAACGACTCTTCTGTTTGGCAGGTCAGCAATACGCTGACGCCTTTTTCCAGGTTTCAGGTTGAAGAGTATGTATTGAATTCACAGCAGGATATTTTTGCATCAAGGCAGTTGAGGCTTATGATTGTACCGGTTGAATCCGCCATGCAGGAACAACCTGTCGGAACAATTGACCTGTTTGATTTCGATCCGGTTCACCGCAGGGCAGGAGTCGGAATCCTGATCCGCGGACCATACCGGGAAAAGGGCTATGCTCAGGATGCCATGGAAATCCTCATCCGTTACTCCTTTGGAACCCTCAGGCTTCACCAGCTTTACTGCAATATTTCTCCCGACAATACCCCGAGCCTTCATCTCTTCGGCAAACTTGGATTTGAACAGTGTGGCGTTAAAAAAGAGTGGTTTTCCGACGGACTTTCATGGAAGGATGAGTGGATGTTTCAACTGATCAGCCATGGCCGGTAATACTTTTTACACCAGGCCGGGAATCAGGAGAATAGTGCTCCTTTTAGGGGTTGTCGGGCTGGCAATCACCACAGGATTTCTCTGGTATTACTTCCGTGTAACAAAACCGGTGATCAGCCTGAAAGACAAGAAGTCCTGTTATCTTTTCATTCATACCGGTGCCTCGTTTAATTCCGTAATGGATTCAATGGTAACGAAAGGATATCTCACTGACCCGGAATCCTTTGAATGGCTTGCACGAAAAAGGAGTTACGATGAGCATGTCAAACCCGGGAAGTATCGCCTCACTAACGGGATGAGAAACAACGCGCTGGTTAATCTTCTCAAATCAGGGATGCAGGAGCCCGTGCGGATTGTCATTCAAAATGTAAGGACCCGCAGTGATCTTGCCGGCAGAATCGGGCGTTCACTGGAGGTTGATTCTCTGAAGTTAAGCAAACTTTTTATTGATCCTTCCTTCCTTGCCGGATATCACCTGTCGCCTCAGACCCTGTTTGTTCTTTTCATTCCCGACACTTATGAATTTTATTGGAATACATCCGGCGATCAGCTCTTTAAGCGCATGCAGCAGGAGTATGAACGTTTCTGGACAGATGAACGGCGAAAACTGGCTGGCACACACCATTTGTCAATAGCGGAAGTTGTTACACTGGCTTCCATTGTAGAACGGGAGAGCAATAAAAAAGAGGAGAAGCCTGCGATTGCAGGAGTTTACCTGAACCGCCTGAAAAAAGGAATCCCCCTGCAAGCCGACCCGACCGTGATTTTTGCATGGAATGACTATCGCATCAGGCGGGTGCTGAAGATGCACACCCAGATCAACTCACCATACAACACCTATCTGCACACAGGACTGCCTCCAGGCCCGATCTGCCTGCCGTCCATCTCGTCTGTTGATGCGGTTCTTCATGCCGAAAACCACGCCTATATCTATTTCTGTGCCCGGGAAGACCTGTCGGGATACCACAATTTTGCCGCCGACCTGGAGACCCACAACCGGAATGCCAGGAAGTACCAGAAAGCACTGGACAAAAGGAACATCAGGTGAAAAACAGGGGAATCCGGGTAATTCTAGGTAATACAGCCCTTTGGCTGGCACTATTACTGGCTCTCCCGGTGGTTCTCAATGCACAGGCGGCAGATACTGTGATGGCTGATACAACCATGTTGAGGAAAGGCAGGCTCACCGGCGTTCTAATTGCCCAGGGAACCCTTTACGTAGCATCCGTCACCGGGCTCTACTTCGCCTGGTATAAGGATTACCCTCAGTCATCTTTTCACCTGTTCAATGACGGCGGGGAGTGGATGCAGGTTGACAAGTGCGGGCATGCCATCTCGGCGAACTATATCAGCAGGATCGGATACAGCACCTACCGATGGTCGGGGGTGAAGGAGAAACAAGCTGCATGGTTCGGGGGCCTGCTTGGATTTGCCTATATGCTGAACATCGAGATCCTCGACGGTTTTTCGTCTGAATGGGGCTTTTCAACCGGCGACCTGGCTGCCAACACCATTGGAAGCATGATGTTCGTCGGTCAACAATTGGCATGGCATGAGCAGCGGTTCTCCCTGAAATACTCGTTTCACCAGACACAATATGCACAGTACCGGCCTGATTTACTGGGAGAAAACCTGATCCAGAACATGATCAAGGACTACAATGGCCATTCATACTGGGTATCGGGGAATATCTCCTCCTTCCTGTCAAAAAAATCCAGATTCCCCAGGTGGCTGAATGTTGCCTTAGGGTATGGCGCCGAAGGGATGACAGGCGCTTTTGGCAACTCAAACGGCAGCAACGGGAAACCGGTTCCCTCCTATCCCAGGTACCGTAAGTTCTTTCTTTCAGTGGATATTGACCTTACAAGAATCCCAACTAAATCGACGGTTTTAAAAGGGATTTTCACAGTGCTGAGTTTTATTAAAATTCCTGCGCCAACACTGGAATACAATACCCTCGGTCAATGGAAGGGACACGCTTTCTACTATTAAAAATTTCTTGTACCTTTACTGGTTTATTTCTTATGCTGCGAAAATGAAAATCCTTACCACTCAGCAGATCCGGCAGGCGGATGCCTATACCATTGCCAACGAGCCGATTGCAGACATCGACCTGATGGAACGTGCTGCCGGAGTGTGTTTTACCTGGCTGAAGGCACAAACCCCGGCTGGTCAGTTTATTAAGGTTTTCTGCGGTTCCGGGAACAACGGTGGCGATGGACTTGCGGTTTCAAGAATGTTGGTATCTGCCGGTTACCGTGTATCCGTGTTTGTTTTAGCCCCCCCGGAGAAAATGTCGGAAAGTTGCAGGGTGAATTTTGAAAGGATCAGCCAGTGCCATGATGAAGGATTGATTGAATGCAGGCTGGTGACCGAACAAACTGCTTTACCGGCGATTGAAAAATCGGACATTGTAATTGATGCCATTTTTGGAAGCGGGCTTACCAGGGCTGCCGAAGGAATCGCTGCTGCTGCTATTTACCATATTAACAACTCCGGAGCGTTGGTTGTCTCAATTGATGTGCCATCCGGCCTCTATTGTGATGCAACAACCCAGACTACACCTGTCCACCTTGTCATCTGTGCCGATCATACCCTGACTTTTGCGCCACCCAAACTGGCATTTTTCTTCCCCGAAAACGACCCGTTCGTTGGTGACTGGCATCTGCTGAATATCGGTCTCCACGAGGGTTTCATTGATGCGGAAAACACACAGAATTTCATGATGGAGGCCGGAGATATTGCCCCACTCATCAGGAAACGCAACAGGTATGCTCATAAGGGTACTTTTGGCCATGCCCTGATCATTGCAGGCTCCGGGGGAAAGATGGGAGCTGCCGTTCTCTCTGCCACTTCGTGTCTTCGTTCGGGGCCGGGGCTTGTCACCATGAGGGTGCCTGCATCAGGCGTTACCATACTCCAGGGTGCGATTCCTGAAGCCATGTTGTCCATTGATCCCGGTGAAAATCATTTTTCAGAGGCTCCCGACCTCACACCCTATTCGTCCATTGCCATTGGCCCCGGGATCGCGACCAATCCTGACACGGTCAACGCGCTTAAAATCCTGATTCAACATGCAAAAAGCCCCATATTATTCGATGCTGATGCCATCAACATTCTTGCGGCGAATAAAACATGGCTGGGCTTTATACCCAAGGCTTGCATCTTCACACCCCATCCCAGGGAATTTGAGCGGCTCGCAGGGACAAGCAGCAACGACTTTGAACGCAACCGCATGCAGCGTGATTTTTCATTCAGGTATCAATGTTATGTGGTATTGAAAGGGGCTCATACTGCGATTACGACACCCGATGGACGTTGTTTTTTCAACACAACCGGAAATCCGGGGATGGCCACCGGCGGAAGCGGTGATGTGCTCACCGGGATCCTTGCCGGGATCATGGCACAGGGTTATTCATCACTAGAATCCTGCCTTCTGGGAGTTTTCATCCATGGGCTGGCAGGCGACATTGCATTGGAGGAACAAGGATTTGAGGCGCTGATCGCCGGAGACATTACAAAAAACATTGGAAAATCATTTCAGACTCTTTATGGAAAATTTTGAAAAAGACCTCCTGGCCGGGATGGTCATCGCCCCTTATCTTCAGAAAGCCACTGCTTTACGCGGCGTAAAACGATATGTTGGCGGAAATCAGTTCCGGCATGCGTTTGCTACTTTTGCGATTCTGATCGACTACCACTATATGGATTCAGTGCTGCTGAAGGCCTCTGTGATCCATGATTTGCTTGAGGATGTCAAATGTGTTTCCTACGATGAGATCCGGGCGATCGACCGGGATGGACAGCAGGTACTTGAACTCGTGCTGGAGGTAACGCGCCAGAAGCCAGAGAGCAAGCAGGACTTCCTTAAACGGATATTAGAGGAGGGGTCTGACTTTGCAAAAGTATTGAAGTGTGCCGACCGCATCAGCAACCTCACCGATCTGCATCCCGACATCTTCGACAAGGAGTACATTAAAAACATGATGGCCGACACCAAGAAGTGGGTCATTCCAATGGCCCGGCAGGTGAACCAGGATATGTTATTTGAACTGGAAGACCTGATCAAGCGCCGCGAAACAAATATGAAATACTCCTCTTCGATCTGGCCTTTAAAACGTAATGATAAAGGCTAAGCGAACACTGCTTCTTCGAGAATATCAGCTTCCACCCTCAGATTATCAATGATAAAATTTTGCCGCTCCGGGGTGTTTTTTCCCATGTAAAAGGTAAGCACATCCAATACAGCCGACTCCTTGGTCAGGATGACCGGGTCGAGCCTGATGTCTTTGGCAATGAAATACTTAAACTCATCGGGAGAGATTTCTCCAAGCCCTTTAAACCTGGTAATTTCGGGATTTACCCCGAGCTGGTCCATGGCTGCACGTTTCTCCTCCTCCGAGTAACAATAGATCGTTTTCTGTTTGTTCCTGACCCTGAACAGGGGTGTCTGCAGGATATAGAGGTGTCCGTTTCGTACCAGGTCGGGATAGAACTGCAGGAAGAAGGTCAGCAACAGCAGGCGGATATGCATCCCATCTACATCGGCATCGGTGGCGACCACCACGTAGTTGTAACGCAGATTTTCGAGTCCCTCTTCCATGTTGAGGGCCGACTGTAACAGGTTAAACTCTTCGTTTTCATAAACCACACGCTTGCTTAATCCGAAGCAGTTGAGCGGTTTTCCCTTGAGGCTGAAAACCGCCTGGGTATTTACATCGCGGGCCTTGGTAATGGAACCGCTGGCAGAATCGCCCTCCGTTATAAATATGGAAGATTCATAACGCCGTTCATCATGGTTATTGTAATGAATCCGGCAGTCGCGCAGTTTCTTGTTATGAAGGCTGACCTTTTTAACACTCTCCTTGGCAATCTTTTTAATGTTAGCCCACTCCTTGCGCTCCTTTTCACTCTGCATGATCTTGCGGAGCAAGGCCTCTGCCACTTCGGTATTCATATGAAGGAAATTGTCAAGCTGTTTTTTGACAATGTCCATGATGTAGTTCCGGATGGTGATACCATCGGGCTCAACGTGGAGGGAGCCGAGTTTGGTTTTAGTCTGTGATTCAAACAAGGGATCCTGGACTTTCACACTTAGCGCCGCCACAAGAGATGCCTTGATATCATTGGTGTCGAAATCCTTTTTGTAAAATTCCCGGATCGTCTTCACCAGCGCCTCCCGAAATGCAGCCTGGTGTGTTCCGCCCTGGGTGGTATGTTGTCCGTTTACAAAGGAGTAGTACTCTTCCCCATACATCTCGCAATGGGTAAAGGCACACTCGAATTCTCCATCCCGCAAATGAATGATCGGGTAAAGCACCGGTGTATCGATGTAGCTGTTGAGGAGGTCGAGCAATCCGTTCTGGGCATGAAACCGCTCGCCGTTGAAGATGATGGTGAGTCCATTGTTGAGAAATACGTAATTCCACAACATTTTCTGCACGTATTCCGGAATGTAATGGTACTTCCCGAAAATATCCTCGTCGGGCACGAAGGTGATGATGGTCCCGGATCTTAGTTCAGAATCCTTTTCCGGATCATCCAATACCACGACACCCCGGGTGAACTCTACAATATGGGTTCTGTTTTCGCGGATGGCCTGCACTTTGAACATGGAGGAGAGCGCGTTGACCGCCTTGGATCCCACGCCGTTCAGTCCTACTGCCTTTTTAAAAACAGACGAATCGTATTTGGCCCCGGTGTTGATTTTGGCAACACAGTCAACAACCTTTCCCAACGGAATCCCGCGGCCATAGTCACGCACACAAACCAGCTGGTCTTTGATGGTCACCTCGATGGTCTTGCCATATCCCATGACGAACTCGTCGATGGAATTATCGAGAATCTCCTTAATCATCACATAAATACCATCATCGGGCGAAGAGCCGTCACCCAGCTTGCCAATGTACATCCCGGGCCTGAGCCTGATGTGTTCGCACCACTCCAGCGACTGTATGCTGTCTTCATTATATGCTACCTCTTTGCTCATTCAGTTGGATATGATTTCCGCGGCAAAGATAACGGAAACGCCTGTCAACGCTCTATTAATCCATATTTTTTTTCAATTAAGTTATGCACAATTCCCGGGGAATGCGTTACTTTGCACTCTGTTAAAAAGTTAACTACACAAACTCATGGCACTGGTATTAAAAGAACTGAAAGAACACATCGGGTGGATCACCCTGAATCACGATGCTAAGCGGAATGCCCTCAGCATCGCACTGCTCACTGAACTGTTGCAGGCATTGAAATCGTTGAAAGAAGAGAAGGCAAGGGTGATCATCATCCGGGCAAACCATGGGATGAAGGTCTGGTCCTCAGGTTTTTTCATCGATGAGCTTCCCCGCGACGGAAGTGATCCGCTGGCGTATGACAACCCGTTGCAAAAGGTGATCCGCGCCATCCAGGGAACTCCGGTTCCAGTGATTGCCATGGCTGAAGGAAGCATCTGGGGAGGAGCATGCAACATTGCCTTTGTATGCGACATGGTGATCGGGACAAAAGACACCTGCCTCGCCATCACCCCTGCAAAAATCGGGGTTCCTTATAACACCTCGGGTATTTTACAATTCCTCGACATCATCGGTTCCCATATCGTTAAGGAGATGTTCTTCACTGCCGAGCCGATCTCAGCTTTAAAAGCCCTGGAACTCGGAATCATTAACCACATGGTTGATGCCGGTGACCTGGAGAACTTCACCATCAGGCTTGCCAACAAGATCATCGCCAACTCACCGCTCAGCATACAGGTCATCAAGGAGCAGCTGAACATCCTGGGAAATGCCCTTCCGATGACCCCGCAAACGTTTGAACACATCGACATGCTTCGTCGTATTGCCGGAACCAGCGACGATTACCTGGAGGGGATCAAAGCGTTTTATGAGAAGAGGAAGCCGGAGTTTAAGGGAGAGTGACGAATATTGAATATTGAATATTGAACAACGAATTTTGAAGTTTGAACTTTGAGGTTTGGGAGGGGTGAGATAAACTGGGGCGATCAGAGCAGTCCGGCGTTTTTCAGAATTTCGAAAAGTTTGGGTTGGGTTTGTGCATAATCAACTAGTACAGCCAGGATGCGCTGATCCTGTTTTTTAAGCGGGGCCAGCGATAGTTTCCGGTCCCAGAAAGCGAAACCGAAAATGCTGATCATCATGGTTGTGAAGATGCCAACGATCGCCCACAGGAAATTAAACAACTGGTCGAACCGTTTATCCATTGCCTCAAAACGAGTATTCATCTCCGTTTTGACAGATTCGATTTTTTGCTCTGTCCTGACAATCCGGTCACGGTCATCCAGGGTAAATGGGATATCCTTCGTTTCTGCCAAACCAACCATTGGCAATACGAGGATGATAAACATGATAATTTTCTGAATTGTTTTCATTTTTTCCTTTGATTAAGTTTTTATGCTTAATCGGTATTGCCATGCAAAGGTAACACGGAAAATAACAAAATGTTCATAACCTTTTTAAAAGTGATTCAGCTTCCTACATTTTTTTCATTTCACTCACGAACAACCTGATATCAGTTGGAGTGAGCAGAAAGTCGCGCAATTTCAACTTCGTCATCCTTGAGAAAAGGAGAAATTGATAAAGGGTCAGGCAGGTATAGGAGATAGTGGCAGATATCCCGGCGCCTGCAATGCCATACCTGGGAATAAGCAGTAAACCAAGTCCGACAGTAAATACCAGCCCGATGGCGGAACTGATGGCATTCTGATACGGTTTGTTAATGGCCGAGAAGAAACCGCTGAAAATCATGGAAACACTAAGTACG
Organism: Bacteroidales bacterium; assembly: GCA_049317265.1. GTDB lineage: Bacteria > Bacteroidota > Bacteroidia > Bacteroidales > FEN-979 > CAIVAT01. The sequence goes on from JBMOIP010000019.1 coordinate 47,827, forward strand.
ACAACACCGGGTGCCAGGGATGCAATCACCAGCTTGACTTCGCCGAAATCAGCGGTAAACAACCCCACGAATACAAACTTTGGAATGGCCAGCACCAGCAGAATAGCTGCCGTGGTTACAATCCAGGATATTTTCGCAAGGGTGAGGGTGAGTTTCACACTGTAATCGTAATCCATTTCGTTGGCGAGTCTTGAATACTGAACTGTGGCGATGCTGCGGCTGATCAGCCAGACGCCCTCGGCTAGCTGCATTCCGAGCGAAAGAACCCCCACCGCCCCGCGTCCGATGTAGAAGTCGACAAACTTCAGGCTCAGCCGGTAATTCATTGCCTGGAAAATATTGGCCACCTGGACATAGGTGCCAAACCGCAGGATCTCCATAACCAACTCTTTCATGCCGGTAAGCGGTACCCTTTTAAAAGAAGGATACAAAATGATCAGCCCCAGCAGTAGTGAGAGTGAGTAAGAGATCAGCACCGTATAGTAATAGGCCATCACCTCGAAACTGTGCAGACCGAACAGCATGAAAAGCAGGATAATAAAGAGAACCACAGCCTGCAGCAGGCTGAGGATATTGAAGGATTTCACCTGCTCAAGGCCAAGCAGCAGCATGCAATTTGCCGAGGCAATCGACATTACGAGAGCAAGGATGAGTACCGGAACAAAATAACCTGCCGGGATGATCTCAACAATGGGGAACATCTGGCCCAGGAACTGTAATATACAGGCAGTCAACACTGTAATAACAAACGACCAGGCATAGGCAGGGATTATCAATTTAAAAATACCTGTCCGGGGAGTCATATAGATCAGTGCGCCTCCAGCCACAAAGTTGGTAAACAGCTGAATGATGGCCACAGAAAAGATCATCAGGCTGATGGTTCCGACCTTTTCGGCACCCAGGTAATGGGCGTTGAGTGTCCAGGTTGAAAATGCTATGATTGCAGTAATAACCCGGGTTCCGATAGTTCCAAGGATCTTCTTAAGCATGGTCCGGCTCCTTTCCCTTAAATTTTGAGAGGAACTGGTTTTGGAAAAAATAGCGGTTCATTCCATATGTCTTCCCGTCGATCAGGGTGACATCCCCCACCCCGGAGATGGTATGTAATCCGCTGCTATACCTGCTTCCTTTCACCGGCTCAATATAACGAACGGTTTCTTCAGCAAAGTGGTCGGGGGTAAGCGTAATCACCCTGTTAATGGCAATCCTGCCTCCATAGGTAACCGAACAATCCTGCGCAGGACGGTAGAGCAGGTTGTCATGAAGAAAAGGTGTGCCGGCAGGCCGGGCCGAACGGATGTCGGTTTTCACGGGATTGAGCCGGTGCGGCCTGAATTCGCCAGATAAATCACCAGAATGGTATAAAAAAAAATGGGTATTGGAGTATTGCCGGCTGGTGAAGAACAACCACCACAATCCCTGGTGGAAAAACATAGTTGGATCCACGGCCCGGATGCCATCGAGCAAAACACGCTCTTCAACAAACCGGCCAGACGGCATCTCCCTGCGGTACAGGGTTATTTTTGAGGACTGGTGCGATTCCGGAACACAATAGATATTCTTATCGCACTCAAAAACAAATGGATACGACAAATGATGAAGCGTGTTAATCCCGCCGGCGGAAGGAGGTAAAATTTTTGGATGAGGATCCCAGATAATTTCGCTTATACCCGCCTTCAGCGTGCCAAAACTAAAATTTTCAACCAGGATGTGCGTCCCGTCATCTGCCACAAATCCTGAAGGATCGGCGAGATAGCCGGTATGGTTTAAAGGTGGAAGCCACTGCACATCTTCCTCCTGAATCTCTTGCACAGAAAATGCCACTTCATGCAGCGGTTTCATCAGCACTCCCACATTCCAGATTTCAGGGGTAATATATTCACGATAATAGAATTTAAGCCTGTTCTTAATCAATAAAAGCAGAAACAGGGTCATCCTGCAGTTCCCGGGAACCTTGAATATGGATGCTTGTGTGGGAGTTGCATTTGTTTCTTGCAGCAAACCTTCATCAAACCCTTGCAAGAGTTTGAATGAGTAATCATCCGCAACCAGGGCAGGCCACAACGACGAAACGGTTAGCAGTTGCTGAATGTTTCCTTTGTAGGAGTGCATGATGGTTTTCAGAAATCCCTTGTAAAGGATGATCCCTCCATCCAGTTTTTCCGTTAACCGCTGGAGGATGGCCCCGCTCACCGGGTCGCCCCTGAAAATTTCCCAGAAACCGGCCGGACCGCCCCGGTAAATCATCTCATCGTCATGATGAAACGACCACACCCCAAACCGGGCTGCGTTTAAAATCTCTCCCCGGATTATGTTAAACCCAAACCGGAGGATAAAATCAAGCCGTTGTTCCCTGATGATGGTGAGGTCAGTTTCATTGAAATATTCAGAATAACCCTTCTGCACAACCCTAACCGCTATAGCTTTGACACCGTTCAGCTTTTGATCCATATCAACCGGTTTTTTAGCTTCCGGTTTAAAAATCCGGTTTTCAAGGAAGGTATAGAGAAATTTGCTCCACCTCCTTTTCAGGATGCGGCTGAAGAACGGTGGAGTGTGAACAGGTCGGTCATCCACGATAAGGAGTGTGAGTTTATGCCCGTGACGATTAAGCTCCGCGATAGCATCCGCCTGCCATTGCTGAAATACAGTACCGTTGCACAGTAAGCCAAAGCGCAGACCTGAAGATCTTTCTACCATTGTTTTAGACCCATGATTCAACGAACCAACTCTTTGTATAAACTGACCAATTGGCTTCCAACTGCCTCCTTGCTGAATTTCTCCGGAATCCCGCTTTTTACGGTCTCCTTATCATACTCCCTGCAAAGTCCCAGCATCTGAAAAAGAGCGTCGGTCATCGCTTTTTCATCTTCTGCGGCGACCAGCAATCCATTGGTCGCATTGATCACCTCACGGGCCACTCCTACCGATGTTGCAACAACTGGCACACCACAGGCGAGACTCTCAATCACAACTGTCCCGAAGGTCTCATATCGGCTTGATAGAACAGAAAAATCGGCTCCGGCTAATAATTCAGCAAATTCACTTCCTGTTTTAACACCCGTAAAATGCACGAACGAACCCGGGATCTTCAGAAATCCGGCATATTCCCGCATATCGTCCCAGTCGGGACCCGCTCCAACCATCAAACAGGTAAAATCCTGCCGCAGAACCGAAAGGGCCTTAACTGAACGTAAAAATCCGGAAATATTTTTCGATTTATCCTCAAAACATGAAATATGGACAAACGTTTTAACAGCTGCCCTCTCCCCGGTCATTGCATGGTTTAGCATCACCGTATCCACCACGTTGGGAATGATCCTGAAGTTTGCGTTGTTCAATCCGCACTGCTGCATCGCCTTTTTCAGCGGTTCAGAAACCGCTACAACGGCAGAGGACCGTTTCACAACGAAACCGGTAACCAGTTTTCTCAGCCATCCATGGTAAGTGTTGTTTTCAGGAAAGTAACGGGACCAATGTTCGGAGATCACAAGGGGTATTTTGTTTTTACGGCTAAAGTTCCAGCCAATCATCCCCATTCTTGTGAGGATGTGCGCATGAACAAGGTCGGGGGAGAATTCGCGGATGCTGTGAAATGCTTTCTGGTATGCCTGGTAGAAACGATAAAAATTCAGGGCTTTTGCGAAAAGTGAGGTTTGATTGTCGCCCACCTTGTAGTAAACCCGCAAGATCCTCACTTCATTCTCTTCGCGGAACTCAACCTCCATCTTATTTGGGCAATGGGGATCGGGATGAACGTAGATCAGTGCAACATCGCAAAATGGGGTGATCGCCTCAGCCTGCCGCTGAATGAACAAACCGGGCATCGGGTCGTAATGGTTGGGGAACCACTTTGGTAAAAACAGAACACGGATTTTTCTTTCCATGCTGATTCAGTTTAGATTATTACTTTTAAACATACGTTATTACAAAATATTCTCAATGATACTCAAAGCGCATTTCAACCGGTCGGGACCTGTTCCCCTCACCACTGCAAAAGGAAACTCTCTCCCTTTCAACTCATTGTAATACAAATCAAAAAGGTATTGACGCTGGTCAGGATGCTCCCTGAGCGGGTCATACTGCCAGGGCAGGTCAATGTCGCAAAGCAGGTAGAGATCATACCTGTTAGAATCAACATTTTCCAAAATCCAAGGATCGCACCGGCCGTACCTGACATCACTCCATATCTTGGTCACCAGTAACTCCGTGTCGCAGAAAAGGTACTTTGTTGCCTTCATGAGCATCCCAGTTTCTGCGGCAGCCTGCCCCTGTGCAATCAACAGGATATCATGTTCTTCATAAGGTTTTCCCAAAACTTCCAGGTACTCCCGGGCATACTCCGGCACCCATACAGTTTTATAATGGGCCGCCAGTTGCTCTGCCAGCATCGACTTCCCTGTTGATTCAGGGCCGGTTATGGCAATTTTCAGGATCATCCGGCGAGTTTAATACGCCATTCCCTGAATCCAAGGATGGCGATGATGGTGAACACAAGGTATTGCAAACTGCTGAAATAGAGACCTTCCCAGGCACAAAGCCCGATCATGACCGTATCAGCGGCAATCCACAAGATCCAGTTTTCGATTTTCTTGCGGGAGAGCATCCACTGGGCTACAATATACACAGCCGTGGTGATGGCGTCCCAGCCGGGGATCGTGCTTTCTGTGTATTTTACGAGCACAACGCGGATGGCAACAAAAAAGAGAATTGCAGCTATTCCATTATATATCAATTCTTTTCGTGAACATTTTGTAATTCTGAGTATTTGATCATCATCACCCTTCCTTGTCCAGTTGTACCAGCCATACACACTCATAAGAAAGAAAAATCCATTGATCCCTGCGTTGGCATAAAGCCTGGCTGCAAAAAAAATGTACACATAAATGGCTACATTCACAATACCAAACGGGAAAGCAAGCCAGCTCTCCTTCTTCATCATCCAGACACAAATCAACCCGAAAGCTACCGCGACCAGTTCAAGGTAGGTCGTCTGAAAAGGGCCAATGTACAGTAATGCAGTTAAATCCATGAGCGCAAAGGTAGTATTAATAGGCCAATCCGTTGCATGAATGGGTGCAACCTTTTTATCCGGGTATCGTAAAACTGATTACATTTGCAGTAGAATCAAGGAATTCAGCCCACATGCTCCATCTTGTCCCCTATCAGCTTCCGTTCATTGTCAACCTGCTGGTACTTTTGCTTGCTGCAAAACTTCTTGGCGAACTGGCAGAGCGTTTAGGACAGCCATCGATGATCGGTGAAGTGATCGCCGGTGTCATCCTGGGGCCATCGTTGCTGAACATTATTTCCAGTCCCGGTGAGATCAAAGTGATCGCCGAGCTGGGCGTTTTCATGCTGATCGTACTGGCCGGAATGGAGATTGAGGTGGAGGAGATCAGGAATTCCATCCGCGGAAGAAACATCTGGATCGCCCTGCTCGGCTTCCTGGTGCCCATGGCCAGCGGGATTGCCATCGGTTTGATTTTTAATTTTTCCAACACATTTACCATTTTTCTTGGACTTTGTATTGCCATTACGGCATTGCCGGTAAGCATCCGCATCCTGATGGATCTTGGGAAGCTAAAAACTTCGATTGGTCAGCGAATCATCTCTGCCGCCATCTTCAACGACATTGTCGCCCTGCTGATCCTCGGCATCATCCTCGACTTCAACGACGAGACAAAAAACATCAGGGATCTCACCTTTTCCATCCTTTTCACGGCCATGAAGGTCGGATTTTTCACCCTGTTCCTCGTGACAGCTTACCACTTTTTCAAATTTGCCAAGCGCAAAGTCAATGTCATCAATCCCAGGATGAATAAATTTTTACTCTACCTCCGCGGGAAAGAGTCCGTTTTTGCCCTGGTTATTCTTTTTGTCCTGATCTTTTCAAGCATTGCCGAGCTGCTTGGGCTCCATTTTGTAGTAGGTGCCTTCTTCGGCGCCATCCTGATCCCCCGGAGCATGTTTGCCAACCGTGACTTTGACAAGGTTCAGCGCAGCATTTCAGGGATTACGATGGGGTTTCTTGCCCCGATCTTTTTTGCCACCATGGGCATCTCTTTTGATTTTTGTGCCTTAAACGATGTATTGCTTCTCATCGTAGTCCTGGTCGCCTCCTTCTTCAGCAAAATTTTCGGAGGATACCTCGGCGGCAGGGTTGCAGGATTCAGCCATGCCAAATCACTAACCCTGGGGCTCGGACTCAATGCACGTGGGATCATGGAACTGGTAATAGCCAATATTGCCCTGGCCAAAGGATTCATCGACGTTCCGATGTTCTCTATCCTGGTATTGATGGCCCTGTTAACCACGATATTGACCCCATTCCTTTTAAAAGAGGGATTCAGGCTGATCGACAGGAATACCGGCAGTAATGTGAATACTTTTACATAATTTTTAACAATCTCTTGCCGGTCGGGATTTTCTTGCTAATTTTCCGCCTCATTTTCCGGAATGATCCCGGATTTCTCTAACGTAACCGCTATGTTTGGTCTTGACACCTCCTATACAATCCTCTTGCTTATATGCCTGTTGGCTGCCTGCGCATTTGAATTCATCAATGGGTTTCATGATACAGCCAATGCAGTGGCAACTGTCATTTACACCCATTCACTTAAACCTACCACTGCCGTTGTATGGTCGGGGCTTTGGAACTTCATCGGAGTTAATGTTGGCGGGATTGCTGTGGCCATGGGCATTGTCAATCTTTTACCCATGGAAATGCTCATCGACCAGAACCTGGTTCATAACATTTCGATGATTGGTTCACTGATCGCAACAGCCATTATCTGGAATCTTGCAACATGGTATTTCGGAATTCCCTGCAGCAGTTCGCACACCCTTCTTGGTTCCATTTTCGGCGTGGGATTGGCATTCATGTTCCTGCCCGGCAGCCATGCAGTTGCCCTCAACTGGCAGAAGGTGAGTGATGTTGGCCTGTCATTACTCGTTTCACCAGTGTTCGGTTTTGGTTTTGCCATGCTGCTTATGATGATTCTGAGGAAAGTGGTTAAGAACAAGTTGATTTTCAAGGAACCGCCTGCAAAGAAAGCCCCGCCAACCTGGATCCGCGCCATCCTGATCCTTACCTGTACCAGTGTCAGTTATGCTCATGGATCCAATGACGGTCAAAAGGGAGTTGGCCTTATCATGCTGATTCTCATTGGTTTTTCTCCAACTTTTTTTGCCATCGACCGTAGTAAAAAACCAGAAGATCTGCTTTCGGAAACAAAAAAAATTGAATGGACCATCAGCAAAGTTGACACCAATTACCTTACTGCTGAGAACAGGCACAATTACCACGCAATTTCCAAGGATTTAACCATGATACGCATTGCGCTGACCGGGGTGAGTTCATTTCACCAGTTGGACAAATCTGTTAATTTCAAAATCAGGAAATCAATTCTTTCAGTTTCAAAAAAATCTGAGAGTATTGTAAAAAATCTTGCTGAATCTAAAAAATCAAGGATAAAACCGGCAGTACTGGCAGTTCTCGCTTCCAATTTGAAAAAATTCAGATCCAATACGGAGTACTCCCCGCGCTGGGTAATCCTTCTGGTTTCATTATCGCTAGGCTTTGGCACTATGATCGGATGGAAGCGGATTGTTGTTACCATTGGTGAAAAAATCGGCAAAACGCATCTCACTTACGCACAGGGAGCAAGCGCTGAACTTGTTGCAGCCAGTACAATAACCGTATCCACAATGCTTGGGTTGCCAGTGAGTACCACGCATGTATTGTCTTCAGGTATTGCAGGCTCGATGGTTGCCGGCGGGGGCAGACAAAATCTGCGCATGGGCACCATTAAAAACATTATGATTGCCTGGCTGATCACTCTGCCAGTTACCGTATTTCTGTCCGGATTACTGTTCTTTATCCTCCGGATGGTTTTCAAATAAAAAGAAATATGCTTGAACTTCTAAAGAACTTTCTCGATATCATCCTGCACATCGACACGCACCTTCAATTGTGGGTGACCGACTACCGCACCTGGACCTACCTGATCCTGTTTACCATCATCTTCATGGAAACCGGTTTGGTCGTAACACCATTTTTACCAGGCGACTCATTGCTGTTTGCAGCAGGGATGGTGGCCGCACTGGAGGGGCACCCCCTCAACATACTCATCCTCATTCCGCTGCTGATCTTAGCCGCCTTTACCGGCGACAATACAAACTACTTTATCGGGAAACTGCTCGGGCAGACGGTTTACGAGAAAAATTACCGTCTCATCCGCCGGGAATATCTCGACAAAACCCACGCGTTTTATGAAAAACATGGCGGAAAAACCCTGATCATTGCCAGGTTCATGCCTATCATCCGCACATTTGCACCATTTGTGGCCGGTGTAGGCACCATGAGCTATATCCGTTTTATCTCATTCAGCATTGTGGGAAATGTACTCTGGGTGGTATCTTTCAGCCTGGCAGGCTTCTTTTTTGGTAATATCCCCCTGGTGAAGCACAACTTCACACTGGTGGTATTCGGCATTATCTTTTTATCGCTGTTGCCCATGATCATTGCCCTGGTAAAGAAAATGGTTACAAAAGGCTAATGTAAAAATCATCCTCATCCTTCATCCCTTCTGAAAAAGGATTACATTTGTTCACTCATTAACACAGGTTAATCCGTTACCCTTATGCGGACCCCCATCACCAAAACGCACACCCAGGCAATTTCAGCGGCCGGGTTACTGATCACCCTCGGAATTATTTACGGGGATATCGGGACCTCACCATTATACGTTATGAAAGCCATCGTAGGCGGAGCAAGTTCCATTACCGCTCCCTTCATCATGGGTGGTTTGTCGTGCATCTTCTGGACCCTTACGCTTCAAACAACCGTCAAATATATCATCATCACGCTGCGGGCCGACAACAATGGGGAGGGAGGAATCTTTTCGCTCTTTGCCCTCATCAGGAAGCGGGCCAAATGGGCTTATGTGTTTGCCATCATCGGTGGAAGTACATTATTGGCAGACGGAGTCATCACCCCCTCCATCACCATTGTTTCTGCCGTGGAAGGCCTCTCCATCGTCAACCCGAGGATCCCGGTTCTACCCATTGTGATCGTGATTATCACCGGATTATTCTTTGTACAGAAGTTCGGCACCAAGGCGGTTGGCGAATTTTTCGGCCCCATGATGTTCCTCTGGTTTGCCATGCTTGGGGTCCTTGGATTTTCGCAGATCATCAAGAGCCCGATGATCCTGAAAGCGATAGACCCGCACTACGCCTATGTTTTTCTCACCAAATATCCCCAGGGATTTCTCCTGATGGGAGCCGTCTTCCTTTGCACCACCGGGGCTGAAGCGCTCTACTCCGACCTTGGGCATTGCGGCTTGAAAAATATCCGGATCACCTGGATTTATGTAAAAATCACCCTGTTGCTCAACTACTTCGGCCAGGGATCGTGGATCATCCTCAACTCCGACAGCATCTATGAATGGACAAACCCCTTCTTCTCTATCATGCCGCACTGGTTCCTGATCTTCGGGGTCATCATCTCCACTGCCGCAGCCATCATTGCCAGCCAGGCCCTTATCAGCGGCTCCTATACCCTGATCAGCGAAGCAATCTCCCTCAATTTCTGGCCGAAGATCAAGATCAACTACCCGACCAACATCAAGGGGCAGATGTACATCTCCTCCATCAACTGGATGCTCTATATCTCCTGTTTGTTTGTAGTATTATTCTTCCAGCGCTCCTCCAACATGGAAGCCGCTTATGGTCTCTCCATCACCATCACCATGCTGATGACGACCTGTTTGCTCAGCATCTACCTCTTTTACAAGAAGATACCAATCTACGTCATTATTGTGTTCCTCATTGTCTACCTCTCGATTGAGAGTTCCTTTCTCATTGCAAACCTCAATAAATTCATGCATGGAGGGTGGTTCACCCTGCTTCTCGGGGGAGTCCTGTTTATGATCATGTACGTATGGTTCAATGGCCGGAAAATTAAAAACAGTTTCATCGAGTTCATGGAGATCGAGAAATATGTAGATGTGATCAAAGACCTCAGTCATGATAAATCGGTGGCAAAATATGCCACCAACCTGGTGTTTCTGACAAAAGCCAACAAAGTGACCGATGTGGAGTCGAAGATCATCTATTCGATTCTGAACAAGCACCCGAAACGCGCTGACCTCTATTGGATGCTGCATGTCGATATCCTGGATGAACCCCATGTCCTGGAATACAAAATCACCCACATCATCCCTGAAATCCTCATCAAAGTCGATTTCAAGATCGGCTTCAAGGTACAGCCCCGCGTCAACCTTTTCTTCAGGCAGGTTCTGGAGGAACTGAGCCACAACCAGGAGATTGACATGCTGAGCCGTTATGAATCACTCAGGAAACACTATGTCAGCGCCGATTTCCGGTTTGTGGTGATCGACCGCATACAGAACTACGATTTCGACTTCCCGCCACGGGAGCAGTTTGTCATGGACCTGTACGCCATCTTCAAGCGTTTCGGCATCACGGAGGTAAGGGCGTTGGGACTGGATACCAGCAACGTAACCGTTGAGACAGTTCCGCTTTACGTTGACAGGGAGATCCCTATTCTCCTGTCGAGGAATGATCAGACAAAGAGGATGGGTTGATCAACCCTTTCGGGCGATTGCCTTTAATGCAGCGGCAACGATATCCGGAACATCCAGATGGTACTTTTTCAGTAACTCTTCCGGCTTTCCGCTTTCACCAAAAACATCATTTACGGCAACCATCTCCACCGGAGAAGGAAAATTCATAGCAAGCAACTGGGCAATGCTGTCTCCAAGCCCGCCGTTGCGCATATGTTCCTCTGCTGTAACAACGCAGCCTGTCTTCCTCACAGAATTGATGATCGCATCGGCATCCAGCGGTTTGATGGTATGGATATCGATTACCTCGGCTGATATTCCTTGTGTTGCAAGAATTTTACAGGCCTCCAGTGCATTCCATACCATATGCCCGGTGGCAAAGATCGAGACATCCGTTCCCTCGCTCAGCATCAAAGCTTTGCCAATGATAAATGGTTGCCCGGCAGGGGTGAAATTGGGCCATTTCGGGCGTCCGAACCGAAGGTATACAGGTCCTGTATGCCGGGCAATGGCCAGGGTGGCAGCTTTTGTCTGGTTAAAATCACACGGATTGATAACTGTCATGTTTGGCAACATCTTCATCATTCCAATATCTTCCAGGTTCTGGTGCGTGGCTCCGTCCTCTCCAAGGGTCAGTCCGGCATGCGAAGCACAAATCTTGACATTTTTATTGGAATAGGCCACCGACTGCCTGATCTGGTCATAAACCCTGCCGGTCGAAAAGTTGGCAAATGTACCTGTAAACGGAATTTGACCACCGATGGTCAACCCCGCTGCGATGCAAATCATGTTGGCTTCAGCAATTCCCACCTGGACAAAGCGTTCAGGGAAATCGCGCACAAATGCCTCCATTTTCAACGAGCCGATCAAGTCGGCACACAAGGCAACTACCTGTGGGTTCTGCTTGCCAAGTTCATGCAATCCCTCTCCAAATCCCGAACGGGTATCTTTTGAACCTTGATTGATATATTCAGTCATGTCAGTTTGGATATAACTTTAAATTTACGGTTTGTCCCGGCTCTACCCTGAAAGCTTTTTCAGTGGTATATGAAGCCTGGTTCGAATATTTTGACCTGAAAACCACCCGGTAGTTTCCCGGCTGGAGGTAGAGTGTCTCTTGCTGCTGCTGGTTATCCCGCAGGTTGTAAAGCCATACCAGGTTGTTCTTATCCTCCTGGTAGAGGCTGCCATACCCGTTGGTCGATTTCTGAATTACGGCGATGCCGGGAAGCGGCACCTCCACAGTCGTTGTATGACTCTGGGTAATCTCCACATCTTTCACCATCAGTCGCGGAAGGCATAATATTTCGATATCATAAGATCCGGTGATATATTTCTCCACCTGGTCAAACTGCTGAACATTGACCGTTTCAAATTCCCCCTTCTTCCGGATGATGCAGGGAAGAAACTTCAGGGTGCTGTTGCCTCCGGCCTTGAACATCAGGTTGCCCTGGGGAGCCTCAATGCCCACGATGTTGTGTTTCCCGGGTGTCAGCTTCACCGTATCGATGTGAACCGGTGGAATCGTATGTACCACAATGTTATACGTAATCAAAGGATCGATATCCAGCGTATCGGGAACCCCTTTTGCATTGAAGGAGTGGATGAAATTATACTTGACCAGGCCTGAAAGATCATCATAAAAAGTCATGTTCACATTGGTCTCCGTAGGTTTGCCATAGGTGTCGAGAAGGTTAACCTGGACACTGGTGGGATTGAGTGTACGGGAAATGATCACATTAAGGGCATTCCTGAACTCCTTTTCGTTGGATGCGTCAAAGTAGGTTCCGACACACTCGAACTGCTCCCTGAAATTTTTCCCGATCCCCACGATGAACGGCTTCAACACGATGCCTTTTTTCTGAAGTTCATGAGAAACGGCACAAGGATCGCCGCCACACTCTTCAAGTCCGTCGGTAATGAGGATCACCACATTGCGGCAATTGTCGCATGGTGGAAAATCCTTAGGGGCCTGCGACAATGCATAGGCAATCGGGGTCGTCCCCTTGGGGATGGTGGTCTTGAGCGTATGCTTGATTTTGGTGATGTTGTCCTTCCCGAACGGAACCTCCAGCCGGGTGTCATTGCAATCCTGCGGCGGAAACTGCTTCTGGTTTCCGTACATGCGGAGGGCAAGCTCCAGGTTGGTCTGTGTTCGTAAACTGTCGAGGATATTTGAAAACAACTTGACGGCAAGATCAAATTTGGTATCACTCTGCCACCGGCCATACATGCTCTGGGAAGCATCGAAAACGAATAAGATCCTGGTAATGGGTTTTGGTTTCCCCTGCTCCTTCACTCCCTGAGCAAAAACCCCTGATGAAAGCAACAGGGAGACCAGTACGAATGTCAGATTCCGGATCACCGCCATGGATGGTACAATGCCAGCCATCTTCGTTCTGATTTCAACATTCAATATCCAATATTCAATATTCCCTTTAATAGTCTCCAAGCGTCTCCTCCAACTGGCTCAATGCTGTTTTAGACTGTTCATCGTTGGGAAAAACTCCGTGCCATTCATGATTGTCGAGCATAAAGTCAACACCTGCTCCCATATGGGTGGTCATCAGGAGCATGACAGGTTTTCCCTGGCCCGTATACCACTGTGCTTTTTTCAGTGAATCAACCACTTCGGTCATGTCATTGCCATACATCGGGATGACCTGCCAGCCAAAAGCTTCAAATTTCGCCTGCAGATCGCCCATGGGCAGCACTTTGTCATTAGGTCCGTCGATCTGAACACCGTTGTAGTCGACTGCAGCAATCAGGTTGTCCACCTTATTACCGGCAGCAAACATCAGCGCCTCCCAGTTTTGCCCCTCCTGGAGTTCACCGTCTCCCATGAGGCAATAGACAAGGTGCTCATCGTGGTTCAGCTTTTTGGCAAGGGCTGCGCCAACCGAAACAGAAAGCCCCTGGCCCAACGAGCCTGAGCTCATGCGGATGCCGGGCAAACCTTCTGCCGTGGCAGGATGACCCTGCAGACGTGAGCCCAATTTGCGGAAGGTTGCCAGTTCGTCGATTCCGAAATATCCATAACGGGCCAATACGCTGTACCAGCCTGCGGAGAGGTGCCCATTGGAGAGAAAAAAAAGATCTTCTCCAATGCCATCCATGGTGAAATTTCCCGGATCCGGTTTCATGATTTTAAAATAGAGCGCAACAAGATAGTCGGCGCTTCCGAGCGGGCCACCGGGATGGCCTGAAGAGGCCCCGTGGACCATGCGGACAATGTCCCGCCTGACCTGCGAAGCAATTTTTTCTAATTCCTGGATTGACAGCATTGAAACAGATAAATTAAAATTCCATAATAACCGGTCGTCTGTGAAAACGCGCGATCAGCAAAGTTATTACAATAACCAGAAGGAGAAGGTGTCATGTTGATAAAAAAAGAAAAGATTTGACAACATTTAAGGTGTTTTAAAGTTGAAAGTTAGGACTTTTGTGATATGAAATATCTACTCCTGTTCTCCGTCTCCATCATACTTTTCTTTTCTCCGGACACCGTTACGTGCCAGGTGGCTGGCAGTAAATGGGTGGACTCCGTGTACACTTCACTCAGCATCGAGCAGCGTATCGCACAGTTGTTCATCATACGGGCCTATTCCTGGAAAGACTCCACCTACAACGACAGCCTCGTCGGTATTGTCAAACGATACAATGTAGGCGGGGTCTGCTTTTTCAAGGGATCCCCGGTAAAACAAGCCATCCTGACCAACCGGCTGCAGCAGGAAACTCAAACGCCGGTTCTGATCACCACCGATGCCGAATGGGGCCTGGGAATGAGGCTAGACAGCGCCTTCTCCTATCCCCGCCAGATGGCGCTCGGAGCCATCTCTGATGATTCCCTGATCTATGAAATGGGGCGCCAGGTAGGGAGAAGCTGCATACGGCTGGGTGTCCATGTCAACTTTGCCCCGGTGATCGACATCAACAACAACCCTAAAAACCCTGTGATCAACTTCCGGTCGTTTGGTGAAATGCGCGAAAAGGTGGCAAAGAAGGGAGTCATGTACATGAAAGGCATGCAGGATGAAGGGATTATGACCACCGCCAAGCACTTCCCCGGCCATGGAGATACCGATTCCGATTCTCACCTTACCCTCCCTGTGATCAACCACTCAAGGCAGCGTCTTGATTCTGTAGAGCTTTACCCATTCAAGGCACTCATCCGCGAAGGACTTATGGGCGTCATGGTGGCCCATCTCTATGTGCCTGTTCTCGACACAGTGAAAAACACCCCCACCACCCTTTCAAAACCGGTCATCACCGGCCTTCTCAAGGAACAACTCGGTTTTAAAGGGTATGTTTTCACCGATGCGCTTGACATGCAGGGGGTGACCAAATTCTTCAAATCCGGTGAAATCGAAGTCAAGGCGCTCCAGGCCGGAAACGATATCCTGCTGCTGCCCAAACATGTCGACCTCGCCATCAGTGGGATTAAAACCGCCATCGACAGCGGGTGGTTATCCGATTCACTCCTGGAATCAAGGTGCAAACGGATGTTATTGCTGAAGCAGAAACTGAAATTATCCGACAAACCCATGATCAACCTGCAGAACCTTGTAATTGATCTCAACCCGCCCGAAGCTGAAGTACTGCGCCGGAAGATGGTGAACAGTTCTATCACATTGCTGAAGAATGAACTCAGGATGGTTCCGCTTACCGGCCTTGACCGCCGCAAAATCGCCGTACTCTCCGTGGGCGACTCCATCCCCAACCTGTTCCAGTCAACCGTTAACAATTATGCCAAGGTTAAATCCTTCAATCTTCCTTCCCTGTTCCATAATGTTTTTGCCGACAGCATCATCAGGCAGGTTTCTTCGTTCGACGTTGTCATCCTCGGCATTCACGGGATCAGCAGCAATGCAGCCGACAACTTCGGACTAACCCCCGACATGATCCGCCTGATCGACACAGTGACCAGGGTCAACCGTACCATCGTCGCCCTCTTTGGAACGCCCTACTCCATGGATAAAATACCAAATCTCCACAAAACCGAAGCCATCCTGGTGGCCTACCAGGACAATCCAGGCACAGAAATGGCGACTGCGCAGGCCATTTTCGGCGGGATTGCTTTAAAGGGCAAACTCCCGGTGACTGCCGCGAATTTTCCTTCGGGAAGCGGGGAGGAAACCGAGAAAACCAGGCTTGAGTCCTTACTGCCTGAAGAGTTGGGGTTCCCACCCCATGCAATGGACGAGATCGACGCCATTGCCATGAAGGGTATTGAGGCTCGTGCCTATCCCGGTTGCCAGATCCTGCTGGCAAAGGATGGCAAAATATTCTATGAAAAGTCATTCGGCCACCCCAGGTATGAAGACTCTGTCAATGTTACAAACGAAAGCATCTACGACCTCGCTTCAGTGACCAAAGTGGCAGCCACCACCCTGGCCATGATGAAGCTGGTGGAAGATGGAAAGATAAAACTGGACGACACCCTTGGGAAATTCCTGCCATTTCTGAAAGGCAGCAACAAATCGTGCATGGTGATCCGCGATGTGATGACCCATCAGGCCGGGTTGCAGGACTGGATCCCTTTCTACAAAACAACCCTGAATCACGGGAAACCCGACCCGGCCATCTATCAATCTGAGAAGTCTGCCGAATTCCCAACGAGGGTGGCCAATAACCTCTATATCAGGGCCGGCTATTCCGACACCATCTTTCGGCGAATCGCAGAATCTCCGTTGCGGCCTGCCCGTGATTATAAGTACAGCGACCTTGGATTTATCATGCTTCGCCTCATCGTCGAAAAAGTTACCCATCAATCGTTCAGCAACTATCTTGATGCCACCTTCTACAAACCCCTGGGGTTGAATTCCATTGGGTTTTTGCCCCGTGAAAACCACCCGCTCTCCCTCATGATCCCCACCGAATATGATACCGAATTTCGTCAGCAGCTGGTTTGGGGAGATGTTCATGACCCTGGAGCAGCCATGCTGGGCGGGGTTTCAGGTCATGCAGGATTGTTCAGCAATGCACACGACATTGCCGTGATTCTCCAGATGCTGATACAGGATGGGACTTACGGCGGAAAAGAGTATCTCTCCCCTGCTACCGTGAGCGAATTTACCAGGGTGCAATTCCCCGGGAAAGGCAACCGCAGGGCGCTCGGCTTTGACAAACCTGTTTCAAACCCGTTACTGGACGGTCCCAGTTGTAAAAGCGCTTCCATACAGAGTTTTGGTCACTCCGGTTTTACCGGCACCTATATATGGGCCGATCCGTCAAACAGACTGATCTACATATTTCTCTCCAACCGCGTATACCCAACGGCAGCGAATCAGAAATTGTCGGAGATGAACATCCGCACACATATTCACCAGACTGCATATGATCTTCTGCAAAGATATCAGATCAAATAGTTATCTTTGCCGCAGTTTTATAAAAAGAGCTGCCGGAGCAGATCAATAATCAATGTAATCCCAACTGAAATCATCATCATGAAAGCAATATTGAAATCCTTTTCCATCTGGATCCTGGCAATTTTCATCACGCTCGGCAGTGCAGTCTATCAAAGAATGACTGGTCCCACCTACCCGGTTCGCGGCGAGTCTGAAATTGGCGGGCAGAAGATAAAATTCCGGCTGATCAGATCTTACGATCTTTCGGATGATGCAAAAGTAGCTATCGTGGTTCCCGACACATCTGTAAAGGGCGAGCTTAAACTCCGCCGTTTTAAAAGCCTTGACAGCTGGCAGATCGTTGAAATGCAGCGTCATGGCGATACCCTTGTCGGGGCGCTTCCGCATCAGCCACCAGCAGGGAAAGTGATGTATAATGTGACACTGGTACAAGGCGAGCAGCGGGTGTTGCTTAATGAGAACTCTGCTGTATTAAGGTACACGGGTTTTGTTCCCCGTTACATCCTTTTCCCCCATATCTTCTTCATGTTCATGGCCATGCTCTTCTCAACCCTCACCGGGCTCATGGTTATCTTCAGGGGCAGGAACACCTATCTATATGCCTGGATTACCGTGATTTCCGTAGCCATCGGCGGACTATTCCTCGGCCCGATCGTACAGAAATTCGCATTCGATGCCTACTGGACCGGATGGCCTTTCGGACATGACCTTACCGACAACAAGTCACTCGTAGCATTTATCTTCTGGGCCATCGCCATCTTTGTGATGAAGAAGAACCGCGAGAATAAACTATGGCCAATCGTTGCATCCATCGTGCTGATGGCGGTTTTCATGATTCCCCACAGTGTGCTCGGTTCCGAAATCGACTTCACCAAGGAAGCTAAAACCCAAACCAAGTAGTTTAATCCATTCACCGATTCTCCATGATCCTTACCTACCTGATCATCTTTGTGACAGTAGCCGTTTCCGCATTCGCCATGAGCAATGAAGAGCTTTTTTCTAAGCTCAGGTTCAATGCCTACGATGTAAAGCACAGCAACCACTGGTACCGGTTTTTCACCTATGGATTCCTGCATGCGGGTTACGTTCACCTGTTCGTCAACATGCTGGTTCTCTATTCATTCGGTGTCATCGTGGAGTCCTATTTCAAGATCTATTTCCCTGGAAAATCGGGGCTCTATTTCATCCTGCTCTATGTAGGCGGACTGATCCTCTCCATCATCCCCGCCTACGGGAAGCACAAGAACGACGTATTTTACAATGCCGTAGGCGCCTCAGGAGCCGTAGCAGCCATCGTCTTTGCCAGCATCATCCTCTACCCTACCGGGAAAATCTACCTTTTCCTGATTCCAGTCCCCATCCCTGCACCGGTCTTCGGCGTACTCTATGTTGGTTACGAATACTATATGGCTAAAAACAGCCGCGACAACATCGGTCACGACGCCCATCTGTGGGGAGCACTCTTCGGCCTGGTCTACACCATCGCCCTCAAACCCGGACTGGTAGGAATTTTTTTGCAACAAATCGGCCTATAATATGTCCGGAGGCAACCGTCCACTTGTCCCCTTGTCCACTTGTCCACTCGTCCACTTGTCCACCCGTCCGCCCATCCGCTAGTCCGCCCGTCCCAAACACACCCTCGCATCCACCGCCACCACCCGCTCCGGTGTCCCCAGCAATGGGTTAAAATCAAGTTCAACGATCTCTGGCGCAGCGTTCAATAGTGCAGAGAGCCGAAGGATCACATCAGCAAACAACTCTTCATTGACCCCCTTCTGTCCGCGAACACCCTGGATGATTTTGTAGCTTTTCAGGCTGCGGATCATGGATAAAACCTCTTGTTTGGAAAGAGGGGCCAGCCCTTTTGCAACATCCTTAAGGACTTCTATGAAAATTCCACCCAGCCCACACAGAACCACATGGCCAAACTTCGGTTCGAACTTTGCCCCCACAAAAAGTTCAATACCAGAGAGCATCGGCTGAATGAGGATCGCAGTAGTTTCCTTTATCTCAATCATCCTGTTGAATTCACGGGCAACCGCCGCCACATCCTTCACATTCAGCACCACGCCTCCCACATCTGATTTATGGACAGGCCCCACCACCTTCATCACGACAGGGAAGCCAAGCTTCACTGCAGCACCGGTAGCCTCTTCAACAGCAGTAACCACTGCCTCACCTGCCCGGGGGATACCGGCAGCATCCATGAGCCCCTGGATGGCTCCAGGAGCAATATATCCATCGGGCGACCTGTCGATGATGGCACGGATCGCTTTTACATCCACCTCAGGTAAAACAGGGTGTGCAGGAGCCGGTTCCGGGGTATGAAATACCCGTGCAACCGCATTCCCAAATACCACTTCATCAGGAAAAAATGCATTCCCCTTCGACACAAACTCCCGAACCTCCTCTCCTGCCGTCAGTGTGGAGGGAAGGATCGGGTAAACCGGTTTCCCGGCCGACTTCATTTTTTTGTCAAGCAGGTCATAAACATCGAACACAGGGGTTAAACCGGGTGTTCCGAAAATAACCGCCATCCCGTCGATCTCCTTGAACTTCTGATCGGTATAGTCGATGATGGCTCCGAGCTGCTGTGCCGTGCCGGTAGCGAGGAAGTCGATGGGGTTGGCCACCGAGGAGCCGGGGTATAGCTGAGCTAAAAGTTCCTTTGATTCCGGGCTTTCAATATGCGGCACCTGCATTCCCGCATTCGACAAGGCATCCGTAAGCATAACAGCCGGTCCGCCTGCGTGGGTAATAATAGCCATCCGGTCACCTTGAAGTTCGGGGAATGTAAATACAGAAGCAACGCTGATCAGGTCCTGCCTGCCATGGCAACGAACGATTCCCGCTTTGCGGAATAATGCTTCCACTGCCATATCCGGGCTGGCAAGCGCTCCTGTATGCGAAGAAGCCGCGCGGCTGCCTGCCTCCGATGAACCTGCTTTGATGGCTGCAATCCTGCATCCTTTCCTGATGAGGGATGATGCGTGTTTCAACAGCATCTGCGGCTTAGAAATAGTTTCGATATAGAGCAATTTGATCCTGGAACTTGTTGCCGGGTCAAAACTTTCGTCAAGATGGGCTAGGATCTCCTCCACACCAAGCTGCGCGCTGTTTCCAACCGAGAATACCTGTGAAAAGGTCAACCCGTTGGGAATACCTGCTTCCATGATAAATACGGCGGTAGCGCCTGATCCTGAAATGAAATCGCAACCTTTGGGATCGAGGGTGGGGATTGGTTTTGTAAACACCCCGTGATAGGAAGGAGTAAGCACCCCGATGCAGTTGGGGCCGATGAGCGATCCCCCCACCCCGTTGATGGTATGAACAACCTGCTGTTCAAGCAATTTTCCGGCAGCACTCTCCTCGCTGAATCCGGCGGAAAGAATGATAAACCCGCGTGTATTCTTTTGGGATACAAGCAGTTCAACGGTCTCGGGGATAAACTTCGCCGCGATGGCCAGGATGGCAAGGTCGACCTCCGGCAACTGTGCCGGGTCCTGGAAACTTTTGATTCCCTGGACCTCTGTCTCTTTCAGGTTCGTCACATAGAGTTTGCCCTTGAAATTCCCCTCTATCAGGTTGCGGAGCACTGCCCCGCCGGGTTTCTGAACATCGTTGGAACCACCTACAACAACAATACTTTTGGGGTTCAGTAGCGCTTGGTTGATCATACCTTGTTTTTTTGACAAAAATATTAAAATTATCGCGGTAAATCCCCATTTGTCCCCGGTGGAAAAAATATTTGCACTTTCGCTCCGGATACCCTATATTTGCTGGTGGAATCACATTCCCCTTCCTGTAATTTCACCCGGTCTTCCTGTATCTTTCCTCTAACCCTCCTCTAACCCACCCCTAACCATCCTCTAACTTACCTAGCTTCTTCGTTTAATCTTCGTTTAATCTTTGTTTAATCTTCGTTTAATCTTTGTTTAATCTTCGTTTAATCTTCGTTTAATCTTCGTTTTATCCTATACTGAAAAAACTATACAGGTAAAATGCATCACTTACGAATTCGCAGCTGACTTTTTTCACCCCGCCTGGATCCCTTCTTCAATTTTGATTCAAAATAGATGTCACGGTTGCTGTCAAATGGCCAGGTGAGCTCCACCCTGGTGATGTTCCCCGGGATATCCCGGGCCCCCAGGGTGATTACCGAACCGGGGAAGAGATCAATATCTGCATCCAGTTTACAGACCCATCCAATTTTGTAAGGGCCTGGTGTAGCCTCAATTTCCGACAGGATCACCCCGGCTGCACTAGCGATTTTCATGTTCACACCTTTCACCTCATAATTATCATAAGCCTCGATCGTGACCATAGAACCCATTTTACCGCTAAAATCATGAAAATCGGCCCGGTGGATCCACGGCGGATAATAATAATCGCTGATGGCGATGTGCCAGGCGCCGATACCATTCAACCGACGGGCCTTCTCTGCATAATAGGCGTTGAGTTCCGGATCGGAGATGGCCATGCGTGCAAACTCCTTGGCCGCTTCCACACGATTAAGATGCTCTTTTTGCGCCGGCGACCAGGTCTTAGGTTTGGAACTGCGCACAGTATCGGTCGGAGGGAGTGTGGTTACAATCACCTTTCCCGGCTTGCGCGACTGGGAGACGGTGAAACGGTTGGATTTGAAGACAGACATTTGGATTTGATGATTTGATGATTTGATGATTTGATGATTGGGGGACGTTGCCTGGTTGTTTGTGAATTGGAAGGTAAAATTGGGTAAATGGTTTGAAAAATAAAAATAAAAATAAAAAAAATGGTATCAGGATGTATTACCTTTTGAAAAAATTCCGATTAAGCAAATAAAGAGGTAAAACCTGACATCAACAGGGACGAAGCAAAACTTAGCATCCTGAAATCAATGTAAAACCATGGAATCCAACAACTGCCCCCCTGTCTCGCCCGTTACAGGTACTATTACCGGCCGGAATATCCTGCTGCGTCTGCCAAAACATGAAGCCGACATCGCTTATATCCGGTCGCTGGGTTACAGCCGCTGGGACTCGGCCGGATTTTGCTGGGTCGTGCACCACAACAGTGACAACGTTAAAAAGATCAATGCTTATTTCGGTCAGCGGATCAGCTGGCAGGAGCCTGATGCTAAAGCTGGGAAAAGTCCAGCCGACGAACCACCTCTTTCGCCTAAGACCCTGGAGGTACTGCGTATCAATAACAACCGGATCAAATTGAAATTCAGGTACGATGCAGCAATGGTTGCAAAGTTGAAGGAGCTGCCGCTACACACCTGGGATCCCGGGGAACAGTGCTGGTTGCTTCCTCATGACGAGAAGATTCTTTCCGATCTCAGTTCCTTCTGTAGTTCGACAGGGTGGACCTATCTTTTCAAGGAGGATATCTTTCAACGTGTCAGGAATCAGAAGACCAACCCCTCCGTGATTAAAAACAACCGGAAATGTCCGGAAATTTATCTTGAACGGCTGACGGTTAACCGCTACAGTGCAAATACCATCCAGGTTTATCGTGATTGTTTTACTGAATTCCTCAATTATTTTCCCCGGAAGGAACCGGCAGATATCACCTACGATGAAATCATAAGTTACCTGAGATATCTTGTCGAAGTCCGGTGCATTTCCACTTCTTACCAGAACCAGGCCATCAATGCCATCAAATTCTATTTTGAGCATGTGGCCGGAGGGAAGCGGGAGACCTATTACATCGAGCGACCGAGGCGGGAAAAATTCCTGCCGGAAGTACTGAGTGAGGAGGAAGTTGGCGCGATCATTGAAAGCATTACCAACCTGAAGCACAAATGCATGATCATGGCAGCTTATTCCGCCGGGCTGCGCGTTGGGGAACTCTTGAACCTGCGGGTCACCGACATCGATTCTAAAAGGATGATGATCAAAGTGGTTCAGGGGAAAGGATGCAAAGACAGGATGACCCTGTTGTCGACCAGGTTTCTGGGAATGCTTAGGGAATATTTTCGGCAATACCGACCGATTGACTACCTGTTTGAAGGAGCTACCAGGGGGAAATATTCGGAAACCAGTATTCAGAACATACTTAAACGTGCATGTTCGAAGGCAGGGATCAGGAAGCATGTCACCATGCATACACTCAGGCACTCCTTTGCGACCCACCTCCTGGAGCATGGCACAGATATTCGTTACATACAGTCCTTGCTGGGTCATACGAATCCAAAGACCACGCAGATCTACACCCATATCACCACCAGGGGGTTTGATCAGTTGAAGAGTCCGCTGGATAACCTGAACCTATAAATATTTTCTGATTTGCGACCAGCAATCCGGATTAAGTTTTAACTTTGGTATAAGATATTGGCCCGAAAGGCCTGATAACAAAATAAGCACAAATGGCTGCTAAGTCCCATACATTGTCTATCACTCCATCTAATGGCGAATTATTTCCCTTTAGGCATCATAGACAACATATGGTGGTTAGCAACTCGTTAGCGGTCATTACAGAGCGACACCCAAACCGACAAATAGATAACAAAACCTCAAGACTATTTGACAAATGAAAAAATTAATATTACAAATGCTAATGCTTACTTTTCTCACAATAACAATTTTGGGGGCAACCTGCAACGGACCAGTTAAAAAAGATTTGCCAAAAGAAAAGGATGATTCAAAACTAATAAAAACCATAGGAAATGGCATTGTTCAACGTTTTCTGCAGGACAAATCAGGTAACCTTTGGTTCGGAACCACAGATAATGGACTTTATAAGTATGACGGAAAATCGTTTAACCAATTTACAATAAACGATGGCCTAGATTGTAATAAAATTTATTGCATTTTGGAAGATAAAGATGGTAAAATATGGGTGGGTACTGAAGTGGGACTTTGTCTTTACGATGGGAAGACATTTTCCAAAATCCAGATTCCTTTACCAAAAAATCTGCCTCCTAATAAGAACCCCTACTATCAAACCCATTGGGTATACAATATGTTACAATCAAAAAGCGGAAAACTATGGTTTGTAACGATTGATGGTGTCTATATTTACGATGGCAAATCTTTTACACATTTTCCAATAAATGAAGCCGCAAATGGCTTTTTGACCAGTAATGATAAGGTGGAACGCATTTTAGAAGATAATACAGGTAACATATGGTTAGGTGGACGAACCAATGAAGGTGTTTTTCATTACGATGGAAAATCTGTAACCAACCTCAAACCAATGGATTTATTTCAAGATGGACCAAAACCAAAAGCTCATAATTGGGGGTGGCCTCAATTGCAAGACAAAAACGGAAATATTTGGTTCAGTAATTGGGGTGGAGCCTATCGGTATGATGGAAATACATTTACAAGTTTTACAACAAAAGATGGTTTGCCAAGCGAAGTCACCCGAATTATAGAAGACAAAAAGGGAAATCTTTGGTTTGGTGCCAGTGATGGTCTTAGACGTTACGATGGCAAAACTTTCACCTATTTTAAAGATGGACTAGTCAATCCTTGGATTTGGGAAATTTTGGAAGATAAAAACGGAAATCTGTGGGTGGGGACTAGAGAATCTGGTCTATACTTTTTCGATGGAAAAACATTTATTAAATACACAGAATATAAGAATTAGCCTGGAACAGAATAACAAAAAAAGCAACGAACCGCTAAGAAGGGTTTTGCGAAATTGGGGCTGAAGTGCTTCATTCAACATTTGTGCTACTAATGAACATTTGGGCTAAATTGAAACTTCGTGCTTCTAAATCCCCAACTTCGCAAAGCCCCTAACCGTTAGCGGCAACTCTATGACGACAGTGCAAATCTTGAACAAACAAACAATGAAATTAAAAACATTCATATTTTTTAGCATTCTGACCATTTTGACATCTTGCAATGGACAGACAAAAAATAACGCTTCAAACGCAGACAATTCAAACAATCATATTGCATCAGGTGACACCGTAAATAAACTTGGCGACCATTTCTGGTATGTTTTTCAGGACAAAAAGAACAACTATTGGTTTGGGAGTAATGGTGAAGGTGTGTATCGTTATGACGGCAAAACCATTGTCAATTTCACCACAAAAGACGGTCTATGCAACGACAGTATAAGACAAATCCAAGAAGATAAATTTGGCAATATATTCTTCTCAACGCTTAGTGGAATCAACAAATTTGACGGAAAACAATTTACAACTTTACAACCTGTAAAAAGTAAAGACTGGAAATTAGAACCGAATGATTTGTGGTTTAGCATTTTGGGCAAAAGAGGCGAAAACGGTCCTTATCGCTTTGACGGTAAAACTCTATTTCAATTAGAATTCCCAAAACATTATCTACACGATGAAATTTATGCAAAAGGCATCAATCCATTTTTTAGTCCTTATGAAGTTTATTGTATTTATAAAGACCGAAAAGGTGTAATGTGGTTTGGCACTTCTGTTTTTGGTGCTTGCCGTTTTGACGGACAATCCATCAAGTGGATGTATGAAGATGATTTAACAATAGCACCGTCTGGTGGCACATTTGGTATTCGTTCCATTTTTGAGGACAAAGAAGGTAGTTTTTGGTTCTGTAACACTTGGCATCGTTATATTTTCGACTTTGACAAGACAATAAAAAGCGACAGACTTCAGTATCAAAAAACAGAAGGAATTGGAAACGCAAAAATATTTGGCGGAGATGACTACATCTACTATTCATACATCATAGAGGACAATAACGGAAATATTTGGCTGACCACTTGGGACAAAGGAGTTTATAAATATGACGGCAAAAGCATCACAAATTATTCAGTAAAAGACGGCACGAAAGACGTTAATTTAGTTTCAATGTATATGGACAATCAAGGCGACTTATGGCTTGGGACACCTGACAACGGAATATTTAAGTTCAACGGAAATACATTTGAAAGATTTAAGAAATGATAATAGAAAGAAGAGCAGCCACCAATAAGGGTTTGGCAAAAGTGGCGGTTCAGTGCTCCGCAGACACATTTGTGGTGAAAATCGCCACCTTCGCTAAGCCCGAAACCGTTAGCAACTATTATAAAACCAATAATATGATAAGCATTGCAAGTATAAAAATATCCATAACAAGAAATTTAATTTTAATTGTTTTGACTTTTCAAATCTTACCTTGCACAGGACAAGTGAAAGAAAAACCAGTTAATGATAAAATTGAAAATGGACTAAACAACCAATCATCTAATTTAAAACAAACTACGACGTTTCCGCAAATACACACCAATTTAAATGGAATGGTAAGGGAATTTGTCAGGTCTATGTATCAAGATACAAAAGGAAATTATTGGTTTGGGACAAATGGAAATGGGATTATACGCTACAACGGTAAAACACTTGAAAGAGTTACTATTGAACAAAGTCCAATGTGGCTGGCTATTAGAAAAATCATTGAAGATAAAGTTGGCAATATTTGGTTTGGAACGTCTTCTGGGCTTGTAAAATATGATGGAGAAAAATTTACTGCATATTCGACAGAAGTAGGTTTGCAAGATGAGGAGATTTGGGGATTAGCAATTGATTCTAAAGGACTGATCTGGGTTGGTTCAGTTGGAGGAGTTAGTCATTTTGATGGAAAAAAGTTTACTCCTTTTTTGTTGCCTAACACAGTGGTAGAAAATGCAGAACCTATGCTTTCAATAAAAAGTGCGGGAGGTTTTGTAGAGGATAATGATGGAAATATGTGGATAAGCAATGACGGAAATGGAATTTTCAAATACAAGAATGGGGCATTTACCCATTTAACAAAGAAAAATGGGCTTACCGATAATAATGCTGGTGTGGGCTTAAAGGACAGAAATGGAAATATTTGGATTGGCTCATTTTATGGAGGCGCAAGTAAATTTGATGGAACTACTTTTACAAATTTCACAAAGGATGGAATTATAGAAGGGATAGAAACTGGCGGTTTTCATGAGGATAGCAAAGGAAATATATGGTTTACAGCCGAAGGCATCGGGGTTTATAAATATGATGGTACAAAATTCACTTTATACACCACTAAAGACGGATTAACCACAAATGTTGTTCAAAGTATTTTTGAGGATAACAAAGGGCAATTGTGGTTTGGCACTTGGCAAGGCTTATGCATTTTTGATGGGGAGAAATTCGTGAATGCTCGGGATAAAGAACCTTGGACAAATTAAAAATAGCTGTTGCTAACACAGCAACTAAACCCCCATGCTGCATTCTACCGGGATTACAGGCACATTCCCGAAACCACCGCACGGGGCTTAGCTGCAACGTTATCGGCAACCGCTGGGGACACAGCTAACTTGTGACATTTGAGCTTTGAATGAACAGAAAATATTTAAAAATAGAATCAAGAACAAATGACTAAATTATACTTAAACAAACTAATTTCTTCTCTGCGGTTAGTTTCGAGGAACAACCTACGACCCTGTAAAGTAAATAGAATTAATCTTCGCTTTTTATTAAGCTCGTTTTTTGTTTGCTGTATTACTCAGTTTTCCATGGGACAAGGACGGGAAAGTAAATTAGACTCTTTCTTTTCAACAATAGACAAAAATGGTGACATCAGTGGCAGTGTATTGGTAGCTGAAAATGGGAAAATTCTTTACCAAAAATCCTTTGGCTATGCTGATGCTCAAAATAAAATTCTTAACACAGCCAATACACTGTTTCAAATTGCTTCGGTTTCTAAACTATTTACTTCAATTGCAGTGCTTCAATTGTGTGAACAAAAAAAGCTGAATTTAAATGATCAATACGCTAAATATTTTCAAGACTTTCCTTATCCGGAAGTAACAATCAATCAATTACTTTCGAATACATCGGGAATTCCCGATATAGGTGAAATATTTTTGCCCCTTTGGCGATTGAACCGAGATACAATATTTACTTTAAATGATGTGATTCCTGCACTCAGAATAAGTAAACTGCCTTTAACTTTTCAATCAGGAGAGGCCTGGGAGTACGTTAATATCAATTTTGTTTTAGCGGCCTTGTTAGTAGAGAAGGTCAGTGGTAAGAAATTTGACAGCTATCTTTCAAAACATATTTTTAAACCCTCAGGCATGAAAAACACTTTTCAAAAAGCTTCGGGAACAAATCCATATACACAGCCAAACGTAGCATATAATTATGATTTTCCTTTTAGTTATTCTATAACTCCTGTCCGGGTTGATTCTTTTGCAACTAATGATTTTAAAGTGCATTACAAAACCTGGCCTTCTGAAGGTGATGCAAATATTTATACATCTGTTTCCGATTTGGTAAATTTCGAGAATGCTTTATATAACGGAATTTTATTAAAACAAAAAAGCCTTAATCTCCTTTTTAGCCCTTCAACAAAAAACAATGGAAAAAAAGTTACTTTAAGGGGCGTTGGGTCTGAAATAGGTGTGATAGGTGATTTTTATTGGGGGTTTGGAAACCGTATTTCTTTAGATAGCACTATGGGGAAAATTGTATGGGAAAGTGGTGGAATGCCTGGTTGTGCCGCAAACATAATTATGAATTTAACGAAACATCAATTAATAGTATGGTTTAATAATAAGCGAAGTAGTTCAGCAATGGACAATATTTTTGGTGCATTCAGTATTATGAATGGTAAAACAGTTTCAGTAAAAAAAGCTAAAAAATCCATTGCTACTACTTATGCTCATCTATTATTGCAAAAAAGTGAAGGATATGCTTTTGCAAAATTCATAGAAATGGAGTCCGATACCTCAAACTATTTTTTAGATGAAGATGAATTGAATCAACTTGGCTATGAATTTTTCGAGAGTGAGAAGATTACTTTGGCATTTACAGTGTTCCGTTCTGCAATAACATTATTCCCAAACAGTGATAATCTATTTAACAGCTACGGAGAATTGTTAGCTAAATCAGGCAAAAAAGAAGAGGCTATTATAATGTATAAAAAATCTCTTCTGATAAATCCCAAAAATGAAGATTCAAAAAAATCTTCAGAGCTTTTGGAGCAGAAATAGTTTGACAGCATTTGATGAGACAAACAACGAACAGCCAACATTGGTTTTTGTGCAAGTGTAACTACGGTTTCACTTCAAACACGACTAGTTGTGCCTCTAATGTAATTCGCTTCGTATCAAGTGCAGCGCTGACAGACAGTTTAGTGCTTCGAAATCGCCAACTTCTTAAACCCGCCAACCGTTGGCGATCATGCAAAAAAAACAGCAACATAATAGATTATGCAAGATAATTACTTTGTTGATACAGAAAAGTTCACCATTGATAAGTTTAAAAATATTCTTAAAACTAAGGATATTTTGCCAGGGCGGATTGTGCTTAAAGATAGAATTGACGAACGTTTTGATTTGCTTAAATCTAAAGGGATTGATTCGCTTTCCGATTTATTGGATTCACTAAAGACCAAACCAAAAGTTGATAAATTTTCAAAAGATACAGGATTAGATATTAATTATTTGACGATTCTAAGACGAGAGGCTAATAGCTATGTCTCAGTTCCAGTTAGATTGATTGATTTGCCAATCATTGAGACTGATATTATAGATAAACTTGATTCAATTGGCATAAAGGATTCAAAACAATTATTTGATAATGCTGCAAAACGCTCAGATAGACAAAAACTGGCAAATAGATACGAACTTCCTATTGATAGATTGACTGAATTGGTTAAACTTTCTGATTTGGTAAGAATTACCGGTGTTGGTCCTGTGTTTGCAAGGATTATTTTGGATTCAGGTATTAGCACTGTTAAAGAATTTTTATCATTGGATTCAGGGGATATATTTGATAGATTGATAAAAGCAAATGATGATAAAGGATTGACAAGAACAAGGTTTACTTTAAAGGATATAGAATATTGCATAGAGTTAGGCAAAGATTTACCTTTAGTGCTTGAGAAATAAAAATGCACGAACCGCCAACACCTCCTATACCCAATAAGGGTTCCAGAGGTTTTCGGACATTATTACTTGCATCAATTTTTGTGGCGGTTGATAATGACGTTCTCCGCAATCCCTTACGGGGCATAGCTGTAAGCGTTAGCGGTCATTGTGAAGGACGACCGAACAAACAACTTTCAGAAAACAAAATAATTAAATTTAGAATTTATGACTGATAATAAAAAAAGAAATGTTGGAAATGGAATTGCTGTTGGAGCCGCCCTTGGACTTTTATTTGGATTGGTTTATGGCAATAAGTCAGGAAACGTTCCGCAAAGTATCGCTCTTGGGCTTGCTTTTGGCGCTGCTGTCGGTGCGATTTTCGATGTTGTACGAAAAGGGAAACGATAGAGCAATAGCAACTTTTAAGAATAGGTAGCACGTAGAAAAACAGAAAAAATGATTTGACAAAAAATATGAATGATTGGATAGAAGCCACGAAATAAAAACAATGAACCGCTAACAGCCGTTTTGTAAAAGCGGGGGTTTCGTGCTTCTATGAAAATCCCCGCCTTCGCAAACCCGCCAACCGTTAGCCCCAAATCAATAAGGACCACTACGAAACACAAAAAATATTTTGTATCTTTGTACAAAGCAACAACCAAAATGAACCTTTCAGCCGAAAAACTGGATATCATTCAAAGAATCTGCGAGATTCAAGACAATGACCTGATAGATCTGATAAAAAATATCGTTACTGTACCTAATGTTTCCAGGTCAGATTGGTGGAGTCATATTACTCAAGAAGAAATGGCTTCAATTAATCGGGGGCTTGAAGATCTTCAGCAGGGGAAAGTCCAATCCCACGAGCAGATAAGAAAAAAATATGAAAAGTGGCTTAAAGATTAGGTGGACAGAAGAAGCCACAAAAAATCTTGAAAGTATAATTACCTATCTGGAATCCAAGTGGACTTCAAAAGAATTGACAAAATTCTTTAAAAAGTTGGAAAAACAATTGCTACTCCTTTCACTCTTTCCTGAGGCTTATCCCTC
>JBMOIP010000020.1:0-78531 GCA_049317265.1 Bacteroidales bacterium
AAACGTGAATTTGATAGAATTTCACAAATACAGAACACTGACTTTGAATGGAAAAAGCAGACTACTGAACTTCTTGGACAAGTTTACATTCACTTAAACAGATCACGACTTGCTTTTGACAACACTTATTCCAAACTTAAAGAGTATAATTCCATTTTCGAGGATGAAGTTGTTTATACTTCGAACAAAATAATTCGTGATATTCTCTTGCAAAATGGAAACCTTTTACCCCCTGAGCTGCTGGACGAGGCATCTAAACTGATTGAGCATTATGACGCCTGGCTTGTAAAATATCAAAAAACAAGAAAAGTTAATAAGGATACAACAACAATTCATATCTATGTAGGACCTGACGGGTATAAATTCCCAAGAAAGGCTGAAGGAATGTTTAAAGAAAAGTATGAAGAGATGTTTCAAGAAATCAGAGCGCTCTGATAAAAAAGAGACCGGCTGACAATGGTTTCCTATAGACCCATTGCACATGCAGGTGATTCGGGCTGCACAAGTCATCCACATCTGCACATTCAAGCAATTTCCGGAACAGACACGAGTATAATTATACAAGGCACCAATGGAATACCTATTTACTTTGATGGTAATATTGAACAACCTAAAACAATTTAACCTATGAAATATAGACTTTTACTGCTTATTTTAGTCAGTTTTTGTTTGTCAGCATACTCTCAGACAGAAAATCCAAAATATGACAAGCTGCTTGCAGATTCATTACGAGGTGATGACTATGGAATGAAAACTTATATTCTTGTAATCCTGAAAACCGGATCCAATAAAATCGAAGATAAAAAAACATTGGACAGTTTATTCCAAGGTCACATGGACAATATTGGCCGTATGGCTGCGATCGGTAAGTTGATTGTTGCCGGGCCTTTAGGAAAAAATGAGAAAGCCTATCGGGGAATATTTATTCTAAACGTCAAATCGATTGAAGAAGCAACTGCCTTATTAGAAACCGATCCTACAATTAAAGAAAAAGTACTGGAAGCCGAATTATACAAATGGTATGGCTCAGCAGCACTCCCAACCTATTTGCCAAATCATGAGAAAATCGAGAAGAAAAAGATGTAGTCCTAATGTTGAAGAAGCTGCGTTCGCCAGTGGATTAACCGAAAAAGAACCCAAAAATAAACAATCCGGGAATGGAATTGGGATTGGCGCCGCCCTGGGAGTGGCATTCGGAGCAACCTATGGATTTTCTTCGGGAAATACTTCTTTAAGCATCGCATTGGGACTTGCCATTGGTGTTGCTGTTGGAGCAATTTTCGACATTACAAAAAATAAAAAATAAATTCCTCCTATTTGAAGCAGAACCAGCTTTATGATCATTTCCCGTAACTCATGACTCACCTTCTTTTTTTTACGTAAACTTGCAGCAAAGATTTCCAGGGGTTCCATCCATACATGCCACAATGAAAAAGAAAATAGTAATAATACTTGCATTTGTTATGACATTCGTACTTGGCTTCGCATTTAAGTCATTCACAACGAAAAGCTCTAAGAGTACGCAATCCGCTGGAAAAGTAACAGGAATTGGCGGAATTTTTTTCAAGTGTAAAGACCCGAAAAAAATGCGTGAATGGTATGAAATCAATCTTGGTTTGAATACCAACGCGTATGGAGCAGTTTTTGAATGGAGACAAGGGGCCGACAGTACCAAAAAAGGATTTACTCAATGGAGCCCGTTTATTGAAAGAACCAAATATTTCGAGCCCTCAACTAAGGACTTCATGATTAATTACAGGGTCGAAAACATTGAAGAACTTATTGTTCAACTTCAACAGCGAGGTATAACAATTACAGATACGATTGAAAAAGTGGAATATGGGAAATTTGTTCACATCATGGACATAGAAGGTAACAAAATTGAATTATGGGAGCCAAATGATGTGGAATTTGAAAAACTTGGCAATCAGATAGGCGCTAAGACAACGAAATAATCAGGGTATAATGGCTCTAATTTACCGGAACATTGAAAATGAAGCCTACTCCAAAAACATTCTCAATACTCAGACCGGGATCGTCTTTCAGGTATTTGCGGATTTTAGTGATGAATACGTCGAGGCTCCTGCCGAGAAAATAGTCATTTTCCCCCCACAGTGCTGTTAACAGCTCCTCCCTTTTGATGATATTATTCCGATGGGCGGACAGGTAGTTAAGGATATCGCACTCCTTTTCGGTAATTCGTTTGGATTTTCCATGGATGGTAAGGTGTTGATTATTGGGATCAAAGGTATATTGCCCTATGGAGATAACGGCGACTTTGCCGGTTCCCGGATTTTCAGGAACCCTGCGAATGATTGCTTTTATTTTCCAAAGCAGCTCCTCTTCGTCGAATGGCTTTGTGATATAATCATCCGCACCCAAACCATAGCCTTTTAACTTATCGTCTTTTAACGACCTGGCCGTGATAAAGATAAGTGGCATATCCCTGTCCTTGAGCCTGATCTCCCTGGCAACTGAGAATCCATCCATTCTGGGCATCATTACATCCAGCAGACACAGGTCAAACCGTTGGCCCTGGTACGCTTTTAACGCCAGCTCCCCGTCTTTGCAAAGCTTCACATCGAATCCTTCATTTTCCAGGTAATCTACCAGCAAGATGCCCAAATTCAGATCATCCTCAGCCAGCAATATTTTGTGCCTTTTGTCAGACATTTGGAAGCGTTATTGTGAATGTTGTTCCTCTACCCACTTCACTCTGAAGGAGAATCGTTCCGCCGTGCAATTCGACAATCTTTTTTACGTAAGCCAACCCAAGACCAAATCCCTTTACATCATGCACATCACCAGTTGGAACCCTGAAAAATTTCCGGAATACGCTCTTTTGATATTCCTTCGGAATTCCCATCCCCTTGTCAGTGACTGCAACCACCAGGTTTTGACCAATATTAGCTGTTTGCACCGACAAATCAGGCTGCTTTTTTGAATACTTTATCGCGTTGTCAATCAAGTTGTTTAATGCATTGACCAGGCATATTCGTTCACCAGATATCATACACCTTGAAGCATCCAGGTTTAAAGTTAAGCTCCCTTGTTTGCATTCGATCTGAAGATTCATTGATCGAATCACTTCCGTGATAAGTTCATGAAAATCCAATGCTGTCGTTAATAATGGAATTTCACCTCGTTCAAGTGCAGTCATGCTTAACACCTGCTCGACCTGTAGCCTTAATTTCTCATTTTCATCCAGTATTATTCCTGTGTAGTGTTTTATTTTGTCCTCATGCCCGATGGTGGAATCCTTTTGGATCATTCTGCCAGCAAGGGCTATGTTGGTCAAAGGTGTCCTGAATTCATGGGTCATGTTGTTGACAAAGTCAGTGGTGTGTTCCGATATTTTTTGCTCTTTCAACAGGGAGAGAACAGTTCGCCAAAACATGACCAGCACAACCAGTATCAGGATTACTGAAGTAATAAACATGGCTCCCATCTCCGCCACGATGAACTGCTTTTTCTCAGGGAAAATAAGTTTAAGTTCCATCCCCTTCCCGCTTTCCAGCCCATCCAGAGGTTTCTGATAGATGTAATCTGCAAAACTGCTTTTGTTTTCAGTTGCAGCATTCAGCGGTTTTGCGACAATAAAAGAGTAGTCGATATGGAAGTTATAGAACTTCATATAATGGTTGAAGAGTGAATCAATTTTATGTACTTCATTCTCTCCTAATTTCACAGGCAATCCGGCGGTGCTCTCCTTCCCGGCGCAGGCATCGATCTTCAGGCAGGTCTCTTTATCCGAACGAAGGGCTTCCGTTGTTCTGGAAAGAACTATATTAGCCTTTTCATTGAACATCTCTTCCCTGATCTTTGCGGTCCTGAGGATCCAGTTAACCTGGATGACCAGCACTATCAATAATGCAACGGAAAATATTGTGATCAGCAGGTAGGTTCGTGTCGTTTTCATTTGCGGTTTCAAAATTAGCCATTTTATATGTTATAAAAACAACATTAACAAGTCGTTAACAAAGCAATAACTAGGCGGTAACAAGAAGCCTGACCTTGTTGGAGTACTTTTGTCGCCTAACTTAAAAATTAACAACCATGAAAAACATACTTCTCAGCGCTGTATTACTTTTTATTACCCTTTCCTTTACAACAGAAAATGGAAAGTTGTCGGGTAACGTGACCTATAAAGACATCTATGAACTCTCACCCAGGGTAGATGCAGGTGGTGAAATTTATGCGATCAGCAAGGCAGATGCTCAATCGGCTCAATATGGTGACCTTGCAAAGGTTGTCGGGCAATTCATGATGAGCAAATCCAATTATTCACAGGCAATGTTTAACACCATCGATCCGGAACGCGAAAAAAAAGTGCAGGACTATTTTGATTCCGAAGCGAAGCTCACCTTCAACTATATCACTGGTTTCAAAAAATTACCAGCTGTTGTCAAGGCTAAAGCAAACGAGAAAGGACAATATGCCTTAAACCTGAAACCGGGGAAATACTACGTCCTGTTCATTTCAGGAAACGTAAAAAGCAACAACATGGCCGAATTAAAAGGCAATATTGACCTTAAGGTGATAGAGGTCAAATCAGCCGGAGAGACCCTACAGAATGCAGATTTCAAAATCCATGAAAATTTCCCCCTCATGTTCCTGACAGGACAATGGCTGCAGGGCTGCTGAGATGGAGGATGAAATTATTTGAAATATAACAGAATTAGTTCCTAAATTTGGAACTTACTGATTCATGATGAAGAAACTTGTAACACTGCTATTTTCCCTGATTGCATTGTTCAGTGCTGCCCAAAAAACAACCATGCTCATTTATGACCTGGAAAACGGCCGCGTGGATTCGATCACAAATCACGGGTATGATACCACAAAACAGGCAGATCATACAAAATTTTTCCTGGGATTGTTTAACAGCGCTGCTGAATTCCTTGAACAAACTCCACCTGTATCAAATGTCTTTCCAGGGAGTCATTTTACCCGCAAAAAGAGAGCCTCAGCGGACTATGATATTGCAAAGTATCCGTTCCGGACCAGTGTAAAGATCTCCACGATGAAGGATGACACCTTGTTCAGCGATTGTTCGGGCAGTATGATCAGCAGAAGATATGTTCTCACCGCCGCCCATTGTGTAACATTTGTTGTAACAAACATCCTTGCTCACGATTCACTTTATGTTTGCCCTGTTTACGACGGCGGTCAACCGAGTCCAATTTTTCCGTGCAGCTGGGTGAAAAAAGTCTATTTTTTCAAAGATTGGGAAATGAAGGGCGACGATTTTGCACTTCTTGAACTCAAGGAACCAGTTGGCGATCAAACCGGATGGATCAGCATTGGATTCAATGCAGTTGACAGCAGCCTGGCAGAGGGAATTTTCTACAAGTTTTCCTATCCGGCCACCTCCATTCCCTCCCTTGATTCAGCAACGTATAACGGGGATACCTTGTACTACAATTATGGAAAAATTGACATGCTTGAAAAAAACTGGATCGGAATTGAACATGCAAATGCCATCCCTGGGGAGAGCGGCAGTTCCATCATCAAAGTTGAGAATGAGGAGACTTATACTAGTTATGGTGTCGCCTCATTTTCAACAAACCTTATGCACAGCAGGTTACGCAATTGGTCCTACTATTTTTTAGAATCGGTCATCCATAACGACCTTATTTACGGTGTTGACCAGTTGCAACCTGCAAGGGGCCTCAGCATATACCCAAATCCTGCCGATGGATCCATCAGGTTGAAAAGTCTGAAAAACTATGATTCAGAAAAGATTGTGATCTATGACATCTATGGCAGGATTGTGCTGAGCCTGCCGGTACATGATCCTGATGAAATCATCGATATCAGCGATCTTCCTGAGGGAATTTTCAGTTTGACTGTTTCAAACGGTCGTGTTCAGGAAAAAGGGAAACTGATCATTCAGAGGAGATAAGTGCTAACAGAATTGAACCAAGGTAACATATAATCAACCAGGGCCTGCTGGTTTTGAATACATGACAACTCACAATTCGTTGAAAACACCATCCTTAAATGAACTTAAAAGGGAGCTGATAAACCTGCCGCCAGCAGAACTTGTAAAAATTTGTCTGCAACTTGCCAAGCACAAGAAAGAGAATAAAGAGTTGATGGGATATTTATTGTTTGACTCTAATTATGAGCCTGAATATATTGAAAAGGTAAAACTCGAAATCGACCAGCTTTTTGCAGAAATCAATAAAAACACGCTCTATTTTGTCAAAAAAAGTGTCAGAAAGATCCTTCGAACGGTCAACAAGCATATCAGGTACTCCGGGTTAAAGCAAACAGAAGTTGAACTCCGGATCTATTTTTGTATTCAGTTCAGGCAATGTGGCATTCCGCTCTCGTCGAGTACCGCCCTCACCAATATTTTTGAAGGGCAATTGTTAAAAATCCAAAAAGCCCTTAGCGGACTGCATGAAGATTTGCAGCATGATTACGGGGAGGAGATCAAACGGATTTGAACGGACTGAAAGAGCTAACCGAGTGGTTGGTTACCTCTTTAAAGAAACTTTATAAAAGGCACGAAGGTTGCAGTTTTTGACTTATACTCTTCCCAGTCTGGGTGGCCTTCATACTTTTTCTCAAGCATGGGAACCCCGGAAACAAACCTCAGCAACAAGGTGATGATTACCGGGCTTATAAGTGTATACCACCCGTGTGTAAATGATAAAGCATAAAAACTGATTCCCCACCAAACAAGCGCTTCACCAAAATAGTTGGGATGCCTTGAGGTGGCCCATAATCCCGAAGTGATGATTTTTCCTCTATTCGCCGGATCTTTTTTAAACTCCACCAACTGGTAATCGGCCACGGCCTCGAAAAGGAAACCGGTTCCGAAGACGATCAGGCCCAGCGAATCCATTGGACCCAGCGGGCCTCCGTCGCTGAAGTTAATAAACCAGATGGGTGCAGAAATGATCAGCATAAACAGGCCCTGCAACATAAAAATCTGAAAGAAGCTTCTCAGCACAAAAAATTTCCAGGTGTCGCGCCATGCCTTATAGCGGAAGTCCTCCCCTTTTCCACTGTTCCTGACCATGATGTGAAATGAGAGCCTTAACCCCCAGAGCAGGACCAGCAGGCTCACGATCATTTTTCTGAGATCGACCTCCCCTGATTGAATGATCGAATAGACCGCCACGATGACAAAACCCAGTCCCCAGGCTACATCCACGATGGAGTTGTCCTTTCTCATCAGCGCAAGGATAAAGACGATGGTCATGTAGAGACAAATGACCAAACCGACTTCAACCAGAATATTCGGGATATCTATCATTGAAAAAATCTAATTTATATTGTAAAACTACCCCCACTTGTCCACCTGTCCACCTGTCCACTTGTCCACTTGTCCACTTGTCCGCCCGTCCGCCCGTCCGCCTGTCCGCTTGTCCGCCCGTCCGCCCGTCCTTACTCCAGCATCAACGAAACACATCCGATACCCGGTCCTACGTTCGCAGTCAGTGCCGGGGATGCATGCTCAATGAACAGCGGCTTTTTTCCCGTGATCTTCTCCATCTCCACTGCGTACCAGTTGGCTGCTGCTGAATTATTGGCATGGGTTATTGCATATCCCCAGACAGGTTTCCCACTTATTTCCTTTGCAATGCTATGCATTACTTTCTTCCTGCTACCCTCCTCTGAAAATGATTTTGAAAAGAGGGATGCTCTCCCTTCCTCATCGACGGCAATAACAGGCTTCAAGTCTAACATTTTGGCAATAAAACTCTTAAACGGACTAACCCTTCCACTTCGAACGATATATTTCAGGGTTGTTACACTTACCCGTACTATAGATTTCGACTTCCATTCTTCGGTTTTTCTTACCAGTTCATCATGCGCCATTCCCTCTTCAAGGGCCCTTGCGGCGCGGAGAACAATCAATCCAAGGCCGGCAGTAAGTGTTTTGGAATTAAGCACATCGATCTGCTTTCCGGTTCGGCTTACAACCTCCCTGGATCCTTTTTCAGCACCTGACCAGGTTCCGCTAAGGGCCTGGCTTAAATGGATGCCGATGATCGAATCATAGTGAGTCGCCAGGTATTCGAATTTGTTCTGGAATTCCTTGGATGCAGGCTGAGCAGAGGAAGCATTGACATCCGATTTTTCCTGCATGGCATAAAACTGGGGAGGGTTAATGGTAAGGCGATCGAGGAAGTAGGTCTCACCGAAGTGGACAGAGAGCGGAACCACATGGATCTGGTGAAAGTCGATCAGTTCTTTCGGCAAGTCGCAGGAGGAGTCGGTCACCAAGGCCACCTTATGTTTTCGGTTGAATTGGATCTCATTCTGCATCACCATATCGTCGACCTTCTGATAGGTTATATTTCCGAATTTCTGGAGTTGAGAAAAGACTTCAGCAGGGAAATCTGTATGTATATGTACCCGGATTTTCGACGGACTCCCGGCCACTACGAGCGAATCGCCGCAATGCTGGATAAAATTCCTGATTTTATGCTTATCAAGCTGATCACCTGCCAGCAATGCTTCTGTACAAAACCTGAAGTTGAGCACATCATGGGGCATTTCAACAACTTCCTCTACATCAGCCATGGATGCATCAGGTTTCCTCATGGCCTTTTCGGCGCCGAGGGTGAAAAAGTCCATGAAACCTTCCAGCCAGTATACAAATCCTTTTGCTCCGGCATCCACCACATGTGACCGTTTGAGGGCTTCCAGTTTACCTGTAGTAGCAGCCAGTGATTCGAGTGCCTTGTTGTATCCTTCCACCAGCAACCTGGTAAAATCATCGAAGGTATCTTTAAGCAGGTAAATATAGTCAGCCCACTCTTTGATCACCGTCAGTATGGTTCCTTCTACCGGGTTGGCTATGGCATCATAAGCATAGGCAACCGCTTTCTTTACGCTTTCAGCAAAAGATTTTACGGTTAATGCTTCGTCCGGATTGATCTCATTGCTAAAGCCATAGAGAAACTGGGCAAAAATTATCCCAGAGTTGCCCCGAGCGCCGATCAATGCGGCATCAGCAAGGGCTACCGCTGTTTGCTTGAGATTTTCAGTAGGTATTGTTGCGTCCATTATGGAACGCATGGTGGAGGCAAGATTGGTCCCGGTATCGGCATCGGCAACCGGAAAAACGTTTATTTTATTGAGTAGTTTCTGATGTTCGAATATCCTTTGAGCGCCGGCAAGGAATGAGTAGTAGAGTTGTTTTCCGTCAAGCTCCTTTATCTTTTGAACAGGTTCTGTCAATCGTTAAAGTTTTAAAAACATGCAAATATAGGATAATTTTCCCATATGCCTCAGATGTATCCTGTCTCTGACCTGGCTTTGTGTATCTTTGTGTTCCGGCGACCTGTTGCAGTTAAACATTTTACGAATTTTCAAATTGAATTGTCCTAAACCTGGAAACTACAAATTTAATACAGAATTCATATGAACCTTTGCGCACCGGTATCACAGTCCGTTAAAATCATAGCTCTTTATCCGGTGGACCTCTATTTTTTTTAATTTTGCAGCGAATTCATTTTATAGTTCTAACCTTAATAATTCAGTAAATATGAAAAAGTTAGTTTTTTCATTTGTAGTTTTGATGTTCTCAGCTTTTTTAGTAAACGCTCAGGATGCAACACCCCAGCAACCTGTTAATCCAAACGCACCTGAGATTTCGTTTGACAAGACGGTGCATGATTATGGAACGATTGTTCAGGGCGCAGACGGTACCTGCGAATTCAAATTCACCAACATTGGCAAGGAACCTTTGATTTTATCAAAACCTCAGTCTTCCTGTGGGTGCACCGTTCCTACATGGCCGCAAGAGCCAATTCTTCCTGGTAAAAGCGATGTAATCAAAGTAACCTATAACACCAACAACGTTGGCGGAATCAATAAAACGGTTACCGTAACTTCAAATGCAAAAACAGCACGCGTTGTTTTACAGATTAAAGGAACCGTTACAGCGAAACCAGCCACGACAATGCCGGAGAAGCCAGCTGAACAAGGCGCTGCTCCTATCACAAAATAAATTTAATAATCATGAATAAACACCAGGCCAGCCACAAGCTGGCTTTGGTGTTTTCTAAAAACCACTCGTTATGCCAACAATTTCTCTGCGCGGCCAGGCCTGTCCACCTTCTCCTATCCGCAAACTCGTGCCCTTTTCAGATGAAGCCAAGAAGAGGGGAATTAAGGTTTATCACCTGAACATCGGCCAGCCGGATATCGAAACTCCGGCCAATGTTCTTGAAAAAATCCGCAACACCGATATAAAAGTCATCGAATACAGCCATTCAGCCGGAATTCTCTCATACCGGAAAAAACTCGCTGAATATTATCATCGGGTGGGCATCGAGGTTACCCCCGACCAGATGATCGTTACCACAGGCGGCTCCGAAGGCATTCTTTTTGCATTGCTTACCTGCCTTAACCCTGGTGATGAAGTCATCATTCCTGAACCATTTTACGCAAACTATAACGGGTTTGCCGTCGCTGCCGGAGTCACCGTTAAACCTATTGCATCGTACATTGATGATGGATTCGGACTCCCTCCGATGAGCGCCTTTGAGGAGGCCATCACCCCGCGCACCAAAGCGATCATGGTTTGCAATCCGAACAATCCTACCGGGTATCTCTACTCAAAAGAGGAGTTGGAATTGCTCCGCGACATTGTTAAAAAACATGATCTCTACCTCTTCTCCGATGAAGTTTACCGTGAGTTCTGTTATGATGGCAATGAGCACTTCTCTGTGATGAACCTTGAGGGTATTGACCAGAATGTGGTGCTTCTTGACTCTATATCAAAAAGATACAGCGCCTGTGGCGTAAGGATAGGCGTAATGATCACCCGAAATACAGAGATAATCGCAACGGCGATGAAGTTTGCCCAGGCCAGGCTGAGTCCACCCACATTCGGACAGATTGCCGGTGAAGAGGCAGTCAACACCCCCGAAAGCTACCTCGTTAAAGTTCTCGCAGAGTATGTTAAGCGCAGAGATATCGTGGTTGAATCGATCAATAAGATGGAGGGATGTTTTTGTCCTAACCCGGGTGGTGCCTTTTACGCCGTTGCACGTTTACCTATTGATGACTCCGACAAATTCTGCCAGTGGTTGCTTGAAGATTTCAGCTACCAGGGACAAACCGTGATGCTTGCACCGGCTACCGGGTTTTATTCCACTCCCGGACGGGGAAAAGATGAAGTGCGTATCAGTTATGTACTGAACCTGACCGACCTGGCGAACTCCATGAAATGTTTGGAGGAGGGGTTGAAGGTATATCCCGGGAGGACTAATTGACAAGCGGACAGGCGGACAAGCGGACTAGCGGACTAGCGGACGGGCGGACGGGTGGACGGGCGGACGGGCGGACGGGTTAGTAGAGTAGGTATTTGGCTCGGATTTTCATGAATTTTTCAATGCCGGGTTGCCAGCTTTTCCGGATCTCTTTTTCTGATTTTCCTTGTTTTATCTGTTTCTGAAGGGTGTCATTTCCCGCCAGTTTATTGAAGTAACCTGTAAAGTAATTCGATTTATTCTTCCATGCATGGTAGGATTTAATCAGCCAGGCCAGGATGATCCGGTCTGAACCGACCGGGTTTTCTGAATAATATTTCCTAAGATCTTCACCTAAACATCTCTTTCCTTCCATGGGAGGATGAAGACTGATGCCCGGAATGCTTTCAGGGGTAAAGCTGAAACTGCCATAATGCAGGTCAGGATGTCCGTATGCCTGGAAAGGGAATGGGGTACCCCTCCCCACACTGATGTTGGTTCCTTCAAAAAAACAGAGTGACGGATAAAGATTCACAGCTGTGGAGTTCGGCAGGTTCGGTGAAGGTTTTACCGGTAGTGCATACCTTGTCTGATGGGTATAATTCTCCAATGGAATAACCCGGAGATCGCATTTTTTAGTGCTTTTCAACCACCCTTCCCCATCGATCATTTTGGCATATTCCCCGATGGTCATTCCATAAACAACCGGAACAGGATGCAGCCCGACAAATGAAGTGTAGCCGGCTTCCAGGACAGGTCCATCTACATAAAAACCATTTGGGTTGGGCCGGTCGAGCAGGACAACAGGAATCCCGCTTTCACTGCAGGCTTCCATCATGTAGGTGAGTGTAGAAATATAGGTATAAAACCGGACACCGACATCCTGGAGATCGAAAAGGATTAGATCTATTGATTGAAGGTCGGAAGAATCGGGTTTCATTTTTTTGCCATACAGTGAACAAACTTTTATCCCTGTGACAGAATCGATGTTATCCACAATATGCTGGCCGGCCTCGCCCGATATCCTGAATCCGTGTTCGGGTGAAAAGATCCGGACGATGTCAAATCCATCACTGACCAGCATATCAACTATGTTCTTATTGCCGGCAAGCGATGCCTGGTTGGCTACAATTCCGATGTGTTTACCTTTCAGTAATGGATAATACAACGCTGTTCCTTGAGCACCGACCCTTACCTGGGCCTGTATCATGCCGTGCAGCAGCAGGAGTATCATGAAAAATGTAATCCGGGAAAATGGAACTAGACGATTGGTTCTCATAACAGATTGAAAAAACGCATACTTTTGCAAAGTAAAGATTTCTTTCATTTGAATACTGAATTTTTTCTCGCCAACCGGCTAGTCTCACGCAGCAAGGGAAATTTTTCCTGGACTTTCGTGGTCATAGCAATCACCTCCATCGCCCTTGGGCTTGCGATCATGTTTATCGCCGTAGCCATCCTCACCGGATTCAAAAAGGAGATCAGGGAGAAAGTTGCAGGCTTCAGCGGTCATATTCAGATCACACGGTTTGCGGAAGGAACCAATTATGAGCCTCAGCCCATCGAGAAGCGGCAGTCGTTCTACCTGAAGATAAAAAACACCCAGGGAATCAGCCATATCCAGTCATTTGCCACCAAGGCGGGTATCATTAAAACAAGGCAACATATCCAGGGGGTCATCCTGAAAGGCATAGGGCGTGATTTCAACTGGGATTTCTTCCGGGATAAATTGGTGGAAGGGAAGCTGTTCCATGTTTCTGATACCGGGAAGAACGACAGTATTATCATCTCCAGGAAGATTGCCAACCTACTGAACCTCCATGTCAATGACGATATGCGTATGTATTTCATTGTAGGTACGGCGACTCCCGGCAGGAAATTCAAAATCGCAGGTATTTATGATACAGGACTTGAAGAGTTTGACAAACTTTATGTGTTGTGTGACATGCATCACATACAAAAGTTGAATAACTGGACTGAAAACCAGGTTGGGGGTTTTGAAGTATTTCTGAAAAATTTTGACGATATCGACCGGATGGGCGTATATGTGTATCACCAGATCGGGTTCAATCTTGATGCCTCCACCATTAAAATGCTGAACCAGCAAATCTTTGACTGGCTTGATCTCCAGGATATCAATGTACTGATTATCCTGATCCTGATTGTACTCGTTTCATCCACAACCATTATTTCGACCTTGCTGATCCTGATCCTGGAGAGAACCGCCATGGTGGGTATCCTGAAGGCGCTTGGCATGCCAAACAAGGGAATCCGGAGGGTCTTTCTTTTTAATGCCCTGTATATTGTTGGCTGGGGGATGCTTTGGGGCAATTTACTTGCATTCACCTTGTGTCTTCTGCAAAAAAAGTTTGCCCTTGTTACCCTTTCCCAGGAGACCTACTACGTTTCGGTGATTCCCATCAACCTGGACCTTTGGAATATCCTGCTGATCAATGCAGGAACGCTTATTATCTGCTACCTTATTTTTATTATTCCATCCTTTATTATTTCCCGCATCACTCCTGTAAAAGCA
This sequence comes from Bacteroidales bacterium, assembly GCA_049317265.1. GTDB lineage: Bacteria > Bacteroidota > Bacteroidia > Bacteroidales > FEN-979 > CAIVAT01. The sequence goes on from JBMOIP010000020.1 coordinate 13,756, forward strand.
ATCAGGTTCAGCTAGATACGGTTGAGTATTTTTGTCAGTTCCTCCAACCTGAAGGGTTTGGATATGTAACTGTTCATCCCGGCCTGGTAACACTTCTCTTCATCTTCCGGGGAGGTGTTTGCGGTAATTGCACAGATATGCACCGGATTCCTGCCAGGGTTTGCCTCCTCATACTTCCTGATCTGACGGGTAGCTTCAAGTCCGTCCATATCCGGCATCGACATATCCATCAATACAAGGTCATACTCTTTTCCGGCATACATCTCCACGGCTATCTTTCCATTTTCAGCAAGATCAGTTGCATGGCCAATCTTTTCCAGGGTAACCAGCGCCACCTTCTGGTTGATGAGATTATCTTCGGCAAGCAGAATATTCAACACTTTTTTCTGATCCTCCTGCAGGTGCATGTCAACCTCATCCCTGTCGCCGGCAAATTCTTTTCTTACCTGTGACAAAACCTCCTTTATCCTGCTCCTGAGCCGGCTCAGGGTATAGGGGCGGACAAGTGCGACCAGGATTCCGGCTGCGACCAGTTCAGCCGGGGAAACGGGGTGCATTCGTGATGTGGACAGTAATATTTTTGACTTTTTAACCCAGGAAGCGTGTTTCATAGAGGAAGCAAATTTCAGCCCATCCATGCCCGGCATGTTATACTCGACGATGACCAGGTCGAACGGTTTATTAATCTCAGCACGGTTTTGAATCAGGCTGAGTGCATCAGCCGGGACTCCCGATTCGACCACCTCTGCATCCCATCGAACGAGATAGTTAGCTAGTATTGACCGTCGCCCCGGATCCGGATCAAGAACCAGTACCTTTGCACCATGCAGAACTGCTTTCATCGGATCATTGACTTCTGAATCCTTATACCGTTCAAAAACCACTGAAAATGTGAAGGTGGTTCCGTTACCCTGGTTTGTTTCGACAGAGATCTGACCGTTCATCCGGTCAATCAGCCTCCTGGCAATGGCCAGTCCAAGTCCACCGCCACTGTATTTTTTTGACTCAGGGGTATCAAGTTTGGCAAAAGAGGTAAAGAGCATTTTCATTCCCGCCTCTGAAATGCCAATTCCTGTATCACTGACATTGAAGCGAACTTTGACGGTTTCATCATCCCATTCCAGGAAGTGTGCTTCAACCCTGATTTCACCTTTTTCTGTGAATTTCAAGGCATTATCGGTGAATATTTTCATGATTTGCCTCAGGCGGACCGGGTCACCCACCACCTCAACGGGAATATTTGGATCCTGAAATGAGAGGATTTCAAGTCCTTTTTCGTTTGCTTTTTCGACATAGCAACCTGTGATCTCCTCAATCACCTGGTGAATACTGAATGGTTTTTCATGGAATTCCAATATTCCTGATTCAAGTTTCGAGAATTCGATGATGTCGTTGAGAATAGACATGAGGTTGGTTGCCGACTTTACAATGGCATTGAGATATTCAACCTGTTCCTGGGTCAGCCGGGATTGCTTGAGGATTTCAGCCATCCCGATAACCCCGGCCATCGGGGTATAGATGTCATGCGACATGCTTACCAGGAAATTACTCTTGGAACGGCTTTCAGCCACAGCAGTGTCACGGGAAACAATAAGTTCTTTTTCAGTATTTTTTCTTTCATGGATATCGATCAATACCCCGGCCAGCCGGACAGGATTGCCCAGGATATCGGTTTCTACAATCTTACCCTTGTCAAAAAACCACCTCCATTCTCCTGATTTTGTTTTTAACCGGAATTCAGCCTCATAATTCGGCTGGTTGCCTGAAATATGCCGCTGAAGACTTGCCAGGGTAAATTCATAATCATCCGGGTGGATCATTTTTATAATCTCGCTATACGTCTGTGGTAGATCCTCAGCTGAAAAGCCAAGCATCCTTGCCCGGTTCTCATTAAAGTGCATTTTACCGGTCTTATATTCCCAATCCCACCAGGCAAGATCTCCACCAAATAATGCGCGGCTGGTTCTTTCATGTGCGGCGGTTAATTCCCGTTCCTTCTCCTGCAAGCGATCGACAGATTCCTGATAAACCTTCTGCAGATGTTCCCATTGCTGAGCAGCCAACCGTACTTTGTTATTCTCACGTTCGAGATTCTGGATTTTATTGAGCAATTCGTCCGACATATTTCCTCAGGATTAATAATTGTCAAATACAGTGAAATATTAATACAGATCAGGATAGATGAGATCTAGTCCGCATTTCAAATCCTGAAGATATTGCAACGCCCTGGCTACATGTTTTTTGGGGATGATCGAACCATGCTGCGGCAGCAATGCATTTATTTCAACATGCCGAAGGCGGTATACAAATCCCCGTGCGGCAATATTACTGGCCATGTAGTCAACATGAAAAAGGTTGAGTTTTAGTTCATGGCGGTTGAAATCATCCACAACAAGGTGCCAGTCCATATCAATAGAAGCCCATATATCACCCGAGAAGAGGAATCCGGAGATCACATCGTATGTTGTAAAGGCTCCGGGGAAGTGAAGAAAAGGCGATTCAATGAATTTCAACTGGCGACCCGACTGAAAGGACCACACCGGGTTTTCGTTTATATTAACGAATGTATAGTCCGGGTTCCCATAATGGGGAAGCAATATATTGGTTCTCACAGAGGTGAGTATTCGGATGGAAGAATCAAAGGAAAGCCAGTCTGTCATGGAGGCCGCAACATCTGGATCCTGGTGACAAATGACAAGTCCGGTTATTTTTTCAAGTGAGACCACCTGGGCTGCCCTGTTTTTCACAAACTCAAACGAGTTATGCCCACCAGGATCGACGATCAGGGCCTCCTGCCCGTCAACAATCAGGTAGGTATTACACCTGAATGCCGAGTCTTCAGGCACTCCGAGCCAGTAAATGGCATGCTGGTCATCCTGGTAGAGAGGGGTAGGCTTGTCATACCGCTCCATAAACATGCGACCGAGTTCAACTAAATCAATGGTGTTCATATAGTATATTTTTAGCTCTTTTTGTGAAGTCCGCACTCCTTGAATTCCGGCAGTTCCCACCACCAGCGACCGGAACGGACATCCTCTCCCGGTTGAACCGACCTCGTGCATGGCATGCACCCGATACTGGGAAATCCTTTTGCATGCAGTTCACTTACCGGGATTTTATATAAATTAATGTACTGCCAAACCATGTCAATAGTCCAGTTGATCAAAGGGTTAACTTTGATTATTTTATAAACAGGATTCCATTCAATCAGTGCTGTTGCTGAACGTGTAACCGACTGATCCCTGCGCATGCCGGTGATCCACACCTCCATCCCTGCCAATGCCTTTTGCAAAGGTTCAATTTTGCGAATGTGGCAGCACAACCTCCTGTTTTCAATACTCTCATAGAAAAGATTGATTCCCTTAGCGTTAACCATCTCTTCGACTTTCTCCGCTGCCGGGAAACAGACATCGATCGCAACATCATATTTCTTCCGTGTAATATCCAGCAGGTCATAGGTTTCCTGGAAAAGCCGGCCTGTATCAAGGGTGAACTGCTTAACACCAGCATTTGACTGCGAAAGCATGTACGTAATCACCTGATCTTCTGCCCCAAGACTGGTTGAAAAAGCACTTTTCCCTTTATATTCAACAGCAAACCATGACAAAACATCTTCAGGTGAAGCGCCCTGAAATTTTTGATTTAACATGTCAACCTTCTCTTGCATTTTTCTTCCGCTGGTTAAAATTTTTGTGAATTTACAACAATCATACAAGTAAATGCAAGTTTTTCCTGCAGGATTAATGTATTTTTGACCAAAATATTTCAGGATGAATTTACATTTTATTGCCATCGGGGGCAGCGCCATGCACAATCTTGCGATTGCCCTTCATAAAAAAGGATATGCCGTTTCGGGTTCTGACGACGAATTTTTCGAACCCTCGAAAAGCAGGCTGGCTTTATACAATATCCTTCCGGAAACTGAGGGATGGGATGCTTCAAAGATTACCGCCGGGCTGGATGCAGTAATCCTCGGGATGCATGCGAAACCGGACAATCCAGAATTATTGCGAGCGAAAGAGCTGGGGATTAAAATATTCTCCTATCCGGAATATCTTTATGAGCAATCGAAACACAAGAAAAGGGTTGTCATTGGCGGAAGTCATGGAAAGACCACCATCACGGCGATGATCCTTCATGTTTTGCAAAAGGCTGGCATCGACAGTGACTACATGGTAGGTGCGCAACTGGAGGGGTTTGATGTGATGGTAAAACTGACCGATAAAGCCCCGGTGATGGTGATTGAAGGAGACGAATACCTGACCTCACCGATCGACCTTCGACCGAAGTTTCATCTTTACAAACCGGATATTGCACTACTAAGTGGAATCGCCTGGGATCACATTAATGTTTTTCCCACCTTTGAAAATTATATTGAGCAGTTTGTCATCTTCATCCACCAGATAACCCCTGGGGGCGCATTAATATACTGCAGCAACGATGAGGAGTTGCAACGTATTTGCCCCGGCTCCCGGGATGACGTAAAGACTATTCCGTATACTACCCTGGAACATCAGATCGACCATGGCGTGACAACTATTGTCGTTGATGGAAAAAACTATCCACTTCAGATTTTCGGAAGGCATAACCTCATGAATCTCAATGGAGCACGCCTTGTTTGCCAGCAACTTGGAATTGATGATTCCACCTTCTATCAGGCCATACAATCCTTTAAAGGGGCCTCCAAGCGGCTTGAACTGATCGCCCGGAACCATAGCAGGTATATTTATAAGGACTTTGCCCATGCTCCATCCAAGGTGATGGCCACCCTTCAGGCCGTGAAAGAGCAATTCCCTGATAAAAAGGTAGTTGCCTGCCTTGAGTTACACACTTACAGCAGTCTGAATAAAGAATTCCTGGGACAATACCTGGGCACCCTGGAACCGGCTGATCTGGCTATCGTCTATTTCAGTCCGCATGCCTTGCAATTGAAACGGTTGCCGGAAATCACCGTTCAGCAGGTTCAGGAAGGGTTTGGTAAAGCCGGCCTTGAGGTTTATACTGATTCGGGAGAGCTGGAAAAAAGAGTGTCCCGGGAAAAAGCTCCCGGGACAGTACTTCTGATGATGAGTTCAGGCAATTATGACGGCATTGACCTGAAGGAGTTCGGCTTGCGATGGGTTGACCTATAACAGGTTAGCCATTCATCGAGATCAGGAACTCTTCGTTTGAACTTGTGAATTTCATCCTTTCCCTGAGGAATTCCATTGCTTCCAGCGGATTCATGTCGGCCAGGTGGTTCCTGAGTATCCAGATACGCTGTAATGCATCCTTATCAAGGAGAAGATCATCACGGCGTGTGCTGGAGGAGACAATGTCGATGGCAGGATAGATCCTTTTGTTGGAGAGTTTGCGGTCGAGCTGCAACTCCATGTTGCCGGTCCCCTTGAACTCTTCAAAGATCACCTCATCCATTTTCGACCCGGTTTCAATGAGCGCTGTGGCAATGATGGTGAGTGAACCACCATTTTCGATCTGGCGTGCAGCTCCAAAAAACCTTTTGGGTTTCTGAAGGGCATTGGCTTCCACACCACCTGATAAAACTTTTCCTGAGGCGGGTGCAACCGTATTGTAAGCGCGGGCAAGACGTGTAATGGAGTCAAGAAGAATGACCACATCATGTCCGCATTCCACCAGGCGTTTTGCCTTTTCAAGGATGATGTTGGAGATGCGGGTATGCCTCTCGGCTGGTTCGTCGAAGGTGGAGGAGATTACTTCCGCCTTCACACTGCGCTGCATGTCGGTAACCTCTTCGGGACGTTCGTCGATGAGTAAAATGATCATGTAAACATCGGGATGGTTCGCGGCGATGGCATTGGCAATTTCTTTCAGCAGGACCGTCTTACCTGTTTTAGGTTGTGCGACGATCAAACCGCGCTGACCGAATCCAATCGGAGCAAACATATCGATCACACGGGTCGACATGCTTTCGTTCTTGTGGCCGGTCAGTTTAAACTTCTTCATCGGGAATAGCGGGGTGAGGTAGTCGAAGGGGATACGGTCACGCACCTCTTCCGGTTTACGGCCATTGATCAGGTCGACCTTGATGAGGGGGAAGTATTTCTCCCCTTCTTTCGGCGGGCGGATCGTGCCTCTGACGGTATCGCCGGTTTTGAGACCGAACAGTTTGATCTGTGACTGCGACACATAAATATCGTCCGGGGAGTTGAGGTAGTTATAATCGGAGGAACGGAGGAATCCGTAACCATCGGTCATAATTTCCAGGACCCCTTCACTTACAATGATCCCTTCGAACTCGAAAGGAAACTCTTCGCGGTGGCGTTCAGGGAATTTCCGGGGAAAATCCCGCTGTTTGCGTTCTTCAACAACAGGCGGAACCTGTGCATCGGCAACCACGGCTGAATCACCGGCGGCAACCTCGGTTGTTTCAATTACACCATCCGGTTTCTGGATGACATCAACAGGATCGATGGCTACATAAGGCTTATCGGCTGTTTCATCGAAGTCGAAGCGTTCTGCCGAAGTGTCAAGCAATTCGGGCATGGTCATCTGCACGAGTGGTTCTGCAGGTTGTTTTTCCTGGTAAGGACGGAAGGGTTTATTCTCCCTTGGGGGTTTCTGCTCCCTTGGATTGCGGTGTTCACGGGGTGGCTGTGGCTCTCTTGGTGGCAGCGCTTCTCTGGGTGGTCGTGGTTCGCGGGGAGGCAATGGCTCTCTTGGAGCCTGCGGATCCCTGGGAGCCTGTGGTTCCCTTGGCGGACGCTGGTCCCTGGGAGGACGATTTTCACGTGGCAAACGCTGATCGGCTTTTGGCAGTTCTTTGTTTTCTCCTGCAGGAGTTTCCGGCCGGGGTTCCCTGGGTGGGCGCGGTGCAACAGGTTCACGCGGTTCACGCGGTTCCTGTGGCTTTCCATCAATATCCTTCCGAGGGCGTCCGCGGAAAGGTTTTACCAATTCTTGTTTTTCTTTGTCTAAAATCTCCGGGGTGGGATTGAGCGCCTGGTGGTCCAGAATTTTATAGATGAGATCCTGCTTTTCAAGTTTATCAACTTTGGGGATGTTGAACTCTTTAGCAATTACTCTGATCTCTGACAGCTCTTTGCTGTCGAGGGAAATAATGTCATACATGTTTAAAAAAATTTATTTGATTGAATAGTCAATGTGAAAATGAACTATAGTTTGGGGATATAAAGTGAAATGGGTTGAATCTGAACTAAGAAAAGATCGTGGGGATTTAAATCGATGCAAATATATAAAAAATTAATGGATTATCAAGTTTTTTTCGGGACTCATTTCAAGCCAATGGAAATCTTTCCTAATTTCGCAGTAAATTAATGTTTATAACATGTTACAACGAATTCAGACCATTTACCTTGCTATTGTAGCCATTGCCTGCATCCTGCTCTTCTTCTTCCCGCTGGCTACCTATTTTCATGAGGTCCAGGGCAATTATAAATTATTCATTTACGGGATTAAAAGCATGGATCCGGATCCCAAGGTACCATTCAGTTCCTATTTCACGATTCCATTGATTTTCATGGTTGTCGCCTCCTTCATCTTCTCGGTTTCTACCATTTTTCTCTTTAAAAACCGTCCGCTTCAGATCAGGCTGTGTTCGTTCAACATGCTCACCAACATTGTTTTGATCATGGTGATTTTCTTCTTTTATGCCACCAAGATCACAACCCTGACACAGATTGAACCCGAATACAACTATACCGGGATGGTGATGCCGTTGGTATCGGTGTTGTTTTTAATTCTCGCCACCCAGGCAATTAAGAAGGATGAGGCGCTGGTGAAGTCGGCGGACAGGCTTAGATAGAATATGAATATTGAATATTGAACAACGAATTCTGAAGTTCGAAATTGGGTAAATTGAGCCTAACGAGGAACATCCAGAACTTCCAGGTCCCGCATGTTTCCGTTGTCGAGGATGAGCCGGATGGCTGTGATTGATTTGTGGATCCCGTATTTTCCGGCGGCGCCGGGGTTGATGTGAAGGAGATCGTATTTTTTATCGTAGATCACTTTCAGGATATGGGAATGGCCACAGACGAACAGTTTCGGCCTTTCCTGCTCAATCAACAAACGGGCTTTATGATCATACCGCCCGGGATACCCTCCGATATGGGTTATAAGCACTTTTATATTCTCCACCATGAAAAGTTGTACCTCCGGATGTTCGATGCGTACATCCTGCCCGTCAATATTGCCATATACGGCACGCAATGGTTTGAGCTCCCTTAACTGCCTGTCGATGCCTATGTTGCCCATATCGCCGGCATGCCAGATCTCATCAACCTCGGAAAAGAAGTTCAGAACGCTTGGGTGAACAAAGCCGTGGGTATCGGAGAGGATGGCGATGCGGAGCATTTTGCAAATTTAGAAGAAATGAATATTGAATATTGAATATTGAACAACGAATTTTGAAGTATGGACTGATATTTCATATGGTCAATTCCCAAACTATGACACATTCTGTTTCTCTCTATGGTTCTCAGTGAATTCTCAGTGGTTCTCTGTGTAATTTTGTTTCACAGAGAACCGCTGAGAAACTGCACAGAGAGCCACAAAGAGGAATTTCATGAATCAATCATTTGTTTTTTGTATTTTTGATTGATATAAACGTAAAAATGGTTTTTAGAAAAATTGTCTTCCTGTTGCTTGTTAATTGTGTTGCAGGGTTTGCACAGGGTCAGTCACTTAAAATCCTGACCTATAATATCAGGTATGACAATCCGGGAGACGGCGTGAATTCGTGGCATAACAGGCGGGATTGGCTGTGTGAACAGGTAAAACAGGTTTTCCCCGGCTTGTTTGGAATACAGGAGGGACTTTTTTCTCAAATCCAATACATTGACAGTGTTTTTAAGGGTTACCGACGCATTGGTGTGGGCCGTGAAGATGGAAAAGCCAAAGGAGAGTTCAGTGCCATATACTACGATGCCAAAAAGTTCAGGATGTTAAAGCAGTCTACCTTCTGGCTCTCTCCTACCCCCGGTAAAGTATCAGTTGGCTGGGATGCTGCGCTGGAGCGTATTTGCACTTATGGACTTTTCCAGGAGATTGCGACCGGCAAAAAGTTCTGGATGTTTAACACCCATTTTGATCATATCGGGGTTAATGCGCGTAAAAACAGTGCTTTATTGATCCTTAAGCGCATCAGGACATTGAATACGGCAGGGTATCCGGTCATTTTGACAGGAGATTTTAACGGGGGACCCGAAAGCGAACCCATTCAACTGATTGCAGCGCAACTCCAGGATTCAAAGGTGGCCGACAAATCGATGTCGATGGGTCCCGGGGGTACCTTCAACGGGTTTGACCCCAAAAAACCAATTACTGAACGGATCGACTTCATCTTTGCAAGTAAAAAGGGAGTCCATATTCAGGATTACTACGTGATGCGTGAAACCCGAAACAACCGGTTTGCCTCCGATCATTTTGCAGTGGTTGCCGAGTTAAAGTGTGGTGGGTTTGAATTTTAAGGTAAATAACAAGAATTGGGTTAATTAACCTATTTTTGTTGTTTGATACGAAATTCATCCATGGAGAACCTTGTATTTATCCTTTTCGGTTTGGGAACCATTGCCGGGCTGGTCATGGTTTTCATAAGACTGGGTAAACATTCGTCCAAACGGGATGAATCAGAAGCGCTGCGACTTCAGATCGAGACCCTTTCAAAAGAAAAAAGCACCATAGAAGAACGGGCCAGGATGTTAAGGGATCAACTGGATTCATCGAACCGGCTGATGGCGGAGAAGGATAATACCATCATTGATCTCAACAGAAAACTGACAACCCGGGAAACGGAATACATCAGCCTGGATCAAAAACTGAATGAACAAAAGGCTGACATCGAACATCTTCAGGATAAATTCAGGCTGGAGTTTAAAAATCTCGCCAACGAGATCCTTGAGGAAAAGAGCCAAAAGTTCACCGAGCAGAATAGAACAAAACTTGATGAGATCCTGAAACCATTGGGGGAGAAAATCCGGGATTTTGAAAAAAAGGTGGACGAAACCTACGACAAGGAGTCAAAACAACGGTTCTCCCTGGAAAAAGAGATCAAAAACCTTACCGACCTCAATCAACAGATCAGCAAGGAGGCCAACAACCTTACCAATGCACTGAAGGGCCAGGCAAAAACCCGGGGAAACTGGGGAGAGGTCATCCTCGAAAGCATCCTCGAAAAATCGGGCCTGACCCGCGACCGGGAATTTTTCATCCAGTCATCGTATACGAACGATCATGGAAAGCGCCTGCAACCTGATGTGATCGTGGCTTACCCCGGCGAGCGTAATGTGGTTATCGACGCTAAAGTGTCGCTGGTGGCATATGAACAATACTCCTCTTCAGAAAGCAGGGAAGAGCAGGAAATGGCCGCGCGTGACCACCTGCAATCAGTTAAAAACCATATTATTGACCTGAGCAGCAAGAATTACCAGGATATCTATGCGTTGAAGAGTCTCGACTTCGTGATGCTCTTTATGCCCATCGAACCAGCTTATATGCTGGCGATGCAAAGTGATCCGAACCTCTGGAACTGGGCATACGACCGCAGGATCCTGCTGATCAGTCCGACGAACCTGATAGCAGCCCTGCGCATGATCGCCAATTTATGGAGGGTCGAATACCAGAACAAGAATGCTGTTGAAATTGCCAGGCAAAGCGGAGAACTGTATGACAAATTCACCGGTTTTCTTGAAGACCTGCTGGACATTGGCTCAAAACTCGATGCAACCCATAAAGCATATGATGCCTCCATCAACAAACTCTCTACTGGCAAAGGCAACCTTATCAGGCGGGTGGAGAATATCAAATTACTGGGAGCGAAGGCGGGGAAAGAGATTCCAAGGTCGTTGCTTGAGAAGGTTGAAGAAGAGAAATGAATATTGAATATTGATTAACGAATTTTGAATATTGAACTATTATCATGAAGAAAGAGACGTACATTTACGGGATTCGGCCGACGATCGAGGCTATTAAGGCAGGGAAAGAACTTGAAAAGGTTTTTATACAGAACGGTTTAAGGGGCGAAGGTTTCCACGACCTGTTTAACCTGATCAAGGAGTTGGAGATTCCGTACCAGTTTGTGCCGATTGAAAAACTGAACCGGTTGTCGCGGCAAAACCACCAGGGTGTGATTTCGTATGTTTCGGAGATTACCTACCAGCTGGTCGAGGATCTTGTTCCGTTTGTCTTCGAGCAAGGAAAAACGCCATTCTTTATCATCCTTGACCGGGTAACGGACGTTCGGAATGTTGGTTCTATTGCCCGGACGGCTGAATGCGCAGGGGTTGACGGACTGATCATCCCGGCCAGGGGTTCTGCCCAGATTAATTCTGATGCCATCAAAACATCTGCCGGGGCACTCTATAAACTCCCGGTTGTACGTGCTCAGAATGTAAAAGAGACCATTCAATTCCTCAGGAACAGTGGTTTAACCATTGTTGCGGCAACTGAAAAGTCAGACCAGGATTATACAGCCGTTGACCTGACCCGTCCGACTGCGCTCATCATGGGATCGGAGGGCGAGGGTATTTCTGAAGAGTACCTGAAGCTTACCGATGAAGTGATCAGGATTCCGCTCTTTGGTGAAATTGAATCGCTCAACGTTTCAGTAGCCACTGGCGTAATCCTCTTTGAAGCGCTTCGCCAGCGAAATTTAAAATAGGTCAGGAGAATGAAATACCTTTACAAATATACGCCGGAGGTCATCCTGTTGGTCTATGTCGCCATCTTCCTTGGGTTCAAATCACCGGAACGAAACTGGGACCGGGTGATCAACAGCGATGGCAAGGGCTACTATGCCTATCTCCCGGCTATTTTCATCTATCACGATCTCCAGTTCAATTTCGTGGAGCAGTATGAAGCGCAGTATTATCCTGCCAACCGATCTGTTTTCAAGGAGTTCAGGAATGATGTCGGTCCCAAAAAGGTAAACAAATATTTCCCCGGAATGGCCATCCTCTGGCTCCCCTTCTTCCTGTTCGGTCATCTTATGGCCTGGCTTGAGCTTTTTCCGAAGGATGGTTACTCGTTACCTTATCAATATTCCATCGCCCTGTCGGCGTTGCTCTTTCTATGGCTGGGCGCCAGGTGGCTCCAGAAATTATTGAAACAGTTCGGCTCGAATGACAAAATAGCGGCTTTTATTACACTGACCATGACCCTTGGCACAAACCTGGTCTTTTTCACGGTGGTTGAGCCCTCCATGACCCATGTCTATTCCTTTGCCCTGGTTACAGGATTTGCTTTGACAACCTATAAAATGTTTCACGATTACCAGCCAAAATGGTTTGTTAAGTCGTTGTTACTGTTAACATTGATTTTCCTGATCCGTCCGACCAACCTGATGATCGTACTGCTTGTTCCATTTATTGCCGGCAGTGGCGAGGTGCTGTTCAATGGTTTCAGACAAATTGTCTACGACCGGAAAACCCTATTGCGCGGTTTGATCCAGGCAATGATGCTACTAGCCGTCCCTATCGTTCTCTGGTACTTGCAAACCGGGAAACCTATTGTTTACACCTATGGGGATGAGAAACTGAGTCTCTTTCATCCTCATTTGGTCAACATCCTCTTCAGCTTTAACCGCGGCTGGTTCCTCTACACACCGATCGCCTTCATCTCCCTCTTCGGATTGGCCGGGCTTTTCCGCCAGAACCGTTTCAGGTTTTACTGGCTGGTGACATTTTTATTTATCTTTATCTACGTTGTTTCTTGCTGGTGGGTATGGTATTATGCCTCAAAATGCGGTCAGCGGGTATTTATTGACCTCTATGTGGCCATCGCACTGCTGCTGCTTTTTTTGTACAATTACCTCCGGACCCGAACCAGGATGCGCATGTTTTCGGCCCTCCTGATCCTATTAATCGGGTTAAATCTTGTTCAATTCTATCAGCATGCCAACTGGCTTTTTCCTCCATACAACATTACCGGCGCCATCTATAAAGGCTCCTTTTTCAGTCTCTCCCACAAAGCCAGGGTATACCTGCCTGATGAGTGCATTGCTAACCGGGTTTTAAAGGTGAACGACCTGGAAAGCAACAAGGAAGGGGAAGGCTGGATGAATGCCGGTACCCGCAACGATACGGTTTTTCACCAGGGACACTGGTCATCAAAAACCTTCAGAAAAGCACCTTATAGCATCGGGCTGGAAGATTCACTTCATTCGTTGTTTAAAACAGCTAACAGGCTCATTCTTATCAAAGCCTGGGTTCTTGCCCCTAAAGAGACAACAGAAGCAACCCTGGTTGTTGACTACCAGGCCTATGGAAAAAGCCTCAGCTACAATCAGTTCATCCTTGACAAATATGTTCCGGCAGATCAGTGGACTTACATTGAAGTGGCATTTTATGTCCCTGAAAACCTGGATCCAAAAGGAGTTTCGAAAATCTATTTCTTCAACCCATCGCCCCTTTATCAATTCTATGTCGATGAATTTCAGGTAGAATTTATCTCCCTGAAGGATGAGCCGGATTACAGGAAGATCGAGGGGGTGTTGATGGCGGAGGGGATTAAGTGACGGGCGGACGGGCGGACGGGCGGACAAGCGGACAAGCGGACGGGCGGACGGGCGGACAAATTTTAGATTCGGGATGTATATTTTAAAAACAGAGGGTGTTGGGAAAGTTCCGGATTATATTCAGATCAGGGATGACTCCTTTGCCCTTATTGCATATTTTAAAGTGACCAGTCCCAGGACTGCACTGGAGCGGTGCGGATTGATTTTAAAGATGGAGGAGATTCTTGCAATTTTGAACGATCTCGATTATGGTAAGCTGACAAGAGCTGAACTATAATGCGATGTGAGCAGTATAATGCCACGAACGCACAAAGGAGCACAAAGGAGTTAATAAGACAATGGATATGACAGGCGAACCGATTATTGAACTGGATAAAATTTCCGTAAACCATCATGAGAATCTCATTCTTGCAAATGTATCCGTGGTCATCAGCAAGGGTGAGTTTGTCTACCTGATTGGAAAGACCGGAAGCGGGAAAAGCAGCCTGCTGAAAACGATTTATGCCGAGTTACCGGTACAGACAGGAACGGCAACCGTATCCGGTTTCAACCTGCTCACCCTTCGCAGAAAAGAGATCCCTTTCCTGCGACGGAAACTTGGAATCGTCTTCCAGGATTTTCAGCTGCTGATGGACCGTTCCGTAAATGAAAACATCCTGTTCCTGATGCGTGCAACAGGGTGGAAAAATAAGCCGGAGATGCAGAAACGGCTGCTTGAAGTGCTGGCAAAAGTCAACCTGGGGAACAAGGGCAACAAGATGCCACACCAGTTATCGGGGGGCGAACAGCAGCGTGTGGCCATTGCCAGGGCCCTGATCAACGACCCGGAGGTGATCCTTGCCGATGAGCCGACCGGTAACCTTGACCCTGACAGTTCAGAGGGGATCATCAGCCTGCTGATGGACATCTCAAAAACAGGACGGGCCGTGGTAATGGCGACGCATAACTATACGTTTTTCGACAAATACCCGGCCCGCACGCTCTTGTGCGAAAATGGAAGAGTTCTTCCCTTTTAAGCTCCTAATGTTGCTACCATCACTGCTTTAATGGTGTGAAGGCGGTTTTCGGCTTCATCAAACACGATGGATGCCGGAGATTCAAAAACGGCTTCGGTGACTTCCAATCCATCGAGTCCGTATTTTTTGAAAATATCAGCCCCTACTTCTGTATCCCTGTTGTGGAATGCAGGCAGACAGTGCATGAATTTCACCTTCGGATTTCCGCTTTTAGCCATCATGGCAGGGTTTACCTGGTAAGGCAGCATCTCTTTGATACGCTCATCCCACAGTTCCTTGGCTTCTCCCATGGAGAGCCACACATCGGTATAGACAAAGTCGACGCCTTTCAGTCCCTCTTCCACACTTTCGGTGAGGGTGATCTTTGCGCCGGTCTCCTTTGCGATTTCGAGGCAAGTATCCACAAGTTGCTGTTCAGGCCAGTATTTTTTCGGAGCACAGGCACGGAAATCCATCCCCATTTTGGATGCGCCAACCATCAGTGAGTTGCCCATGTTGTTGCGGGCATCGCCGCAATAGACGAAGGATACCTGGTGTAACGGTTTGTCAGAGTGTTCGATCATGGTGAGGAAGTCGGCCAGGATCTGGGTGGGGTGGAATTCGTTGGTAAGACCATTCCAAACGGGAACACCGGCATATTTACCGAGTTCTTCCACGATGGTTTGTCCGAACCCGCGGTATTCAATGCCATCATACATGCGGCCCAGCACACGGGCGGTGTCTTTCATGGTCTCTTTCTTACCGATATGAGAACCTTCAGGACCGAGGTAGGTTACCCGCGCTCCCTGGTCAAGGGCAGCCACTTCGAAAGCACAACGCGTACGGGTGGAGGCCTTTTCAAAGATCAGGGCTATATTTTTTCCCTGCAGGCGTGGTTGTTCTGTACCGGCATATTTAGCCTTTTTAAGATCCATGGAGAGATCGAGTAAAAATTTAATTTCCTGGGGTGTGAAATCCAACAATTTCAGGAAGTTGCGGTTGCGAAGATTGAAAGCCATAAAAGTGATTTTAGAGTTACGATGAATAATTTGCAAATTTATGAAATTTAGCCATTTTCCAAATGCTCCCCCGGCCCATTTTATTCGGGGAGTATTGATGACATCTGGACATCCCTTCCGGATGGCCGCTGGAAGGCCTTTAACCCGAATTCGGGCAGGATTGACAAGATATGTTCAAACAACCTTGCCTGGAAATCTTCAAATTCAGACCATGTAGGCGGTATATAAAAGGCATACATTTCAAGGGGCAGGCCATTTTCGGTGGGCTGCAGGGTGCGCACCATCAGTGATGCATCCTGGTTAAGGTTGGGAATATCCCGAAGGTAGTTGAGAATGTACTCCCTGAAAAGCCCCAGGTTCGTGGCATTTTCGGCAGCCAGACTCTCCTCCTTCACAGGAATGTTCTTTGCCCTCAGGTTCTCGATCATGTTATAATCCAAAAAGCGGATGGTTCCGACATCGATCAGGATGGAACGTTTCATGCGCCTGCCACCTGCCTCCCCCATGCTGCGCCAGTTCTGAAATGAGTCCGACACCAATGTATAGGTGGGAATACAGCTCACGGAGTTGTCAAAATTCCTCACCTTAACCGTCGTCAGTGAGACATCAATAACAGTCCCGTCAGTATTGAATTTAGGCATGGTAATCCAGTCGCCCAGATGCAACATTTTATTGCTCGACAGCTGCACCCCGGCCACAAACCCAAGAATACTGTCCTTGAAGATCAGCATGATCACTGCCGACATGGCGCCCAGGCCAGCCAGCAAAGTAAATGGTGACTGACCGATCAGCACGGAGATCATGGCAATGCCGCCAACCAGGAACGTGATGATTTTCGCTATCTGAACATAGCCTTTAATCGGCTTGGAATCTGACACATCCAGGTCACCATAAATATGGTATACTGCATTCAGGAAAGAGACCACCACCCGCATGAAGATAAATGTCATAAAGAGGTGAATTCCAACCTCAATGATTTTAATGGCATTGGGATATTCAGAAATGCTGGGCACAAGTGAGACTTTCAGGACCAGGGCTGGAAGGAGCATGGCCAGCCGCGTAAATACCTTTTGCTCGTATAAATGATCGTCCCACTTGCTGCTCGACCGTTCAACCAACCGCTTAAGGAACTGGTTGATGATAAACTTGGCGATGTAGTAAACAATGACAGATGAGACCAGGATAATAATCAGGGAGGAAAAATCTGCAATATAATTGGCAAAGGTGTCAGAAAATCCCCACTGGGAAAGGGTTGCCTTAAATCCTGTATTCAGCGTGTGTGCATTAATTTGCTTCATATAACGATTGACAATTGGACGATTTCAAATATCAGATTTCAAATTTCATATTTCATATTTCACATTTCAAATTTCAAATTCACGGCACTATAACATTCAACGACAGTGGGTTAATCTTCATAGTAAGCTCCTTGCCCATGATCTTCGGGTCGCCGTCGAGATGAATGCTTTTACCTTTTTTACGTTTCAGGATCACCTCTTTGGCACGGATGATTTCGACGTATCGGGTTTGGTCAAATTTATTCAGAAAGAGCAAAGGGCCAAGGAAAAAGGTCTTCCAGAAGGGCATTTTCCCAACAATACACACATCGATATACCCATCGCTGACGCTTGCATCCGGGTCGATGGAAGTATTGTTTCCAAATTGGCTGGAGTTGGCAAAACTAATGAGCAAAGCACGGCGACGGTATACCTTACCATCTATCACCAGGGAGTATTGTTTGGGTTCATAGTTCCTGTAAGAGTTGGCAGTAATCCTGAGATAGGTGGAAAAACCACGTTTCCCTGCCACGGCGAACTTCTTGGCCACTGAAGCATCGAATCCCACCCCTGCCAGGTTGACAAAAAGCTGGTCATTAATGGTTGCTGTATCGATCTTGAGGTGTTTCCCGTTGTTGATGATCTCAATGGATCGCTTCAGATTCATGGGTATTTTCAGGTGACGCGCAAGTCCGTTCCCTGAACCTGAAGGGATGATGGCCAGGGCAGTTTTCGTGTCAACCAACCCTGCAGCTGTCTCATTTACCGTTCCATCCCCGCCTACTGCCACAACGATTTCTATCCCATCTTCTGCGGCCTTTCTGCTGAGTTCGGTAGCATGACCCGGTGCATTGGTGTATGCAATGGATGCGATGTATTTTGTTTTATCCAGCCGTTCGTCAATCAACTGTTCAACCCCACGCTGTTTCCCGATTCCCGAAACAGGGTTCACGATAAAAAGAATACGGTTCTGTGGTTCCGGCTGGGTCATTGTTTACTAAATATGAAATCTGAAATTTGAAATATGAAATGTGAAATTTGAAATTTGAAATTTGAAATTTGAAATATGAAATCGTCCAATTGTAAATTCTCCCCGTTACTCCCCAACTAAAAGTCTGTTCTCTATCAACCGGTTGTTATACTGCTGCAGGTAAGCCATCAGGAATACCTCCATCTTTTTCTGCACCTCTTTTTCCCTGTTTATAAGGTTATTGGTTTGCAATGGATCCTTGACAATATTGTACAATGCATTGCTTTTCGTTCCATTGGACTCCAGGTAATATCCGTCTTTCATCATCCCATAAAAACCGCTGATATAGTGAATTGAGAAGTGAGGTATATTTTTATCAACAGAAAAGAGATCGCTTCCAAAGGCCAGGTAATTTTTATCATATCCAAGGTAGTTCAATACCGTTGGCAGGACATCAGCCTGCTGGGCAATATCTGTCGGCATCCCATGCAAGTCGCTTCCGGGTTTGAAGAAGAGCAGTGGAATGGCGTATTGTCCCACATCCGATTGATAATAGGGATAATACCCCTCAGATGTATGGTCGGCCGTGATTACGAAAAGCGTATTTTTAAACCATGGCATATGCTGTGCCGTGTGGAAAAATTCGCCGAGTGAATGGTCGGCATACATCACACTTTTCTGGATGGGCAGTTTCCCGGTCCTGAAAATATTGACATATTTTGCAGGAACATGATAAGGATGGTGGGATGAGAGCGAGAAAAAGGCTGCCGCAAACGGTGGTTTGAACCCGTTGATGGTTTTGGCTGCATACTGAAAAAACTCCTCATCGCGGATTCCCCACTTCCCGTCGTAATCTTTTTCGTTGTTGTACTCGCTGCGTCCGAAATAGTGGTCGAATCCAACCAGTTTCGTGTATGAATCAAAGCCCATGGTTCCATTCGTTCCCCCGTGAAAAAAGGCGGTAGTATACCCCAATGGTTTCAGCAAACCGGCAATGCTTGAAAATTTACCTGCTGCATAGGGCGACTGGATAAACGATTCGTTCATCAGGGAGGGAATGGACGAGAGGACCGCCGGAATGCCCTGGATGGAGGTTTTACCGTTGGCGAATGCATCGAAATAGAGACCATTCCTGATGAGGGAATCCAGGAATGGTGTAAAGCCCTGGTAACGGCCATTGTCGAGGGAGTGATTGAGAATTCCGATATGTTCACGCGACATGCTTTCAAGGATGATGACCATCACATTATACTGCTTAAAACCAGCTGAACTTCCCTGGTGAACCGGGGTATACACTTTTGCCAGGTCACTCTCCTTTTTGTAGGTTTTCATTGGCTGAAGAACCTCCGCATTCAGCGTCCGGGCAATGGAAAATGGCGTATTGAGGAGCAGGGGCAGGTTTTTAGCCGAAGTATAGTTGCCGGCAGTAACGAGCCCGATGGGGCGGAGTTGCAATCCTCCGCGAATCCCGATTACCGACAATGACATGATAACTGCAAAAAGCACGATGTGAACCATAAAATAGGGAACATCAAATCCACTCTTCTTTCCACCCGACGATGTTGCTGAAAAACGGGTCCCCACATAGACCAGGATGGCAATAAAGGCCAGCCATATCACCAGCACATACCAGAAGTCGTGCAAAAACTGGGGCACCAGTTTATCAAAATCTCCGCCAACACCTACATATTTGAAGATATCGGCCGTTAATCGTTTCAGGGTAAACCTGAAATAGATGGTATCTCCGAAGTTGGTAAAGAGAGCAAATCCATTGATGAGATAGAAATAGAAATTGGCAACACCCTGAACGATCCGGTTCTCCCTGAATCTGAAAGGTACTGTATTAATAAAGATAAAGGGAAGGTTAATGATGAGGATGGCTGAAAGGTCGAAGCGGATCCCGATGAAGCAGAGGCGCATCGCTTCCATGAATCCAAGGTTGGAAAAATAGCCCAGGTTCAGAAGATAAAAAACGATCCGGGATAAGGAGAGAAGTATCAATGCAAGCAACACCCTGAAGAGCATCACCACCGTCACATTTCCCTGGAACCACTTTTTCCCTGTTCCTGACCGTGAACCTTTCCTCTTCCCACTGCCCTTGCCTGAACCTGATGCCGGTCGCTTTCCTGATTTTCTCCGCATGAATAACAATTGTGTAATAAAAGTGCAAAAATAAGGCAATAGAACAATTAATGCGAATTTGTTTTAAAAAGCTCAAACCAATCCTCAATCTTCCGGTCGGTCATTCTGCATGCCTCCACCACAATTTTACCGGCTGCTACAGAATCCTCGAGGGCATCATGGTGTCTGAATTCAATTCCAAGATGGTTGGCAACATTGGCAAGGTTGTAACCGCCTTTTGAAAACTGGCTCCAGGTATGACGCACAATCCTTGACGAATCAAGCCACCGGATGCTGAGCGGATCGAGATTAAACCTCGCGTAGGCTTTTTTAAACGCGTGAAAGTCGAAAGGAGTATGATGTACCACAATGTTGTCAGAAAGCAATTTCCTCAGAACCGGGTACACCTCATAAAATGCAGGCGCTCCCTGCACCATATCTTCCGTGATGCCATGAACCCTGACATTGCTCCAGTGAAAAAAATCCTGGGGATCTATGAGTGATTCCCAGGTATCTGTCAGCTCACCGTTCACGAACATCCCGATCCCGATCTGGCAGATCGTAGATGAATCGTAATTGGCGGTCTCAACGTCGAGTGATAAAAATCTCATGGATGCATTTAATTCGCTAAATTAACAATTTGCTTTGCCACCTTGCAACATTTGAAACGATCTTACCCGAAAATTTTCTAATTTTGGCTGTTTAATTTATAACATTAATGAACTTGTACCATGGGATCAATTGCTACAACAGGTAACAAGGGTAAGGGCGTTCGCTCCGACTGTTTTGTCACCCTTGAACTTACCGACACGGGCGGAATTCAGCTCCAGGTTGAATCGAAAGTGGCTGTCATGTACGGCGACAGCATCCGGAAAGAGGCCCTCGAAATTCTTGAATTTTTCGGAATAAAAAATGCATGTGTAAAAATTGAGGATTCGGGCGCTATTTCGCTGGTCATTGCTGCACGGCTTGAAGCCGCCATTAAAAAACTCATCACATCCGAAAAAAACTGGTTACCAGCCATGTTGGAGGAGAACCGCTATTCCACCACCAAAGACCGGAACAGGTTTTCACGGCTATACCTTCCGGGGAACTCTCCAAGCCTGATGATCAATGCCGGAATTCACAAGCCCGACGGGATTATCCTCGACCTCGAAGATGCCGTGGCTCCCGATAAAAAGGATGAAGCCAGGTTCCTGGTGCGCAATGCGCTTTGCGGGATCGATTTTTACGGCGCAGAGCGAATGGTCCGGATCAACCAGGGTGAACGTGGAATCGAAGATCTCAACTATATCATTCCATACAATGTTAACCTGATCCTCCTGCCCAAATGTGAAAAGCCTGAGCAGTTGATGGCAGTGAATGATCAGATCAGGAAAATCCAGGAGAAACACCACCTTACAAATCCCGTCTGGATCATGCCCATCATCGAAAGCGCCCTGGGCGTGATCAACGCTTACCCGATTGCGTGTTGCACCGACACGACGGTTGCCATGGCCATCGGCCTGGAGGATTACACTGCCGACCTGGGAACCCGGCGGACTGCAGAGGGCACCGAATCGTTCTTCGCCCGGAGCATGGTTGTTAACGCTGCCCGCGCTGCCGGCATCCAGCCGATCGATTCTGTATTTTCCGATGTTGGTGACATGGAGGGCCTCCATCAGAATGTGCTCCGCTCAAAAGCCCTTGGCTTTGATGGCATGGGTTGCATCCATCCCCGCCAGATCATAGTAATTCATGAGTCGTTTGCCCCTACCGCCGAGGAGATTGAAAAAGCAAAAAAAATCGTCTTTGCATTCCATAAGGCCCAGGAGCTGGGACTTGGCGTAGTTGCCCTTGGCACGAAAATGATCGATCCGCCGGTGGTGAAAAGGGCGCTGAATACCATCAATCTTGCATTAAAAATGAACAAACTTGCTGAAAACTGGAGGGAATTGTATGAGCAAATCTGATAAACTTGTCACCAATGCTGCCGGCCGCATCGTGCCAACCATCGTCAACGGCAAACCGGCCGTGCCTTATATGGGTGTTGGAAAATATAAACCAGAAGGATTCCGCGCTGCGCCTAAAATTTCGAGCTGCGCCGATTTTCCCGAGGATGGAAATAAAGTCATCGCCAACCTGAAGGAGGCGCTGATGAAAGCCGGGTTACGTGACGGGATGACCATCTCCACCCATCACCACTTCCGTAATGGCGACCTTGTGGCCACCCAGATCTTCGACATCGCTCATGAACTGGGCATCAAAGACCTTATGTGGTATCCTTCGGCTTCATTTCCCTGCCACGAACCAATGACCAAATACCTCGAAGACGGCACCATCAACCACATCGAAGGCAGTATGAACGGCGCCCTGGGAAGGTTTACCTCCGACGGGAAGATGAAAGGTCTCGGCGTTCTCCGGTCCCACGGTGGCCGGTACCAGGCTGTTCAGGATGGTGAAGTGCACATCGACATTGCAGTAATTGCAGCCCCGACAGCTGACCAGTTTGGCGATGCCAACGGGGTGAACGGCCCTGCAGCCTGCGGGCCACTCGGATTTGCACTGGCCGATTCACAGTATGCCGATAAAGTCATTGTAGTGACCGATAATCTTGTTCCTTTCCCTTGCCTGCCCTGGCAGATCAATGGAAACTATGTTGATTATGTGGTGGTGATGGACAAGATCGGAATTCCCGAGAAGATCGTGAGCGGTACCACGGAGATCACCAAAAGTCCGGACCGTTTGCTTTTGGCTGAATGGTCGGCGAAATTCTGCGATGAGGCAGGACTTATCTACGACGGTTTCTCCTTCCAGGCAGGCGCCGGCGGCACGGCCCTATCCATTGGAATCTATTTCTCTGAAATCCTGCGGGCACGGAAATGGAAAGCACGGTTTGCCCGTGGAGGCAGCAACAAATACCTGGTCAAAATGCTCGAAGAGGGCCTTGTTGAGTATATCCTCGACGGGCAGACCTTTGACCTTGACGGAGTCCGTTCCATGCGCGACAACCCCCATCATACCTGGACAAGTCCGTTTACAAGCTACAACTACCACGGCAAAGGCAACTTTTCTTCGTTGGTGGATATCGTCATTCTTGGCGCTACCGAAGTGGATGTGAATTTCAATGCCAACGTGGTGACCCATTCCGATGGATACCTGCTGCACGGCATCGGTGGCTGGCAGAATACACTCTTTGGAAAATGTGTCATCCTGCCCATTCCGCTATTCCGCGACCGCATGCCAGTGATCCGCGACGAGGTGACAACCATCTGTGGCCCTGGTGAACTGATCGATGTCATCGTAACCGAACGGGGCATTGCCATCAACCCCCTCCGTACCGACCTGATCGAAAAGATGAAAAACTCCTTGCTGCCCATTAAAACCATTGAAGAGCTCAAGGCGGAAGGCGAGAAGATCTGCGGCGTTCCAGCCAAACCTAAATTTACGGATGAACCGGTTGCTGTAGTGAAATGGGTCGACGGAACAATAC
The DNA here is from genome assembly GCA_049317265.1 of Bacteroidales bacterium. Classification (GTDB taxonomy): domain Bacteria; phylum Bacteroidota; class Bacteroidia; order Bacteroidales; family FEN-979; genus CAIVAT01. The sequence goes on from JBMOIP010000020.1 coordinate 37,102, forward strand.
TTGATACGATCTGGAAAGTCCAATCGTAAATCGTAAATCGTCCAATCGTCAATCGTCAATCGTCTAATCGTAAATCCCCTTGACTCCCCACCAAATTCTCCTGAAATACTGGGGTTTCTCCTCGTTTCGCCCATTGCAGGAGGAGATCATCCAGTCGGTGCTTGAGGGGAAAGATACCCTCGCGCTATTACCGACGGGGGGAGGCAAATCTCTCTGTTTCCAGGTTCCCGCGATGGTGATGGAGGGAGTTTGCGTGGTGGTCTCCCCGCTCATTGCGCTGATGAAGGACCAGGTTGACAACCTGAAAAGACGGGGCATCCCGGCTGCGGCCCTTCATTCGGGCATGCATTCGGGTGAGATTCGGATCATTCTCGACAACTGCCGTTTTGGAAAGATCAAGTTGCTCTATGTTTCCCCCGAACGGCTTGCCACGGACACCCTGCGCGAAGCAATGAAACGCATGCATGTCAACCTGCTGGCAATTGATGAGGCACACTGTGTGTCTCAATGGGGATACGATTTCCGGCCACCCTACCTCAGGATAGCTGCTGCAAGGCAATTTCTCCCGGGCATCCCGGTGATGGCGCTTACGGCCACAGCCACACCGAAAGTGGTGAAGGATATCCAGCAAAAACTGGAGTTCAGGGCAGAGAATCTCTTTCAGAAAAGTTTTGAACGCAAAAACCTCACCTACCTGGTGCTGAAAGAGGAGGATAAACTCAAGCGCCTGGTGAAGATCCTCACCAAAGTCAAGGGTTCCGGCATTGTGTATGTTCGGAATCGCAGGAATACCAAGGAGATTGCTGAATACTTGCAAAAAAACAAGATCAGCGCTGATTTTTATCATGCCGGCCTGGATCCATCTACACGCGACAAGCGTCAATCGGCCTGGATCAGCGAGGAGCGGCGTATCATTGTTTCTACCAACGCCTTCGGTATGGGAATCGACAAACCGAATGTTCGGGTGGTGGTACATCTCGATCTTCCCGACAGCATTGAGGCCTATTTCCAGGAAGCGGGGCGCGGTGGCCGAGATGAAAAAAGAGCCTATGCTGTTTTGCTTTACGAAAATGCTGACATTCTCGATTCCCGTCACAACCTCGCCCTCTCCTACCCGCCGCTAAAAACCATCAGGGATGTCTACCAGGCTCTTGGCAACTATTTTCAGCTTCCGGTAGGATTGGGAAAAGACCTTACCTGCGATTTTGACCTGTCAGCCTTCGCAGAGCAGTATAATTTTCCCCCTGTAACTGTTTTCAACTGCCTGAAATTTCTTGAAAAAGAGGGGTTTGTCATGATGACCGAGGGGCTGCACCATCCATCCAGGGTGTTCATCAAGGCACAAAAAGAGGAACTCTACCGTTTCCAGGTTGAACACGCTCAATTTGATCAGTTTATCAAAACCATGCTGCGGTCGTACAGTGGGATTCTTTCTGATTATATAATTTTCAGTGAAGCCGAACTTGGCAGGAGATGCAACCTGAGCACGGTGCAGGTAGTGGCCAACCTGAACCGGCTCGCCCAGATGCAGCTGATTGACTATATCCCGCAAACAGAAAAACCACAGGTCATCTATTTGCAGGAACGGCTCGACTCCCGCAACCTGACCATCTCACCCGAACATTACAAAGACCGCCATGCTGACGCGGAAAAAAGGATGGAAACCATGATTGGTTATGCATCCGAAACCAACAGGTGCCGCAGCCAGTCGCTGCTTGCCTATTTTGGCGAAGGCAACACCAAACGGTGCGGCAAGTGTGATGTATGCATCGAACGCAATAAAATAAGCCTGAACGAGATGGAGTTTGATAACATCGTAAATCTCATCAAGCCAGTACTTAAAGAAAAATCGTGCACCCTGGAAGAACTGGTTGCATTCGCAAGTCCGACCGGTGAAGAAAAGGTCATCCGTGCGGTTCAATGGCTTGTTGACAATGAAAAGATCAGGGTTGACAAGGAGCGTAGGTACCGTTGGGAGTAATGGTACCATGTGAAATGTGAAATGTGAAATCTGAAATCTGAAATGTGAAATCTGAAATTTGAAATCTGAAATTTGAAATTTGAAATCGTACAGCCCTATGTCTTCTTCAAACAATATAATCACCTACGACGATCTTCCACTTTGGTCGGCACCTTTTGGACTTACCCTGCTGGAAACAGTGAGGATGAAAACCCTGATGAATGTGCTCGACATCGGCAGCGGAAGCGGTTTTCCCATGCTGGAGCTCGCCGAGCGTATGGGGAAAAAGTGTATGGTTTACGGACTGGATCCCTCTGAGGAGGCCATCCGGATGATCACGGCAAAAAAGGAGGCCAGGGGCATCGTGTTTGCAAAGATCGTGAAGGGCATCGCCGAAGAGATTCCGTTCCCGGATCAGTATTTCGGGCTGATTGTCTCGAACAATGGGTTGAACAATGTTTCGGACCAGGCCAAAGCGCTTGCAGAATGTTTTCGTGTTGCCGAGGAGGAGGCACAACTGGTGCTTACCATGAACCTGCCGCACACGATGACCGAATTTTATGAAGTATTCGCCGAAACCCTGGAGCAGTTGGGCTTGCACGATGAGGTTACAAAGATGCATGAACATATCCATTTCAAACGTAAAACGGTGGAATACCTGAAGGATCTCATCCTTGGCGCCGGTTTTGAAATCAACACCATCAACGTGGATGGATTCAAAATGAGATACAATGATGGTACTGCCTTTATGAATCACTCCTTTATCCGCGGTGCCTTCATGGATTCGTGGAAAGCGATTTTGCCGGAAACCATGGTGATACGTGTTTTCGCTGACATTGAACAACGTCTGAACCAAATTGCACTTGATAAGGGAGAACTGGTGATGTCGATCCCTTACGTGTGTTTCGATGCTGTAAAACCCAAACAAACAGTCTGACGCTTAATTTCAACGTATATGGTCTCAACTATCATGATGCTCCTGTTAATGCTGATGCCGGCTTTTCAGGATAAACCAGTCGACAAGCACTGCGAATGCAAAGGGTTCAAACTTTACGGCAAGATTAAAATTGTGAATGATTTCCCCGATTTAAAAGTTAAAATCGTGGACAATTTCCCCGATCTCAACGTCCAGGTGGTGGAAAATTTCCCTGATCAATGCGGAAAATGGAAATTTGTCACCGACTTCCCCGACCTCAAAATCAAATTCGTCGACAACTTCCCCGATCTCAAAATCAAATTTGTCGACAACTTCCCCGGCAAACCCTAAATCGTCAATCGTAAATCGTCCAATCGTAAATAGTCAATGCCTCTCCTTCCCCAAAGCTTCTACACCCGTCCCGATGTTGTTCAGATTGCCCGGGAATTACTTGGGAAAGAACTATTCACTTCCATAAACGGCGACATCACATCAGGCGTCATCTGCGAAACAGAAGCCTATGCCGGCACTACCGACAAAGCATCCCATGCATTCGGATGCCGGCGAACCCGGCGTACGGAAATCATGTATGGGATGGGAGGCACTGCCTATGTTTATCTTTGCTATGGAATGCACTCACTTTTCAATGTGGTGACCAATGCCAGGGATATCCCGCATGCTGTACTGATCAGGGGGATCATCCCTGCCCGGGGGACTTCCATTATGCTGGATAGAACCAGGAAGCCCCGCATCACGAAAGATATTGGAATCGGCCCCGGAAAAGTTTCAAAATTACTAGGCATCCATTTTTCCCATTCCGGAATAGATATTTGCAGTCAGTTCGAAAGCGATGGCATACCGGCGATATGGATAGAAGATTCCGGCGTCAGAATTGATCCAATTCATATCCTGACAGGGCCAAGGATTGGAGTTGATTATGCCGGGGAGGATGCATTGCTGCCATACAGGTTCTTCATCAGGCTCCCCGAAGGAGGTATATGAACCACCTGTGGGTTCCATGAAATTGCTGATTTCAGGTTTTCTCTTTACGTTTGGTTGATCAAAACCTTACCTTTGTATTCTCAATCAGGCATCATTCAATTTTCTATGGTCTCCGGAAAAAAAAGACTCCTTCTGACGCTCACCTGCATCCTGACTTACCTGGCTGCGATATCTTTCACCCCGCCCTCCTTCCAGATTGCATTACTGAAATATTCGGGTGGTGGTGACTGGTATGCCAACCCGACTTCCCTCCCGAACCTGGTGAAGTTTGCAAACCGTAACTTACCTGCCAACATCAATGAAGATATTGCCACAGTGGATGTTGGAAGTCCTGAACTGATGAATTACCCTTTTGTTCACATGACCGGTCACGGCAACGTGGTATTTTCCGACCAGGAGATCCAGAACCTGAGGAACTACCTGATGGCAGGAGGATTTCTTCATATTGACGATAATTATGGCATGGATAAATACATCAGGCCACAGTTGAAACGTGTTTTCCCGGAACTGGAGCTGCTGGAACTCCCCTTTGACCACCCGATCTACCATCAAAAATACAACTTTCAAAACGGTCTTCCCAAGGTCCATGAACACGATGGCAAGCCTCCACAAGGGTATGGACTTATCTATGAAGGCCGGCTTGTCGTCTTTTACACTTATGAATGTGACCTGGGTGATGGCTGGGAAGACCCTGCCGTACACGGCGACTCGGATCCCACCCGCCAAAAAGCGCTGCAGATGGGCGCAAATATCTTGCAATACGTATTTACAGCCAAACATTGAACTTCCGGAAGTTTCCGAATCATTGCATTGCCGCTCAATATTTTCTGAATATTTATCTATATTTGTAATTCAAAAACCCCACCCTTAAAATAGTTCCCATGAAAAAAAATCTTCTGTTTATTTTAGCCGGATTCATCCTGCTGATGGTTTCATTTACGGTGGTGGCACAGGATAAAAAACCTGTGTTTCCTCCAAACTACCAGGTTGACACACGAATTGACAATATGGGTTACTGGCAACGTTGTGCTGAAGCAGGCCTGGTTCCGGTTCAGCCATTCGCCCCGGTACCTCCTGCACGTTACACCGGCAGCAAATTATTGATGCGTGGCACTTCGGTCATCGACTCACCCGATGTTTGCACCACCAATGAACCTTCCAATTCAACCCAGAGTGAAAACTCCCTGGCGGGCAACCCAACGGATGTAAACATGCTCCTCAATTCGAATAATTCAACCCCGCAACCGAGCAACGGCACCGTGAAAGGAGCAGATGCCATGAAGAGTCTCGACGCCGGACAAACCTGGTCTGGCACCGTGGAAGGTGCCGGTGGTTCAAATAGCGGAGACCCCGCTGCCGCCATCAACATGACCGGAAGATATTTTGTCGGCTACATCGACAACGGAGGCCATCAAAGTGTATCCTATTCCGACAACAATGGTCAGACCTGGAGCACAAGCCTTGTCTCAAACCATGGAAACACCTTTAATATCCTCGACAAGAATCATCTGTGGGTGGATATCGGCCCAACAAGTCCCAACAAGGGGAACGCATATGTCGGCTGGATGGAGAGCAACAATATCTGGGTCGCACGTTCCATAACCAATGCAAATACATGGGAAGCGCAGGTGAATATCAGTGCAGCCACTGCAGCCGGAAGTCACAACCAGGGGATCAACTTCAAGTGCGGACCCGATGGCGAAGTTTATGCTGTTTGGGCTGTATACGACAGCTGGCCCAGCGATGAGAAGGCCATTGGGTTTAACAAATCACTCGACGGCGGCGTTACCTGGGGAACAGCCGTTCGCGCAATCAACAACATCAAGGGAATTCGCACCACTGGCGTTACGGAAAACATGCGCACCAACTCCTTCCCTTCCATGGCGGTTGATCTCAGCAACAGCCCGCACCGCGGAACCATTTACGTTGTTTGGAGCAATATCGGCGTCCCGGGAACAAATGTCGGTCCCGGATGTTCTGTATACCTGATGAAATCGACCGACAAAGGAGCGACATGGTCAACGCCTGTACAGGTAAATACCGACTCATCCCCCGGTAAAAACCACTACCTTCCCTGGATCGCCTGTGACCAGGCCAACGGGAACGTAAGCATTGTCTTTTATGACAACAGAAACTGTCTGTCAACGGAAGCTGAGGCATGGCTGGCCTATTCCACCGATGGCGCCAATACCTTCACCGATTTGAAAGTGAGTGATGTAACCTTTACGCCTGCAGCCATCCCCAATATGGCCTCCAAATACATGGGCGATTACCTGGGGATTACTGCCTATGCAGGTAAAACATTCCCATGCTGGACCGATACCAGGTCGGGACACTGTCTTACTTATGTCTCCCCGGTTGACATCCTCATTCCGCAGTCATCCATCGACAACACGGGCAATGTATTGAACGATACCACCTTTGGAAATCACAACGGGATGATGGATTTTGGTGAAACCGAGCTCCTCGGACTCAAGATGAAAAATACCGGGAATGCTGCTGCCGACGCGGTATCTGTGCATCTCTCCTGCGATAATCCTTACATCACGCTGCTCGATTCCATCAAAGACTACGGTCATTTTGATGTTGACCAGGAAAAATTCATACCGAACGGGTACAAATTTAAAGTGAACGACTCCATTCCCAACAATGTGCCGGTCATGTTTACCGTTAAAGCCATTGACCAGAATGACAGCATTACATGGAGCAGTTTCCAACTCATATCACATGCCCCGGATGTAAGCATTATCTCGATGGCCATCAATGATGTTCAGCCTGGCGGCAATGGCAACGGGCGCCTCGACCCGGGTGAAGAAGCCACCATTATGATCAACACGAAAAACCAGGGCATCTGGGATGCAGAAAACGTTGTGAGCGTGCTTGCATCCCTGAACTCCTACGTCACCATCGGTGCTCCCACTTTCAACATCGGAACGCTGCATGCAGGTGAGACCATTGCCGCATCGTTCCCGGTAGTTGTAAACAGTGCTGCAGCGATAGGATCAGCAGCCCAATTACGCAATACTGCCACTTCCAAATACCGGGTGACCAGCAAGATTTTCAATGCTAAAATCGGGTTGATCGTGGAAGACTGGGAAACAGGCAACTTTACGAAATTCCCTTGGCAGTTTACCAATGCTGCGAAGCCATGGACGATTGATTCCAACATCAAATACGAGGGCAATTACTCAGCAAGATCGGGCGTTATCACCCATGATGAGTCGACAGGTTTGTTCGTTGAATACAACGCCTCGATGGATGACAGTATCTCTTTCTTCAGGCGGATTTCATGTCAGCCATTGCGTGACAACCTCAAATTCTACATCGACGATTTAATGGTGGGGATGTGGTCAAATAACAGTGATACTTCATTTAAACGGGTTGCTTTCCCGGTTATGGCCGGCCCCCATACTTTTAAATGGACGTATGAAAAAAATGCCACAACAACCATGGGGTCTGATGCAGCCTGGCTTGATTTTATCGTCTTCCCGCCCCGTTATATGACCACAGCAAGCGCCGGTAGCGATGCAGAAGTTTGTGCCGGCAATGCTTACCAGTTGCATGGTATGGCCGATGGTTACGACTCAACACGCTGGACCACAATGGGTACCGGACAATTCAGCAATGCAACAATTCTTGATCCGGTCTATACACCCAGCGCCCAGGATATTGCAGATGGAATGGTCAACCTGAAATTGACCGCCTATGGAAAAAGCAGTGCCGACACCAACAGCATGATGCTGATGATCTATACCGCTCCAACAGCCTCTGCCGGAGGAAATGGCTCCATTTGCAAGGGCCTCACCTATCCGTTAGCCGGGTCGGCCGCTACAGCCTTTTCAACCATCAGCTGGACGACTTCGGGAGACGGTACCTTCAACACTCCTGCAACGCTGCATCCGGTATACACTCCTGGTCCCCAGGATATCGTTCATGGTTCGGTGAAATTAAGAGTCAATGCCATCGGATCAGTAACCTGCCCAATGGCCACAGACAGCCTGCTGCTCACTATCCATGGATTACCAATGATTGACCTTGGAAAAGATACCCTGTCCTGTGCCAATACCACAGTATTACTGAATGCAACCTATCCGAATGCATCAGGTTATCTCTGGCTGCCTTCAAATAAAAACACCCCAACCATAACCGTTGACTCCGCCGGAATTGGACTTCATTCACAGAAAATCAGGGTATTTGTCACCGATAACAACGGTTGTGTTGGAATGGACTCTGTTATGGTTTCATTCAAAGTATGCGGTGGACTGGAAGAGCTTGCCGGAGTATCAGCACAACTCTTTCCGAATCCGAATAACGGTATCTTCACGTTAGAAATCAAATCATTAATGCATGAGATCCTTACAATATCGATTGTCTCAGCAACCGGTGAAACGGTATACACTCGTCCCGGCCTTGATGTATCCGGAGCAACAACCGAGAAAATCGATGTAAGCCGGTTATCACAGGGAAATTATATTTTAAAGATTTCAAATGCAACCGGCAATTTATTCCGGAAACTTGTCATTCAAAAATAGCATTTTCAAACCCATCATTAAGCCCGGCTCATAACCGGGCTTTTTTTTTGTATTTAAAAAATATCTCTACCTTGCATAAAAAACAGGGAGGCACATTCTTTCCCCACAACAAGACCCATCCCATGAAAAAGCTGACTCTTCTGGCAGGAATTATTGCAGTGCTCCTCATCTCTTCCTGCTATCACAACGGTGTACAGAAAAAAGCAATGCTCGATTCAGGCTGGAAGTTCAAAACCGGGGATGACCCCGCATGGGCTGCTCCAACCTTCGACGATTCATCATGGGGCACCATCGATCCGAAAACGACCTGGGAAGGACAGGGATATAAGGACTACAACGGATTTGCCTGGTACCGCTGCAAAGTGCTGGTCCGCTCGGCATTGAAGGATGGCAGCAACAACGCTGACAGTCTGCAGATCTTCCTTGGAAAAATTGATGATTGTGACCAGGTCTTTCTCAACGGGCAGCTGATCGGTGAAAATGGCAAGACGATAATTAACAACGCTCCGGGTTCCGAGGCGTTTTTAAAAGTGCAGGGAATCTGGAACCTTGAAAGGCGTTACACGCTGGCTGCCAACGATCCACGGATTGCGTGGGACAAGGAAAACCTGGTTGCCGTAAGAAGTTATGACCATTCGGGCCCCGGGGGAATGTTCGGGAAACAATTTGAAATCTCGATGACCGGATTGCAGGATCATCTGAAACTCGATTTTGATTCAAGCGCTTTTACATACAGCGGAGACACCCTAATTTCCAAGAACTTTTCGGTAACCAACACCACCGGGACAGAACACCTTAAAGGGGAACTGCTCACCGAGGCGATCCTCTGTGAAAGTGGCATCCTGCTCTATTCTGACCGTTCCATGGTTGACCTGACCCCGCACCTGACGATCCAAAAAGCAGTATCTTTCAGGAAAAACCTGTCAGCGCCAGCCATCCTGAGGGTTACTTTCACTGAGGCTGCAACGCGTAAAGAGGTAACCGGAGAGGTGGAAATTCCATACATCCTCACCCCAAAATCGCCGGCAACACCAAAAATAAACGGTCCTAAAGTATTCGGCGTCAGGCCATGGTCTCCGTTTCAGTTTAAAATTGCTGCCACAGGAGAACAACCTTTAAAATACAGTGCTGCCGACTTGCCAGAAGGGCTGGTAATCAACCCCGAAAACGGTCAGATAACAGGTGCCTTGAAAAAGAAAGGCGAGTACATTGTTAAGATCACAGTTGAAAACCCGTTGGGCTATGCTGAGCGCGACTTGAAAATCATCGTGGGCGATGTCATATCACTTACCCCGCCAATGGGATGGAACAGCTGGAATTGCTGGGGATTGAGCGTGAGCGACAAAAAGATCCGCCAGTCGGCTGATGCCATGAAAACGAGTGGCCTTATGGATCATGGGTGGAGCTATATCAACATCGACGACGGGTGGGAAGACACCCATGATAAAAACGGGAATATCCTGACCAATTCCAAATTCCCGAATATGCCCGGACTTTGCAACTATGTTCATTCACTGGGACTGAAGATCGGCATCTACTCTTCACCGGGTACGAAAACTTGCGGCGGTTATGAGGGAAGCTATGGATTTGAGGCCAAAGATGCCATGAACTATGCCGGCTGGGGTATCGATTACCTGAAATATGACTGGTGTTCATACGGGCTCATTGCGCCCAACCCAACCCCCGATCAATTGAAAAAACCTTACAAAGAGATGAGGTATGCCCTCCGCAAAGCCAACAGGGACATTCACTATAGCCTGTGCCAGTATGGCATGGGGGATGTATGGACCTGGGGAGCGGAAGTGGATGGCAACTCCTGGCGCACCACCGGAGACATTGAAGATACCTGGGAAAGCCTGTCATCCATTGGTTTCAGCCAGGGAGCCTGTTCATCCTCATCGGCGCCGGGCCGTTGGAATGACCCTGACATGCTTGTTGTCGGATGGGTGGGCTGGGGCCCGGCCCTTCACTACACACGCTTAACACCGGATGAACAATACACCCATATCAGCCTGTGGAGTTTACTTGCAGCACCATTGCTGATCGGATGTGATCTTGATCAACTGGACCCCTTTACCATGAATTTGCTCACCAACGATGAGGTATTGTCGGTGAACCAGGATCCTCTGGGTAAGCAGGCTGTGCAAATTGTAAAATGCGATGACTATGAAGTCTGGGCCCGCGACCTGGAGGATGGCAGCAAAGCAGTAGGGCTGTTTAACAAAAGCGGTAAAGCTCAATATGTTCCTGTCGATTTGAAAAGCCTGATGCTTGATGGAAAATGGTCGATTAGGGATGCCTGGTCACAGACCGACCTGGGAAAAGTTCGGGGACATTTCGAGATGAGAACCCGTTCTCACGGGGCAAGATTGGTTATCCTTTCAAAAAAGTAACTGACAGCGCTTTCTATTCTCCCTGGTGAACTTTGTGTTATCAACTTTGTGTCTTTGTGGTTAGTTTTAAAAATTTAACCACAAAGACACAAAGGAGGCACAAAGGGCACAAAGTGAAATATTAGATCAGGAAAAAGGGACTACCAGAATTTATTTGACGGCATCGATGGCGAAGTCCAATGCTGTTTTGATCATTGCTGCAGGCGGAGGTTCAATAAAACCCTTTTCCATCAATGACCTGGTCATTCCGCGGGCGTGTTCAATATCCTTTTTCGCCTTCTGGAAGGCCTCTTCCCAGGTCATGTGGATTCTTGCCACACCATCCTTGATCGCCTGCATGGCCACATCGGCGGCTTCATGAGGAAAAACAGACGCTTCTTCCATATTCGGAACGATGTCATTCACATGTATCCCGCGTTTTTCGGCATAGTCGGCCAATGAATGGGCAGCAGCAATTGCCATGGTATCCGTAATTTTCCGGGCACGAACCATGAGGGCTCCCTTGAGGATTCCGGGGAATCCGATGGAGTTGTTTACCTGGTTCGGAAAATCTCCGCGGCCGGTTGCCACGATATAGGCACCCTCCTCTTTGGCAGCATAAGGATAGATCTCAGGAACAGGATTGGCACAACAGAATACAATTGACTTTTCGGCCATGCTGCGGATCCAGGGGCGCTTGATCACGTCAGGTCCCGGAGTTGAAAGTGACACAAGTACATCGGCGTTTTTCATGGCCTCCTCGATGGTCGGGATCTTGCCGGGGTTGGTGGTCTGGCAGAGTTCCCACTTCCGGTAAAATCGTTTGTCGCATTCAATATCCAGGCGGTCGCTGTGCAGGGAACCCCTGGTATCAAACAGGACCATTTTGGCTGGATCAGCGCCATCGGTGATGAGCAACCGGGCAATGGTTGTATTCGATGCGCCGGCTCCGTTCAGGACGATCCGGACATCCCCGATCTTCTTGCCGGCCAGCTTCAGCGCGTTGATAACACCTGCGAGCGTAACGCATGCTGTTCCCTGTGCATCATCGTGCCAGACAGGGATGTCGCACTCTTCACGAAGCACATCAAGAACCCGGAAACAGTTGGGTTGTGAAATATCCTCCAGGTTCACTGCTCCAAAACTAGGCTGCAGCATTTTTACAAACTCAATAATTTTTTCGGGATCATTTTTTCCGTCTTTCCCTTTACTGTCGATACACAGGGCAACGGCATCAACTCCTCCAAGGTATTTCATCAGGAAAGCCTTTCCTTCCATCACACCAAGTCCTCCCGGGGGAGTGCAGTCGCCATCACCCAGCACCCTGGTGGAGTCGCTTACAACTGCAACCAGGTTTCCCCTGTTTGTGAGGTCAAACGAGGTGTCGTTGTCATCACGGATATCAGTCGACACCTTTGAAACACCTGGCGTATACCATACATTGAACCAGTTGAATCCTACTACGGGCGCCTTCGGTATCGTCTGGATCTTTCCCTGGTAAAACCTGTGGGCATCCTGTGAAAGCTTTTTCAGGAAAATGGTTTTTGCCTTTGCCAGCTGTTCAGGGGTAAAACTGGATGGGAAAGCCTCTTCAAGGTTTTCGAGGGTAAGGGAAAGTTCTTTCATGTGTATGGTTTTTTTGGTAAAGTTATATAAATATAATTAAAACGGCCAACCGGATGACTTAAAAAAAGCCTCCTTTTTGTTTTTTTTTAATATTTATTGTACATTCGCAATGGTTATTCATCCTAATATTAATGTATTATGTCAACAGGTAAAGTAAAATTCTTCAATGAAAGAAAAGGTTTCGGGTTCATCTTGGATGATGAAAGCCAGCAAGACGTTTTTGTTCATGTAAGCGGATTGGTGGATAAAATCCGGGAAAATGATCAGGTTTCATTTGACCTGACAGAGGACAACCGGGGTAAAAAAGCGATCAATGTTAGGCGGGACTAACAACTTTTACCGGGTAAAAACAAAAAGAGCGAAGTTGTTACTTCGCTCTTTTTGTTTTTGGCATGCACAAACCGGTTACTTATTCAGCATCACCGGCATTACGAGCATAAGAATGTCTTCATCCTTATTTTCATTATTAAGCGGGGTAAGGATGCCGGCCCTGTTGGGCGCCGACATTTCAAGGCTTATCTCTTCCGTTTCGATGTTGCCCAGCATCTCGAGCAGGAATTTGGAATTGAAGCCGATCTCCATATCTTCTCCGTTGTAAGAACAGTTGAGACGCTCTTTGGCTTCGTTGGAGAAATCAATGTCTTCGGCGCTGAGGATCAGCTCCTGTCCGGAAACTTTAAAACGGATCTGGTGTGTCGACTGGTTCGCAAAAATGGAAACCCGCCTGATCGTTGTAAGCAATGCATGACGGTCGATGGTCAGTTTATTTGGATTTTCCTTTGGAATAACGGCATCGTAGTTAGGATATTTGCCATCAATGAGGCGGCAGATCAGATGGATATTCGCGAAGGAGAAAAAGGCATTGGTCCTGTTGTATTCAATGGTGACCGGCAGCTCCTGGCTGGAAAGGATATTTTTAAGCAGGTTCAGCGGCTTCTTTGGCAGGATGAAGGATGCTGAATCGGCCGACTTCATATCGGTGCGACGATACTTAACAAGTTTATGGGCATCGGTGGCCACAAAGGTAACATCGTCGGGTGAAAGTTCACAGAAAACCCCTGATAGGACCATCCGCAGCTCATCATTCCCCGTCGCAAACAGGGTTTTGTTGATGGCCTGGGATAACAGACGCGAATCAGCTGTGATGGCGGTTGTATCCTCAAGCGATGGCGTATGCGGGTACTCTTCGCTCTTGTGGCCTGAAAGCTTATATTTTCCTTCTCCCGCCGATATTTCGATCATCAGGGTTTCAGGATTGATGGAGAATGCCACAGGAATATCGGGGAATGTTTTCAGGGTTTCCACCAGAATTTTGGCAGGGATCGCTATACTTCCCGATTCTTCGGCCTTATCCGGCCGGATGGTAACCCGCATGGTGGTTTCAAGGTCGGAGGATGTAATCGTTATTGAATCGTCGGTGAGTTCAAAAAGAAAATCATCCAGGATTGGCAAGGTATTGTTTGTGTTGATCACACCCAGGATGGCCTGGAGGTTTTTCAGTAATAATGTACTGGAGATGATAAATTTCATGATGGTATGTTTTATTAAAATTGTTCCAAATATACGACAAAAAATTGTCGGCCGATCTTATAATAGTCTGTTTACGCTCCCGGCTCGATCAGGTTGCATTACCGGCCCGCTCTTTTTTTCTTTTGAAATCAAATTTCCGCTCCTCCCCTTTCAGCAACCTCCGGATGTTCTTCCTGTGCGTTGCCGGGATAAAGACTGCCACCAGGAGGGAAAGCCCCAGCAAACCCGGATGCCTGACCCCTATAATGAAATAGACCACCAGCGGAAAAGCCAGTGAGGCGAGGATGGAGGAGAGCGAAACATAGTGTGTGGCGGCAAGGACCACAATAAAGACCACGAGGACAATCAGGATGGCAAGCGGGAATAAGGAGATGCCTGCCCCGGCAACCGTTCCGACCCCTTTACCACCTTTAAAACCTGCATAAACAGGGAAAACGTGTCCTAACACTGCAGCCAGTGCTGTTGCAATCCTGAGGTATATGATGGCCTCGGTTCCCAAACCGGGAACAGGAAGCCATACTGCAATCTGCACAGCAAGCCATCCTTTAAAAACATCCACCAGTAACACAGGAATTCCTGCTTTGTATCCCAGGACGCGGATCACATTGGTTGCCCCTGCATTTCCGCTTCCGTGCTGACGAACATCAATGCCATAAAGCATTTTGCCTATCCATACGGCAGAAGCGATGGACCCCACAAGGTAAGCCGCAATGATCTCAAGGATTATATAGATGACTGTCATCCGGCAGGGATTAGGTTAAACTCATTTCAGAGTGCAAAGTAATAAAAATTCTGGTTAACTATTGGGATTCTTCCGGTTCATATTTCCTAAGGAAGTCCCTTTTCTTCCGCTCGGTTGCCACAGTAACCGTAAATCCCTTGGAAATTCCCTGCAGCCGTTTTTGCTCGGTACGTGATTGCGCGTCTTCCCTCACCATGTCGTTGTAGTTCAAATCCGACGAGAGGGTCATCAGAACATTGTTCCGATAATTAAAGAAAAACCAGTCGTTGGGCGACAATTCAAGGTAGATGGTCAAATCATCTCCGTTGCGTTTCTTGGTGAATTCAATGATCCCCTTGGCATAACGGTTTACCTGGTTCTTGCCAACATTGGCAATCCCTATATTTCCATACGACACATAAGCGTGATTTGCGGAGTCCCATTTCATCGAGACATCGGCAAGGAAGAGGGAGCGTTCAAGCGCCTCAGGGAATTTCTTGTATTTCCCAAGGAGGGCCTGTTCATTCTTCAGCCTTTCGAAATCCTGTTTCTCCAGCATATTCTCCATGGCCATGGCATAGGGGGTGCTCATCAGGTTCACACCGGGCATATTCACAGAAATCAACTGGTCGGCGAACCGCTGCAATCCTCTTTCAGAAAAAGGAAAATTTAAAGCCATGGAACCATGCAGCCTAACGGAATCAGGAAAGATGAAATAGTCAAGTATGCCGTAACTTTCAATTTTGAAACCACCCGACTTCAGGCTCAGGTTGAGTTTCCCTTCTCCGCGCACCATGCAGCTTCCGGTGTTCAATGCGAGGTAATTCCCGTTCAGCGACAGGTTCTTAAGCTTTTCCGGCTTCGCAATCCGAAATTCCGTCGCAGGGATATTGTATTCAAGTAATCCCTCTGCCGTGATCATGGTCGTATCGCTGAAACTGATCTTTCTCCGGAAAAAGGAGGGCCGGATTTTATCTTCGGTATTAAAAAACATCAGTCCCAGGTTAATAGGCTCATTCGCTGTGTTCTTTAACGGAAAGGCAACAGGGATCTGCACATGTTCCGGATCGATTGCGCTGGTGAACTTCACCCATTCAGGCGCCTCCTTAAAACAATCGGTCACAGGATGAAACCCGCCGTTGAACAGAAGGTTTTTCTCTCCTGCGTGCAGGGTAAAGGCGCCTTTGTAAGCAAATTCAGGGCTGAGCAAAAAAACCGCCGAATCGCCGATTATTCCCTCTGCCACCGTCTGCAGGGTGGAATCGACCCTGATTTTCTCAAAATGGATCTGCTCCCGCTCCCCGGTACGCTCCCGGTAATCATAATCACCAAAACCGGTATAGTTTTTCCTGGAGGCAATGGAAACTGCCGCATTGTAAAACTGGTGGAACTTCGATTTGGTGTTTGCAATGATGATGGCATGTGTGAGGTTCTGCATCACCGCATCCTTGAGGATTACCACCTTGCCTGAGTCAGGATAAATAGCGGCATCCGCCACTTTGATAATCCTCACTTCCTGGGCATTGATCACGTTGGTGCGCAGGTTGTATCGCGCCTTGGCCGCAAAAAATTTCAGGGAATCCTGCAAAGGATGCACCGAGATAAACTCAGAACCTGTATACCCCTGGTCGATGAGTTGAGCCAGGCTTAATGAGTCGGATACCAGTTTTTTGCTCTGCTCATTCGACAACAGGATCTCTTCGCTATCGATGAGCCAGTCGAACCGGTCCATCGAACAAACATATTTATTGATCGGGAATTCCACCTTTGATATACCGACATTGGACTTAAATTCACCCTTGCGTTTGTCGAAGTCGAAATGGGTCTGGTAATTCTTGGTAGAGATCGTGAGATCGGCCAGGTCGTACGATTTGATACGGAAATTCGCGATAAGTGCATCATAAGACCGCCGTTTGAATTTAAAACCACGTGAATCCATTTCAGCATCCTTGATCCTTACGGTTCCGTCGCCGCTGAGCAACTGCGGTGTAAGCGCCAGTTTGCCGCTGAAGGTCGACTGGTCATTATACATGGCCATCTCCTTTGTCGTACTTGCAATTACGAGTGAATCCTTATATGGAAGCCAGAATTCCCGAACGGAGTCTCCATGAACAGCCGGGAACTCAACCGCCCCAACAACTTCTGCCATGCTGAAGTTTTTCGCCAGCACTTTCATCGAATCGGGAAGGAAGATATAATCGGGCGAATAGGTCGTTGAATTCAGATAGTGAAGGGTCCCGTAGCCCCGTAATCCCCTGTCGCTCAGGTCGATTTTTGCAACAAAGGTTCCCTTTCCTCCGTAAACGGCAAATCCGCTGCTGTCTGTCGTTTTCTCCAGACCAAGCGAATTATCGGGACGAACCTTAAGTGGCTCGGTGATCTCAGGGAAAATCCCTGCTGTGGTAAGCGATCCGGTAAACTTCAAACTATCGGTAGCGAGGACATCCATGCTTTTAATCGTAAATGGGTTTACCTCATAGAAGAATTTATCTTTCGCATACACGCCATTCTGAATGGAGCCCTTGCCCCAGTTCACGAATGCATTATTCCTGTTGGTAAAGATCGGGTATTGTGGCAGCATCTTCATCCCCGATTTATTGAGGGGATCATCGATGAGCAGGTCGCCGCTCAGGTTGGTGATGGCCGTTTTAACCTTGACCAGCGGGTAAATCCCTTTCTTCGGATCGAATGTCTTGCTTTTTACATAAAACAACATGGAATCAACCAATGGCATGTTAAGCCTGAACTTACCATATTCAAAGGAGCAGTCCCGGGCATAAAAATCGAAGAGGCCGGCCTCAATTTTTCCCGTGAAGACAAAATCCATATCCTTTTTCAGGATTACCTCTGAATTCTTAGGATAAACCTTAACCTGTTGTGAATCACTGAGAACAACCATAGGCACTCCCTGTAACCTCAGATCAAAAGAGTCGAGGTTTAGCACCCCGTTAGCTGCATTGGTAACAAAGGAGTTGAAAAAGATTACATCGTAATCTGCTTTTCCCGCCTGTGCATTCACATAATCGGTAAGCTTTTTATTGACGTGGGCCACCTTCTCATCAAAATCATAGACCAGGAACCCCCTGTTCGCAAGCGTAAGCAATTGAACTTCCACCTGTTCAATTGGTTTATTGAGGTAAGCGGTAATTTCATCCAGGGTAAAATCACGCGTTTTCCGCCGGGAGATAAAGTTTTTGATCAGGTTGAGCGGATTGGCGTCATCAATGCCCCGGAGCTTTTCATACCGGTGCAGGGAATAGTAACTACTTGATTCAAAGACAGCTTTACTCTCTTTGGTTGGCCCCTTCATCATTTCAAAACTGATCTTGGTATCCCCAACTTTCCAGTAAAGCGCTTCACAATAGATTTCAATTTTGTGATAGGAGTCGAACCATGGACTGATGTTGGTGACCCGTTCGTCTTTTGTAAATGACAGCTCCTTCTTGTCATCCGTATATTTCAGTTGCAGCCCCGGATGAAAGACCGAATCGTTCTCATAATAGATGGTGATGGAAGCCATCCCCGAATTGATTCGGTCTGGCCTGATAATGAAGGTCTTCGACCGTGCCACAACAAAATCCTTTCCATCCTTCTTGAAAAATAGGCTGGCATCTGTCGAAGCTCCGCCTGAGCCGATGATCCTCGACCCCTCCATGGCAAATCCTCCCAGGTAATCGATGTTGTTGAAAAGCCGTGCAATACCTATCATTTTATCATAGGAATAGAACCTCGGGTAAGAGGCCTTTTCCTCGGTGACGTCTGCCAGTACCTTATCGGTATATTTTCCAAGGATTGAACCCGGGAAATATTTTTTATGGGTGAAGTTTACCGAATCGGCAGAAAATTTTGAAAACCTCATCTGGATGTCATACCTGTTGAGGGTCGCAAAGATTTTATCCGGTTCTTCTCCCGCCCTTTTCCAGTTTACCGATCCCTCCTGCCCTTTCCAAAGATTGGTGAGAGGAAAATAAATGCCACGGGTACCATAGATATTCAGGCTGTCGTCGTTGGCATAACAGACCAGGTCGGACTTCTGAAATTCAATTACCGGGACGGTATCAAAGGAAAACCGGAAAACCGGCTGTGTTATTTTCCACCTGGTCGTCACCGATTTATATACCAGGTTTCCCTCAAAAAGGTTGGAGGTGGCATCAAGAAATACCCCAAACTTCCTGCTGTTCTTATCTGTGATCAGTTTTTTCAGGATGTCGGACCAGGGCAGGAAGTAGTCGGGCGGCTGATGGCTGTTGATGAAGATGTTCAGGGCATTGATGTAGTTGAAGAAATCGGGATAAGGGCGAATCTTCTTCTTAACCATCTCATTGAACATCACATAAATAATTTTCTTCTGGTCGGGATCAAATTTTTCCTGGCTCCATTTCTGAATAAAATCCTGCATAAATGGGGTGATAACCTTCTTCTCATTATCAGGAAGGTTAAAAAATATCCCATTCAGTTCACCCACGAACTTGGCTGAATCTCCAGAGAACCAGACCTGTTTCTGGCCGTTGGAAGCGAGTGACGCAGTGACGAAAACAGTCATCGTCAACAGCTTCAGGAAAAATTTTGGTACCGATCCGGTCATTTTACAAATTTAGCTCCTACCCAACGATTGTCCGACTTATGGCTGACGTACCGCAGTCCAGAATTCTCCGCAGCAGCGGTGATAAGACTCAGATCCTCAACATAGAAGCCACTCATCAGCAGCACCCCCGGCTCATTCAGGCAACCGGCATAGACAGGAATATCCCGGAGCAGAACATTCCTGTTGATGTTGGCGATGATCAGGTCGTACTTTGGCGACGGAATGGCGTCAGCTTCACCCTGAATGACAACGACAGGTGCGGCATCGTTTTTCTCCATGTTGTCGCTTGCATTTGAGTAGGCCCATTCATCATTGTCGATGGCTACCACCTCAGAAGCCATCATTTTATAAGCAAGGATGGCAATTACCCCGGTACCGCATCCCATGTCGAGGACCCGTTTTCCCTTTACCTCTAACGACATAAGGAGTTCCAGCATCAGGGAGGTGGTTTCATGGTGGGCAGTACCAAACGACATGCGCGGCTCGATCACTATTTCGTAAGGCATATCGGACATTGGTGCATGAAAAGGCGCCCGCACCCTGCATTTTCCGGCAATTACAACCGGCTCATATTCACTCTCCCAGATGGCATTCCAATTCTGTGCAGGAATCTTCACAACCGAAAAACTGAGCCCGTGTTCCTTACAAACCAAATCCATATAGTCCTTCACAACGAATTCCTGGTACATATCTTCCCTGGCAAATGCCTGGATGCCCGATTCCGTTTCAGTAAAGCTCTCGAAGCCAAGTTCGGCGAGCTGCGCCATGACAATTTCAGGATCAAATCCTGTAAAGCCGGTAATGCTCAATTCTATGTAATCCATAATTAAAAGGATGTTGCGATTTGAAGGAACTCCTCTGCCTTAAGGGAGGCTCCGCCTATCAATCCGCCATCCACATCAGGCTGTGCAAAAAGTTCCCGTGCATTTTTACCGTTACAGCTGCCGCCATAAAGGATGGTCGTTTCATTAGCAGTTGTGCTGCTATATTTATCAGCGATAAGGCCTCTGATATAGGCATGCATCTCCTGTGCCTGTTCATTGGAAGCTGTAACTCCTGTGCCAATGGCCCAGACAGGCTCGTAAGCAATAACAACCTTCAGGAACTGATCAGAAGAAAGGTGAAAGAGCGACTCCGTCAATTGTGTTTTAACGACCTCAAAATGCCGGCCTGCCTCCCGTTCGGGGAGTACTTCTCCACAACAAAAGATCGGGCTGATTTCGTGTTTCAGCAATGCGTCGACCTTGCGTTTTAGAAATTCATTGGATTCAAGGAAATATTTACGCCGTTCGGAATGACCTGTGATGCAATACGATATATTCAATTCCTTCAGCATCACAGGACTTATTTCACCGGTAAAGGCACCTGAATCTTCAGGATAGACGTTCTGAGCGCCGACTTTGAATCTTGATTCAAAGGCAACATCGGTTGTCATTTCAAGGTACAGGGCCGGCGGACACAGGATAACCTCAGCATTCTTGAGATCTGCATCATCCAAGGCATCAGCAATATCTGTAATCAGCAATTCAGCTTCGGAGAATGTTTTGTTCATTTTCCAGTTTCCGGCAACAATTTGTTTTCTCATTGGTTTATTTTTTGGAGGATTGGTTGGCTATTTGGGTGGACGAGTGGACGAGTGGACAAGTGGACAAGTGGACAAGTGGACGATTGGACAGAAAAGTTACGATTGATTATTTTTGAATTCAGCATTTCATCAGAAAAATATCAGAATAATTTCCCAAAGGTAAACGATCAATCAAAATATTCATTGCCTTTATTGCACTTTTACCTTGTTTTTCTCCTCGCTCGCTTACCCCCTCGTCCGCCCGTCCGCCCGTCCACTTGTCCCCTTGTCCACTTGTCCCCTTGTCCACTTGTCCACTTGTCCCCTTGTCCACTACTCCACCCTAACCCTCGGATCCAACACCCCATAAACGATATCCACCAGGAAGTTAATGATAATCAGGATGATGGAGATGAACAGAACAGCGCCCATGACCACGGGGAAATCATATTTATCCAGGGCATTTACGATGACAACACCTATTCCTTTCCAGTCGAAAACGAATTCGACAAACACAGCCCCTGCGAGCAGGGAGGCCAGCCATCCGGAAACGGCTGTCACGACGGGGTTCAGGGCGTTTTTCAGGGCATGTTTTAGGATCACCTTCGACTTGCTCAGCCCCTTGGCCTTTGCGGTACGGATGTAATCCTGGGTCATCACCTCTAGGAGTGAATTGCGGGTAAGTTCAACAATAACGGCCAATGGCCTGATTCCCAAAGTGATTGCCGGAAGTATAAGATTCTTCAGGTCGAGGTAGGTACCCCTTCCAAAATCATCCACACCGTAAAGGCTCCCGGTCATATTGAGCCCCGTGAATTTTACGAGGACGAAGGCAAAAATCCAGGCATTGAGAATGGCCACAAAAAAGGAGGGCAGCGACATGCCCAACACTGAAAAGACAAGGGCAGCGCGGTCAAAAAATGTATTCCTGTAGATTGCACACAGCACACCGATGGAGATTCCCACTAAAATGGCGAATGCCATGGCCACCAAAGCAAGGATGATGGTATTGACAAATCCTTCGGCAAGGATTTCCGACACATTCCGCTTCGACTGGTAAGAACGGCGGAGATATGGTGTTTTAAGCACCATTGAAACACTGCCGAGGGTGACAACTTTCAACGGATTTCCATATTTAACAGGGTCGAGAAACCAAAAGTTTCCCTTGTCGGCTGTATTGTGAATGGAAACAGGCGATAAATCGTTGAGATAGTTTAAAAACTGAATGATCAATGGTTTATCACGCCCAAGGTCACGGTTGATGGCCACAACAGAGGCGCTGTCGGCCCGCTGTCCCAGCATCATCCTGGCCGGATCGCCCGGGAGGACATTGAAAAGAAAAAACACCACAACGATAACGCCGAAAAGGACCAGGATGCCATACCAGAAACGCTGAAGGATAAAATGGCCCATTAAGCGGGTTTTGTGTTTTAGGGTTTAGGATTGTTCATAAAAGTGGCCTTTACCTCATCATAGGAAGGAAAATCGCGAAAACCCCACTTTCCAAGCACGATACCGTTTTTCATAAGGATCAGCCCGGGATTTGACCGCACCATGGTTTTCAGG
Organism: Bacteroidales bacterium; assembly: GCA_049317265.1. Classification (GTDB taxonomy): domain Bacteria; phylum Bacteroidota; class Bacteroidia; order Bacteroidales; family FEN-979; genus CAIVAT01. Next base: position 59,476 of record JBMOIP010000020.1, read on the forward strand.
ACCACATCATCGGAATTGTAATAGTCGAAAGCCGTACCGTGATTCATTCTGAACTTCTTGATCTCTGAAGGAAGCGAATTGGTCAGGCAAATGAAGGAATAACCATCGAGGGTCGCTTTTTTATAAAGTGGAAGTATCCTGAGAAAACCTTCGGGGTGAGTCTCCTGGAGATTATAAGCCACCAGGATGAACTGGTAATCAGGATTATCAAGCACACTGGAGGTGTAATCGGTGCCATGCTGATCCTCCACCCGCAGCACAAGGCCCTGGTCCTTGTTCGGATCGACTACCCGCTGATTGGTAAAGATCCAGTCGGCCAGCCAAACAGAGTCATTCCATGGATAGTTGGGTGAAACATACTCCTTCTCCTCCCCGGTTTTTTTATTTTTATAGGTAACGTAGAATGTAACAGGAAGGGTAGCTTTTTTATTGACCTGGTTTCCGACTTTCCATCCCATGAAATCTTTCAGCGGTAAATGGCGATAACAAAATATGGACATTGCAGAGAAGGAGACGATGGTGAGGAGAAGCACGGAAATATCCCCAGCAGAAGGCAATAGGCTTCTGTATTTTTTCCTCCAGGCAAAGATTGGCAGAACCAGCCCCATGAGGACGATATTTTTCAGAAAAGTCTGTACATTAGTGATTTTCAGGGCATCACCAAAGCAACCACAATCGGGTACAATGTTATAAACCGCGTCAAAAAAAGTAAGGATGGTGAAGAACAACATCATGGGAACCAACAGCCATACAGTTTTGCGGATCCATATATTGAAAAGCATGCTGATCCCGAGTAAAAATTCAAGGGTACACAAAAAAACAGTGAGGTAGATGCTTAAAGGAATGAACATGGGAATGTTGAAAGCAATGAAGTAATCTTCCATCCTGTAAACGGTTCCCAGGGGATCAATTCCTTTTACAAATCCGGAGTAAACGAAAACAAGTCCTACAAGAATCCGGAAAACAGTTCTAAGAATTTTCATAATCCGATGCTGTTATGATAAATAATCGTGCAGAATGCCTGAGTGAAAAATCAGGGGCTAAAATTAACACAATTTTACAGTTCAGGGATGGTTTTAACAGGTGATTTTAACAAAGAATTAACAGGCGGACAAGTGGACAAGTGGACAAGTGGACAAGTGGACAAGTGGACGGATTTGTGATAATTCCATTTAGTTTTGATTTTTTAGTTGATACTGTAACCTTTAACCGGCTTTTTACGTAATTTTTACATATATTTGTCTACAAGAAACTCGCTATCGGATTGATACACAATTCCAACCCCGGCAACTATGAATAGTTTTTCGATTTTCATTGTGGAGGACGACAAATTCTACGGAGAATATTTAAAACATTACCTCTCTTCAAACCCTGATTACGAGATCCAGCATTTTTTAACCGGAAAGGATTTTGTCGACAATCTCTATAGAAAACCTGAGGTTGTAACGCTGGATTACGGCCTCCCTGACATGAACGGAGCTGCCGTATTAAAAAAGATCAGGCAGTTAAGTCCCGACACACAGGTAGTTATCGTTTCAGGACAGCAGGACATCTCTACTGCGCTAGAATTAATCAAAGACGGCGCTTATGATTACCTCGTTAAGGACCAGGATTCACGCACGCGATTGTGGAATGTCATTTTACGTATTCGCGAGAACAGGACTTTAAAAAACCAGGTTGAGAAACTGCAGGAAGAGGTAAGCACCAAATATGATTTTGAGAAGACCATCATTGGAAATTCACAAGCGATTAAAAATATTTACTCACTCATAGAAAAAGCAAGCACTACCAATATAAATGTCTCAATTACCGGGGAGACCGGCACCGGCAAGGAGGTTGTGGCCAAAGCAATTCATTACCACTCAGCCCGAAGGAAAAAGCCGTTCATCGCAGTTAACATGTCGGCCATCCCCAAGGAACTGCTAGAAAGTGAATTATTTGGTTATGAAAAGGGCGCATTTACCGGTGCAAACACGCGGAAAACCGGAAAATTTGAGGAAGCCAACGAGGGTACGCTCTTCCTCGACGAGATCGGCGACATGGATTTTGCCCTGCAGGCCAAACTCCTGCGGGTAATCCAGGAGCGCGAACTTGTCCGAATCGGGGGAAAAGAGACTATCTCTCTCGATATCAGGCTAATTGTAGCAACACACCGGGACCTCAAGGACGAAGTTTCCAAAGGGAACTTCAGGCAGGACCTGTTTTACCGGCTCCTTGGACTTCCAATTCACCTGCCCCCCCTTCGCGAGCGTTCAAATGATATCCTCCTCCTGGCAAAACATTTTGCCATCACATTTTGTGATGAAAACAACCTGGCGCATATCAGCTTTGCAAGTGAGGCAAGCGAAAAGCTGCTTCGTTATACTTATCCCGGCAATATCAGGGAACTCAAGGCAATCATCGACCTGGCTGTGGTGATGTCTAACGGGAAAATCCTCACCCCCGAAGACATCATCTTCTCGCAGACCATGCAGCCAACAGATTTTCTGAACTCCGGGGAGATGACCCTCGATGAATACAACCGAATCATTATAAAATCCTATCTTGAAAAATACAAGGACGACATGGTCGTTGTTGCAGAAAAACTTGGAATAGGAAAATCGACCCTGTACCGTATGAAACAAAATAACCTGATCTAAACAACCATCTACCCATGAGTACCGATCCTGAAAAGTTGTATGATCTGAAGGAATTACGCCTTATTGCTCCTGATGATGAAGCCTTTGTGGGCGAGATGGTCAGGATGTTTATCTCCGGGACTGAAGAGTTGGCTCCTGAAATCAGAGATTATCTTGCTACCGGGGACATGGCAAAGATAAAGGCCGCTGTGCATAAAATCAAACCATCTGTTATGGTGATGGGAGCTGTTAAAGTACATGAAATCATTCTTAACATTGAGCTTCTGGAAATTTCCTCACATAACCTTGCATTATTTTCCGATCTTTGTTCAAAGCTGGAATTGGCATTGGAGGAGGTTAATTCCCAATTAAGGTGTTTCTGAACAAATATTCCCATTTTGAGACATCCTCATTAAGTTGTGAGGAGTGGCGAATTTCATAAGAAGCACCATACCTGTAAATTGAAAAATCCTCATTCAATTGGCACGATTTTTATACTGATCATACTACTTTTCAACTGAAAGCATGAAGGAGACCCCAACCTTTAAGAGATGCATACCGGCGATGATCTTCATTGCCTCATTTATGCTGATCTTCCTGGTCGGAAGCAGTCAGGCAAACGCCGCAACAAGGTATCTGGTGGCAACCGGCAACTGGAATTCAAACTCTTCATGGTCTGCAACTTCAGGTGGTACATCCGGGGCATCCTTTCCTGTGGCAGGTGATATTGTTTACCTGGAGGGTGGTTTTACAATAACAGTAACCTCAAATGCAGCCTGTGCGTCGGTGGCTTTTTCAGGAACCTCTACTACCCTGACCATTAATTCAACCTTCACCCTTACCGTCAGCGGTTCTGTTACGTCCAACAGTTCACTCAATACTGCCTGGGCCAACACCATTTCGGGCAGCGGTACCCTCTCTTGTGCCTCGCTGACAGTTGGAACAAACATTACCCCTTCTGCCACTAGGACCACCACTCTTACAACAACCATAAGCCTGTTGTCAATTTCCGGCAATCTTTCACTATACAGCAATGACAATGGAAACTCTCAAAACAATGCCATCTTCATCCTTTCCAGTGGAACCGTTTCAGTGAGCGGTTCGGTTACCAGCACCAATGAAGATACTGGTCAGAATACATCAACCCTGTCGATGGCGGCCGGATCACAAAGTGGCACGCTGAATCTTGGGAACGCTGTTCCTTTCAGCCTTGGTTCAGGAGCCAACACGATTAACCTCGCCGGAAATGCATCAACCGTCAACTACAATTATGCCGGCACGCAAGCCATATATGCTGTTGGGTATTTCCACCTCCTGCTGTCAGGCAGCGGAACCAAGACGCTGCAGACCGGTACCACATCGGTGGGCGGAAATCTCATCCTGAGTGGTACCGCATCAACAACAACCGTTGCCGGGCTTACGGTTGGGGGAAACCTCGATATTGGATCCGGATCATCATTGACTGTTGCAGGTTTTAACTTCTCAGTTACCGGGACCACTTCAATATCAGGGACATTGATTCATAACAACTCAGCCGGGACAAAAACTTTCACGGGCAATGTTACCCTGAACAATGGTGGAATTTGGAACGAGACTGCCAATGAAGATGTTACTTTCGGTGGAAACCTCCTGAACAATGGTACCCTGACTGCCGGGACTGGAGTTCATACATTCAGCGGAACCGCAAAAACCATCGGGGGATCAGCCGCAGTTACCATACCATCTGTGACGATTAGTGCAACTACCACGAATACAGGCACATTAACCATATCAACGACCCTGGCGGGAGCAGGTACGCTTACCAACGGAACAAATGGAATCCTGAATTTCGCCGGATCATCCGTTACCCCAACCCTCACCGCTACTGCTAACCCAAATACTGTAAACTATACCGGAGCAGCCCAGACCGTGAAACCAACCTCTTATTATAACCTGACCTTATCGGGGAGTGGCGGCAGCAATGTAAAAACAACAACAGGTGTCACAGTCGCCGGAAAACTCTCCATGGAAGGGACAGCCACGGTCTCGACCGCCCCAACTTATGGTTCGGCGGCAACCCTGCAATACAATACATCAATAGCCAGGAATGCGGGCGCTGAATGGCCAACAACCTACAGTTATTCGGGTGGTGTGGTTATCGATAATACGGGGACGATCACCATGAACGCTGCAAAAGTCATGGATCTCTCCACCCCATTAACAATCAGGAACGGGGCTGCGCTGGCAACAGGTAATTTCCAGGTTACCCTGGGCGGAGATTTCATCAATGAAGGGGGAACCTTTTCAGCCGGCACCTCTCCTGTGCTGATCACCAATTCAATGGCGGCACAAAGTATTGCCGGTTTTACTACAACCGGCCTTATTTCGGTCACTAAATCCTCGGGTACCGCAACGCTGACGGGAAATGTAAATGGGGGCGGCCTGACCATGAACGGTGCCGGAAGCACCCTGAATGCAGGAACCGGGCTGACACATGCAATCTCAGGGGCTGTTACCCTGACAAACGGGACATTGAACGGTGGAACCAACACCACCATCGGCGTTTCAGGTAGCTGGACCAAAAACAGCGGTATTTTCACATCAGGATCAGGAACTGTCATTTTGAATGGAAGTGCAGTTCAAACCATTGATGGCACCTCGTCAACAACATTCAACAACCTGACCATGAACAATTCTGCCGGTGCGGCATTGACCACCAGCATGATTATCAGTGGTGCGATGACTTTAACAAATGGATTGATAACAGCAACCACTGCAACCGTTACCGTCAGCAACACTGCTGTAAGTGCGGTTTCAGGAGGATCAGCAACAAGTTTTATTAACGGTCCCCTGATCCGGAACCTGGCTGCAGGACAGAATTACATTTTCCCGGTAGGAAAAGGCATTGTGTATATGCCATTTGGGTTAAACGGGATCACAGGAACAAATCCACAGCTGAGGGTTGAAGCCTTTCAGGCGGCAACAGGCGGAACGGTGACCGCCCCGCTTACATCCTTAAGCACTACGGAATACTGGCTGGCAAGTGTTGTTTCCGGCACATACGGCGGAGGGATTGTTTCCCTTACCCGCCAAACCGCTTTGAATGAGTTAGAATCCATTGGCAGAAGCGCCACATTAAGCGGTGTTTACTCAACACTTCATGGAACTGTAAGCGGAACCTCTGTCATCAATTCTGATAATACCGGCTCATCGCTGGGATATTTCGTCATGGCATCCAACAGGTCTATCACTACCGGGACGGTTTCCCCGACATCGTTCTGCCCAGGTTCCGCCATCAGCATACCCTTTACTATTTCCGGCACCTTCAATGCCGGGAATGTGTTTACGGCGCAGCTTTCAAATGCATCGGGTTCCTTTGGCAGCCCGGTAACCATTGGCACTCTTACTTCACAGGCAGCCGGAACGATCAGTGGCACCATTCCTTCTCTACAGTCTGAAGGAACAGGATACCGGATCAGGGTTATTTCCAGCAATCCTGCAGTAACTGGCACCAATAACGGGACTGATCTCATTATTGTGATTCCCGTCATTACGGGAACATCAGCAGGCAGCCGGTGCGGTCCTGGCGCTGTAACCTTAAGCGCCACGGCATCCGCAGGAACCATTTCGTGGTATACTGCCCTTACCGGTGGAAGTTCCATAGCAACCGGACCGAGCTATACCACCCCAGGTTTATCCTCCTCTGCCACCTATTTTGTTGATGTCACACTCGGCAGTTGTACTTCCACCCCCAGAACGCCTGTTCTTGCAGCAATTGTTCCTTCCCCGACAATTACTACCGGAGGAGGTGGCACCTACTGTACAGGCTCAGATATTCAATTAACAAGCACAGGTATAAATGTGACCGATCAATACTGGGTGGGGCCGAACAATTTTTATTCGGTATTGCAAAATCCGGTTCTCACCAGTGCTACCGCAGCCATGAGTGGAACTTATACAGTGATTGGCAGCGCACTAAGCGGCATTAATCTTGTGACCAATGGCGACTTCGAATCGGGTAACACAGGGTTTACCAGTTCCTACACGCTTGGGCCGCCTGTTTACAATGGGCTGTATAATGAAGGCACCTATGATGTAATTGCTGATCCGTCATCCCGGCATACAAATTTTATCGCATGCGTTGACCATACATCCGGTTCTGGATTGCAGATGGTTATTAATGGCACCATCAATCCCAATGTTCCTGTATGGGAACAAACCGTCAATGTGGTTCCTGGCATGGATTACCAGTATACCTATTGGGTTCAGAGTGTTGTGGCGAGCAATCCTTCCCAGTTGCAATTGTATATTAACGGATTGCCTGCAGGGCCGGTTTACACTGCCCTCACCCCAACGTGCCAATGGATCCAGTTTATCTATAACTGGAATTCAGGCACAACTACTACAGCTGTTTTATCCCTTGAAAATCAAAATACAATTGCCAGTGGTAATGACTTTGCATTGGATGACATCGTATTTCAACAGGTTTGCCCGGCAGTGTCGGGAGACTGGCCGTTATCCATGTCTGATGCTCCGGCAGGATTAACTGTCAATGTTGTTGTCAATGCCGCTGTAACTGCCGGCACGATTGGTACAGCTCAATCTATATGCAGGGGGGCAACACCGGCAACCTTAACCTCCATTACAGCAGGAACCGGCTCAGGAACAATTTCCTATGAATGGCAAACCAATGCCAGCGGCAGTTACGTTACCATTTCCGGCGCTACAACTGCCACCTATACCCCACCGGCTTTGAATGCAACAACCAGTTACCAGAGAAGAACGGTTTCACTCAGTGGCGGGGTGACATGTTATTCTCCATATTCCACTGCAATAACCATTATTGTAAACGGTCCCACTGCGGTGGCAGGCGGTCCGAACAGTGCCTGTCAGACATCCACGCCAACGGCTATTACACTGAGTGGATCAAGCTTTGGCGGAGGAGCAGCAACTGCTGCATGGTCGATTATTTCCGGTGGGGGATCCCTCAGTTCTACAGCACAAACAGCCAACCCATCGGCAGTGACCTATACGCCTGCGGCAAATTTCTCAGGCACTGTGACCCTGAGATTGACAACCAACCTTGTTGGAACCTGTACCGCGATAGCAGACCGTACGATAACTGTTACAGCTCTCCCTGGCGCCATAGCAGGAACAGCGGTATCCACCTGTTCCAATGCGGGGGCCGTCAATATCACTGCCGGTTCAAGTGCTACGAATTTTGCCACAACAACCTGGACATCAAGCGGGACCGGAACCTTCACAAATCCCAGCTCCCTTACAACAGCCACCTATACGCCGGGTGCGAGTGATATCGTAGCGGGGAGTGTGACACTAACCCTCACCGCAACTGGAAATTCGCCCTGCGGAAACGCTGTTTCAACAAAGATATTAACCATTACCACCCTTCCTGCCGCTACCATCACCTATGCAGGAACCCCTTTCTGTAAAAGCTTAGTATCAGCTCAGTCTGTGACAGCCACAGGGACCACTGGCGGAACTTATTCTGCTTCCCCTGCAGGATTGACCATCAACAGCTCAACCGGTGCCATCACTCCCTCCACCAGTACAACCGGGACCTATACCGTTACCTATACCATTGCAGCCAGCGGGGGTTGCGGTATAGTGACTGCAACAACATCTGTTACGATTACAGCTGTCCCGACTGCATCCATCAGCTACGCTGGAACACCCTTCTGTACATCGGTTGCCACGGGTCAGGCTGTATCTTTATCAGGTACGGGGGCATACACCGGTGGGACTTACAGCTCGACAGCCGGATTGACCATCAATGGCTCTACTGGTGCAATTACACCATCCACCAGCATTGCCGGAACTTACACGGTTACTTACACCATCCCATCTTCTGGTGGTTGTGCAGCAGTGCCGGTGACAACTTCAGTTACAATCACCACTTTACCGGTGGCAACTTTCAGTTACACGGGAACGCCCTTTTGCACCAGTGCATCCAACCCCTCACCGACTTTCAGCGGAGGAGGTGTGGCAGGAACTTTTTCATCAACCGCCGGGCTGGTTTTTGTCAGCACTGCCACAGGTCAGGTTAACCTTTCTGCCAGCACCCCGGGAAGCTACACCATAACCAACACCATAGCCGCCTCGGGAGGATGTGCACTGGTGGCTGCGACAAGTCCGGTCACCATAACGACCTTACCCGCTGCAACGATCTCCTATGCAGGGTCGCCATTCTGTAAAAGCGTCGCAACGGCCCAACCGGTCACAGCAACCGGAACAACGGGCGGAACATACTCCGCCTCACCAGCAGGTTTATCCATCAACAGTTCAACCGGCGCTATCACCCCATCCACAAGTACTGCCGGGATTTACACCGTTACCTATACCATTGCAGCTGGCGGGGGTTGTGGTGTTGTTACCGCCACAACATCGGTAACAGTTACGGCAGTCCCCACAGCATCCATCAGTTATGCAGGATCTCCCTTCTGCTCCTCGCTGGCAACAGCACAGGCAGTTACCCTTTCCGGTACGGGAGCCTACACCGGGGGAACTTACAGCTCTACGGCCGGATTGACCATAAATGGTTCTACTGGCGCAATTACACCATCTACCAGTACGGCAGGAACTTACACGGTAACGTACACCGTTCCATCTTCTGGAGGTTGTGCAGCAGTGCCGGTGACAACTTCAGTTACAATCACAACATTGCCGGTGGCAACTTTCAGTTACACGGGAACGCCCTTTTGCACCAGTGCATCCAACCCCTCACCGACTTTCAGCGGAGGAGGTGTGGCAGGAACTTTTTCATCAACCGCCGGGCTGGTTTTTGTCAGCACTGCCACAGGTCAGGTTAACCTTTCTGCCAGCACCCCGGGAAGCTACACCATAACCAACACCATAGCCGCCTCGGGAGGATGTGCACTGGTGGCTGCGACAAGTCCGGTCACCATAACGACCTTACCCGCTGCAACGATCTCCTATGCAGGGTCGCCATTCTGTAAAAGCGTCGCAACGGCCCAACCGGTTACAGCAACCGGAACAACGGGCGGAACCTATACAGCATCCCCTGCAGGATTGACCATCAACAGCTCAACCGGCGCCATCACCCCATCCACAAGTACAGCCGGAGTTTATACGGTTACCTATACCATCGCTGCCAGCGGGGGTTGCGGGGTGGTGACTGCTACCACATCTGTGACCATTACGGCGGCCCCTACTGCCTCCATCAGCTACACTGGAACACCCTTCTGTACATCGATTTCCACGGGTCAGGCTGTATCTTTATCGGGTTCAGGTGCCTACACCGGCGGAACTTACAGCTCGACGGCCGGCTTAACCATCAATGGTTCTACTGGCGCAATTACACCATCCACCAGTACCGCCGGAACTTACACGGTAACTTACACCGTCCCATCTTCTGGTGGTTGTGCAGCGGTGCCGGTAACAACTTCAGTTACAATCACCACTTTGCCCGTAGCTACTTTCAGTTACGCCGGAACACCCTACTGTTCAAATGCAGTAAACCCTTACCCTACTTTCAGCGGCGGAGCACCAGGAACATTCTCCTCTGCGGCAGGGTTGGTTTTTATCAGCACTGCAACAGGGCAAGTCAACCTAAGTGCAAGTACCCCTGGAAGTTATACCGTTACCAACACCATTGCCGCATCGGGCGGATGTGCGCAAGTAACTGCAACAAGTCCCATTAACATTAATTCCATCCCAACTGCCACAATTTCAGGCAGTACCACTGTGTGTATGAATGCAACCCAGCCAAACATCACCTTTACCGGGGCAGGAGCCTCTTCGCCATATACTTTTACATATACTATTAATGGTGGTGCAAATCAATATGCCACAACCACCGCCGGGAACAGTGTAACCGTCCCGGTACCTACCAGCACCGCCGGATCATTCCTCTACGCTTTGGTCAGCGTTTCATCATCAGCAGGATGTTCTCAACTGCAAACAGGATCAGCTACAGTAATCGTGAGACCTGATGCAACTATTATTGATGATGCACCTGCCCAGTTATGCCAATACAATTTGCAAATGGTTACCGCCTCTGTGAACGGTGGAAGCGGAAACTATAGTTATTCATGGCAGGTGATCACCCCCGGAGCATCAAGCCTGTTCGTCCCAGGCTCCACCACGAATGATTATATCTGGATAACGAGTTATTCGCTTGCTCCGGGCACCTATGCTTTTCAACTCACCGTAACAGATATTGACTGGGGTTGTCAGAAAGTAAAAAATTATTCTGTGGTCATCCAAACCAATTTAAATCCAAACTGGATATTACATCCCGCACAAACCTGTATAGGTCTGACAGGATTTAATTATTCAGTGCAGAATTTATCGGGCACCTCCTATTCATGGGTTGTTACTGGCGGTACAATAGCTTCAGGACAAGGGACATCCCAAATAAGTGTCAATTGGGGTTTGATACCCGGTTCAGGAGATGTAACGGTTACAGCTGTTTATGGAAGTTGTACACAAATAATTTCCCAGTCAGTAACGATTACAGCGATCCCCACTGCAACGATCAGTTACGCGGGTTCCCCATTTTGCAACTCAGTTGCAACGGCTCAACCTGTAACAAGAACCGGTACTGGCAACTATACCGGTGGGACTTATAGTTCCAATCCGGGGTTAACAATCAACTCCTCCACAGGGGCAATTACCCCAAGTTCTAGTTCTCCCGGCATCTACACAGTGACCTATACGATTCCTGCTTCGGGTGGATGTTCTGCAGTTCCAGTGACGACTTCGGTTACAATAACGACTTTACCTGTGGCTACTTTCAGCTACACCGGAACTCCATATTGTTCAAATGCAGCAAACCCATTCCCCACTTTCAGTGGTGGAGCAGCAGGAACATTCTCATCAACGGCAGGGTTGGTTTTTGTCAGCACATCGACAGGACAAGTTAACCTTGCTTCCAGTACCGCGGGAAGCTATACCATTACCAACTCCATAGCCGCATCGGGTGGATGTGCCCAGGTGACTGCCACCAGTCCGATTACCATTACCACCTTACCCGCTTCAACGATCTCCTATGCAGGAACTCCATTCTGCAAAAGCGTCGCAACAGCCCAGCCGGTCACAGCAACCGGGACAACAGGTGGAACGTACTCCGCGTCACCAGCCGGACTAACAATCAACAGCTCAACCGGGGCCATCACCCCCTCTACAAGTACAGCCGGGGTTTATACTGTTACCTATACCATTGCTGCAGGCGGAGGTTGCGGGGTGGTGACAACATCAACTTCAGTGACCATTACAGCGGTCCCGACGGCATCCATCAGCTATGCCGGGACACCATTTTGCACCTCTGTTATCACTGCCCAGTCCGTTACGATCTCCGGAACAGGAGCCTATACTGGTGGCATATACAGCTCCACCGCCGGGTTAAGTATCAACTCTTCTACCGGAGCCATCACCCCTTCCACCAGTACCGCCGGAACTTATACAGTTACCTATACCATTCCATCATCGGGCGGTTGTGCAGCGGTACCGGTAACAGCTTCTATTACCATTACAACATTGCCGGTGGCAACGTTCAGCTACCCCGGAACTCCATATTGTTCAAATGCAGCAAACCCATCCCCTACTTTCAGTGGGGGAGCAGCAGGGACATTCTCTTCAACTGCAGGGTTGGTTTTTGTCAGCACTGCCACAGGACAAGTTAACCTTTCTGCCAGCACACCTGGAAGTTATACCGTTACCAATACCATTGCCGCCTCAGGAGGATGTGCCCTGGTAACTGCTTCCAGTCCGGTCACCGTTACCACCTTGCCCGCTGCAACGATCTCCTATGCAGGAACACCATTCTGCAAAAGTGTGGCAACAGCCCAACCGGTCACAGCAACCGGGACAACGGGCGGAACCTACTCCGCCTCACCTGCCGGGCTAACCATCAATAGTTCAACAGGGGCGATTACACCTTCTTCGAGCACTGCCGGGGCTTATACCGTTACTTACACCATCGCAGCAGGCGGGGGTTGCGGGGTAGTAACTGCCACGACATCTGTTACCGTTACAGCGGTCCCGACTGCATCCATCAGCTACGCCGGAACACCTTTCTGCACATCAGTGGCTACCGCCCAGGCTGTTACGATCTCCGGAACAGGAGCATATACAGGTGGAACCTATAGTTCAACCGCCGGGTTGAGCATCAACTCTTCCACCGGGGCTATCACACCAGCTTTAAGTACTGCCGGATCCTATACTGTCACTTATACGATTCCTTCTTCAGGTGGATGTGCTGCAGTGCCGGTAACAACATCGTTAACGGTTACAACTTTGCCCGTGGCTACATTCAGCTACACAGGTACGCCATATTGTTCAGATGCAGCAGATCCATCCCCGACATTCAGCGGTGGGGCGGCGGGAATATTTTCATCGACAGCAGGGCTGGTTTTTATCAGCACCTCAACCGGGCAAATAAACCTATCCGCCAGCACACCCGGAACCTACACGGTAACGAATACCATCATCGCATCTGGTGGCTGCCCGGTTGTCACCGCCACAGCACCAGTAGCAATCAACCTGAGCCTGCCGGTGAGCCTGTCGGTTGCACCTTCAGCAAACCCGGTTTGTTCGGGAACATCGGTTACCTTCACTGCTACACCTGTCAATGGTGGAACAACCCCTGTCTACCAATGGAAAGTGAATGGAACCAATGCCGGAACCAACAGCGCTACATTTGCTTATATACCAACGAATAACGATTTGGTAACCTGTATCCTGACTTCAAATGAAACCTGTGCCACCGGCAACCCGGCAACTTCCGGTGCGATAACCATGGTTGTCAATCAGACCGGGAGCTGGTTTGGAATTACGAGTACCGACTGGCATACAGCTTCCAACTGGTGCGGGGGTGTACCAACTTCAACAACAAATGTCATCATTCCTCCGGGTGGCAATCAACCTGTGATCAGTGCAGCGGCTGTGTGTAATAACATTACGATAAATACAGGTGCATCGCTGACCATAGCCGGTTCAAACATCCTTACTGTCAGCGGTAACTGGACCAATAATGGATCGTTCATCCCGAACAGTTCAACAGTTGATTTTACCGGTGCGGGAGCCGCCGGCATCGGTGCCAGCAATTTCAACAACATTACCCTCAGCGGCACCGGAGCAAAAACGGCCAACGGGGCGTTGACCATCACAGGAAATTTGAACATCAGCAATAATTTCACTGCAGGTTCATTCACCCATTCTGTAGGTGGAAACTGGATCAACAGTGGCCTCTTCACTGCTACAGGGTCTACGGTCAATTTTAACGGGGCAGGGGCTGGCAACATTGGGGCCGGTAACTTCAATAACATCATGTTCAGTGGCGCCGGAACAAAAACAGCGACAGGGGTGTTAACCATCACCGGCAGCGTAAATATCAGCAACAATTTTACAGCAGGAGCATACACGCATGCTGTGGCAGGGAACTGGACCAATTCCGGGGTTTTTACGGCAACGGGATCCACGATAAATTTCAATGGTGCCTCCAACACGATCGGTGCAAGCAACTTCAACCATGTCATTATCGGGGGCTCAGGAACCAAAACTGAAACCGGAAATATAGTGGTTAGTGGAAATTTTACGGTCAATTCGGGTACGTTTGCTGTGAATGCAAGTACTACACTCCGTGACACACTGACCATTGCAGGCAATTATATGCAAACCGGGGGTGTTTTCGACTTTAATCCAACCGCATCCGGTGAGGCATCGGTACTTAACCTTGCGGGAAACTTTACAAGCACTGCAGGCACAGGGTCTATGAGTACTGAAGGGAACGCGGCAGTTAACGGCCAGTTAATATTTAACGGGACCGCCACCCAAACGGTAACCCTTGCAAATTCAAATGCAGTCATCTGGACTTCCCTGGCAGTTAATACAGGAAGCACTGTAAAGCTTGGATCCAATGTTACATTGCTGGGAGACTATTCAGCGGCAAAGTATTATGCTGATTTGGTTGTTTCCGGCACAATTGATTTCGGAACCTACGTTATCAATGATATTCCAAATGGAAATCAGGCGAATGCCTCTCATTTTGTATTAAACAGCGGAGCTAATCTTATCACCGCCAATCCAGGCGGAATTTCCCTGACCGGAGTCACAGGGTCTGTTCAGTTCAACGGACCACGAACCTATAACGCCGGTGCAAATTACACCTACAATGGCACATCCAGCCAGGTTACCGGGGCAGGCCTGACAGGTGCGAACAATCTCACAATTGCCAATACAGGTTCAGCAGGTAACAATATTGTAAGTTTAAGTGCGGCAACCGGGGTTTCAGGGGCTCTGAACTTTACTGCCGGGATGTTAACCACCACCACCACAAATTTGCTGTCGGTTACCAATACTTCAACGAATGCCATTACAGGCGCATCTGCAGCTTCCTTTATTAACGGACCCATGAGCTGGTCATTGCCTGCCAATCTTTCTGCCGTGTCAACTTACCATTTCCCGGTAGGAAACGGCACCACCTACCTGCCATTCGACCTGGTTAACCCCACTACGGGTGCAGGAGTGATAACAGCACAGGTTGAAGCAATAGCTTCAGGTACCGGAGGAACATATGATGCCACACTTGCTTCCATCAGCAACTCGGAATACTGGTCGTTGATCACTGCCGGTAATTTCACCAATAGTTCGGTTGCCCTGACCCGGCCATCCGCGATTGCACCATTTGATGCGATAGGAGGAAGTAATTCAGTGGCCGGCACCTATACATCCCTGGCCGGCACTGCGGGTACCTATAGTGTAACAGGTTCTGATCAGGTCGGTGCAAACAGGTATTTTGTTTTCGCCGGGATGAAACAGTCCATTTCAACCGGGACTATATCCGGTTCCCCGTTTTGCCCGGGTGCCGCAGTTTCAGTTCCCTTTTCCATCACAGGTACTTTTATTGCCGGGAACGTATTCACCGCACAGTTGTCCGGTGCCAGCGGAAGTTTTTCTTCACCGTCGGTGATTGGAACACTGACACAGACCACAGCAGGAACAATATCATGTACAATTCCTCTTGGAATTTCTGCAGGAACAGGATACAGGATACGTGTTGTCGGGAGTAGTCCGGTTGTAACGGGAACACCGAACTCAAGTGATCTGACGATAAGTCCGGGCATCCCATCCATGCCTGGTGCAATTTCAGGTCCCTCTGTCCAGTGTCCGGCGGTAACGGGGCAGATATACAGTATCACGGCAGTTCCCAATTCAACAACTTACGCATGGACAATTCCCACTGGCTGGATGATTACTTCCGGTTCCGGATCAAACTCTATCACCGTTACAACAGGAGCAGCAGGGCAGAACGGCAACATTAAGGTAACTGCCGGCAACAGTTGCGGGACAAGCGGTGAAAGCATCCTGGCTGTAACAGTACGTCCCACACCGACCGCCACGATTGGTGGAACTGCAACGGTCTGCCAAAATTCAACCAGTCCGTTCATCACATTTACCAATCCGCAAACTTTACCAGTCACCATCACCTATAATGTTAATGGTGCAAATCAATCGACCATCAATGTTGGATCAAGCACAACTGCCACATTGGCCGTACCGACAAATATTGCAGGCGTGTTTGCGTACAACCTTGTCAGTGTTGTTTATCAGACGGCACCGGCCTGTTCAAATCCGGTTTCAGGAACTGCCACAGTCACTGTAACCTTAATCCCCACTGCAATAATCAGTTATGCAGGAACACCCTTCTGTACTTCAATAGCCACTGCCCAATCGGTCACCATTACAGGCAGCGGGGCTTATACCGGCGGAGTCTATACTTCATCTCCGGCCGGATTATCGATCAATGCTTCAACCGGAGCCATTACCCCTTCTTTAAGTACGGCAGGAACTTATACCGTTACTTATACCATTCCATCTTCGGGCGGTTGTGCTGCTGTCCCGGTTACAACTTCGGTTACAATAACAACTTTGCCGGTTGCTTTATTTAGCTATACAGGCACTCCATATTGTTCAAACGCAGCAAATCCATCACCAACTTTTAGTGGCGGAGGTGTCGCAGGAACCTTCTCCTCTACTGCAGGACTGAATTTTATCAGCACCGCAACAGGCCAGGTGAACCTTGCCACCAGCGCCCCGGGAACCTACACCGTGACCAACACCATTGTTGCATCGGGTGGTTGCGCACTGGTGACCACCTCAAGCACAATCACCATTACCACTTTGCCCGCTGCAACAATCTCTTATGCAGGAACACCTTTCTGTAAAAGCGTGGCAACAGCGCAGCCGGTTACTGCTACCGGGACAACCGGTGGAACCTACTCTGCCTCACCAGCCGGACTAACCATCAACAGCGCAACTGGTGCGATCACACCTTCTTCGAGTACTGCAGGGGTTTATACCGTGACCTATACCATTGCTGCCGGTGGAGGTTGCGCGGTGGTGACGGCAACAACGTCAGTGACCATTACCGCAGTCCCGACAGCCTCCATCAGCTATGTGGGAACACCATTCTGTACATCGGTTGCCACGGCTCAGTCTGTCACCGTAACAGGAACAGGAGCCTATACAGGTGGGACCTATACTTCATCTCCGACCGGATTAACAATCAACTCTTCATCCGGTGCCATCACTCCGAGTACAAGTACCGCGGGGACTTATACGGTCACCTACACCACTCCATCATCTGGTGGTTGTGCAGCAGTGCCGGTGACGACTTCGGTGACAATAACAACTTTACCCGTTGCAACCTTCAGCTATACCGGAACACCCTACTGTTCCAATGCAGCAAATCCATCCCCGACCTTTAGCGGCGGGGGAATTGCAGGAACCTTCTCCTCGACAGCAGGACTGAATTTTGTCAGTACCGCAACAGGACAGGTGAACCTTGCCACCAGCACCCCGGGAACCTACACCGTGACCAACACCATTGCTGCTTCGGGTGGTTGCGCCTTGGTTACCTCATCAAACTCGATCACCATTACCACCCTGCCCGCTGCAACAATCTCTTATGCAGGAACACCTTTCTGTAAAAGCGTGGCAACAGCGCAGCCGGTTACTGCTACCGGGACAACCGGTGGAACCTACTCTGCCTCACCAGCCGGACTAACCATCAACAGCTCAACCGGTGCCATTACACCAAGTACCAGTACTGCCGGGGTTTATACTGTCACTTATACCATTGCTGCCGGTGGAGGTTGCGGGGTGGTGACGGCAACAACGTCAGTGACCATTACGGCAGTGCCGACTGCAACCATCAGCTATGTTGGAACCCCCTTCTGCACATCAATAGCCTCCGCTCAATCGGTCACCATCACCGGTACCGGGGCTTATTTAGGCGGCACCTATACAGCATCCCCGGCCGGGTTAACGATCAACGCTTCAACCGGGGCTATCACTCCTTCCACCAGTACTGCCGGGACTTATACCGTTACCTACACGATTCCTTCTTCAGGTGGTTGTGCAGCAGTGCCGGTGACGACTTCGGTGACAATAACAACTTTACCCGTTGCAACCTTCAGCTATACCGGAACACCCTACTGTTCCAATGCAGCAAATCCATCTCCGACCTTTAGCGGCGGGGGAATCGCAGGGACATTCTCCTCGACAGCAGGGCTGAATTTTATCAGCACCTCAACCGGCCAGGTAAACTTTGCCACCAGCACCCCGGGAACCTACACCGTGACCAACACCATTACTGCTTCGGGTGGTTGCGCCTTGGTTACCTCATCAAACACGATCACCATTACCACCTTGCCCGCTGCAACAATCTCTTATGCAGGAACACCTTTCTGTAAAAGCGTGGCAACAGCGCAGCCGGTTACTGCTACCGGGACAACCGGTGGAACCTACTCTGCCTCACCAGCCGGACTAACCATCAACAGCTCAACCGGTGCCATTACACCAAGTACCAGTACTGCCGGGGTTTATACTGTCACCTATACCATTGCTGCCGGTGGAGGTTGCGGGGTGGTGACGGCATCAACGTCAGTGACCATTACGGCGATGCCGACAGCCTCCATCAGCTATGCCGGGACACCCTTCTGTACTTCTGTGGCCACGGCTCAGTCTGTCACTTTAACAGGAACAGGAGCCTATACAGGTGGGACCTATACTTCATCTCCGACCGGATTAACAATCAACTCTTCATCCGGTGCCATCACTCCGAGTACAAGTACCGCGGGGACTTATACGGTCACCTACACCACTCCATCATCTGGTGGTTGTGCAGCAGTGCCGGTGACGACTTCGGTGACAATAACAACTTTACCCGTTGCAACCTTCAGCTATACCGGAACACCCTACTGTTCCAATGCAGCAAATCCATCCCCGACCTTTAGCGGCGGGGGTGTGGCTGGAATCTTCTCCACAACTGCAGGACTGAATTTTGTCAGCACGGCCACTGGCCAGGTGAACCTTGCCACCAGCACCCCGGGAACCTACACCATAACCAACACCATCGCTGCTTCGGGTGGTTGCGCACTGGTGACCACCTCAAGCACAATCACCATTACCACTTTGC
>JBMOIP010000021.1:0-78245 GCA_049317265.1 Bacteroidales bacterium
TCGGGTTCAGCTCATTGATGTTGCTGAAGGTTCCCGTTCCGTCGGTACTCCATAACAAGCCGGAGTTGTTCGTCGCAGTGGCGGTGGCAAGGCTGTAACTTACTGCGCTCTCGCAGATCGTGGCATCGCTGCCGGCCTGGGCTGTGGCAGATGGCGTGATGGTGATAATCATTTCATCGATCGCATCAACACACTGTGATCCTGCTAATGGACTGCCCGTGAGGGTCAGCGTAACTGAACCGGTCTCGCCTGCTCCGAATGTATAGGTCGGGGTCAGCGTGGTCTCTCCGGTGAGTGTGCCTGTGCCTGATTCCGTCCACAAAAGGTTGGCATAATGGGTGGCCGTGGCTGAACTTACCGTGAAGCTGCCTGCAGATGCACATACATTAACATCTGAACCAGCATTGACAACCGGCTGACGCTCGATCGTCAAAGTCATCGCATCCACTGCGTTGCCGCATGGCGCTGTGCCAAAGGCGGTAAGGGTCAGCGTTACGTGGCCTAAGGTGATGTCCGCTGCACTCGGGGTATAGGTCGGGTTCAGCTCATTGATGTTGCTGAAGGTTCCCGTTCCGTCGGTACTCCATAACAAGCCGGAGTTGTTCGTCGCAGTGGCGGTGGCAAGGCTGTAACTTACTGCGCTCTCGCAGATCGTGGCATCGCTGCCGGCCTGGGCTGTGGCAGATGGCGTGATGGTGATAATCATTTCATCGATCGCATCAACACACTGTGATCCTGCTAATGGACTGCCCGTGAGGGTCAGCGTAACTGAACCGGTCTCGCCTGCTCCGAATGTATAGGTCGGGGTCAGCGTGGTCTCTCCGGTGAGTGTGCCTGTGCCTGATTCCGTCCACAAAAGGTTGGCATAATGGGTGGCCGTGGCTGAACTTACCGTGAAGCTGCCTGCAGATGCACATACATTAACATCTGAACCAGCATTGACAACCGGCTGACGCTCGATCGTCAAAGTCATCGCATCCACTGCGTTGCCGCATGGCGCTGTGCCAAAGGCGGTAAGGGTCAGCGTTACGTGGCCTAAGGTGATGTCTGCTGCACTCGGGGTATAGGTCGGGTTCAGCTCGTTGATGTTGCTGAAGGTTCCCGTTCCATCGGTACTCCATAACAAGCCGGAGTTGTTCGTCGCAGTGGCGGTGGCAAGGCTGTAACTTACTGCGCTTTCGCAGATCGTGGCATCGCTGCCGGCCTGGGCTGTGGCAGATGGCGTGATGGTGATAATCATTTCATCGATCGCATCAACACACTGTGATCCTGCTAATGGACTGCCCGTGAGGGTCAGCGTAACTGAACCGGTCTCGCCTGCTCCGAATGTATAGGTCGGGGTCAGCGTGGTCTCTCCGGTGAGTGTGCCTGTGCCTGATTCCGTCCACAAAAGGTTGGCATAATGGGTGGCCGTGGCTGAACTTACCGTGAAGCTGCCTGCAGATGCACATACATTAACATCTGAACCAGCATTGACAACCGGCTGACGCTCGATCGTCAAAGTCATCGCATCCACTGCGTTGCCGCATGGAGCGGTGCCAAGGGCGGTAAGGGTCAGGGTTACGTGGCCTAAGGTGATGTCTGCTGCACTCGGGGTATAGGTCGGGTTCAGTTCATTGATGTTGCTGAAGGTTCCCGTTCCGTCGGTACTCCATAATAAGCCGGAGTTGTTCGTCGCAGTGGCGGTGGCAAGGCTGTAACTTACTGCGCTCTCGCAGATCGTTGCATCGCTGCCGGCCTGGGCTGTGGCAGATGGTATAATATGGATAGTCATCTGGTCGGAAACCACACCGCAAGGTGAATTACCTGTTGCAGTCAATGTAAGAATCACATCGCCTGTTTGTGCTGCCCCAGGGGTATAGGTAGGTGTGAGGGTCGTTTCATTGGTAAGTACTCCTGGTCCCGGTGCACTCCATAACAAACCAGAATAGTTACTGGCAGTTGCACTGGTAACAGTGAAGGCCGTATTCTGACATGAAGTGGCATCGCTGCCCGCATTGGTAATAGCTTTTGGCAGGATTGTCAGTACCATCTGGTCAGTAGCAACAGGGCATTCGCCTGCACCATTGGCTGTAAGTGTCAGTGTAACAATACCAATCTCACCAATGGCGGGCATATAGGTCGGGGTCAGTGAGGTTGCCCCGGAAAGGATACCTGTACCATTCGTTGTCCAAAGCACAGAAACCGAATTCGGAGCGGTTGCACCGGATACAGTATATCCTGTATTTTCGCAAGTGGTGGCATCTGCTCCGGCATGAGCCTCAGGTCCAACAAGGTATGTAATGGTCATGGCATCGGAAATCGTACAAACTCCGCCAAATCCAAATGCTGTCAACGTCAGGGTGACCGAGGTCTCTCCCGAAGCAGGAGTATATGTTGGAGTCAGGGAAGTACTTCCACTAAGTGAACCACTGCCTGTAGTTGTCCATAGGAGTGATAGGTAATTATATGAGGTAGCACCAGTTACCGTATGGCCAGATCCTGAGCATACAGTTGCATCCAGTCCCGCATTGGCTGTTGGGCCAGGCATCACGGTAAGAACCATATGATCCGAAGATGTACCGCATGGTGAGGTTCCGGTTCCGGTGAGGGTGAGGGTTACTTCACCTGTAAAACCGGAAACCGGTGTGAAGGTTGGTGTAAGTGTGCCCTCATTCGAAATCAAGCCGGCCCCTGAAGGTGTAAATGTCCACAGGATTGTTGGCGCATTCAGGCTGCTTGCACCTGAAATTACATAGGCTATTCCCTCGCATGTGGCAGCATCAAGCCCTGCATTGACAACAGGCGCCGGTAAAATAGTCAACTCCATCGTTCTGCTCGTTCCTGAACAGGGTGATATAGCTGTCAGATTCAATGTCAGGGTCACAGTTCCTGCAAGAATATCTGCTGGACTCGGAGAATAAACCGGGTTTAGGATACCGCCATTGCTGAAAGTTCCTGTTCCGCTTGTAGTCCAGTTTAAGGAAGCATAATGCGATGCAGTAACCCCGCTGAACTGATAGCTGGCACCCTGGCAGATTGTTGCCGGTGATAAATTACTGGCAACAACTGAATGGGTGATCATCAGTTGAACAGTACTTGTTGCATCCACGCATGGAGGATTGGCAATTGCTTTCAGTGTTAATATTACACTTCCATTGGTGATATCAGCTGCAGTAGGTGTATAGGTTGGGTTCACTGTGGTAGCCGAAGGGGTGAAAGTCCCTCCTGTCGGAGAAGTCCACAATACACTTGCATAGTTGGTGGCAGTTGCATCACTCAGGGTATACGTTGAGATATCACAGATGGTACTTTTCTGACCAGCATAGGCTGTTGGGGATTTAATGATTGTCAGTGTCATGGCGCTTGAATCACCGGGACATGGTATTCCGCAACAACTTGAGCATTTCACATAAAGGACAACAGAGCCAAGGGCGATATCAGATGCTCCCGGTGTATAAACAGGATGCAGTGATGTAGGATCATTGAAATAACCGCTGCCATTTGTTCCCCAGATCATTGTGCCACAATTAAGTGCACTGGAACCGCTTAAGGTATAGGTAGAGCCCTGGCAAATGGTATTGTTGCTTCCGGCTTCCACATCGCAAGGCGGATAGGTTGTCACATCAAGCATATCCTTGATGGTATCGCATACACCATTATATATACCCCATGAGAAAGTATAAGTTCCGGCGCTTAGGTTGGTCACAAGCGTTGTAGGACTGGCGGGTGAGACAATCACCGGGGTTGTTCCTCCAACAGGTTGTGAAACCACCTGCCAGTATCCGCTTCCATAGATTGGTGTATTACCGGTAAGGGTCGCAGAAACTGTAGTGGCAGTCAGGCATAATTTCTGATCATTGCCGGCAAATGGGGATGACGGGCTGTGATAATTGGTCACGGTAACATCCGCATGATCCTGGCAAACCAGTGAACCAAATGTGGTACTGATGGTATACCTGAAGACATAAGGTGTGGCGCTGGTTGTAAGACCAACTACAGAAGCCATCGGCGAATTTGACGGACCAATGGAAACTGGTGGTGAACCTGCGGGTTTTGAAACAAGCGTCCAGTTCCCTGTACTGCCTGCGGGAGGCCAGTTCCCGGTAAGGAAAGTCATGTATTGGTTGCAAAGAAGCTGGTTTACACCAGGATCTGCAGTCACAGCCTGTACAACAGTATAGAAAATGGTGTCGTTCGTACAGCAAGGTACAGGCGCAGCATTATCACAAATACCAATAACTACCCTGTCAGTACCTGTATATCCCGGAGTTGGTGTATATACAAATGTGCTTCCACTTAACCACACAATTGAACCATGTGCCGGATTTTCAACCGGTGTCTGATTAACATGCAATGGCAGTCCTTCCGGAGAATAGTCACCATTGGCGAGTACATCCACAGGGAAATTAACGGAACTTTTACAAACATTGACATTCCGCTCACTGTAGGTTATTGGACAACAAGCCTGAACATCACATTTTGCAGGTGATGAAACGAGTGGATCGCAGGGTGAACCGTTCTGTGTAATCACACATTCAAACCAAGTTGAACCAATGATATTCATTATCGGAGTGGTATAACTGGTATTGGTTGCACCGGCGATGTCAGCATATGTTCCGGCACCACCTGTCGCACTCTGCTGCCACTGGTAACTTAAAGTTCCAGTTCCCCCGGTTGCTGTAACAACCATGGTATGGGTGGTACCACGACAAATGGTTGCTCCGGCTGGCGGTGTACTGATGACTGCACTTTGCTTAAACTCAAGGATAACCTGGTCAGTAACATCACTGCAAGTTCCAAGTCCTTTTCCTGTAAGGGTGAGGGTTACGAATCCCGTCTGATTTGCTAAAGGTGTATAGGTCGGACTCAGGGTTGTAGCATTGGTCAGGGTACCTGGTCCTGTTGCTGTCCATAAAACGGAGGCAACATTAGTGGCCGTGGCTCCGATGATGGTGAACGGCTTGTTTTGACAGGTCACTCCTCCTGACGGAGCGCCAACCCCTGCATCAACAATAGGAATTGGTGTAATAGCCAGTGCCATCACGTCAGAAGCACCTGAACATGGACCGCTCCCGGTAACTGTCATGGTGAGGTGCACCGTCCCGCTTTCAGTTGATAACGGGGTGTAGGTCGGGGTTAGTGTCGTTGCATTGGTCAATGTACCCAGCCCGTCATGTGTCCACAGGATGGAGGTATAATTGTATGCTATTGCACCTGAAATAGTATAAGAGGTTGTCTGACAAGTTTCTCCGTCAGGTCCGGCATGAACTTCAGGGCCCGGGATGATGGTGAGTACCATCGGATCACTGGCATTTCCGCATGGGAGGTTTCCTGTCGCTGTGATGGTGAGGGTAACGGTTCCAATTTCATTAACTCCAAACGTATAGGTTGGTGTCAGCCCTGTGGCATTTGTCAAAACACCTGTCCCGTTATGGGTCCATAGCAGGCTGCTGTAGTTTGCAGCGGTAGCGGCGCTCACAGTAAAGGAACCTGCCGAAGAGCATCTGCTGCCATCAGCTCCTGCAGAAACAGTTGGCGATGGAACAATGGTAAGACGCATGGTACTTACTGCATTGGCGCATGGAGAATTACCTGTTGCCGTAATGGTAAGGTCGGCATGGCCCAGGGTGATATCAGCAGATCCGGGAGTGTAAATCGGATGCAAACTCTGATTATTGTTAAAATATCCGTCACCTGAGGTGGTCCACAAGATTGCAGAATAATTTGTTGCTGATGCCGATGTAAGTGAGAACGTAGAGCCCTGGCAAATGGTGGCATCACCACCGGATGCAGCTGTTGCAGCCGGATGGATGGTAATGATCATGGCATCCATAGCATCACTGCATTGTGATCCGCCGGCAGGGCTGGCAGTTAACGTTAGTGTAACACTCGTTTCACCGGCGCCGAAAGTATAGGTCGGGGAAATGGTCGTGGCGTTAGTCAATGTTCCGGTTCCGGCACCCTTGGTCCATAAAAGTGAAGCGGCATAGGTGGAAGATGCGCCGGTAACTGTGTATGAGAGCGCAGAAGCACACCTTGTCACATCAGGACCTGCGGCGGCAATCGGCTGACGCTGGATCGTGAGGATCATCGAAGCGCTTGTATTGGCACAAGGACTGTTTGCAGTAACATTCAGGGTAAGTGTTACTGTTCCGGCTGAAATATCAGCGGGGCTCGGTGTGTAAACAGGGTGTAAAACACCTGCATTATTGAACGAACCTGTTCCACTCGTAGACCAAAGAATACTTGAATAATTTGTAGCTGATGATCCGCTCAACGTATAAGTTGTCGTTGTTTCGCAAATGGTTGCATCGGCTCCAGCTGAAGCGGTTGAAGCCGGGACGATGGTAATAACCATGGCATCCACAGCATCGCCGCATTGTGATCCGCCGGCAGGGCTGGCAGTTAACGTTAGTGTAACACTCGTTTCACCGGCGCCGAAAGTATAGGTCGGGGAAATGGTCGTGGCGTTAGTCAATGTTCCGGTTCCGGCACCCTTGGTCCATAAAAGTGAAGCGGCATAGGTGGAAGATGCGCCGGTAACTGTGTATGAGAGCGCAGAAGCACACCTTGTCACATCAGGACCTGCGGCGGCAATCGGCTGACGCTGGATCGTGAGGATCATCGAAGCGCTTGTATTGGCACAAGGACTGTTTGCAGTAACATTCAGGGTAAGTGTTACTGTTCCGGCTGAAATATCAGCGGGGCTCGGTGTGTAAACAGGGTGTAAAACACCTGCATTATTGAACGAACCTGTTCCACTCGTAGACCAAAGAATACTTGAATAATTTGTAGCTGATGATCCGCTCAACGTATAAGTTGTCGTTGTTTCGCAAATGGTTGCATCGGCTCCAGCTGAAGCGGTTGAAGCCGGGACGATGGTAATAACCATGGCATCCACAGCATCGCCGCATTGTGATCCGCCGGCAGGGCTGGCAGTTAACGTTAGTGTAACACTCGTTTCACCGGCGCCGAAAGTATAGGTCGGGGAAATGGTCGTGGCGTTAGTCAATGTTCCGGTTCCGGCACCCTTGGTCCATAAAAGTGAAGCGGCATAGGTGGAAGATGCGCCGGTAACTGTGTATGAGAGCGCAGAAGCACACCTTGTCACATCAGGACCTGCGGCGGCAATCGGCTGACGCTGGATCGTGAGGATCATGGAGGCACTTGTATTGGCGCATGGACTGTTGGCAGTAACATTCAGCGTTAGTGTAACTGTACCAGAAGCAATATCGGCAGGGCTTGGTGTATAAACAGGGTGAAGTATTCCCGCATTATTAAAGGAACCCGTTCCACTTGTCGACCATAGCAGGCTTGCATAATTGGACGCCGATGATCCACTGAGGGTGTAAGTGGCCGCTGTTTCACAAATAGTTGCATCCGGCCCGGCTGCTGCCGTAGGTGGATTTACAGCTGTAATTGTAGCGCAGTTGGAAGTCATGCTGTTGCAGCCTACTCCCGTTTGTGTAACAAGAACCTGGTAATAAGTTGTTGCAGTTACGTTGGTTGCTGTATACGAACTGTTGGTTGCACCGGAAATACTGGTAAAAGCAGCTCCGCAACCAGAGGTATTCGATTGCCACTGGTAACTAAAGGTTCCTGTTCCACCCGTCACCGTAATACTCATTGAATGCGATGATCCGCTGCAAAGTATCGTGCCGGTTGGTTGAACTGTAATTACAGGATCATCAACCACATTTACTGCAGCGCACACCGAAGTCAGATAACAAATGGATGCACTCGGAATGGCAGCCTGGATCAAAACGCGATAATACCTTGCACCAACAGGCAAAGCCCCTGTTGTATAGCTTGAACTGGTCGCTCCCGTGATGTCAAAATAGCCAAAACTACAATCAAGGGCAGAGACCTGCCATTGGTAAGTCAATACAGAACTGCCATTTTCTACAGAGACGCTCATGGTGTGCGTCCCGTCCTTACAGAGGGTAGTACCTGTAGGTTCTACGAGTATCCTTGGAACAGAAACCGTAACACACCTTGATACCAGAGGATCACAACCTAATCCTGATTGCGAAACAAGCACCCGGTAGATGGTTGTCTGGGTTAATGAAGGGGTTGTATAACTCTGGCCTGTTGCGCCGGAAATTGGCAACCAGCTGGTTCCGGGGCATGTTCCCGTGGAAGTTTGCCACTGGTATGCATAGGAACCGGTTCCTCCGGTTACAACAACGGAAAGTGTTGTGGTTGTCCCGCTGCAGATGGTAACATCAGCAGGTTCGACAGAGATTTGAGGATCAGGAACAACAGTTACCTTGAGAATATTCGAAAAAGCCTGGCAGGTAACCGGGTCGGCTGTGATGGATGAGGTAGCTGCACGCCTGTACCATGTGGAGGAGGTCAATGACCCCGGGGCATAGGTCAGGTTTGTGGCGCCGGAAATATCTGTAAACACTGAACCGTCAGGACTATTCTGCCACTGATAGGTGATTGTTCCGTCACCGGTTGCAGGGCCAATACTCGTGAACGGAACCGGGGTACCGCCGTTGCAAATGGTCTGATCAGCTGCAATAGATCCCGGTGTAACATTGTTTACGGTCACTTTAATAGCATTTGAAATCTTGGAGCAAACCTTGTCTGGATTACCGGGTACTGCAAGTGTGGATGTTGCAATGCGCTGATACCATGTATCCTGCGTTAACACTGAAGGTTCCGCATAGGTGGCATTGGTTGCTCCGGTTATGTCATTATAGGTAGACCCATCTGTACTTATCTGCCACTGGTAGGTTATCACGCCATCGCCTGTAGCAGGTGTCGTGCTTGTAAACCCGGCAGGAATTGCGCTTTCACAAATAGTTTGTGATGCAGCAATTATACCTGGTACCATATTATTCACTGTGATTTTAACTGGTGTAGAAATTAAATCACATGATTTTGAGGAGTTACCAGGTACCACAAGGGTTGTGGTGGCAATGCGCTGGAACCAGGTGTCAACAAGCAGAGCTGTAGTTGTATAATTCTGGTTTGTTGCTCCGGTAACATTGGTATAGGAGCTATTAGTAGGACTGCTTTGCCATTGGTAAGTTACGGTACCGTCTGCAGTAACAGCATTCCCTGTTAAAGAAGCCGTATTCGTCTCACAGATCGTCTGTGCCGGTTCAATTGTATTGACCGTGGTAAAATTGTTTACGGTGATCAGCACTGGTGGTGATATTTTAGAACAAGCCTTTGCAGCCTGGGGTGCTACGGTCAGGGTCGATGTAACAACTCTCCTGTACCATGTATCTGCGGTAATAGGGTCAGTGGTGTAATTCTGTCCTGTTCCACCTGTCGGTACATCTACATAGGTCCCATTATCCGGGCTCATCTGCCATTGGTAACTGATAACACCATCAAATGTGGGCAAGGATCCTGCAATGAGGGCAGTGGCATTTTCACAAATTGTTAGCGGGGTCAGCGTACCAGCGGTAAGGTTATTTACGGTCACTTTGAGCGCAAGGGATATCTTTGAACACAACACGGTTCCATTTCCCGCAACAGTGAGCGACGATGTGGCAATACGCTGGTACCATCTATCTGCGATAAGGGTAGCTGTTTCTGCATAAGTTGCGTCAGTGGCCCCGGAAATATTGGCATAAGAGGATCCGTTACTACTGATCTGCCACTGATAGGTTATAATACCATCTCCTGTGGCATCCGCAGTGCTTGTGAATCCGGCAGGGATGTCACCTTCACAAATGGTTTGAGCAACTGCAATAATACCCGCATTAAGATTATTGACGGTAACAAGAACAGGCGTTGAGGTCAGCAAACAAGCTTTTGCAGCCTGCGGTGCAACGGTAAGAGTTGAAGTGGCTATACGCCTGAACCAGGTATCTGCAATAAGACCGGTTGTCGTATAGTTCTGGCCTGTACCTCCTGAAGCAACATTGGTATAGGTCCCGTTATCAGGACTGCTCTGCCACTGGTAGGTTACTGTTCCATCTGCTGTCACAGCATTTCCAGTCAGGGCAGCTGTATTGGTTTCGCAAATCGTCTGTGCCCCGGCAATTGTATTGACAGATGTAAAGTTATTGACCGTTACTTTGATGGCTGCTGAATTCTTGGAACATACCTTTTCAGAATTTCCAGGAACAGTAAGTGTAGAGGTCACGGTACGGCGATACCATTTGTCAGAAGCAAGGGTTGCAGGTTCAGCATAGGTTGCATCGGTTGCCCCTGAGATGTCGACATAAGAAATATTATCTGTGCTGATCTGCCATTGGTAAGTTAACGTGCCATCACCGGTGGCAGCGGTTGTGACTGTAAATCCAGCCGGGATATCTCCTTCGCAGATGGTCTGTGCAGTTGCTATCACTCCGGTGGTAACATTGTTAACTGTCACCTTCACCGGAGTAGAAATCAGTGTACATGCCCTTGATGGATTTCCGGACACCAATAAAGTGGAGGTAGCAACACGTTGGAACCAGGTGTCCACAATCAATGCTGAAGTAGTATAATTCTGGTTTGTTGCTCCGGCAACATTGGTATAAGAGCTATTGGTAGGACTGCTCTGCCATTGGTAGGTCACAGGACCATCGGCAGTCACTGTATTGCCTGTGAGGGCTGCAGTGCCGTTTTCACAAATCGTCTCTGCAGTTCCGATCGTATTAACCGATGTAAAATTGTTAACGGTGATCAGGATCGCAGGTGAGGTCTTTGAACATGCTTTGGCCGGTTGTGGGGCAACGGTGAGTGTTGAGGTGGCAATACGCCTGAACCAGGTATCGGCCGTCAACGCAATCGTCGTATAATTCTGTCCGGTATTTGCCCCGGGGGCTGCGCTCCAGGTACTGTTGTCAGGACTTGTTTCCCAGAGGTAGGACCTGGTTCCATCAGCTGTGGGTAATGTTCCGGCAATAGTCGTCGATACGCTTTCACATATTGTCTGGGCTGTAAGGGTGCCTGCTGACAGGTTGTTCACTGTCACCTTGATCGGCGTGGCGGTCATTGAACACGCTTTTACCAGGTTCCCCGGAACCAGTAAAGTCGAGGTGGCGATCCGCTGGTACCACTTGTCTGCAACGAGTGCAGCGGTTTCAGCATAGGTGGAATTGGTAGCTCCTGAAATATCAGTGTAGAGGGTTCCATTTGTACTGCTCTGCCACTGATAAGTGATCACGCCGTCGCCGGTTGCATCTGTTGTACTGGTAAATGCAACTGGAATTTCTCCTTCACAAATGGTTTGAGCAGTAGCTATAACACCGGAGACAAGGTTATTGACAGTGACCAGGGTTACTGTGGATGTTGTCGCATCACAACCATTTCCCGTAGCCGAAACGATGACACGGTAATAGGTGTCAACCAGCAAAGCAGGGGTTGTATAAGATGAGCTGTTTGTGCCTGTGTTTGTCCAGTTGGTTAGGCCATCAGGACTTGTTTGCCATTGATACACCAGTACCGGGGTGGCTCCATGAGCAACAACAGTCATCGCCCACGTACCGTTGATACAAATTGTACCAGGCTGCGGGTTGGTATCTATCGTTGGATCTTCATGAATTATTACAGCGGCGGAATTTGAGACCAAAGTACAGGTCGGGGTGCTGCTGGTTATCACACACTGATAATAGGTGGTGCTGGTCAGTGCGGCAGTTGTATAGGTGGCAGAGTTTGCCCCTGTACCACCGGTCACATCAGTAAACGGACCAGAAATGGAAGCGGATTCCTGCCACTGGTATGCATAGGTTGCGGTTCCCCCATCAGAGGTAACGGCAACAGATAAGGTAGCATTACCTCCTGTACATATATTTGTGCTGATGGTAGGTTGTACGGTGATATGCGGTATATAAACAGTCACGCAGCCTGATGTCAGTGAATTACATGCAACACCATCCTGGTTGATCAACACACGGTATGAGGTTGTCGCCTGAACGGATGTAGCCGTGTAAGAACTGTTTGTAGCACCAAAGACATTACTCCAGGAAGGACTTGCACAGGTCCCTAGACTGTTCTGCCACTGGTAGGTAAAGGTACCGGTACCTCCATCTACAATGACCGACATGGGATGACTGCCATTGTAACAAATGGTTGCACCAACTGGCGGTACGGTAATAGTTGGATCGGTAGCAATGGTAACCTTCATACAACGTGAGATGACGGGTCCGCAGCCGACTCCGGTCTGACTGACAACACAGTGGTAATAATAAGAACCAGCCACATTCAGCTGTCCTGTTGAGTAGCTGTTGGTGGTGGCTCCGGAAATATCGCTCCATGTTCCTGAACAATCAAGGTTACTCTGCTGCCACTGGTAACTGTATGACCCAACGCCACCTGTAACAGTAACATTGAGGGTGGCAGTTCCTCCCTGGCACATGCTGATATCACTTGATTCAACGCTGAATGCAGGATCTGCCAGCACTTGCACCAATGCTGTATTGGTGATCATATCGGCACAAGAAGGCGAAGTAACAGAAATGACGCACCTGTAATAATGATTTCCTGTGACCAGTGCAGCGGTGGTATAATCGGTTGTGTTTCCGCCGGTGCCGGTAGTAACGTCGGTCCATGGCCCTAAGGCTGCCGTAGCTTCCTGCCATTGGTAACTCAGTGTCGCTCCGCCGTTATCTGCGGTTACAGACATGGTATGAGTTCCACCCTCGCATAAAATGGTTCCGGTCGGATGTGTTAAGATTCTAGGCACTGTCAGGGTAATACAATTGGATGTAACTGAATTACAACCGTTACCGGATTGATTAACCAATACGTGATACGAGGTTGTCAATCCAGGTGTGGCGGAATAGGTACTGGCTGTTGCACCCGAGATAGGTACCCAGAATGGAGTTGCACATGTTCCGGCACTTCGCTCCCACTGATAAGTAAATGTACCTGTTCCTCCGGTCATAGTCACGGAGAGAATTGTTGGCACGCCCAAACATGATACATCACCTACAGGTTGTACTGAAATGCCCGGATCAGGATTTACGGTTACATGGGCAGCAGAAGTTATAACGGTGCCGCACTCTACTGTACAGCGGTACCAGCCATCGGAGGTTAAAGCAGGTGTAGTGTAACTGGCATTGGTAGCCCCTGATATGGGAACCCAATTATAAGGAGAATTGGTTGCTGAGTAATCCCACTGATAGGTATAAACACCCGGGCCGCCTGATGCTGAAACACTTACCGTGGCAGTTCCGCCGTTACAAACGGTAACATCATTAGGACCGGCAACAACTACATCAGTATATTTGGTGATATGCATTTCGTCATATTTGTCGCAAGTTGGATCACCGGTTGAAACAGTCCACCTGAAAGTATAGGTTCCAAGGGCAGACATACCCGTAACCGTTGTATTTGACAAAGTTGGATTGGTAATAGTGGCAATGGCCGGAGTGATGCCAATCTGCGTCCATGTTCCGGTACCCGATACAGGTGCAGTAGCATGCATGGTAGCTGAAGTTTCACTGTTGCAAAGGTCCTGGTTTGGTCCGGCAATCGCATTGGAAGGAATTGCGCTGATGGTAATGGCGACAATGTCTTCGCTTGATGGGCAGGAAGGATTGGAAGTGATGGTCCATTTGAATTGATAGGTCCCAACAACCATGTTGGTAACATTGGTAACCGGTGAGGTTGGATTGAGAATGAAGGCGGTTGTCGGCCCTCCTCCTACTTGTGTCCATAAACCTGTTTGTCCTGCGGCCGGTGTGTTGCCGGTAAGCGTAATAGTCTGGAAAAGGCAGATGGTGGCATCGGGTCCGGCATCTGCAGTTGTTGGAGAAGCATATACTGTGATGGTCATGTCATCATTGAGGGTACAGGATCCAAGCGTGGAGGTCCACCTGAAAGTATAAACTCCCGGAATAAGGCCTGTAACAGCAGAATTATATAATGAAGGATTGGTAATGCCAGCAATATTGGGTGTGATCCCGATTTGCGACCAGGAACCTGCACCTACAGAAATGGAATTTCCATCAAGCGTAGAGGAATTGGCAGAATTACATAGAAGCTGATCAGCTCCGGCATTGGGGGTAGTAGGTTGTGTATGTGTTGTAATGGTTACCGTGGAGATACATGGGTCACAAACCCCATTTGTTACTGTCCACTGGAATACGGAAGGTACATCAAGTGCTAACCCGGTAATCTGGGTTGTATTGAGATTCGGGGATACGATGGTTGCAACAGGGCCGCTAATCTGGGTCCATGTTCCTATTCCATGAGCCGCCAGAGTTGCAGCCATGTTCGTCATTGTTCCGCAAATATCCTGGGCTGGCCCGGCATTACATGGAGTGGTAATCCCATAATTCTCAATCCTCACTTCATCGGCATTGCTGCAGCCACCATCGGCCACAGTCCATCTGAAAATATAGAGTTGTCCACTCAATGCACCATTATATATAGCATTGTAAGTATGGTTGTTTGGTGAAAAACTACCACCTGCTCCGGCGGGATAAAGGATTGTCCAGGTACCGGTTCCTATTACTGGTTGCGTAGCTGCAAGGGTAAAGCTCGTCTGGTCACAAACAAATTGGTCAATACCTGCAACCGCTGGTGAAGGCTGTCCTGAAATCGTCACCTGCATACTATCAACCGAGTTGGGACATAACCCACCTCCGATGGTATAGAGGAATGTATAGGTTCCGGTCAACAATCCGGAAACAGTGGCAGAGTTTGGCGAAGTTGCCAGTAAGGTTGCTGCATTGGGAGGTTGCGGATTCAATACAGATTGCGACCAGACACCGTTACTTCCGATATTTCCCACAAGGTTGGTCTGGGTTACGGCACACAAAAGCTGATCTGATCCGGCATTGGCAGTTTCACCAACATTGATAACGACAAGATCTTCACTGGTGGGGCAAAATGGGCCACCCGCTGTAGTCCATTTAAAAATGTAAGACCCGCTGATAAGGTTGCTGACGGTAGCTGTCGGATTTGTAAGACTTGATATGGTTGGCGTATTCGGACCGCTAACAAGCGACCAGATTCCAATTCCGGTAACCACTGGCGTTGCAGCCATCACAGTGGAGATCGGGTTGGGACCGCATAACAACTGGTCGGGGCCGGCATTAGCAATGGAGGGGGGGATCGATACAGAAATCTTAACGGTATCAGCTGAGGTACCACATGCACCATTGCTGAGAATCCATTTAAACTGGTAAACACCGTTGGTAAGGTCTGTCACCAGTGAATTGTAAAGGGTCGTATCGGCAATAACAGCACCACCGGGACCAACGATCTGCACCCATCGTCCAACTTCACCTGGTGCCGGGGGATTCCCTGCAAGGTTCAGTGAGGTTCCGCATATCGTGCGGTCAGCGCCAGCATTGGCATGCTGAACGTTACTGCCAACCGTTACCGTGACTGTATCCTTTGTTGATCCGCAACCCGGGTAATAGATTCTCCATTCGAAGGTGTACGTTCCATTAACCAGCCCGCTTGCCTGGGTTAGATAGGCGGTTGGATCAGCAAAAGTGACACTTCCTGGTCCTGAAATCCTGGTCCACAAGCCGTTGTAAGGTGCAGGGTCATTGCCATGTAGGGTAACAACACTGGTTCCCAGCGGATTACACTGATCCGGGCCGGCATCAGCGATGAGCGGGTCAACCCCGGAAGTTGTGGTGATTAAACAAACATCTGCCGACGATCCACAGGCATTGGTGATCGTCCAGGTGAAAGTGTAAACCTGGCCTGCAACAAGGTTCGACAACACGGCGTTTGGCGAATGACTGTCGGGTGAAAAAGTAGGGCCGGCCGGAGAGACAGTCCACGTTCCAACCTCGTTAAGGGCTGGCACATTTCCAAGCATCTTATATGGAAACTGGCTGCAAATGGTCGAATCGGGGCCGGCATCGGCTGAACTGGGCACAGCATTGGCTACGATGATACGTGTATCTGACTGAAAGGAAGAACAGTTAGGACCTCCTGAAACCAACCACCGTAAACGATAAGGCCTGCCGGGAATAAGCCCGGAAATGGGGGAACTGGGATTGTGGATATCTGCAAAAACTGGCACACTTGGTCCGCTGACAAAACTCCAGGTACCAATACCACGAGCGATGAAATTCCCTGCCATTGAAGTGGAGGTTACATTACACCCAAGAATTTGAGGTGTGCCGGAATTGGCTGTAGACGGGGAGTGGGAGGTAGTTACCGAAACCTCCTGGGTAACTGTAACACAGGAGTTACCGGACCCCGGGGCAACCCTGAACCTGATCACATAGGTACCGTCACCGCTCAGGTGATAGATAAGCTGGGGAGATGTTGTCGCTGGATTCCAACCGGTAGGAATGGTAGTATAATACCAGTTGGTGGGGCCGCTTACGATGCTCCATTCAATACTGCCGTTTCCTGTATAGGTATAATCAATCGTGGCGATTGAGTCATCGCATGGAATGAAAGGATCTGCCGTAAGGGATATGGTGGGATTTACGTTGTAGGTTATTGTAGTGGAAGCCGAAGAGGTACATCCTGTGACACTGTTTGTAATGGTATACCTGAAAGTATAGGATCCTGTCGGATCTGTGATGGTAACTCCGGTAATCGGGCTCGTGGGGTTGGCAATGCTCACCCCGGCCCGGGCGGATGTCTGAACCCAGGTGCCTGTTTCATTCGCATATAACGGGTTGTTTCCGGTAAGAACAAAACTCATGCGCTGATCGCAAAATACCTGCGCTGCACCTGCGCTTGCACCGGTCACTCCACCCAGTGCGTGAGCCACGACAACAGTGGTGGTAGCTGTACCGCTTGCGCATGGACCAACTACGGTCCACCTGAATGTATAGGTTCCTTCAACAAGGTTCGAAACCGATGAACTATTCGAATTTGCATTTCCGAAGGTAGGTGTCGACGGGCCGCTGATAAATGTCCAGTGACCGCTTTGTCCGTTAATTCCGCAACCGCCGAATGATCCGTTGAGGTTCGCAGAGGTTGTGGCTGAATAACAGCCGCCCACATTGATCGTACCTCCGGTGGTTACCGGACTGACCCCTCCGATATTCGTGATGGTCATATCATCATAATCATGACATGAGTTTGTTCCGGTAATGGTCCATCGAAGCGTTGTAACACCGCAGGCTGACGGAGACAACGTCACAGTACTCGTATTGGATGTGGGCGAATTGATGGTAACACCGTTATTGGTTCCAACCACCTGCCACAAACCACTCTCTCCTGAGGCAGGGGCATTCCCGTTCAAAGTCAGCACATTTACACCTGGACATGAGATGAGGTCGGTGCCGGCCAGGGATTTTGAAATCGGCTTGATTTTCACCCAAACAGAGTCATAAACCAGTGATCCGTCAGCGCACTTTGCACTGAAATAAAACTCGTAAATCTGGTTTGCAACATACCCGGTTATAAAGGTATTAAAGCTGTAAGGGTCAACTATATTCACCGATGGTCCGCTTTTCTGGCTCCAGTGAATATTCCCTCCGCCGGCAGTATAAAGCCCCGACGAATTCCCATGAAGCTGTAGCGTTTGGTTAACACAAACAGAGTCGGGGGTACCAGCGTTAACAGTACAGTTCTGTGCCTGGACACCTGAATTGAACATGGACATCCAAAGAGCCCAGATCGTCAGAGTGAAGCAAATCTGAAACCTGCGGTTTCCAAAAATCTTCGATAATGGTAAAAATTGTTTCATAATGCCTGAATTTGAATAGTGGTTGATAACCTCAGAAAATATTTTTTTTAACTTGATTTCTTATTTTATTATACGCAATATGTTCAATTTGGTTTCGATTTTACCAAATAGTAGTACGCCACATTCACGCCATTTTTCCTGGCAGAAAAGGACCGTAATTTAACCTTAAAATGTCGGATTTTAAACCATTTTCAGAAATTAAAATCGAAATAATTCACTGTTTGTATTTAGTATAAATAATAATATTTTTGTATACTCTTATGTATCAGCAATTTAAATACTGAACAAACAAAAAGATTAAGCTGCTAAATTAGTACTAAAAATTGAAATACAAAAAACAATTAAGCGATTTAATATACATTTCAAGTATTGCCTTTTTTATGGTTTTCCTGAAATTGTATTACGGTATTCCACTATTTTTTAAACCTTCATGCAGAGGGCTTGAATCCCCATCCCTGTCAGTAAAAAAATCATACTTTTGCACTATTCATACATCATCAACATAAAAACATCTTTAAAATGAACAAACGGGTACTCTCACTTTTCTTGGTTGTTTTTGTATTTTTCACGGCCAATCCCCTTTTCTCCCAGGAAAAGAACCAGCAGTCACAACATGGTCAGAATGGCGCTCCCAGGCATCAGCTGGGGGATACCTTTGCCGGAGGTAAGATTTTCTGGCTCGACGGTTCCGGACAACACGGCCTGGTAGCCGCATCAGCAGATCAAAGCGCAAAGGGGGTAGCCTGGAATCCGGGAAAATTAATCGCAACCGGGTCTGATTCGGATGAACTTTTTGCTGGTTTAAAGAACAGCGAGAAAATTGTTACAAAACAGGGCAACAGTGAATTATCTGCAGCGAAATTATGCCTGGATTACTCGGTTACCTCAAACAATGTGGAATATAGCGATTGGTATCTGCCATCAAAGTTTGAGCTCAACCTGCTCTATCAGCAGAAAATGTTAATTGGCGGATTCAACCAGACCAGTGGAATCTACTGGAGCTCAACGGAAAGCACCACCTCCCCCGACAGCATGGCATGGGAACAGGAATTCAAATTCGGATCACAGCATGAGGATGACAAGGACCTCCCCGACCAGGTGAGGTGCATCAGAAAATTCTGACAGCCTTTGCTTGTCCTCCCCTTTTTCCTGAGGAAGAATAAGCATTAATAACAGTGAAGAATACTGGTAAACATTTACTAATCAGCAATGCACCTTACTGAACTTCCGGTAGATTTATAGCTCAGGTAGCGCCATATCCGTTCATTTGCATAACCGAGCATGCGAACATAGGCATCGGTGGTATTTTCAGATGAGGAAGACCAGAAATACCCGCTTTTTTGAAGGTTGGCATAAAAGTTACTACCGGTTGCATAGCTGTATCCCCCTGGTAATGCAGTAAACCCACTTTTATTATTTGCCCCGAAGTTGGGCAGCATGAAGTGACTGTCGCCCTGCTCCTTCATTTTTCTGCCGGCATTTACATCGCCTTCCAGGTATGCGATAAGGGCATCCCACTCATCATCTGCAGGCACATGCCACCCGGTGGGACATAGTCCCGGTGATTTGGGAGCCTCACTATATTTCATCATCTCATTCCACTGGTATAATCCGCCATAAACAT
This sequence comes from Bacteroidales bacterium, assembly GCA_049317265.1. Classification (GTDB taxonomy): domain Bacteria; phylum Bacteroidota; class Bacteroidia; order Bacteroidales; family FEN-979; genus CAIVAT01. Next base: position 19,176 of record JBMOIP010000021.1, read on the forward strand.
TGCAGTTCTCCTCGAGATCATTGTAACAGTACTTCTCAACGGTTGCATTATTTGTTTGCTCCTTTGTCCCTTTGATACGGGTCCCGATGTTGAGATTCTCACTCATCCAGCATTGCGTTCCGATCTGTACGGTTTTATATGCCTTACCATCCCGGGTATCTTTTATTTCATCCCCGCATACAAAACCTTTTTGCCCGGATGGGTTGTCCCCCTGCTGCGCAAACATAGGATAAGCAAGCATCAGGCAAAAAACCGTGACTAAAAATTGTGTTTTCATCATATTGCTTTTAATATTAAACATCAATTAAGTGAGAATTATTTTACACCACCGATAATTAATATCCTTCCAATCGGTTCGATGAATGTCAAAATTAAAACACAAATTTAGATATTTTTCTACTTATAATAAATCTTTGCAATAAAATCATGGGATGACTAAAGGTTACGAAAAAACCCCTGCTCAGGCTGAGCAAGGGTTTGGGATCATCACAAACAAGTTAATACGTTTTTGAGCAGGGGGAGTAAGGGGTAGTTAATTTTTCAGGCAACGTACGGGATGTCCAGTTGATTTCACGTTGTAATAGCTTCCCAATGATGCGACGGAGAGCGAAACACTCCGGAAAACAGGGCCATTTGGCAATGCATAATCTGTTGAGGTGTGAAAATACCCTGTTGAATATATATTGCTATAGAATGGGGTGGCCACAGCATAACTGTACCCTGTGGGAAGCGCCGTAAACCCATACTCATTGGTTGCACCGGTATTTGGAGCCCTGAAATGGCCAGTACCTGCCTCCTTGAGTTTCCCTCCTGCAACAGTGGCACCACCCATATAGGTGGCAAGGGTGGCGAATTCCGCTTCTGTGGGAACATGCCATCCGGTCGGGCAGATTCCCTGAGCGCCGGGGGTAGTTACATACTGCATCATTTCGTTCCACTGGTACAATCCGCCATAAATGCTACAGTTAATGGTTGAATCGTTATAGCAGTACTTTTCCATTGCGGCATTGTTGGTCTGTGTCACGGTGTTGTTTATCTGTGTTCCTATGTTAAGGTTCTCCCTCATCCAGCATTGGGTTCCAATTTGAACCGTGTTGTAAGTGAGGCCGCCATAGGAAACCGTTGGAGCGCTTGTACAGGCTGTACCTGTTGTATAAAGAATGATGGCGAGCCTGTTGGAGGTAGCAGGATTATTCGTCAAACACCCCACCGAACTGTTGGAGGTGATGGTACAGGTAATTTTATCATTGGTGGCGGTGGGCGAATAGGTGTAGGTAGCGCTGTTGGTGCCAACGGTTACCCCATTATTTTTCCATACATAGGTAGGTGAAGTTCCTCCGTTTACCACAGAAGCCGTTAGGGTGATCTGTGTTCCCGGCATCACTGCATAGGCAGAAGAGACAATGGAAGCCTTGACAGGAACTGAGGAGTTTACAACGATGGTGTCGTTATCAGAAATGGCAGGATTTCCTGTTGTACAAAGTGCACTGGAGGTAAGCTGACAGGAGTAGATCTGCCCGTTTGTCGGTACAACTGCATAGGTAACATTCGTGGCGCCGGTAATATTTGTACCATTCAGTTTCCATTGATAGAGCGGATTCGTCCCACCATTTAACGGAACAGCGGTGAATGTAACCGAGGTGCCTGTACAGACAGGGTTGGCAGAATGCGTAATGGTAACGCTCACTGGTAATTGTGGGCTGACAATCATGGTATACGGAATGGAAGTTGCCGGGGAACCAGCCAAACAGGGTGCAGCATTTGAAGTCATCACAACAGTTATCACAGTGCCATTTCCCAGCGTCTGGGAGGCATAGATTGAGTTGGTGGCGCCATTGATCGGGGTTGTTCCATTCATCATCCACTGATAGGTCGGCGCTGTTCCCCCATTAACCGGAACAGCTGTAAAAGTAACCAGGGTCCCCGGACAAATCGCACCGGTTGGAGAAGCAGAGACATTTACATCAGCATTTAAAATTGGGCTTGGCGTTACAACAATAATATTGGATGTAGCCGGTGAGTCAACCAGGCAGGGTGATGCATTGGAGGTCATCACGACCGAAATTGCACTTCCGGTTCCGAGTGTCTGGGAGGAATAGGTTGCATTGGTTGCCCCGGGAATTGGGTTCACACCATTATACCATTGATAGGCAGGCGAAGTGCCGCCATTGGTCGGGGTTGCAGTAAAGGTTACCATTGTGCCGGCACAAACAGGCATGGACGGAACCACGGTAATCGTGACGCTTGCATGCAAAATGGGTTCAACATCGGGGTGTTTTACGTTTGACTGGGCTGGATTATTGGTTGCGTAAGCCAAACTGGAGGTCATGATGCAGAACACTGAATCATCATCCTGTGGCGCATAGGTAAAGACAGGATTGTTAGTTCCGGCAATGACTCCGTTGACCTTCCACTGGTAGGAAGGTGAAGAGCCGCCATTTGTGGGGACTGCGGTAAAGGTTACCAAGGTTCCGGCACAAAAAGAACCTGACGGGTTGGAGGAGATGCTGACTCCGGCCGCTACCGCAACGTTTACGGTAATGGTGACCACATTCGTAGGTAAGGGGCCGCCACAAGGACCGGTCGCATTCTGCATCTGGCGGTAATAGGTTGTTTGGGCAAGGATTTCCGGCTGATAGTTCAGTGACGTGGCGCCACTGATATCGGTAAAAGTACTGTTGTCAAATGACTGCTGCATCTGGTAGGTTGGCATCGTGCCATTTGATGGAGGTACGCCGATGATCGGGGCCGGGGTCATGTTTGCAAATATCGTCTGGGTGCCGCTGATGGAACCAACCGAGAGAAAGGAGGTAACGCCCATGGGAACTATATTTGAAATATCAGGATTACCGGAGGCACAACGTGCATTGGATAAAAGCCTGCAGGAGACATTGTCATTGGCAAGAGGAACATACGAGAATGTAGCATTGGTTGCTCCCGTAACATTTGCACTATTCACCATCCATTGATAAAGCGGGTTGGATCCGCCATTGATGATCGCGGAGGAGTAAATCACGGTTGTTCCCTGGCAAACAGGATTCTGTGAAGCAGTGATGGAGATATCCACAGGAAGCAAAGGATCAATTCCCAGTGGCGGGGCAACTGCGGTAGCCGGGTTACCTGTTACACAAGTCAAACTGGAGTTAAGAACACAACTGATGTTCATCACGTTTACTGCGTTAAAAGAGTAAGTGGCATTTGTCGCCCCGGGAATATCTACTCCGTTATTGCTCCATTGATAAGCTGGCGTTGTTCCTCCATTTACCGGATGCGCTGTATAAATCACATTCGAACCTGAACATACCGGGTTTTCAGGTGTCGTAATGGTGACGCTTACCGGCATCATTGCTTTAACCGTCATATGTTTCACATTTGAAACAGCTGGATTATTGACCGGACAGGCAAGGTTTGATGTAACGATGCATTTGACCAGGTCTCCATCGGACGGAGCATAGGAATAGGTTGCGTTGGTAGCACCGGAGACGGTGATTCCATTTACGTTCCATTGATATGCCGGAGGATTGCCTCCGTTAACCGGAATTGCGGTAAACATGACAGGAGATCCGAAACATACCGTATCAGAGGAAGAGATCACTGTGACGGAAACCGGGTTCCCCTGATTTACGACCATATGTTCCGGAGCCGAAGTTGCCGGATTTCCTGTTACACAAGGAGCATTGGAAGTGAGCACACACGTTACCAAATCATCATTGAGAGGCACATAGGAATAGGTTGCATTGGTCGCTCCCGGGATGCTGTTTCCGTTTACCTTCCATTGATAAGCAGGGGAAGTTCCACCATTGACAGGGGTCGCAGTAAAAACGACCAGTGTACCTGCACAGCAAGGATTCAAAGAAGCGGCAACTATAACATCAACAGGGAGGTTATTGCTAACCGTCATTGGAATAACATTAGAGGTTTTAGGATTACCCGTTACACATGCGAGACTCGAGGTCAGGGTACATTTTACCTGGTCGTTGTTGACTGGAATATAATTATATGTAACATCGGTTGCTCCCGGAATATCGTTGCCGTTTACATTCCACTGATAGATAGGGAGAAGTCCCCCGTTTACCGGATGGGCAGTAAAAGTAACATTACTCTGGTCGCAGGCAGGATTTGCAGAGGCAGTGATGGTCAGGTCAACAGCAAGGATAGGATTAACAACCATATGTATGACATTTGAAACAGCCGGATTTCCCGAAACACATACAATACTTGAAATAAGTTTACAACTGACTAAAGCTCCGTCATTGGGAACGTATGTGTAGACAGCGTTTGTGGCACCACCGACTTCAACCCCATTCAACAGCCATTGATAGGCAGGTGATGATCCGCTATTTACAGGAGTGGCAGTAAACGTTACCTGGGTTCCATAGCAAACATTGTTGTCGGATGCCACCACAGAAACGCTCACCGGAACACTCTGGCTAACCATAGCATGATGCTCTGAAATCTGAGGGCCATTGCAACCTTGCGCAGTTGCCGTGATCACGGAGTTGCCAATCCACTGTGCCGTATAATTGACAGTGCCGGTATTCGGATTGATGCTGTTTCCGGCAGCTATACTGGCTGCATCGAGCGAATAACTTATACCTGTTGAATTGCTTGCTGTTGCAGCATAGGTAATGGTACCTGCTGCCTGGCAACGGGTGGATGTCTGCCCCAGGGTGAAAACAGGAGCTCCTACATTACTTTTTGCAGTTACCTGGCCATTAAGATAATAGGTAGAAGCCGGAGCATCAGTGAGCTCAAACTGGGTTCCATCAAAATACTGACAGGAGTTGCCATTCTCATCCCATGTGAGTGCAGGTGCACCACCTGAATAATAAAAATGCAGGTTAAAAAGAACCGTATTGTCAGGATAGGTTATACTTGTTGTTGAAGAACCTGTGATGGTCACTTCACCAGGGACGGACCCGTTGAATGTCAAGCCCGGAAACGCAGCGGTATTTGTCCCGCCAAGGTAGGTTAACATGGTTGAATTATAGTGCAGGGTTAAAGTAAAAGAGCCGATATTGAAAAAACCATCAACTTCAACAGGAATATCAATATTGGAACCCGGGCAGGCCGACATAACAGGAAGCGATGTAACCGGAGCCCCGGAAAATACTTTGGTAGTATCAATTTCCTGCTCGCCATAACCGGTCTTCGCGTTGTTTGTTGCGTAGGCACGCAAGTAATACCGGGTATTTGGAGAGAGTCCTGAAACAAAACTGGTGAACTCGCCGTACCCGCTGCCGTTCAGTGTGGTATCATCATCCACAGTGGGAAATTCATGAGTGCTCCAGCAGATGCCGCGCCTTATTACCGGTGACCCGCCTTCATCGGCAACCTCTCCGCCGATCATCATACTTCTTTGGGTTACTTCAGAACATTCGCTGGTATGAACGATTGCCTCACACCCACCCCAGGTTGGCACGCCTTTGCAAAATGAAAGTTGCTGACCATGCTGCCCCGAGGGTATCGTTTGCCACGAATTTCCACTCCAGTAAAGCATATCTCCGGCATTTTTTCCCTGCGGATTTCCGACAGCCATCCATTTGACCCCGCTCCAGTAATAGTAACCGGGAACAACGGTGTCATATTTGGTGCCGCCAAAAACTGTATTAAACACCAGCAATCCAATCGCAGTGGGTGACGCTACCGGCGAAGCCGAATGGGCTGAAGTCAATGCAACTCTTGGGGGAAGGAACCCTTTTACAGCCGATTTAACATCGAGCATGGCAGAGGGGTCGGGTTGGCTGCCATCCGAATTGATCCCAACCTGGGCAAACAACCCAAAGGTGAGGAATATCAGTATAAAAGTTAAACCGGAGAGTAATATTTGCTTTTTCATTTGGAATATTTTTAATAATTGAATTTTATTCACACCATTAAATCTATCAACTGAACTATAATCTTCCTTTTTTCTATTTTATTGAATTTCAGAAGCCAACCCAAAACTTCATGATGTTTTCCGTTCATTTCAGGTTCTATTGTTAGGTGAATTAAAAGCTCACCATCCTGACACCACCAGATTTCATCACCAACCTTTCTATGAACAATTTAAACTTCCTTCTTGTAAAACACGGTACTTCTGCATTCTACGCGCTAACCTAACAAATGTTTCAAATTTTCAGAAAAAAAACAAATGCTTTTAAAAAGGACACCCACAAAAATAATATAAGATAAAAGCCTCAAAAATGTTATGTTATCCTTCATTTGACCTTTGTTTTTAGCAAACTGACTCACTCTTCAATGAAACATATTTTCATGAAACAATCTGAATCCCTACAAAGTTAATTAGTGTGCAATTGATTGTCAATTGGGTGAAACCGTATAAAAACATTATGGGAATACGGAAGTAAAAAACAGCCTCCTTTTGCATAAATCTACATATCAACATGTAGCAAAAAAAATCTGGCGTGCAGTATTTTTTACCTGAATCGAAATAAAATGCATGTAGGTCCTGGAAATATCATTTTTCCGGGAAACAGGAGGGGAAAAACCGGGAAAGAAATTGAATCAAAAAATCACGAAGGTGTGTTATGCTTTCACAACTACTTTTTAGGCGCTAAAAATCGGTTAAATAGCAATAATCCGATGATTGTGGCAACTCCGATCATGCTGAATGTCAACCATAAGAGAGAGGGTTGATTCATTTTTTCAACGAACCTTACATAGAGGGCTGCACCAAGAATTCCCCCCACCCCGCTTCCAATGACACCGTACATGAATGCCCAGCCCTGGTACAACGCCTTTTTATCCTGGGGAGCAATTAACCCGACATAGGCAATAAATTTTGGATGAGCGATCATTTCACCAAGTGTGAACACAAACATGGAAGCCATGAAGATCCATCCACTGGCAGAAATTGCCAGCATTCCCATCCCGATCGACCCGAGCGAAATACCGAAGATCATCGTGGGGAGCGCCCTGGTGTTGCGCACAAGACTTGAAACAAGCAATTGCAGCAAGATGATGGCGCCGGCATTCATAACCGTAACATGCTCAGCCTCGAATTTCCAGGAGGGATGATCGATAAAAAGCGACAGGATTCCATTGATAAAATGATTGAAACCCGACATGTCAACTTTTTCGCCAAGATACCAGAGTACTGAATCGTACACCTGGAAATACATGATCCAAAATCCTGAATAGATCACAATCATCAGGATGAACCGGTAATCGCGCAATACAGTCAGCATCTCGGTAAAGACCTGCCGTACCGGTTTGGCAACACTGCCCCCGACAGGTTCTTTGTAAACAAAATAGTTCAGCAGCAACAGCCATGCCGTTCCAACAGCAGCCATAAAGAAAATATAGTTGAACGAAATGGCTTTCAGATAGGGGACCAGGATTAACGGGAACAGGAAAGCGCCAAGATTGATCGACCAGTAATAGATTCCGAAACCAAGCGATGAATTTGATTCGTCGGTAACGCGCGCTATCGACCCGGAGATCATAGGTTTAAAAAATCCGGCACCCAGCGCTACCAGGATCAGGCTGCTGAAAACGGTAACATACGTGGTTGAAAAACCTGCAAAAAGGTAGCCGAGACTCATGGTGAAAAATGCAAAGAACAGGACTTTTCTGTATCCGAACCGGTCGCCGATCGCCCCCGACAAAATGGGAAGGAAATAGAGCAGTGGGGTAATGGTGCTTTTAATGACTCCGACACTCTCTTTTGAGAAACCCAGTCCACCGTCATGCTTAGATAACACGAGGTATACCGACAGAACAGACATCACACCATAATAGGAACCCCTTTCAAAGAATTCCATGGAAATAACGGTCCAGAAACTTTTAGGAAAGGAGACGAGGCTTTTTGGCCGGGAAGTTTGAGTCATATCAGATTCCGTTGATTGGCAGCAAAAATAGAGAAAAAAAACTTTGTAATTTTGTCCCATGACCAACCTGTCTAATATTGTCAGTCAGTTCATCACCGAAGGGAAGATCCTCTCCGTGCAACCATTCGGGTCAGGACACATCAATGACTCCTATCTTGTAACCACCGACCCACCTGCAACATCCGATTACGTGCTACAGCGAATCAACCATCACATTTTCACGAATGTGCCGGACTTGACCCTTAACATCCTTAAAGTAACCTCCCATCTGAGGAATAAACTGAGAAGTAACCATCCGGGATCAGCCAATTTTGAAATTATCCGGCTCATCCCTGCAAATACGAACCTGTATTATTACCAGGATTCCGAAGGAAACTACTGGCGTTTATATGACTACATCAGGGAAAGCAGGAGTTTTGACAAGGTTGAAACAACCGGCCAGGCGTATGAAGGAGGAAAGGCCTACGGCACATTCCAGCTCCTGGCATGCGACTTTGACGCTTCGTCGCTGGTGGAAATTCTTCCGGGGTTTCATAACATTTCAAACCGGCTTGCAACCTTCCGGGATACTGTTGGAAGAGATCCGGCAGAAAGAGTGAAAGGGCTGGAGGATGAGATCCGTTTCGTGGAAGAGAGGTCGGAAGAGATGCACAAGATATTTAACCTGGGGCAGCAGGGAGAGATCCCCCTGCGGGTCACCCACAACGATACAAAATTCAACAACGTACTTTTTAACCCTTCAAACAGGGCAATTTCAGTGGTTGATCTCGACACGGTAATGCCAGGTTTCGTGCTATACGACTTTGGCGATGCCATTCGTACCGGAGCAAACACTGGGAATGAAGACGAGGAGGAACTTTCACTGGTGAACATCGACTTGAATCTCTTTTCGGCCTATTCAAAGGGATACCTGGAAGTAGCCTCTGATTTCCTGCATCCTGTTGAAAAAGAGCTGCTGGCATTTTCAGCAAAATTTATGACCTACATCATAGGGTTGAGATTTCTGACAGACCACCTTGATGGCGATCATTATTACAAAATAAAGTTTCCCGGACACAACCTTCAACGCGCCAGGGCCCAGTTCAAGTTGTTGAAAAGCATGGAGGAGCAGTTCGGTGAAATGCAGGATATAATCCGGAATTCCCATTGATTTTATTCCTTAATTTGCACAATAAATCAGCCTTAACACTATTTCTATGCTACGCTTTGTCCTCACCTGTTTGATTGTGCTTGGCCCCTTTACCTACCAGGCACAATGCCAGCATGATTCAACAACAATCTCGATTGTTCCGAAACCAGTTCTGATTAAAAAAGGCAACGGCCAATTCGTGATAAACCGTTATACGGTCATCCTTGTTAAAGACAATGATGAAGAGGTGACAAGGATTGCCAGGTTTTTCGCCGGCAGGATCAGGTTTTCGGGTGGACCGATACTTGATGTACGGGGGCTCACCCCAGCGGACAAAAACCTGCAGGCCATTGTCTTCTCTAAACAAACAACATCTTCTTCCCTCCCTGATGAAGGGTACGATCTCAGGGTCACCCCAAAGAAAGTCCAGGTTACCGCAAAATCAGGGGCCGGTCTTTTTCATGGAGTTCAAACCCTGTTCCAGTTGCTTCCATCGGAAATTTCAAGGCACAATCTTCCGATGTCTTACAAAGAGTGGGAGTTGCCATCTGTCACCATAAAAGATTACCCGAGATATCCTTACAGGGGAATGCACCTCGATGTTTCAAGGCATTTTTTCCCCAAAGAGTTCATCAAGCGATACATCGACCTGATTGCCATGTATAAAATGAACACGTTTCACTGGCACCTGACTGATGACAATGGGTGGCGGATTGAGATTAAAAAATATCCGCAGCTGATGCAGACAAGCGCATGGCATGTTGACCGCACCGGCAAACCCTGGGGTGACATGCAACCGCAGCAGGAGGGTGAACGTGCAACTGATGGCGGATATTACACGCAGGATGAGGTAAAGGAGATTGTTCAGTATGCCGCTGACCGTTACATAACCGTCATCCCTGAAATTGAGATGCCGGCCCATTCTGTCGAAGTTCTGGCTGCCTATCCGCAATTCTCTTGTACCGGTGGCCCGTTTACCGTCCCCCCCGGCAGCTATTGGCCAAACATTGATATCCTTTGTGCGGGGAATGATTCGGTTTTCACCTTTATTGAAGATGTTCTTACCGAGGTCATTGCTCTTTTCCCATCCAATTATATTCATGTCGGCGGGGATGAAGCAGATAAAACGAACTGGAAAAAATGTCCGAAGTGCCAGGCCCGTATCAAAACAGAGGGGCTCAAAGACGAGAAGGAGTTGCAAAGCTACTTCATAAAACGGATTGAAAAATTCATCGTATCAAAAAACCGCAAGATGATTGGCTGGGATGAGATTCTTGAGGGTGGACTTGCCCCGGAAGCAACCGTGATGTCGTGGCGCGGTGTTGAAGGCGGAATTGCAGCGGCCAGGCAGGGACATGATGCAATCATGACCCCTGGGTCATATTGCTATTTTGACCACTACCAGGCCGATCCTTCCTCCGAACCAAAAGCCATAGGCGGGCTCACCACCCTGAAAAAAGTGTACTCTTTTGAACCGACACCCGGTGAATTGACCCCAGCAGAAGCCAGGCATATCCTGGGTGCGCAGGGAAATGTATGGACTGAGTATATTCCCACTCCCTCGCACGCTGAGTACATGGCAGTTCCCCGGATGATCGCACTTGCAGAAGTGGTGTGGTCGTCTAAACAATCAAGAAACTGGAATGACTTCAGGAACCGGATGAAGGAACAGTATATCCGGCTTGCCAAAATGAAGGTGAACTATAGTAATGGATCATTTAAAGTTGAAGTAAAGACTGCATACGACAAAAAATCCAGTTCGGTCAGGGTGGTTCTTGATTCAGAACAGCCTGACCTCCCTATCCATTATACCCTCGACGGGAACGATGTTAAATCCTCCTCTCCCATCTACAGCGGACCTGTTGAAATTAATGGTAACGGTGTGATCAAGGCGGGAATTTTCCTTAATGATCAGTTGAAAGAAAAGGCGACAGAGATGCCGCTCATCTTCCATCTTGGCATCGGCAAACAGGTGAAGTACCTTGCTGGTTACTCTGAGCGGTATCCTTCTGCCGGCAATTCGGCGCTTACCGACGGGCTGCGTGGTTCGGCAAGCCACAGAGATGGCCTCTGGCAGGGTTTCCTGGGCAACGACCTCGACATCATCATCGACCTCGGGTCAGAAAAGCCGGTAAATTCTGTTCAGGCAAACTTTCTCCAGAATCAGCGCAGCTGGATATTTCTTCCTAAAGTAGTTGAGTACTCCCTGTCATCAGACGGCAAGAAATATCACTCCTTCAATGAGGTACCAAATACTGTTTCAGAAAAAGAGGTGCAGGCAATCATCCAGCCGTTCAACTTTCAGTTCAGGTCAAATACAAAGGCCAGGTATGTAAGGATTAAAGCCACAAACCTTGGTAAATGCCCTCAATGGCATGAGGGTGCCGGACAACCTTGCTGGTTGTTTGCAGATGAAATCGTAATCTTCTAGTTTTTAAGAAATTTCCGGATGTAAACTGATTTCTCACCGGTAATTTTCAACAGGTAAAGTCCGCCAGGCAATCCGGCTACATTAACCACAGCCCTGGTTCCGGCAATTTCATCCCTCATGACAGAAACGCCATCAAGCCGCAGGATTTCAAGCTGACAAAGGGTATTCTGCGGAACCAGTAAGGTTAATTTTTCATTCACCGGGTTCGGATAGGCAAGGATCCCATCGGATGAATTTTCTCCCATACCCAGCGGAGCTGCAGCAGCAGTGTTTGAAATCACGCTGAGTGATTCACCTGCTTTAAAAGATGGATGACAAGGCTCCTGCCTGACAACTTCAATATAGTATGTTGACACCCCTGATTCAGAATATATATCGGTGTAGGAATCAACATTGCTGGCAACCGAATCAATTACCTGCCATGCACCGGTGCTGTGTTTCCTGTGTATCCTGTAGGTAAGGAAATCAAAACCCTCGTAGTGGTTCCAGATCAGGTTGAACCCTGAAATTCCCGGGTTGATGTTCAGATGGATCGTCTTGTGGACAGGGCTTTTTTCACCTTCAATTCCGGAGGAGTAGGATGCAGAAATACGGAATTTATCCGATTTTACCAACGGGTCCGAAGTCGGGTCAACATACACACTCAGGTTTGTATAAGGAACTTCACCGATCTTGGCAAATACATTATTCTGGTAGGTCTCTTTATATATATTAAAGTGCGAAATATTAAACCCGGGGTACTTATTCCAGATAATCTTGTTTTTACTCAATGTCGTGTCAAAAGTCACCATGCAAATATTCTGCTGGGCCCCTGAAGTTACAATTGCAGTGCCATCCATTTCGCGCATGCAGTCTGATCCATCAACCTTTGCTATGACAGTGTAATTACCTGCCACTGTTTGTAAGCCGAAGGAGATGCTCTGTCCTGTCCCTTGGACAACATTGGAAGTAAAACTGCCATTAAACCTGAGTCTGTAGATGATCCCCGGGTTTGAGCCGGAAAGCCCGACATTGACTCCGGGGTTACCAGGAAAAATCACACCGCCACCTGTCATATTAAATATTGCAGGCTGCGGCACCACCACAATTGCTTTCGCTGCGCTACAGGTAAACGCTCCCAAAGTAACATTTAAGGTGATATGTTTCTCTCCGGGGGTCTCCCATTTCACAAAATATGTTCCGCAGCCAGTACCAGAAATGACGACTGCTCCGTCAAAATTCCACAAATAGGTTGCATTGACTCCGAAACCACCGGTATCAACCACCTGTACTTCCTGGTTTACACATACTTTTGAGTCAGCAGTAATTTCACAATGAAGGGGGTTTTGTGCCTTAAGGGAAAAAACAGTAAGAACCAATACAACTAAAATTGTAATACTCTTTTTCATAGGGAACAGATTTAGAAAATTGTGTAAAAATCATGAATAACTCCTAAACAGTCATGATATCCTTCTCTTTTACTTCAAATATGCGATCGGTTTTGGCGATGTGCTCATCGGTAAGTTTCTGAATATCAATTTCCAACTTATCAACCTCATCTTCCGGTACACCATCCTTCTTCAGCTTTTTGGCTGTTTCGTTGGCAAGTCTGCGGATATTACGAATACTGATCTTGGCAGTCTCAGCTTCTGCTTTGGCCTTTTTTACAAGGTCGCGCCGCCGCTCTTCAGTCAATGGCGGAACGCTGATCCTGAGAATTTCCCCCTCATTCTTCGGGTTAAACCCCAGGTTTGCTGCCTGGATCGCTTTATCAATCAATCCAAGAACGCTCCTGTCCCATGGCTGAACAATGATTTGCCGTCCATCGGGCGTGCTGATATTGGCAGCCTGGTCAATGGGGGTCATTGCACCATAATAATCAATTTTCACCCCGTCGAGCATCTGTACACTGGCCTTCCCGGCACGTAACTTCTGAAGCTCCTTTTCGAGGTGCTGAACTGCCAGTTGCATTCCCTCACTGGCTTCATCAAGGGTAAATTCTATCTCATCGTTCATATACGGTGCGATTTATAAGTGGTTGTATTTATTATCAAACTTTAATAAGCAAATTACGAATATCAAATCAAAAGTAAAAAAAACAGTCAATCTCCGTTAACCCCATTCTGAATTTCCGAACAGGTGAATCCACTCTCAACTTACGACCGTTCCAATAGCCTCCCCATTTATTAGGCGGATAAGGTTGCCCTCTTGGTTCATGTTAAAAACCACGATGGGCATATTGTTCTCCCGGCAAAGCGTGAAGGCGGTCAGGTCCATGATCTTCAACCCTTTTTCGTATGCTTCTGCAAAGGAAAGTGACGCGTATTTTATTGCAGTGGGATCTTTTTCCGGATCTGACGTATAAACTCCGTCTACCCTTGTTCCCTTGAAGATGGCATCAGCCTGAATCTCAATTGCCCTCAACGCAGAAGCACTGTCGGTTGTGAAATATGGGTTTCCCGTACCGGCAGCAATTACGACGACCTCTCCACGGGATAAATGCTGAATGGCTTTTCTCCGGCTCATTGCTTCGCAGATCGGGTCAATGGGCAACCCCGACAATAACACGACCTTCACCCCTGTTTTCTCAAGTGCAGCCTGGATGGCCATGCTGTTGATCACGGTAGCAAGCATCCCCATGTAATCACCCTGAACACGGTCCATTCCCTCACTGGTTCCCTGCAACCCCCTGAAGATATTTCCTCCCCCGATAACAACTGCCACCTCGACACCTGCATCGGTAACCGATTTTATTTCGCGGGCATAGGTAGCCAGGCGGATGGGATCAATACCATACCCCTGGTTGCCCTCAAGGGCTTCGCCTGACAGTTTGAGCAGTATCCGTTTGAATTTTTGTGTCTGCATAATGATGTTAGTTTTGATCACCAACTCCGTGGCAATTTTTATATTTTTTACCGGATCCGCATGGACATGGATCATTCCTGCCAACCTTTTTCTCCACTTTTACAGGCTGGGGAGTTGATTTTTCCTGGGTATTTGAATTGGATTGTGACAGAAGGTCTGAGCGTTCTTCCCTCATCCGGGCGCGATCTAATTTCTTGGGCGCCTGTGCTTCCTTCACATTTTCCACCTGGATGGGCACATCTGCCTTGATCAGGAAGGATGTAATCTCTTTGTTGGTACGCTGTACCATCCCCTTGAAAAGTTCGAAGGATTCAAACTTATAGATAAGCAACGGATCCTTTTGTTCGTAAGCGGCATTCTGAACAGATTGCTTCAGGTCGTCCATTTCACGAAGGTGTTCTTTCCATGCGTTATCGATCATTCCCAGGACAATCCCCTTTTCAATGCTGAGCACAACCTCTTTTCCTTTGTCCTCATAGGCCTTTTTAAGGTTTGCAACAGCCTGCATGGTTTTTAGTCCATCGGTTACCGGAATGGCAATGTTCTCGTACCGTGTATCATTTTCAAAAACATCCTTGATGACAGGGTATGTTTTCTGAGCGATATGATTACACTTGGACTTGTATCTCTGGTAAATATAAGTGTACAGTTTATCCCCGAGATCGTCGTTGTTAAGGCTTCCAAAATCGGATTCAGAGATGGGTGAATCAGCAGCAAATTCCTTGATCAGTTCGGTGTTAAAGCTGAGAAAATCACGCTTTTCCTGGGCATCCAGTACAATGGTCTCACACACATCGTAGATCATGTTCGAGATGTCAACAGCCAGGCGGTCGCCAAACAGGGCATGATGCCTTTTCTTGTATATCGCTTCACGCTGAATGTTCATAACATCGTCGTATTCCAGCAGGCGCTTTCTTGTTCCGAAGTTATTCTCTTCAACTTTTTTCTGGGCACGCTCAATGGAATTGGTGATCATTGAATGCTGGATAACCTCTCCCTCTTTGATCCCCATGCGATCCATGATTTTTGCGATCCGGTCGGAGCCAAACATGCGCATCAGGTCATCGTCCAGGGAGACAAAGAACTGTGAACTTCCGGGGTCGCCCTGTCGTCCTGCACGTCCACGCAACTGGCGGTCGACACGTCTTGACTCGTGTCGCTCTGTACCGATGATGGCAAGTCCGCCTGCTTCCTTTACGCCTGGTCCAAGCTTGATGTCGGTACCACGACCTGCCATATTGGTGGCGATGGTAACGGTTCCGGCGCGGCCTGCTTCTGCCACAATGTCAGCCTCCCTGGCATGCAATTTGGCATTGAGCACATTATGTGGAATGTTCTTGCGTTTGAGCATCCGGCTCAGCAATTCGGAGGTTTCTACCGATGTGGTACCTACCAGGCTCGGGCGTCCCTCTTTTACAAGTCTCTCTATTTCGTCTATGACGGCATTGAATTTCTCACGTTTGGTCTTGTACACCAAATCTTCACGGTCGTCGCGTACAATCTTCTTGTTTGTCGGGATCACCACCACATCCAGTTTATAGATATCCCACAACTCACCGGCTTCCGTTTCAGCCGTACCTGTCATCCCGGCCAGCTTCTTGTACATCCTGAAGTAATTTTGAAGGGTAACGGTGGCGTAGGTCTGGGTGGCCGCCTCAATTTTGACATTCTCCTTGGCCTCAATAGCCTGGTGCAGTCCATCGGAATACCGGCGCCCTTCAAGGATACGACCGGTTTGTTCATCCACGATCTTCACTTTGTTCTCCATGACCACGTATTCAACATCCTTCTCAAACAGCGCATATGCTTTGATGAGCTGGTTAACCGTGTGAACACGTTCGGTTTTGATGGAATAGTCGAGCATCATGGCGTCCTTCCTGGCAGTTTTCTCCTCTTCAGAGATCGATGCACGCTCAAGTTCTGCGATCAGCAGCCCGATATCCGGAAGGATATAAAACCCGGGATCTTCGTAAGATTGTGTTAACAAATCGATGCCAAGATCACGTAATTCAATGGTGTTGTTTTTCTCATCAATGACAAAATAGAGCTGATCATCAATGATGTGCATATTCTTCATCTGCTCAGCCATGTAAAAATTTTCGGTTTTGAGCAGCAACGCTTTCATCCCCGATTCACTGAGGAATTTGATGAGGGCCTTGTTCTTGGGCAAACCATGATGGGCACGCAGCAACTGCTCGCCGGCTTTCTTCATGTTCTCCTCATTTTTAGGATCTTCTGAAAGCGTTTTTGCCTCGGAAAGCAGCTTAGTGACCAGGTTCCGCTGGGCGTTATAGAGTTTCGTAACATTCGGTTTGAGGTCGTCAAACAACTGGTTTTCACCCTTTGGGGTAGGTCCGGAGATAATCAGCGGGGTCCGTGCATCATCAATTAAGACCGAGTCAACCTCATCAACAATGGCATAATTATGCGGACGTTGCACCAACTCCTCGGGGTTGCTGGTCATGTTATCGCGCAGGTAATCAAAACCAAATTCATTGTTGGTTCCATAGGTGATATCAGCCAGGTAAGCATCCCTGCGCGACTGTGAATTAGGCTCATGCCGGTCGATACAATCAACCTTTAAACCATGGAATTCAAACAGCGGGCCCATCCATTCCGAGTCACGTTTGGCCAGGTAATCGTTTACGGTAACGATATGCACCCCTTTTCCGGGTAGTGCATTCAGGTACATCGGGAGGGTTGCAACGAGTGTTTTTCCTTCACCGGTGGCCATCTCGGCAATTTTACCTTCGTGAAGGACGACCCCGCCGATCAGCTGGCAATCATAATGCACCATATCCCAGGTCATCATATTCCCGCCTGCCATCCAGTTACGGCTGAACCGGGCAATATCCCCTTCAATTTCAACACTGGCCCTCTTTGCTGCAAGGTCCCGGTCATTTTGAGTGGCAGTCACTTCAACAACCTCATTTTCAAAAAACCTGCGGGCGGTATCCTTCATTACGGCAAATGCCTCCGGGAGTATTTCAAGAAGTATCTCCTGGGTGAGGTCATAAGATTCCTTTTCAAGCCGGTCAAGAACAGCATAAAGCTTCTCCTTTTCGTCCACTTCAATCTCATCGGAATTCAATTGCAGCCTGAGCTCTTCAATCTCTTGTTCCTTTCCTGAAATATACTCTTTGATCCTGTGTTTGAAGGAATGAGTATAGGCGCGTAATTCGTCATTCGAAATCAACCTGATCTCTTCCCACGCAGCTATCGCCTTGTCGACCAAAGGATTTATACTCTTTATATCGCGTTGGGACTTATTGCCCAACATTTTTTTAAAAAAATCAAACATGATTGCGTATTATTATTGCACTAATTTTTGTAAATCGGCCTCCAATCCGCCACTTGGCAGATCTGCCGGATATTTATAAATCTTTCCCTCCTTGTCAACGATCACAAACAAGGGATATGTTCTCACATCATAATCCTTTAAAACCTCCGATTGGTCACCGATATTGGCAAAGGTCCACACATACTCCTGCTTAAGGTTGATAAAGTAAAGCATTTTACTAAAGTACTTGTCGGCAGATATACAGACAAAATGAACATTCTCCCGGTATTTGTCAAATAAAGGTTTAATCAGGTCCATTTCAGAAAGGCACCCCTCACAATAAGTGGTCCAAAAACAAAGCACTACAGGTTTTCCAAGGAAGTTGTGCAGGGAAATGTTCTTCTGGTCGCGGTTAAGCAGTGTGAATTCCGGGGCCCTGGTGCCTGGTTTAAGCTTGGTAAGCAGGTTTATCATATCTTCTGCCACCACCTGGTTTTCGGGGTATTTTGTATTTTGTTTTGTTGCATTGACCAGGGCAAGCACCTCATCCTGATTGTAGGCAGTATTGTTGTAAAGTTCCATCAGTCCTTTGAGCATTACCAGTTCACGTAACTGCTCATTCCTCAGGAGGGAGTCGGAGTTCATCGCCTTCATGACAGATTTATATGGATCGGTTCCCTTCAGGAGCGGTGCAAAATCGATTTTTCGTAAAATATTTGACGAAGCGGTGATGAACTTGGTAAAAAAGCTGTTAAAAAAATCCATGTACTCCAGGTTGTTATACAAAACAGGCCTCCCGGAGAAGTATTTTCTGGCAAGCTGGGCCTGATTGTAGTACTGGGTAAGTTGTTCAAGAGCGGCAACTTTATACGACGCATAATCAATGAAATATTGATTTTTCACATCACCAAAATGCTGGTTGAGCTGAACCCGGAAGGTGTCGATAAGTACCTTCTTCCGGTCATGATAAAGGGCATTGAAATTCTCCATCAGGAAGCCGCTATAGATCGAATTAAACGCACTGATCAGTGAATTCAGTTCTTCGGGATCGCTCCTTGCCTGCTCAACCATGAGGTTTTGAGATTGAATAAAAGGGTTTATCTCCGAATATTCATCGTAATTCATCTGGCCAATCCTCAAATCATAGGTTTTTGATGGTTCAAGGAATATCTCGGCCTTATGAAAATCGATGGAAATCGTAGCGTTAACAGTTTTTTCAAGGCTGACCGAGACAGTGAAATGGCCGGTAGAATCGATCCTTGAGACAGCGATTGGTTTTTCCCAGAAGGTGATCAGATCGCCTGGCGCTGTGATCCTGATCAACTTGCGTTCAGCCCCTGGTGCAATCCCGGTGATTACCGTATTTTGCGCACTACTTATCAGCAGAAGACCAAAAAAGAAAATCAATAATCCTGTAAACCTCAAATTTAACCGCATATAGTGTACATCATATAATCGAAAATCTTACTAAAAAACAATCCCGGCGGGAACAAACTGCTTCACATCACCCTTATGACGGATTATATCTCT
This sequence comes from Bacteroidales bacterium, assembly GCA_049317265.1. Classification (GTDB taxonomy): domain Bacteria; phylum Bacteroidota; class Bacteroidia; order Bacteroidales; family FEN-979; genus CAIVAT01. The sequence continues at coordinate 38,222 of JBMOIP010000021.1, forward strand.
CACAATTGACGAACTTAAAGAAGCGTATTCCTGGGCACATAACAAGAATACAGTTTCAACATCCGGATACATCAATTTGTTCATTTGTCCGATGCCTCTTTCAAATTCGAAATCTGCCGAGGTTCGCAGCCCCCGCAAAATGAACGCCGCCTTTTCCTGCCGACAGAACTCTGCGGTTAATCCACTGTATGTCGCTATTTTAATCTTTGGTTCATCACCAAAAATCTGCTCCAGCCACTTCACCCTTTGCTCAAGGGGGAAGAAGGATTTTTTCTCTCCATTTTCACCGATTGCAACGATCAGTTTGTCAAACAGCGGAAGGGCTCTATTGATAACCGATTCATGTCCACGGGTGATTGGATCAAAGGAGCCTGGAAAGACAGCAACTCTATGCATTTGTCATTTTATTGAACTGACAAAGATAAGAAAAATAGAAGGAATGCACGGTTATTCAAAGGTGAATGAAACCTGGAATATTTTCGAGCTCACTTTGTCGATCGACTCAGTATAGATATTGTTCTCCCGTTTGAGCACATCTGTCAATCCATACATCATCTTGAGTTCCAGTCCGAACTTGAACCACTCGTTATAAAAATCGAAACCAACACCAGCTTCGAGATAGAGATCATTTTGTGTGAATTTCACAATCTTTTCCGCCCGATTTTTCTGCTCGCGTTTTTTTGCCTGGGAGGCAAGGTCAAGTGAATACTGCGCCCCGGCCACAAGATATGGCCTGAAATTATTATATCTCACCGCTTTGTACTTAATTTCCAAAGGAAAATTAATGTAGGTGGAAGGGATCTTCTTATTGATGGTCATACGCTGTATGGTATCATTTGAACCTGGCCTAAACCGGTAGGTTTCAAGGTCATAAATGATGGTCCTGTCGCCGAAGGACAAGGATGGCACGAACTGAAGTTCAAAATGCTTGCCCACCCTCATATTTCCAACAATGCTGATGACAAACCCGGGTATCGGTGCCGAATTTATGGAGAGAACTTTCGCTGAATCAGGCAAGGGAAGGATATCCGGAAGGTATGTGGAGTCAAACGAATGGGTTCTCAGGTCTGAAATTGGCCGGATTGTTACCAAACTCTGGTTGACGCCAAGCACAAATCCAAAATGGAACATACTCTCCTCGTCATAATTGGGCATATTCAGAACAACCATGCGCTGACCAGATCCCCTGAAAGGCAGGGACAATGCAAGAAGAAACAGGATGACGGTGATGGTGCGGTCGATCTTCAATGAGTCTCAGTAATGTTTATATCACAAAATAACGCAGGTTTCAGCGTTTTATTTTTCAGCCAGGTAGATCGATGCAATTCCCATACTGAGGCTGACTTGCCTGGAATTTTTCAAACCGGTTTTCTGAAGGATTTCAAGAAAATTCCTTCCAGAGGGAAAAGCAGCCACTGATTCAGGTAAATAACTGTAAGCCTTGCTGTTCCCTGAAATCAACCTGCCAGTCAGGGGAATGATGAAACGGGAATAAACAGCATAAAGCTGCTTCATCGGAAATGATGGGGGATGAGAAAACTCAAGGATCACCATGATACCATCATTTCGCAACACGCGTCTCATTTCGGTTAACCCCAGTTCCAGGTTTTCGAAATTGCGGACACCAAATGCTACGGTTATTGCATCAAATGTATTGTCGGGAAACGGGATCTTTTCAGCATCAGCCTGTTCGAGGGATATCAACTGATTCAACCCCTGCTCTTCCATTTTCCGCCTGCCAATTTCCAGCATTTTAGCCGAGATATCGATTCCGACAATCCTCCCCGGTTTCAAGCCTGCAATGGCTATTGCCAGGTCGCCGGTACCAGTGGCCACATCAAGAACCTTTTCCGGCCTTCTTTCTTTAAGGATGTTGACAACCTTTTTTCTCCATACCCGATCGATCCCAAAGGAGAGAAAATGATTTAAGAAATCATACTTGGGAGAGATGTCGTCAAACATCTCACGGACTACTTCCATTTTTGAAGGTGAACCCATAACGAAAATGAAAAATCAGCACAAAAAGAAAACGGTTGCACAGGAATTTACAACGATTTCATATTAAAAAAAAAGGGATTATCCAGATTTACAGATAATCCCTTTTCGCATTAGAATAGAGTTAAACTCCCAACTGCAGTCTTTTGAATCCAATAACTGCCAACTCCTTATCGTTATCGGCAATATATTGACGGACCGTCTTTTTTGTGTCCTTTACAAAGTCCTGGTTCAACAGGGTCATCTCCTTGAAGAATTTCTGAAGCTTGCCGAGAGCGATTTTTTCAACCATCTCTTCCGGTTTACCTTCCTGGCGTGCCATATCTTTACCTATTTCAACTTCACGGTCAATCACCTCCTGGGTAACATTGTCCTTATCAACAGCAACGGGGCTCATGGCGGCAACCTGCATGGCAAGTTCATGTCCAATATCCATCACATTGGTTGCATCCTTTTTACTCAGGCCGATGACCGTAGCAAGGCGGTTACCAAAATGGTTGTATGCAAATACGACAGGAGCTTCAATTACCTCGTAATGAGCAATCTGAATTTTCTCACCTGTTTTACCAAGCAACTCATTCAGTTTCTCTTCAACGGTGGTGGTGCCTAGTGATAAAGGCATGAGTTCGGCAGCGGCATGGATACGGTTGGTAACGCCAAGATCAAGCAGATCTTTGGAGAATTTAATAAACTCTTCGGTTTTACCAACGAAATCGGTTTCACAATTGACCATGATGACAGCGCCATAAGCATGATCATCAGCGATTTTTGCAATAACAAATCCCTGGTTAGCATCACGATCGGCACGTTTTCCGGCAACTTTCTGTCCCTTTTTACGGAGGTAGTCAATGGCTTTATCAAAATCACCTTCTGTTTCCTGCAGGGCTTTTTTACAATCCATCATCCCTGCACCCGACATCTGGCGCAATTTATTAACATCAGCGGCAGTAATATTCATATAGTAATAGTATTATTATTTTTAAATTAAGTATTCAAATAAGTGAAATCAACATTCAACAATCAATGTTCAATATTCGATAATCCCTATTTTTTATTGCTTCTTCCGGCAGGTTTGCTGATACGTTTTCTGGCGGGTTTGTTGTTATCCTCGGGAGCTGGTTCAAGACCTTTCATCTTGGCTACCTTGGTGTCAACAAAGTCCTTTTTAACGATCTTGATGCCATCTTCATCCACTTCATCATCATCGCCGTCAAGCAGATGTGATCCCATTCTGCCTTCGAGTTCATCGCCTTCTCCGCGTTCATCGCTGGCTTCTTTCTTATCCCGGTCGAGTTTCCGTTCCATCAGACCCTCTTCCATTGCCTTCACCATGGTGTCAACAATAAGGGAGATTGATTTGGATGCATCGTCATTTGCAGGAATAGGGAAATCGACGGTTCTTGGATCTGAATTGGTATCGACAATGGCAAACGTAGGTATATTCAATTTTTTTGCTTCTGCCAGGGCGATATGCTCCTTGAGAATATCGACGATAAAGATCGCTGAAGGAAGACGGTTCAAGTCGGCGATAGAACCTAAGTTCTTCTCCAGCTTGGCCCGTTCACGGGTGATTGTAAGGCGTTCCTTCTTGGAAAGGTTGGTGTAGGAAGGTGAGCTCATCAGTTTGTCGATGGAGATCATCTTGCGAACAGCCTTCCGGATGGTGGCAAAATTGGTAAGCATTCCACCGGGCCAGCGCTCAGTCACGTAAGGCATGTTCACTCTCTTGACATGCTCGGCAACGATGTCTTTGGCTTGCTTTTTAGTTGCAACAAAAAGCACCTTTTTCCCTGCTTTGGCAATTTGTTTCAGGGCTGCAGCTGCTTCATCAACCTTTGCCATTGTTTTATAAAGGTCAATGATATGGATCCCGTTGCGTTCCATAAAGATATAGGGAGCCATTGCAGGGTTCCATTTGCGGCGCAAGTGACCAAAATGGACACCGGCGTCGAGTAATGCATCAAAATTCGTTCTTGACATATGATAATTCTAAGAATTCTAAAATACTAACGTTTACTAAACTGGAATCTTTTACGGGCTTTCTTCTGTCCGAATTTCTTACGTTCAACCATACGGGGATCGCGCATCATGAGTCCTTTTGCCTTCAAAGGCGGACGGTGCTCCTCGTTGATTTCGCACAGGGCACGGGCAATCGCCATGGCGAGTGCTTCAGCCTGACCACGAATACCACCACCGTCGAGGTTAACCTTGACATCGTATTTACCCTGATTGTTGGTCACCTCAAATGGTTCGGTTACCTTGAACTGTAGAATCGGTGTTGGAAAATAGTTCTTGAATTCACGGCCATTCACGGTAATGATACCCTGGCCTTCCTTCAGATAGATTCGTGCAACGGCAGTTTTCCTTCTGCCGAGGGTGTTGATAACTTCCATGGATTACTTAATTGAGGTTAGTTTCATAGGTTTCGGTTGCTGTGCGGTATGCAGATGCTCAGGACCTGCGTACACATAAAGGTTGCGGAACAATTCACGACCAAGGCGATTCTTCGGGAGCATCCCCTTGATGGCTTTTTCCACAACGGCTGTCGGCTTTTTGGCCAGCAGTTTAATGGGGGTCACCTCCCTTTGTCCGCCCGGAAAACCGGTATGACTCAGGTAAACTTTATCCTCCATCTTTTTGCCCGTCAGCTGGATTTTCTCCGCGTTGATAATGACAACATTGTCGCCACAGTCCACATGCGGTGTGTAGTTGGTCTTCGTTTTGCCTTTCAGCAACATGGCCACTTTGGCTGCCAAACGGCCAAGAACCTGACCTTCGGCATCGATAAGCACCCAATCTTTGGTCACGGTGGCCGCGTTGGCGCTTATGGTCTTGTAACTTAACGTATTCATGCTTCTTCCTGATTATTTTTAACAATGAACCTTTTTCTTCCAAAAGGGGGTGCAAAGATATTTCTAATTTTCTTCTCCCCAATGCCATTTTATGTTCAAATTAATTTATTTTTGCATTATCATTGATTTTGTGACATAAATCTGTTAAATTATGGCTTATTTTATGACACTCTGAATAAAGTATTGATGCAGATAATTGTACGGGAATCGCAACATTCGACAGAAATCGCATATTGTTAATTACTGCTGATGCGTTAACTTTTCCTAATCTAGTATAAATCATTGATCCATAAAACAATATTGTCGTCCTGATATTTTTTGATTTGAATTATTCATAAAATTCCTCTCTGTGACTCTCTGTGCGATTTCCCAATGGTACTCGGTGAAACAAAATTACACAGAGTACCGCGGAGAAGACACTGAGAGCCACAGAGGGAAACAGAATGTATCATGGTTTGGGAATTGACCAGACGAAATAGCATTGAACGAACTACTTGCAAAATATAAAATCAGTTAGAAAGTCTAAGGAATTAACAATCTGATTACACCTTAATTTATCCGTATCAGCACTAATCGTAAATCAAAAAAATCAATGTATCATCGTAATTGCCAATCTGAAATCAGGGTAACAGGTCTTTAACCGAACGCTGTTTGTTATCAACTGATTGAGCCATGTTCTAACCAATGACAACAAAAAATTTCACCAATATGAAAAAAAAAATCACCCCTGAAGTTTAACCTTTTGGCATAAACACCGATTAAGCGCATGGTTTAACAAGGAATGACCCAGTAACAACAACAATCAATTATGGACCATCGTCAAAATGAACAACTGCTTCTTGCAACAGAATTTGTTCAATATACGAACAAGAACATTTTTCTAACCGGGAAAGCCGGTACCGGAAAGACAACTTTTTTACACAATCTGAAGAAAATCACCCCCAAGCGAATGGTTGTTGTTGCCCCAACGGGTGTTGCAGCCATCAATGCAGGAGGTGTTACCATCCACTCCTTCTTTCAGCTGAGTTTCTCCCCGGCACTGCCCGATCGGGATCAGTCCCGTGGTCATGATCCAAAAGCGGAAGGATTCCAGCGAAAATTCAGCCGTGAGAAAATCAGGCTCCTTAAATGCATCGATCTGCTCGTTATAGATGAAGTGAGCATGGTCCGTGCCGATATCCTCGATGCCATCGACGAGGTGTTGCGAAAATACAGAAACCGGTACAAACCATTTGGCGGGGTACAGCTGCTCATGATCGGAGATTTGCACCAGTTGTCGCCGGTTGTAAAGGAGGCCGAATGGAATATCCTCAGGAACTATTACCCGAGCGCCTACTTTTTCGACAGCCATGCCCTCAAAAAAACCAACCCAGTTACCATTGAGTTAAAAGAGATTTTCAGGCAGTCGGACGAAACCTTTATCAGGCTGCTGAACAAGGTGAGAGAAAACAGGATGGACCAGGAAACGGTTGCACAGTTAAACTCACGCTACAATCCTGGTTTCTCGCCGGAACACACCCCAGGGAAGCCTGAAACCGACGGTTACATCACCCTCACCACCCATAACGCCAGCGCGATGGAGATGAACCAGTCGAAGCTGAACCAACTTAACGGAAAAACCTTCTCCTTTTCAGCAGAAATAGATGGGAATTTCCCCCCGCATGATTTTCCCACCGAAGAGGTTCTCAACCTGAAGATGGATGCCCAGGTAATGTTCATTAAAAATGACCCCTCACAGGAAAAACAGTTTTACAACGGAAAAATCGGGAAGATCACCAGGATTACAGATGATACAATTTTTGTCAAATGCCCTGATGAACGGGACGAAATAGAGGTAACCCCTTTGAAATGGGAGAACATTAAATATTCTCTCGAGGAAACCACAAAAGAGATCAGGGAGGAGATTGCAGGTAGTTTCACCCAGATTCCGCTTAAACTCGCCTGGGCCATCACCATCCATAAGAGCCAGGGACTCACCTTCGACCGGGTGATCATCGATGCCGGTGCAGCCTTCGCATTCGGGCAGGTTTATGTGGCGCTGAGCAGGTGCCGCACCTTCGAGGGAATTGTTTTAAGTACGCCAATCTCCGTTTCAGGGATCAAAACAGATTCCCTGGTGATGAACTTTTCAAGCGACTCGCAGAGAAACGAACCCGGTCCGGAAAAATTATTTGATTCCAAATACCTCTTTCAAAAGGATTTACTATTTGAATTGTTTGATTTTAATGCTATTAAATACAGGCTGGAAAGTCTTGGCAAACTTTGCCAGGAGCAATCCAACATCCTTGACAGCGCATCTGTTGCAGAAACAGAATTGAAAAGGAGCCAATGCGAAGTCTCGCTTTTCAGGGTTGCCGAAAAATTCAAAACGCAGCTGTCAGGGTTTATGGCATCGGGCGTTCTCCCGGAAGAAAATCCCGAATTGCAAACCAGGGTAAAACAGGCCGTACTCTATTTCTCCCGGAACATCACATCACTGTTCTCCGGATTTCCCGAAAAACTCAACCTGGATACCGACAACAAAATAATTGGTAAACTGTTGTCCGAATCTGCGGAGAAATTGCAGCATGAGGTTTTCATCAGGCAACGATGTCTGGAGAATTCCAAAGATGGTTTTAAGACCATCTCCTATCTTAAAACAAGGTCGAACGCAGACCTGGACTTTGTGCAGTCGATCAGCAAGAAATCACGTCCTGCGCAGCAATCCGCAGCCGGTATGACACACCCTGAGCTCTATTCAACCCTCAGGCAGTGGAGGAAAAACCTGGCTGACGAACAAAACATCCCGGTATATATGGTTCTTCCTCAAAAATCAATGATGGAACTGATGGAAAAATTACCGGCCACGCTATGCGGGCTCAAGCAGATCAAAGGGATTGGTCCTGCAAAAATCAGGCAATTCGGCGAAGCGATCCTCTCCATCATCAAAAATTACTGCATTGAATATGACATCACGCAGGATCATACACAAACGGTGAGTCCTGCAAAGAAGGTGAAGTCAAACTCAGGAGCGCTGAGCCTCGAGATGTACCGGGCTGGAAAAACCATTGACGAAATAGCAACAATGCGTTCTTTCTCAAAAGCCACCATTGAAGGTCATCTTGCCCACTATGTCGGTACAGGGGAACTCGGCGTTGATAAATTTGTACCTGCCGATACGTTGAGGCGGGTGATGAAGCACCTGGAGGACCATCCAAAATCATCCATGGGTGATCTTAAGCGAATGATGGGAAATGAGGTTTCCTACGGCGAATTGAAGTTCATCATGCAGCACCTGGGAACCCGGCAGGATTAAGAAAAAACAGGGACCTTAATATACGACTCTCTATGCATCAACGGTTACTGAGCAAAGATCTTCCCCGGCACAAGTCATTTTGCCTCCTTGGCGCTGACGGTGTAGGTAAAACAACACTCATCAGGGATTTTGCCGGCAAATTCAGCAACTGGATACACCTCGATCTAACGGTGGAGTCGGACCGTTCAATCTTTCGGGCGGATTCGCCGGCGGAGGAGACCCTTAAGGCGGTTGGATTCCTGAAAGGCAAGGAGATCAGGGGAAGCGGGACGTTGATTTTGCTGGATGAGATCGGACAGTGCAGGGAGGCGATGGATTGGGTTTGGGATCAGGCGGACGGGCGGACGGGCGGACGGGCGGACGGGCGGACGGGGCCTTTAATTGTGGCGACATCGTCCATCAGGTCGGAGGAGATTGATCAACTGGTAAATCCGGCAAATGGGCCTATGGCGGCTTACTTTTTACATCCATTTTCTTTTGAGGAGTTTTTAATGGTGATGGATGATCCGGCCTCGCTGGAGGCTTTCCGTGAGGTCCCTGTCCCCTATTATGCTTATGAAAAGCTGCTCAACTACTTCCATCTGTACGCACTGATTGGCGGAATGCCTGAAATCACCAGTGAATATGCATCCTCCGGGAATCTGTCGGCGTTGAAAAAGATTTATGAGCAGGCAGAAGAACGCTTAATTCAGCATTTACCCTTGGTAACAGGTGGAAACAAGAGCCAGGAACTCGCCATGGAAGTTCTTCAAAACTCCTATCCGTTTGCAGCCACAAGGATCAGTTTCAACCGGTTTGGCAATATAGAAAAAGGGAGCCGGGAGATCAGCCGATCGCTCCAGTCGCTTCAGCAGGCCCGCCTGCTGCAGCTGATTTACCCGGTTACTTCCCCAACTTTGCCAGTTGAGCCCGACAAGTCAAAGTTTCCCCGTCTCCAGCTGCTTGATACCGGGCTGGTCAACTATTTTTCGGGCATACAGAAACCCCTGTTTCAGTCACATGACATGAATGCGATCTTCAAGGGACAGATAGCCCGCCAGGTTGTCGGACAGGAGCTCCTTGCCACGCAACACCTTAAACACACCGATGCAACCCAGTTATCTTTTTGGGTCAGGAACAAAGCCCAATCCGGTGCAGAGGTCGACTTTGTTATCAGGTACAACGACCTGTTGATTCCGGTGGTCGTGAGATCGGGAGAACCCGGACACCTCAGGTCGCTGCACCAGTTCATGGACATCGCCCCGCACCCCTATGCCGTGAGGTTGTATGCTGAAAAACTCTCGGTCCAGCAAACCCGCACCCTCAGCGGCAGGAAATACTACCTCTTAAACCTCCCCTATTTTCTTGCAGGAAAAATCAGGGATCACCTGGAGGGATTCATGAAATACGTAGAGGGGTAACCAGAATCCCACTAAATTTTATGTACCTTTGCGCTCCGTTTTCAATCACCCCGGATTATGTCGATCAGTATCTCCAATATTACCAAACTCTATGGCACCCAGAAGGCGCTGGATGCTGTTTCCCTTGAGATCAAGCCCGGTGGCATCACGGGACTGCTTGGCCCGAATGGTGCAGGTAAGAGTACCCTGATGAAAATCCTTACCTGCTTTATTCCTCCCACTTCAGGAGATGCCTCTGTGTGCGGCTTCGATGTACTGGAACAATCCATTGAAGTGAGAAAAAAAGTGGGATACCTTCCCGAAAACAACCCGCTCTACCTTGATCTTTACGTAAGGGAGTTCCTTGGATTCATAGCCGGAACCCATCAACTAAAGGGGAATGTCGCTCTGCGGATAAGTGAAATGATAGAAATGACAGGACTTCAGACCGAACAGCATAAGAAAATCGGCGCTTTATCAAAAGGATACCGCCAGCGGGTCGGCCTGGCCCAGGCGATGATCCACGACCCGGAGGTTCTCATTCTGGATGAACCAACCTCCGGTCTTGATCCGAACCAGCTGCTTGAAATACGAAACCTGATTTCGGAGGTTGGCAGGACCAAAACAGTCATGATGTCGACCCATATCATGCAGGAGGTGGAAGCGGTTTGCAACAGGGCCATCATCATTCACAAAGGGCGCATTGTTGCCGACGATTCCACACAAAACCTGCAGCACCTTGCCACCGCCAGTGTCATCATTAAGGTGGAATTCGACATACCTGTTCACGGCGGACTTTTCAAAGCGATTCCCGGCGTGCTTGACATAAATCTCCCCGTCCTGGACGAGGTTACCGGAGGATCAAAAACAGGGAAATTACCATTTTCAGCCTCCGGCCGGGAATCCTGTAACTGGCATATCACCTCTGCTCCCGGCAGCGACATCAGGGCTGCGGTTTTTCAGTTTGCCGTTGACCGGAAGCTTACTGTACTTTCGATGCACCGGGAAGAACAGCGGCTTGAAGATGTTTTCCAGGAACTCACCCGGTAACATCGCTCATCCATCCCAATCTTCCATCTTTTTTTGCCTTATAAGAATTTTTAGTATTTTTGTGCCCGAAAAGTGGACAGATTTGATTGATTGCAACCACTGGAAAAAAATGCTAAAACACAATTTCCTCCCATCAATCGCAAATCATTTTCATTTTCCTGAATCGTAAATCATAAATCGTAAATCGTAAATAATAGTTTATGGGATATTTATTCACATCGGAGTCTGTTTCAGAAGGACATCCGGATAAGGTAGCCGATCAGATATCAGATGCATTGCTTGATGAGTTCATGAAATGGGATCCTGAGTCTAAAGTGGCTTGTGAAACATTTGTAACCACAGGGCTTGTTGTCTGTGGAGGAGAAGTAAGAACCCAGGGATGGGTTGACGTACAGGAGACTGCCCGCCGTGTAATCCGCGAAATCGGCTATACCAAGGCAGAATATCGGTTCGACAGCGATTCCTGCGGGGTGATCTCCACCATTCATGAACAGTCATCCGATATCAACCAGGGTGTGGTCAGGGAAAAGAAAGAGGACCAGGGTGCCGGCGACCAGGGAATGATGTTCGGCTATGCCTGCAATGAGATGGAAAACCTTATGCCGATGTCGGTCGAACTCGCCCACATTTTCCTCCAGGAACTTGCAGCAATACGCAAGGAGGGCAAGCAGATGAAGTATCTCCGGCCCGATAGCAAATCACAGGTGACCATCGAATATGATGACCTCGGAAAACCGATGCGTATCGATACCATCGTCGTAAGCACCCAGCATGATGATTTCGTCCAGCCATCCGGAAAATCCGACAAGGCTGAAAAGGTTGCAGAGAAGGCGATGCAGGACAAGATCAGGGAAGATGTTCAGAAAATCCTGATCCCAAGGGTAAAAAAGACCCTGCCGGCAAAGATCCAGAAGCTTTTCCAGGGCGATTTCAAACTCCATGTGAACCCTACAGGAAAGTTCGTCATTGGCGGACCTCACGGGGATACCGGTCTCACTGGCCGTAAAATCATTGTAGACACCTATGGGGGCCACGGAGCCCATGGCGGTGGCGCGTTCTCAGGCAAGGATCCTTCAAAGGTTGACCGTTCAGCCGCATATGCCGCAAGGCATATCGCCAAAAACATGGTTGCTGCAGGTGTTGCCGACCAGGTGCTGATCCAGGTTGCCTATGCCATTGGCGTTGCACAGCCAGTTGGCCTTTATGTCAATACTTTTGGAACAGCCAAAGTGAAAGATAAAAAAGGCAATATTCTCCAGGATGGCGCCATTGCTGAAAAGATCAACAAGGTATTCGACATGCGTCCCTATGCCATTGTCGAACGTTTCGGCCTCAAGAACCCCATCTATCAGCCAACTGCATCCTATGGCCATTTCGGCAGGGATTTTTACTCGAAAGAGGTTGAAGTTTTTTATCCTGTAAAAGGTTCAAAACCCAAAAAAGCCAATGGAAGCAGCAAAGAAGTATACAGTAAAAAAGTTGATTTCTTTGGTTGGGAAAAACTCGACTATACTGAGAAGCTCAGGAAGGAATTCGGGCTTTAATCTCAGACCTGCCAGGTTACTCTTCCTGTTTTTACTGCTCTTTCAATCGGTTGCACTTTTCGCGCAGATTGATATCCAGCGCTATACCACAGCAACAGATACGTTTTACTGGAAAAGATACATTCACATTCCAAAACCGCCCGGGGTCAGCCTGCGGCGGTTTTCTGTTTCAAATTCCTCAAAACATATCGATGCATTTCTACGGCATAACCTCAGCCAGGTGATTCAAAATGCCAGGGATTCGTCCCTTCTGTTCCCTGTAAAGGAGTTGAAGAAGTATCTTTTCCCGGTTGACATCAACGGGGATAAACTGCCGGATATGATCTTTAACGGAACAGGCGGCAAGGGTCCGGAAATGGTTAAAATATGGCTGAACAGGCGTGACACCTTTATCCTCATCTTTGAAGATTACCAGTATATCACAAAATTCAGAAAAACCGGGGCCAGCCTGGTGGACCTGCAGACAGGCGATATAGGTTCAGGGGATGACTATCTCTATTTTACACGCGACTACCGGGTTGATTCAGAAAGCGAAAACCCGGCTTTTGTGAAAGGCAAACAAGTGGTGTCATATAAATACACGGAAGAACCCCAGAGATACTATCCTGTTCCTATTCCGTTTGTTGCCGTGGCAGATACGATGCTGGTGCGTGCTTCGGCAGCCCGGCAGGACGAACCCTTCAACCCAAAGCTGGATACTTTCGGCAACATCCTGGCAAAGTACCGGGCCAAAGCAAGGGGTGTTGTACTGGCATACAAATCGAACGGACAGGGTAACGACTGGTTTTTTGTGGAGATCCAGCCATCCACCCTTCCTTCTGCATCCATCCTTTATGGTCTTGAAAAGGTTCCAACCTTCATCCGCGGATGGGTTTCAGGACGGTCGATACAGCTGGTTCCCTAGCAGGATTTCAAAAAAAAGGCTGCCGGTTCGGGCAGCCTTTTCAACATATTATTTGCTATCAGTGCTTTACGATCAGTTTTTTAGTCTGACTTACCTTTCCATCAATTAAAAGAGAACAAAAATAGATTCCATCACGAAGATCCAGCGTGTTAATGGAAACTTTACCTGTAGATGATGGCAGCAACAGGTTTTGAACTTCTGAACCAAGGAGATCACGTACAACGATTGATCCTTCTGCTCCTGAAGGCATTGAATAGGAACAATTTGCATTTACAGATGCGGGATTTGGGTAGATCCCCGAGAGAACTCCCATCCTGGAGGTGTTCTCATCAACACCCAGTGGGAAAGAGGTGTATTTCACCGTGACGCTTACAGAGTCGTTAACATTTGCCCTGTCATAAAAGACCCAGCGGACCACGCTTTCGCCGACTTTAAAATGGTTGAAGGCAATTTGGGTATAGTGACCAACAAATTCCGTGTTGGTTTCGCCGGCGGGGATTGCCTGGGAATTTGGTGAAATATTCGTTGTGGCAGGATAGCAGCCACCTGCCCAGCACATGGTAATTTCGGTTGAATCGAGCATGGTAAGTTCTACCTTTTTACACAGAACACTTACGGGATTACTGCTGACGTTCTTTACATTGAAATAGGTAATAAGTTCAGCGCTGTCGGGCGTGCCAACCTGAAGGATGGTGGCGTTCGGTGCAATGGTGCCACCAATATTAGAAAGGGAAAGGCTTTGTGAATAGCCATAAATCGCCACAATGGACAGCAGGCATGCAGAAAGTATCAATCTTTTCATATTGTTTTTTTTAGTTTCCTGGTTTATGTTGCAAATTTACAACAATTTTCAATTGCCGATGGAAACGACCATAATATTTGTTATTTTTGTAATGGTTATAAACAAAACAGAAGACATGAAAAATTTAATACTATTTATCGCCTTATCCTCCATCCTGGTTACAGGCTACAGTCAATCGCAGCGATTGGTTATGCTCGAGGAGTTCACCTCAGCAACTTGCGGGCCCTGTGTCAGCAAGAACACCCAGTTCCACACATGGCAAACCCAGAATCCAGATAAATTCACCTCTATCTATTACCATGTGAACTGGCCTGCTGCCGGAGATCCCATGAACCTTGCAAATCCAACGGAAGCCGCAGCCAGGGTAAGTTATTATATGAGTCCGACCAACATGTACGTTCCATATTCAGTGCTTGACGGGAACTATTACAACGGGAGTGCCGGCGGATGGAACATGACAACCATAGACACCAGGTATGCCGTACCATCTCCGTTTGAGATCCAGTTACAGCACAGGGTCTCCGCCGCACAGGACACTGTTTATTCAACCATGCTCATTAAATGCACGCAAGCTGTTTCCGCCAGTATAACCGCGCACAACGTGGTCATTGAGAAATGGATTCACTTTAACTCAGCACCATGTGCCAGTTCAAACGGGGAGCGGGATTTTTACAATGTGATGAAGAAAATGATTCCGGGTTCAACAGGTACGACCCTGCCAAACTCCATGGTTGCCGGCGATTATGTATTGCTCGAAGGTTCCTGGAAAGTCGGAACGGTTTATGATTTCAGCCAGATCGCTTCCATTGGATTCGTCCAGGATAAAAGCACAAAGGAGATCTACCAGACGGCAAACAGCTCGGCCAGCGCCCCGGTACTCCCGTACAACACCGACCTGCAGATTCTTGAAATCAGCAATGTTTTGCCAAAAACCTGTAAGAACAAGGTATCCCCGTTTGTAAAGGTCAGGAACAACGGAAACAATCCTGTTACCAGCATGGTCATCAAATACAAAATCAATGATGGTACCACCAACAGTTTCACCTGGAATGGAACACTGGGAAGCATGCAAAAAACGGTGATTTCCTTACCTGAATACAGTTATGACATTCTTGCCCAGAATACGCTGACTGTTTTCTCCACAGACCCGAACAGCATTGCCGATCAGTATCCCAAAAACGATACCCTGAAGTTTAACTTCACCCCATCGCCGGTCTCCACCGATCAGATCAAGGTGGCCATCAGAACCGATAATTTACCGCAGGAAACTACCTGGCAAATCAGGAATTCACTGGATGTAGTCGTGGCCAGCGGCGGGCCTTATGCCGATCCCAACAAGCTGTTCCAGCAAACAATTACCCTGCCCAAGGCTGATTGCTACACCTTCCAGATCAACGATACGGGCGGAAACGGGATTTGCTGTACCAATGGAAACGGCGGGTATGAAGTTTCTTCAAACGGAAGCTCCATCAAACAGGGCGGTTCTTTCGCTTATGCCGAATCGTGTGAATTCTGGATGGATGCCCCGGTAACCGTTGCTGAAATCAACATCTCCAACCCACTGGTTGTCTATCCGAATCCAATTGACGGTTCCTCAACGGTATCATTCTTCGTTAAACACAACAACACCGTTCAAATGAACCTTTACAGTGCCTTTGGACAACTCGTTAACACAACATCACTGGGAAATCTCACGGCCGGACAGCATGAAACTACAATTGACGGTCAGAATCTTAAACCTGGTGTATATATCCTGCAGCTGAATACAGGCACGGAGGTCTATTCCCGCAAAGTTTCAGTAGTTCGTTAATTAACCATTTGAAGGAATCCTGATTTCAAGGGCTCCTACACCATATTGCGCCATGGGGGCATCGAAGAACTCGATGCCCTCCTGCTTTTTAAGCAATTCGAGGAGGTTTGCGCGAAGTACGCCATTCCCCACACCATGGATGAAAACCACCCGGCGAAAATGAGACTCAATGGCGCTGTCAAGACATTTCAGGAAGTAGTTTTTCTGGAAGTCAAGAATCTCGGATTTTTCCAGATTTGCCGGGTCATCCACCAATTCGTGGATATGCAGGTCGACAACTGCCTCCTGGGGGGACACCCGATGGCTGTCGATGAATGAAACGTTTGTACTGGCAACCTTTGCGACAGCAGGGGCTTGTGATTCAGAATAAAAGTACTCAGTCAGCGACAACACTTTCACAACAATCCCTTTTGCCTGGATGATTGCATTCTCACGGTAGTTACCCTCCTTATAGAACTTTTTTCCCTCAATCCTGAACTCTGAGTTAAAAGGCGGGAGCAAGGTGTTGCACTGTTCGCGGTGGAAAAGAAACTGAATGCTTCCGTCGGTCCAATGCGTAAGCTGTTCACGGTTAATGGTTTCGATCACCAGCTTTGAGTCGGGGAAGATACTTCCATAATCCACTCCCTCATAATGTCCTGTCGGAGTTTTTCTGAAAATATTATATAGAATATCATACGAACTGTTGTTGATAAGGAACACATCCATCTGACCAGAGATCAGCCACTTTTGATCATGGGGGACAAAAGCCAGGTAGACATCCTCCGACTTCCGGTCCTTTGATAGATGGCCTGGCAGATTGGTCACACGATCCTCATCCCCGGTATCATCAGCAGCCTCTTCCTGCTGAGGCAATTCAATATTGTAATGCTCTTCAAAAAAGCGCCCTGCCGAATCGGTCGGATCAATTTTTATCAACTCACTGATCATGGTAGGAATTTCAAATCCATCCTCAATCATGATGCTGACCATTCTGCTATCAATCTCCCTGGCAACGATGCCGCCACCGGAAGTATTGAGGAATTTTACTTTATCGCCGACTTTGAGGGTGCTCATTGGTTTAGGTTTTGGTGAAAGAACTGGTGGGCAAGTGGACGGGTGGACAAGTGGACGGGTGAACGGGTGGACGAGTGGACGAGTGGACAAATGGACAAGGGGGCATTTGGACTGGTACAACAGTTCATACAATTGCTGCCGTAAAAAATATATTGCAAAGGTACTGTTCTTTTTAGATAAATACACTCCTCCCGCTTCTAAAACCAGCCCGCACTCCTGTTTCCCGGTTCTCACGTCCGCCTGTCCACCCGTCCACTTGTCCACTCGTCCACTCGTCCGCCTGTCCGCCTGTCCGCCTGTCCACTTGTCCACTCGTCCACTTGTCCACTCGTCCGCCCGTCCGCCTGACCCCCTCTGCCTCAATCCATTAAACCCTCCAACAAACATGGCAGATTTTGAATATTAAAAAAAGTAGTAACTTGCGCCCAGTATTAACCAAAAAAATGTCATTATGAGGAGATTTACAACCCTGCTGTTATTCTTATGTCTGGCAGCAACCACTTCATTCGGAGGTGGGTACCAGGTAGGTTTGCACGGTGTTCGCAACATCGGCATGGGGCTTATCGGAACTTCGCTGAGCTATGATGCCAGCAGTTTGTTTTACAATCCGGGCGGAGCAGCTTTCGTCAACGAGAAGTGGAGTTTTTCAGGTGGAGTCAGCCTGATTTTTGCCCGGGGCACCTTTCAGGCAAAGGATGCCAACTACCAGGCTACCATAAAGCATGAGATTAACACCCCTTTTTATTTTTATGCTGCTTTTAAACCAACCAAAAATCTCAGTGTAGGTATTGCAGTGAATGCCCCTTACGGAAACAGACTGGCATGGAATGATGATGCCGGCGAAAATTGGAAAGGACGTTACCTTATCAAGGACCTTTCATTTAAAGCAATAACTTATCAACCCACTATTTCTTATAAGTTCGGAAATGTTGTGGGTATCGGAGTTGGTTTTGTATATGCCACAGGAACGGTGGAGATGAACAAGTCAATTCCCCTGCAAGGTGTGAATGGCGACGGATCGCTCAACATCAAAGGAAGCACCAGCAACTATGGCTTCAATGCAGGTATTATGATTCATCCAGACAAAGGATGGAGCATCGGAATTGATTATCGGTCCAAAATTGAGATGAAGGTAAAAGGTGCGGACGCCAATTTCATAGTCCCCCAGTCACTCAGCACAAAATTTCCCGCCACCAACAAAGTGGACGTTATGCTGCCCTTGCCTGCCAATCTCGATCTTGGCGCTTCCTATGAATTTGGTAAAAACAACCAATGGATGATTGGTGTAAATCTTTGCTACGTATTCTGGAGCACCTATGACTCCCTGGTATTCGATTTCCAGACCAAAACTGACGCCATTAACCGCACAGCCAATGCTGCCTTATACACAAACCAGATGATTGTTCGTGCAGGCGCCCAGTTCAAAGCCGGAAAGGTTGTCACGTTAAGGGCCGGAGGTTATTATGATCCTTCCCCGGTAAAGAATAACTTCCTCAACCCTCAGACACCCAGCCTGACCGAAATTGGTGTCACCTGCGGTGTTTCAGTATATCCATTCAAGGGATTCAGCGTCGATGCAGCTTTTCTCTACCTGATGGGAGCCCAGCGCGACGGAACCTATTCACCCGATAATTTTGCCGGAACATACCGTACAGGTTTCAGCATCCCGGCAATTGGTCTATCATACAGTTTTTAACTTTTAACACATAACGATTATGAAAAAAATTCTTTTCATTATATTTACCGTAGCCCTGTTTACTTCATGTGAACGCAAGATCGACGAGTTCCAGGTCGAAAAAGGGTCGGCAAATTTCACCAAGTATATCGCTGTAGGGAACTCCCTGATGTCAGGTTATGCCGACGGCGCTTTGTATAACAGTGGTCAGAAGTATTCCATTCCGAACATCATTTCAGGACAACTTCAGCTGGCAGGATCGGGCGCTTTTGTACAGCCGATGGTTTCCGGTGAATATGGAGTGCTTTACCCGGGTTCAAACACCAAATTTGTCCTGGGATATGCAACTGATTGCAAAGGAACCGTTTCCCTTGCCCCGGTTCACGCAGAAGGCACCATGGACCCGCTTCAGCCTGTAGGTTACGCTGTAAATAACCTGGCAATTCCGGGAGCTAAATCATTCCACATGCTTTTCCCGGGATATGCCCAGTTCAACCCCTATTATGCACGTTTTGCATCCAGCCCGACCAACATGGTTGTTCAGGAGATCGCACCGCTTAACCCCACCTTCTTTACCATGTGGCTTGGCGACAATGATGTGCTCGGATATGCACTTTCAGGTGGCGTGGGCGATACTATCACCAGCCCGGCTTTCTTTCAGCAGGCGATGGGTGGTGTTATCAACACACTGGTGGCCAATGGGGCAAAAGGCGTAATGGCCAACATCCCGGATGTGACTGCCATTCCGTTTTTCACCACTGTTCCTTATAACGGACTGGTTCTGACCAAGGGACAGGCCGATTCTGTAAACATGGCCATGAAACTATACCAGTTGACCGATACCACAAGGATAAAACCTTACCATGCCGGCCAGAATCCTTTCCTTGTTGCCGACCCCACTTCACCACACCCGATGTTTAAAATTCGCCAGCTGCGCGCAGGTGAACTGGTACTGTTGTCGGTTCCACAGGATTCAATGAAATGCAGGGGCATGGGAATTATCAACCCTGCCACTTTCTATCCCTACCCTATCCCTACACAGTATGTTCTGACTTCAGATGAAATCTACAAAATAAAGGTAGCAACTGATTCTTACAACCAGATCCTTTCGGGTCTTGCATCACATTACAACCTTGGTTTGGTTGATATGAGTGCAAAACTGAGGGAGATCCAGAAAGGCATCGTATGGGACGGCATTAAAATGAACACGTCGTTCGTAACCGGCGGAGCGTTTTCACTTGACGGAGTTCATCTGAACCCAAGAGGATGTGCCGTTGCAGCAAACGCTTTTATTGATGTCATTAATGCAACCTACAGCAGCAAGATTCCCCAGGTGAATATCACCAACTATCCGGGCGTTATTTTTCCGTAAGGGATGTGGTAAAATGGTGAACTGGTGAACTGGTGAACTGGTAAACCGGTAAACCGGTGAACGGGTAAACGGGTAAACGGGAAGGTCCGGTTTACCCGTTTACTTTTTACCTGTTCACCTCTTCAGTGCTTTTCTCATCTTGTCTGCCGCTCTTCCACGGTGGCTGATGCCGTTTTTGAGGTAGGGTGGCATCTGGGCAAAAGATTGGCTGTAACCGTCAGGCACGAATACAGGATCATAACCAAAGCCTTCGTCACCGTGCCGCACCGTAGTGATGATTCCATCAACCCGGCCTTCGAAGAGTTGCTCTTTCCCATCCATGATCAGGCAGATCACGCAACGAAAACAGGCCTTGCGATTTTCCGACCCGGAAAGTTCCTCCAGAATCTTATTGATGTTATCGTCAAAGCTGCAATTATCACCGGCGTAGCGTGCCGAGTAAACGCCGGGGCGACCGTCCAGTGCGTCGATCTCCAAACCGGTGTCATCCGCAAAACAGTCTGTCCCGGTCAGTTCATGGATGAACCGGGCCTTCTGCATCGCATTTCCTTCAATGGTTTCCTGTGTTTCCGGAATGTCAGTATCTACATTTACATCCCTGAGACTGAGAATTGTAAACTCCTGCCCCATGATTTCACGGAGTTCGCGGAGTTTGTGATCGTTATTGGTAGCAAATAGAAGGGAAGACAAGAGATTAAGTGTTAAGTGTTAAGTGTTAGGTGATTTCGGAGAGGAGGCGGGTAATTAGTTCGGTGAAGGTCCAGCCGTAGGCGCGTGCCATTTTGGGAACGATGCTTGCTTCGCTCATCCCCGGTACGGTATTTACTTCAAGGAAATGGAAGTCATTCCCTGAATAGATATAATCAAACCGGACCACACCTTTGCAATTCAGTTTTTCGTAGAGTTCAACGGATATCCTGCGACATTGATCTGAAACTTCAGCGGAAATATTTGCAGGAACCACCTCTTCTGCCATACCTTTCTTGTATTTTGCTTCATAATCAAAGTACTCTTTTTTGGGAATGATCTCCGTTACAGGGAAAGCAATGGTTTTCCCGCCCGACCTTATCACGCCGCAGGTGAGTTCACGACCGCTGATGAACTCTTCGATCAGAATTTCATCGTCAACGCTGAAGGCTTTTATCAATGCCGGACCCAGCTCTTTTTTAAGGTTCACCTTCGACATTCCCACACTGGAACCACCATTGTTAGGTTTGACAAACACCGGTAACGAGAGTTCTGCAAGTATATCCCCTTCCTTGATTGGCCTGCCTTTAAGCAGCAACATTGATTTTGCCATCTTTGTTCCGCATGAGCTCAACACATCTTTGCAGAAACTTTTGCTAAAAGTGATGGCAGAAGTGGTCACATCGCATGATGTATAAGGAATATGCAACATATCGAAGTAACCCTGGAGTTTGCCATTTTCACCCGGCGTGCCATGGATGGCAATAAATACCGCATCGAAACGGATTTTCCGCCTGCCGATGGTTATGGAGAAATCATTTTTATCGATCGGGAATTTCTTGGGTCCGATCCTGTAATTCCAGTTTTTCCCTTTGATCTCAACCAGGTAAGGGCAATACTTTGCCCTGTCCATATGAAGTTCAACCTGATTACCGCTTTTGATGGAAATTCCGTATTCACCGGAATCTCCTCCTGCAACGATGGCAATGTTCAGCATATTCCTTGTTTTTGACCTGCAAAAGTAGTACAAAAATATTGTGCCTTGCGCAAAATTCATTTTTTCCGTAAGTTTGTAGTTTCTTTCGAAATATACAATAAAACTGACCTTTTCAGGTTATCAGATAAAGCAGGGATGGACTTTTTAAGATTTATTTTTTCTAAAAAATTTCTCAGGCATTTTCTTGCTGCCATTGGTATTACGCTCCTGCTGATCTGGATTATCCTTCAATCGCTTTCCTGGTATACAAAACATAACGATTATATTATCGTCCCCGATTACCGGGGGTTACCCTATGCCGATGTCCGGTCAAATCCTGAAAACAGCAATTACCAGTTCAACGTTATTGATTCAATTTTTGATGTTGACAAACCCAAAGGGGCGATTCTTTCCCAGGATCCCTATCCCGGGGCCAAAGTCAAGAAAAACCGGATGGTCTATCTCACGATCACTTCAACCGTACCCGAAAAAACCACCATGCCCGAGCTTCGCGATCTTACACTCCGGCAGGCTCAATCCATCCTTGAATCTGCCGGGCTGAAACTTGGCAGGCTTTCCTACATCACCTCCTTTGATGAAGATGCCGTGCAAAACCAGCTTTTTAAAGGACACGTGATCAAGGCCGGCACTGAACTGGATAAAGGGTCGGTGATCAATCTTACGGTGGGCATGGGAGCTAAAGCGATGGTGGATTCGTTGAAGGTGGATAGTATTGAGTGACGGGCGGACAAGTGGACAAGTGGACAAGTGGACAAGTGGACAAGTGGACAAGTGGACAAGTGGACGGGTGGACAAGTGGACAAGTGGACAAGTGGACGGGTGGACAGATTGGAAGGAGTTGTTGTTATAAATTAAATTGACTTGATGATGCGATTTTTCTTTGTGATATTCCTTTTCCTGGTTGCCGGGATCACCGGGTTCCCGCAGGAGATACTGACAGGTTTGCAGTTTAACCCGGTGGTGAAAGCCAAAGCCCTTGCCAGTGACAGGATGAATTACCTGAAGGCAGGTACCGATACGATTCCCGTGGGTCTGCCCTTCTTTGATGACTTCTCCTCAGAGGGGGTTTTCCCGGCAGCAAGCCGCTGGATTGACCGCTATGCCTATGAAAACGACGACCTTCCTGTTTTCCCTGTAAACCAGGGTGCCATGACCCTGGATGCCCTCAACGATTCAGGCAACATGTATCCCACGGCAGTTCCCGGCCCGGCCAGTTTTATCGCCGATCACCTTACTTCGAGGTACATCAGGCTTGACTCCGTATTCTCACCTGCCCCAAAAGCGCTGACACCTGCCGATTCGATCTTCTTCAGCTTTTTTTACCAGCCGCAAGGGCGGGGCAAAGCACCTCAAAAAAACGATTCGCTGGTACTGGAATTCCTGGTCAAACCCGCCCATGACAGCATCGTACCCGACGATACCATTGCAGTACCCGATCTGTGGAGACAGGTATGGTATTCCAACGGCATGCCACTCGACACTTTCCATTTTAAAAACAACAGGTGGTTTGCCCAGGTGATCATTCCGGTGGTTGATCCAATTTTCCTGAAAAATAAATTCCGGTTCAGGTTTTTCAATTATGTCAGCCTTGCAAGTTCCTCCGAACCAAGCTGGCAAAGCAATACTGCCCAATGGAATCTCGACAATGTTTACCTGAATATGGGAAGGAACAGGTATGACACCGTTTATCCTGAGCTGAGATTTGTTTACAGGCCCCCTTCCCTTCTTAAACGGTACGAGTCAATGCCTTACCCGCAATATTGCGACAACCCAACCAATGAAGTAAAAGACACTATCGATATCGTGATGACCAACCGGGATATTGTTCCTCAAACGTCATCCTATAACTATTATGTTACAAGCCCGGTAAGCAGTTTTTCAAAATCATATAACGGAGGAATCCAGATAGTTAACCCATTCTACATAGAACCCTATGTAACCGATCAAAGATTTGCCCACCCGGCAGTCACGTTCCTGATCCCGATCAGCCAGGAAGACAGTGCTGTTTTCCTGATGAAACACGTGTTTAAATCCACAGCGCCGGGATCGACCCTTGGAGATACCATGCAGGCCTACCAGAAATTCTACAACTACTACGCCTATGATGATGGCACGCCCGAAGCAAGTTATGGCCTTAGTCCCAAGGGATCACAGCTTGCCTACCGTTTCACCCTGAATAAATCACCCGACACCTTACGGGCCATCAGGATGTATTTCAACCGGACACTAGGCAATGTCAGCCAGCAATTGTTCAACCTCTGCGTCTGGAATGAGAATGCCGGGAAACCCGGCAAAGTTATCTATACCAACCTTGTGATTCCAAGGTATGCCGACAGCATCAACAAATTCGTCACCTACCATATCTCGCCACCACTGCCCGTTACAGGTACTTTTTACGTGGGATGGATTCAAACGACCGATGACAACCTCTCTATCGGATTCGACCGTTACAACAACAGCCAGAACGCAATTTTCTACAACTCTACCGGTGTCTGGAATAACTCCTCCTTTGCCGGGTCACTCATGATCCGCCCGGTCCTGGGGAAACCGATCCCCCTTGGAATCGATGATCCTCCGGCCGGTAATTCAACGTTAACGGTTTACCCTAACCCTTGCTCATCAGGCACTTTGCACATCAATAATCCAATATCTTCCGGAAATATCCGTTTCTCCGGAGATTGTATTTTAACAATATCTGACCTGGTCGGTCATGTACATCTCAGAACCGGCTACCAAAATGAAATTGATGTCAATTCTCTTAGCAGGGGACTCTATTTCCTGGAAATCAGGAATCCGTCGGGCATGCGGATCGGCGTTGCAAAATTCATCATTTCCCATTGACGGTCATCTATTACTATTTTCACATCCAAGAGTTCATTCCCCGGGAGAAACAACATGACGGACGATAAGGCAGAAATCCCAGAAGAATCCGGTGAACTCTACGAGCATTTCCGCTTTATTGTCGACAGGGGCCAGCATCCTCTCCGGATCGACAAGTACCTGATGGCTAAAATTGAACAGGCTTCCCGGAACCGTATACAGAATTCTGCACATGCCGGGAACATCCTGGTAAATGATGCAGTGGTGAAGCCCAATTACAAAGTCAAACCGCTTGATGTCATCACCATTGTCCTTGCCTATCCCCCAAGGGATACGGAAGTCTATCCTGAAAACATCCCGGTTTCCATTGTTTATGAAGACCACGACATCATGATTGTGAATAAAATGCCGGGGATGGTGGTCCATCCGGGACATGGAAATTTCACCGGGACATTGCAGAACGCACTCCTATATCATTTGCAGCATGCCAGTCCTGATGATCCTGAAGCTAAACCCTACCTGGTCCACCGGATCGATAAAGACACCAGCGGTATCATGCTGATTGCCAAGAATGAGCTGGCCCAGTCAAAAATTGCAAAACAGTTTTTCGATCATACCATCGACCGTACTTATGTGGCCCTTGTCTGGGGAAACATCGACCACGATGAAGGAACCATTGACGCGAATATCGGGCGTGACCCGAGGAATCGTTTGGTCCAGTCTATTTATGACGATCCCGAAAAGGGAAGGCATGCCGTGACACACTACCACGTTCTCGAACGGTTCGGATATGTGACATTGATTGAGTGCCGGCTCGAAACCGGTCGTACCCACCAGATCAGGGTGCATCTCAAGCACATCGGTCACCCGTTGTTCAATGATGAAAGTTACGGCGGGTCTGAAATCCTAAAAGGCACCACTTTTACAAAATACAAACAGTTTGTCCATAACTGTTTTTCTCTATTGCCCAGGCAGGCCCTTCATGCCAAATCACTTGGATTCATTCACCCCGGCACAAGGGAGTTCGTCCATTTCGACTCCGAATACCCGGCCGATCTTGCGGCTGCAATAGAAAAATGGAGGTCATACGGAAAAGGATTGACAATGGATGATGACCGGATAAATTAACGAACAGGCTTTGAATATTGGCAGATGGAAAGCAATGAACAACGGGATGGCGGCATTTTACAAGTAATGGTATCCTGCTATTTCTGGGTTTCCCTGTTCCTCATTTCAGGGTTATTATTTCCTCTTTCAATCCTGATCTGGATCACAACCTTTTTGTTTGACCGCAGGCGGTATATCCTGCATCAATTCACTTGCAGGTGGGCTGATATTATCCTGGGTATCAATCCCTACTGGACAATCATGGTTGAAGGCAGGCATAAGATTGACCCGAAAGAGGTTTATGTGATGGTTTCGAATCACCAGTCGGGGATGGATATCCTGGCATTGTTCAAACTTCACTGTCATTTCAAGTGGGTGGCAAAAAGGGGGTTGTTCGTGATCCCGTTTATCGGATGGAACATGGCACTCAACGGATACATTTCGATTGAACGAAGCCGAGGAAAGAGCAAACTTCAAATGATGGACAAGGCAGCCGAATCCATTGAGGCCGGAAATTCGGTGATGTTGTTTCCCGAAGGAACGCGCTCTCCCGACGGGAGTCTCCAGGTTTACAAAACAGGTGCCTTCCGGCTAGCCCTTGAGACCCGTTCCCCGATCCTGCCGGTGGTGATCCACGGAACACACCTTGCCATCAAAAAGGGAGGATTGCTGATCCACAGGAATGACCATGTAAGATTGGTCATCCTTGACCCGGTTCCTTTCGAAGTATTCAGCCGGATGGATCCAAAAACATTATCACAGTTGATTCATGACAAGACTAAGCTGGAACTGGAATCACAACCACGATAAGAACCGGGAGGTTTTTATTCCCGCATCAATCCAACCGAAGTGTCATTTTGTCACGCAATTTTGAGTAAAAACTGCCATTTCGACACCTTTTTCAATTACATTTCTACTGGTATATTGTTTGACTTTTCCGGAGCAACAAACAAAAAAAACCACTTTAAAATAGGAGAAAAAAATCATGACACTTATTAAATGGCAACACAGGAATCCTTTAACGGATATGGTAAGCAACATCTTTGACAACGATCTTGGCGATTTTTTCGGAAAACGTTTCAGTGATCCGGCCGCTAACATCATTGAAAACAACGACTCTTTTCACCTTGAAATTGCCGCTCCCGGGATGACCAAGGATGATTTCAAAATCAACCTGGAGAACAACATCCTGACCATTTCGGTAGAAGTTGAAGACCAGAAACGCGAAGAAGGCAAGAACTACTCAAGAAAAGAGTTCTATTATGGCTCCTTCAGCAGGTCGTTTACCCTGCCAAAGACCATCGACCTTGACAACATCAAGGCCGACTACGAAAGCGGAATTCTGAAAATCGCTTTGCCGAAAAAGGACGAAGCGAAGGTTGAAGTTAAAAAAGAGATCAGGATTTCATAAACCGGACCTCATCAACTCAAAGCCCCTGGCAGGATGACCAACTCCTCCAGGGGCTTTTTTATTTTACCTTTGCACGATGAGCAGT
This sequence comes from Bacteroidales bacterium, assembly GCA_049317265.1. Taxonomy (GTDB): domain Bacteria; phylum Bacteroidota; class Bacteroidia; order Bacteroidales; family FEN-979; genus CAIVAT01. The sequence continues at coordinate 65,063 of JBMOIP010000021.1, forward strand.
ACCCTGAAAGCCCACCTTGCGCTTTTGACCACCACCTTTATTTTTGGCTTTGCTTACAACATTGTAAAAGGCCTGATGCCGGAAATGCTATCACCTATGCAACTTATCTTTATCCGGCTGTTGGGTGGCATGATTATCTTCTGGTTATTCCAACGTCTGTTTGTACCTGAAAAAGTTGAGAAGAAAGATCTGCTGACGCTCGCCATTTGCGGAATGTTCGGATTTGCGCTGAACCAGACTCTTTTTTATGTGGGACTTAATCTGAGCACTCCGGTGGATGCATCGCTGATTCATGTACTGAACCCCATCATGGTGATGGTATTTGCAAGCATGATCCTTGGTGAAAAGGTTACCTGGAAAAAAGCCGGGGGAGTCGCCATGGGGGCTTCCGGTGTGATGATCCTGATCCTTTACGGACATAGCCTGGATTTTAAGGGGAATCACTCCCTGGGAAACTTCCTGATCTTCCTGAACATGGTATTTTACGCCCTTTACCTTGTACTCATCAAACCACTGATCGGGAAGTACCATACCACCACCATCCTCAAGTGGGTCTCCTTCTTTGGCTTTATTTTCGTTTTCCCACTTTCGGTCAGGGATGCCATGCACATTCAATTTGCCGCCATTACTCTTACGGGATGGCTGGGCATGGCCTATATTATTGTACTCAATACTTTTGTTGCTTACCTGCTGATCAACTTTGCACTTAAAAGCCTGAGCACGACCGTTGTGAGTTATTACAGCTACCTGCAGCCGGTGATCGCAGCAGCGATGTCGGTAACCATAGGCCAGGACGGTATCACAGCGCCAAAAGCAGTTGCTGCGTTGCTTATTTTTTCGGGGGTTTATATTGTGAACCGGTCGCCCCGATCAGAAAAAATGACGGAAGGGTAGCAGAATCCATTCAAATATTTTCTCGATCAGGGGGCGGCGTTTCCATTCAAGGTAGTCGAGTTCCTGTGAATTCCGGATGGTTTCGGAGATATGGTCGCGCAATTGCCGCAGGATTTCAGGTTCTGATCCGATCAGGGCGATTTCATACTGGTATCGGAAGCTGCGAAAATCGAAATTGGCGCTGGCAATGGAAAATATCTCATCATCGATCACCAGCAGTTTGGCATGAAGGTTATGGGGCAGGTAGAACAGCAGTTTGATGCCTGCATCATGCAGCAGGCCCAGGTATTTATTCCGAAGGATATCCACCATCCGCATGTCGGAGTGTTTAGGCATGATCACCTCCACCACCACTCCTCTTTTGCTGGCATCCATCATGGCTTTCCGCAAGAGGAATCCGGGAAGGAAATACGGGGTTTCAATCACCACGGAATGTTCCGCCTGCCTGATGAGCTGGGTATAGCGTTTCCGGAGACGCTGGAACTGGATGGAAGGCACATCCCGGATGATTTCGAAATTACCCGACCTTATCTTCCGGGTGAAGGTGACCTTGTTGGTAATGATAAACGGATTGAACGCATTGAAGTTTTCGAGGAAGACCTTTTTAAAGGCAACTGCGATTTCTCCCTCCATTCGTAAGCAGAGTTCGCGCCAGTTGAGGTTATAGCCAGTAATATTTGCTGATCCTATGTAACTTATCGTGTCGTCGATCACGAGAATTTTGCGGTGATCACGACGGTGTCCGCGGGTAAAGATATCACTGTTGATCTTGATTTTTTCGAAAAACTTCACCTCTCCCCCCAACCGGATAAGTTCAGTGAAAAAGGTTTCGGAAACCGGACCCTTCCCCCACGAATCGATGAGTATTTTAACCTTCACACCCTCCTTCGATTTCTTGGTGAGTGCATCCCTGAAACGCACCCCCATGTGATCGTTGGCAAATTTGTACGTTTCCAGGAAAATGAACTCTTTCGCCTGCGCTATATCGATAAGCATCAGGTTGTAAAACTGTAAAGTATCGTCGATGATCCTGAATTCCATTCCGGGGGGAAATTTCTCCTCAAATTTAACGAAAACCATCAATCCAACAGGCATCTTACCCCTGAAATGGATAATTTTTACGTAAGTTTGCGTAAAAAAGCGCCACATGATCAAATCCATGACCGGCTACGGGAAAGCCACTCTTGATATCACCGGAAGAAAACTCACCATCGAGATCAAAACGCTCAACAGCAAGCAGCTCGATCTGAACCTGAAAATCCCCGGCTATTTTCGTGAAAAAGAGTGGGAAGTACGCGGATTGCTTACCCAACGATTCGAACGTGGCAAGATCGATTTCTTCATCGGTACGGAAGTGACCGGAGAGATGTTGAACTACTCGATCAACCGCCCCCTGGCAAAAAAGTACAAGGAGGAGCTGGCGAGTCTGGCAACGGATCTCCGGGAGGATATCCCCTCCGATCTGCTGGCGATGGTCCTGAGAATGCCGGATGTCATGCAAACCAGCCGCGACGAGTTATCAGAGCATGACTGGCCTTCCATTTCAAACGCCATCAACGAAGCCATTTCACAGGCTGATATTTTCCGTATTAATGAAGGAAAAGTCCTCGAAGACGACATGAACAGCAGGGTTCAGACCATTCTTCAGTTGCTGGAAGAGATTGAACCCTTTGAGAAGCGGCGTATCACCGACCTGCGTGAACGGATGCTGCGCGATTTTTCGAAGTATTCCGGCGACTTTAATGGCTCGGCGCCCGACCAGAACCGTTTTGAACAGGAGTTGATCTATTACATGGAAAAACTTGACATCACCGAGGAGAAAGTGCGCCTTTTAAAACATTGCAGGTACTTTCTGGAAACAATTGAGGAAACGGCATCCCAGGGGAAGAAACTTGGCTTTGTGACCCAGGAGATGGGCCGTGAAATCAATACCATCGGATCCAAGGCCAGTGATGCGGAGATCCAGAAGATCGTGGTGCAGATGAAGGATGAGCTGGAGAAGATCAAGGAGCAGTTGGGGAATATACTTTAAGGAAGAGAATGCAGGCAATGCAGGCAATGAAGGCAATGAAGGCAATGCAGACAGTGCATACAATGCAACCATTCAACACATTACCTACATTACCTCCATTAATTACATTGCTTACATTGTCTGCATTACCTACATTGTTTACATTACCTACATTGCTTACATTGTCTTCATTGAATCATTGAATTTATTTATATGCCTGGGAAAGCGATAATTGTTTCGGCGCCATCGGGGGCGGGGAAGACGACCATGGTTAAACACCTGCTGAAGGTTGTTAACCGGCTGGAATTTTCTATTTCTGCCTGCAGCAGGAAACAACGTGAAGGAGAAGTAGATGGGCGGGATTACTATTTCATCTCTGCGGAAGATTTCAGGAATAAGATTGTCCATGATGAATTTGTAGAGTGGCAGGAGGTCTATCCCGGCAGTTATTACGGCACCCTGAAGTCGGAGATGGACCGGATCTGGTCGCTTGGCAAGAGCCCTATTTTTGACGTCGATGTAGTTGGAGGCGTCAACTTAAAGAAGTACTTCGGAGCACAGGGGCTGGGAATTTTCATTCATCCACCATCGATCGAAGAGCTTGAAACCCGCCTGAAAAAGCGTGGCACCGAATCTGAGGAGACCCTGCGTAAAAGAGTTGACAAAGCCGCTTATGAACTTACTTTTGCCCCATCTTTCGATAAGATAATCATCAACGACAACCTGGAGGTTAAATGCCGGGAAATCGTTGATGTGGTGGAGGCTTTTTTAGGGACGTGACCAGGTTTTCAGATGTGAATGGCCCACATCAATCACGGATGCAACGCACATTGTACCCGGAGGACTTCGGACTGGTCCACATTCCATTACCAAAAGTGATAAAGATGGACCCTGCTGTACTTTCATTTATCATCTGCGCATTGCTCCAATAATCACCCTCCTCACCACGATATATCAACAAGCCATCAATTGGATAGAGCATCCCTGCCTTGTGAAGTTTCAAAGGACCATCAAACGAATAATAATTCGACACCCATTGATTTCTAACCGTATTCCATTCAGAATATGTTGGAATTCGCCAACCGCTGTTTACTCCTAATAAAAGCGCACAGGGATCGTTGGCAGCTATCCAGTCGCTGTTTTCAAGAATATCAGATACCCATGCCGTGCCTGGGGTGCGGCTGACCCCGTCATGTTTAAATCCCTGCGGACGGTTAAACTGCCAGTACCACCCGGCTGAGGCCTCCGTGGCGTCATCGATGGCAGCAGCCTGATGGGTTGCCCCAAGGTTCTGGGTAATCCAGCATTTGTTGGGCCCGGTTACCTCATATAATACACTTCCGTAGGTAACCGTTTTATTAACAGGAGCTACACTGCTTCCAAGGACAAGATGGGTCCTGGTAAAGCTTACACCGCAACAGGTATAGGTTACACCTGATAATGCAGTGGAGGCAGAGTGGCCACACGCATTGTAGGCCCAAACATATAAGGTATAAGGCGTATTACAGGTCAGGCCCGACTGAGTCATTGTGTTTGCAGGGCCATTCTCGGTTGAAGCAGCAAAATCGTCAACAGTGTTGTATCTGTATCCAGCGGCGTTGTTGCTGAGATTCCATGTCCATATAATGCTGGTTTCAGACAACCCGATTGTGCCGGCAACCGGTGCAAGAGGAATTGCACCATAAACCGTAATGGCTTTAATGGCTGAAGGAGTTCCACTGCCGCATATATTGGTTCCGGTTACCGTGAGGTTGCCCGATGTGGCCGATGAAAAGTCGGCTGTGATGGTATTGGTATTTTCCCCCGAGGAGATGGTTAAACCGGTGCCGGAGTAATTCCACAGGTATCCTGTGGCGCCGCTGATGGCGTCAACAGAATATGCAATCCCTTGTTGATTGTCGCACATGGCGGTTGTTCCAGTGATGGGCCCTGCCGCTGCAGGGAGAGGGCAAGCCAGGCAATGAATTGTTTCCCAGCCTGAGGTAATGGCGTTATAGGTATCGTAACATCGTGTCGTTGAATTAAAGATCATCAATCCGTCAGCAGGTGATGCTATGGCATCCCGTTCAACAGTCGTCATCCGTGGGATCAGCAAACCCTTGCTGGTTGATTGCACATCGAGCATCGCCGAGTTGTCGGGCGCGCTGTTGTCGGTGCTGATGCCAACCTGGGCATATGAAACTATACCTGCCAACAAAAACAACATGAGTGAAATAATATAATTTTTCATAGGAAGATGTTACGTTTGAAGGGCAAATATAATTAATTTAGATTGAGTACAAATAAATATGGAAAGTATGTTTGAATTTGCCTTTTTTTTTTCCGAATAAGCAATCACTATGGATAGCAATATTCCTTATGATTAATTAATCTGGTGTTAGCCGCTCTGCGCTTAGTGGCTCTTTGTCTCTCCGTGTATCAAATAATTACACGGACGTTTACAGAGATTTGAAGAGAAGTACCGAGAGAAAAACGAAATACTGGAACTCAATATTGAAATTTTTAATTTACGATAAGCCGCTATCAATCGGAACTCGCCAATCGCCTAATCGTAAATTCTAAAGGAGACCAGCGTTTTTAAGTATCTCACGCAGTTTCGGCTGGTGTTCGGCATATTCGCGCAGGGCATTGAGGGTTCTGAGGTTTTCCCGTTTCATGGGGGCCAGGGAGAGTTTACGGTCCCAGAAGGCAAAGCCGAATACGCTGACCATCATAGTGGTAAAAATACCGATGATGGCCCATAGGAAATTGAAAAGCTGGTCGAAACGTGAATTCATTTCTGTACGCAGACCATCGAATTTTGCATTCACCTCATTTCTGAGGCCATCGACCTTGTTGTCAATCTTAGCATTCAGCGCCTCAACTTTCTGCTCCGTCCGGATGATCCGGTCGCGGTCGTCCAGTGTAAAAGGTATCTCCTTCGTTTCTGCGATGCAGATCACCGGCAAAACCAGCAGGAAAAACAGGATAATTTTCTGAAATGTTTTCATTTTCTTGACAGATTAAGTTTAATGCTTAATCCGTTTGGTGGCATAAAGGTAATACAGAAAAGTTGAAAAGTTAACAACTTTTTAACCCTTGATGAATTAAGCCTTCAGTTACTGGCGGGGGCTTGAATGGGGAAATTAATTCGCTGCTTCGCGTTCATGGCGCACCCTAGTCGCGAATGCAGCGGACGGGGAAGCCGTATCCCTTACCTTCAGCGCTCACCACACTGCTGACACTCGTGAAGAACAGGAACTCGCCATAAGGGGCACCCACCTGGGTACTGCCCCAGTAAGTACCATTGGAGCCGCGCTGGCCCAATACACCATCGGTATAGGCAAGGAACCCGGCGGCATGTAGTTGTAAACCAGAACTAAATGGTCCGTTCCAGTTGGTCCAGTTACCAGCTGCATCCACATTGGTCCATTCGGTAGAAGTGGGAATCCTCCAGGCGCTGCCTAACAAAAGCGAACATGGGTCATTTTCTGATGTCCAATCGGAATTTTCCGTAAAAAGTGTTATCCATGTTGTATTTGGGATACGGGTGGATGCATACTTGTATCCTTGTTTCAGGTTAAATTGCCAATACCACCCTGCAGACGGTTCGGTATTATCGCTCACCGAATTGGCTTGCTGGGTGGCCCCAAGATTTCGGGTGATCCAGCATTTCGATGTTTCGCCGGGGATGTTGGTCACCGTGCCATAGGTGATAGTTTTGTCTACCGGGGCAACAACTCCGGCTGTGTGGATCTTCGTAAACGACGACCCGCAGATCAGCGCCTGGCCCGCCAGGATGGTCGAGTCTGAATGACCGCAGGCATTGTATGCCCATACATATCGCTTATAACTGTTCCCTGTGACAAGTCCTGTCTCGGTTTTAGTGGTGCCTGTACCCAAATCGATGGCGGTTGAATAGTTGGTTGACGTACTCCATTTATAACCGGTAGCAATTGGCACAGAGTTCCAGTTCCAGATGATCTGTGTGTTCGATTGCACATGACTTCCTTCTGCCGGTGAAACAGGGAGGTCGCAGGTACCGGCGAGATTTAACCATTGGCCACCCATAAACAGGGATATGCAACCCGCACCATTATCTTTACAATTTGTGCAAAATACCACAAGTCCCTCTGCAGGAGTTGCAATTGTATTTCGTTCTGTAAAGGTCATGCGGGGTGCGAGAAAGCCCTTTGTGGTGGATTTCACATCAAGCATCGCCGAGCTGTTGGGGCTAGTGTTGTCGGTGTTGACACCAACCTGGGCGTACGAAATCATGCCGGCCAATAAAAACAGAATGAGTGAAATAAAATATTTTTTCATAGGAAGTTGTTACGTTTGAAAGGCAAATATACTTAATTTAGATTGAATAAAAATAAATAATTTGAGGCCGGGGAAATCCACTACCTAACCCCCGGCTGGTGCGGGTAAAATATACTCATCCCCTGACCGCTGCGGGAAAAACAAACTCAACCCCGGGCCGCTTCGGGTAAAACCACCTCATCCCCTGCCCCTTCTCCTGGAGGAGAAGGGGGGGGGGCGTAGCAAAGGTTTTTGGTTCATCAGGGTTAAACTTTTCAACAATCCTTTCACCTTTTCTTGTTATTCTGATTAACCGGTAAAAGATGGCTTATATTGGACAAACAAGGGATTACCTTCTGCACTTGAATGCAAAAGATGAGCTTTTTCACAAAGCCCATGATTTGAGGCATTCGATGACCGATGCCGAAAAAGTGCTTTGGGACAAGATCAGGAACCGGAAGCTGCAAGGACTTAAATTCAGAAGGCAACATCCGATACATTTTTATATCGCTGATTTTTATTGTCATGAGAAAAAATTGATCGTTGAGGTTGATGGCGGTATTCACCTTGATGCAGCAGTAAAAGAACATGGTGAAAACCGCACCGCCGAACTTGACCGATTGGGAATTACGGTAATCAGGTTTACCAATGAACAAATTTTCGAGCACCTCGATAACGTCCTGAAAGAAATTATCACATCTGCCAATGGCATACGCAGCCCCCCCCCTTCTCCTTGAGGAGAAGGGGCCGGGGGATGAGGTGGTTTTTGCACGAAGGGGGCATTCATTTCCGGTCGCAGTCGTCCATTGTAAACGGAATCTCCTTCGTTTCTGGTATGCCGATCACCAGTACTAACAGCAGGAGGAACAGGAAAATTTTCTGAATTGTTTTCATTTTCTTGACAGATTAAGTTGTGGTGCTTAATCCGTTTGGTGGTGTAAAAGTAATACAGAAAAGTGCACCTCATTCTCGCAGGCAACGGATAGAAGAACCGAACGACTTGTCAAAGTTTTTGGTCACATAACAATAGGAACTTCCTATCCATAACAGCCAGCCATTCGTTGAGCTGAACTGCTTGCTGCTCCGATAGTAGCCAAATTGCCCCCGGTTGACCAGGAAACTACCGTTACTGGTGAGGTAGCCTGGGGCATGGATTCGCAACCCGGATGTGAATGGTTCGAACGAAGATTCCCAGATTCCGGCAGCATCCACATTGGTCCATTCCGTCAGGGTGGGTATCCGCCAGGGGCTGCCTAATAAAAGGGTACAGGGGTCATTGGTTGATTCCCAATCGAGATCCTCACTGATATCATTGATCCAGGCAGAGTTGGGCGTGCGGTTGGTCCCATCATGTTTATACCCCTGCATCCGGTTAAACTGCCAGTACCAGCCTGCCGAGGCCTCCGTATCATCATCCCATGAACCGGGCTGCTGGGCAGCTCCAAGATTGCGGGTGATCCAGCATTTTGAGGTCTCTCCAGGGATGTTGGTCACGGTGCCATAGGTCACCGTTTTGTTGACAGGGGCAATGGCTCCTGCGGTATGAGTTTTTGTAAATGGTTCGCCGCATGTCATCGCCAGCCCTGTGATGATGGTCGAATCGGAATGTCCGCAGGCATTGTAAGCCCAAACATATCGTGTGTAGTTGGTTCCCTGGGTCAGTCCGGTTTCGGTTTTGGTGGTAGCGGTTCCCATGTTGGTGGCCGTTGCATAATTGTTGGATGTACTCCATTTATACCCGGTGGTGATAGGCATGGCATTCCAGTTCCAGGTGATCTGTGTGTTCATCTGCAGATGGGCTCCTTCAACCGGGGCAAGAGGTATGTCACAAGTCCATGATATGTTTTGCCATTTCCCGCCGAGGTATATGGAGATCAATTCGGTACCATCTGCATTGCAGTTGGTGCATACGACCATGAGCCCCACCGCGGGATTGACGATGGCATTGCGCTGGACAAAAGTCATGCGGGGTGCCATGAATCCTTTCGTCGTTGATTTCACCTCGAGCATCGCCGAGTTGTCGGGTGCACTGTTGTCGGTTGAGATGGCGACCTGGGCGTGCAATATAGTGCCGGCGCACAATAGGGTGATCAGTAAAAAAATGATGGTTTTCATGGGAGAAGATTTGTTAGGCTTTAGTCGCGGATACACCGCAGCGGGAATCCGAATGCCTTGAGGTCGTTGCTCTGGAAACTGCTGGCGGTGTTGAAGAACTTGCTCCAGCCGCGTGGGGTGCTGTGCTGGGTGCTGCTCCAGTAGTAGCCGCTGGCACCCCTGCTGGTGATGGCACCGGTGGTGCGGTTAAGGTAACCGGCTGCATGCATCTGCAAGGCAGAACTGAATGGGCCGGTCCAGTTGGTCCAGTTTCCGGCGGCATCCACATTAATCCATTCTGTCGTGGTCGGGATGCGCCAGGTGGCGCCCAGCAGAAGCGCGCAGGGATCGTTGGCCGCTTCCCAGCCGGTATCTTCATCGATGGTGGTGATGGTCCAGGCAGGGGTGAGCGTGGTGCCGTCGTGTTTGTACCCCTGTTCACGATTGTACTGCCAGTACCAGCCGGCAGGGGCTTCGGTGGCATCATCCACCGTGTTGGGCTGCTGGGTGGCGCCCAGGTTGCGGGTGATCCAGCATTTGGAGGTAGCGCCCGGAATGCCGGTCACGGTGCCATACGTGACTGTTTTCGTGACCGGCGCCACGGTTCCGGCGGTGTGTGGTTTGGTCATCGGGCCGCCACAGGCAAAGGCCTGTCCGGTTAGAATGACCGGCTCCGAATTCCCGCAGGCGTTGTAGGCCCACACATACCGCGTGTAGCCGTTGCCGGTGGTGAGTCCAGTTTCGGTTTTGGAGGTGGCGGTTCCCATGTCGGTGGCGGCGGCAAAGTTATTGGATGTGTGCCATTTGTAGCCGGATGCAATGGGTACTGAATTCCAGTTCCAGATGATCTGGGTGTTCGACTGAACCTGTATCCCGGCAGCCGGCGTTACCGGCAAGGTACAGTTCCCGCTCAGGTTGCGCCACTTGCCATCGAGGAACACCGACATGGTTTCGGAGCCATCGGGCCTGCAGTTGGTGCAGATCACCAGGAGCCCCGCCGCGGGGTTCACGATGGCGTTGCGCTGTGCAAAGGTCATCCGGGGCGGCAGCATGCCCCGGTCTGTGGATTTAACATCCAGCATTGCCGAACTGTTCGGAGCGGTGTTGTCGCTAGTGATGCCCAACTGGCCGAAGGAGATGGTTACGGCGGTGAGGCAGATGAATAATACGATGGCAACTATTTTCATGGTGATTGAATTTAAAAAAGTCTGGAGGTCAAAAATTTTCAGATGGTCAAATTGTCAAATAAATCAAATGGTCAATCTCTGATGCAACGGACACTAACGCCGTACGTCTTAGGGCCGTAGCCCATGAAGATGGAGCTACTGGCGAAGACCAGGCTCCAGCCGGTATCCGTGTTGTTCTGCGTACTGCTTAAGTAGGAGCCGATTGAGCCCCGACTGTCCAACGCTCCATTGCTGAGGATTGTGCCAGTGGCATGCATTTGCAGCCCGGAGTTAAACGGCCCGTTCCAGTTAGACCAGTTACCAGCCGCATTCACATTGGTCCATTCCGTCATAGTGGGTATCCGCCAGACGCTGCCTAACAAAAGTGAGCATGGGTCGTTAGTTGGTTCCCAATCGGAGTTTTCGGAGATTGAGGTGATCCAGGTTGTATTGGGCGTTCTCGTAGTGCCATCATGCTTATAGCCTTGCGTTCGGTTAAACTGCCAGTACCAGCCGGCCGAGGCCTCCGTTGCATCATCCACCGTGTTGGGTTGCTGGGATGCGCCCAGGTTGCGGGTGATCCAGCATTTCGCCGTTTCGCCCGGGATGTTGGTCACCGTGCCATAGGTGACCGTTTTGGTGACCGGGGCAACGGTACCTGCTGTATGGGCGACGGTGAACGAGGTTCCGCAGGCAACGGCTTGTCCCGAAATAATAGTTGGTTCCGAGTATCCGCAGGCATTATAAGCCCATACATACCGGGCGTAGTTGGTTCCCTGGGTTAGCCCTGTTTCTGTTTTGGTGGTGGCCGTTCCCATGTTTGTGGCCGCTGCATAGTTGTTTGTTGCACTCCATTTATAACCTGTGGCAATGGTCGCTGTATTCCAGTTCCAGATGATCTGTGTGTTCGTTTGCACATGCACCCCTTCGGCCGGGGGGGCGGGCACATCGCAGGTTGCGGGGAGGTTTTGCCATTTCCCGCCCAGGAAGATGGAAGCAACACCCGTACCATCGGCATTGCAGTTGGTGCAGACGACCACCAGGCCGGTGGCCGGGTTCACGATGGCGTTGCGCTGGGCAAAGGTCATGCGGGGCGGCAGCAACCCTTTGGTGGTGGATTTCACATGGAGCATCGCCGAATTGTCAGGCTCGCTGTTGTCGGCGCTGATGGTAACCTGACCGGAGGCCATGGTTCCGGCGAAAAGGCAGATAAATAATATGCTGGCAACTATTCTCATGGTGAGTGAATTTAAAAAAGTCAGGAGGTCAAACAAATTTCAAATGGTCAAATAAATCAATTGTCTCGAAGGCATCGGGTGCTGAAGCCGTATGCCTTGAAGAAGTTGGTCATGTTGCTAAAGCTACTATAGAAGAACAGGTACCAGCCTTTCGTCGCGCTGCCCTGCGTGCTGCTCCAGAAGTAGCCGTAGGTCCCCCGGCTGCTCAGCGAACCATCGCTGTAGTCGAGGTGCCCGGCAGCATGCAATTGCAACCCTGAACTGAAAGGTCCGTTCCAGTTGGTCCAGTTTCCCGCTGCATCCACATTTGTCCACTCGGTAGAAGTAGGTAGCCGCCAGGCGCTGCCTAACAAAAGAGAGCATGGATCATTGGCGGATTCCCAATCGGAGTCTTCGGAGATTGGGGTGATCCAGGTGGTATTGGGCGTTCGGGTGGTTCCGTCATGCTGAAACCCTTGCATCCGGTTAAACTGCCAGTACCAGCCGGCGGCAGCTTCCGTATTGTCGTTGACGGTGTTGGGGGGCTGTGTGGCGCCCAGGTTGCGGGTGATCCAGCACTTGGTTGTTTCGCCCGGGATGTTGGTCACCGTGCCATAGGTCACCGTTTTGATGACCGGCGCCACGGTACCTGCCGGATGGGTTCTGGTAAATGCAGAACCACAGGTTAAGGCCTGTCCATTCAGGATGACCGGTTCAGAAGGGCCGCAGGCGTTGTATGCCCATACATACCGGGTATAATTGGTTCCCTGGGTCCGCCCGGTTTCGGTTTTGGTGGTGGCGGTTCCCATGTCGGTGGCGGCCGCGTAGTTGTCGGATGTGTGCCATTTATAGCCTGTGGCGATGGGCACGGTATCCCAGTTCCAGATGATCTGCGTGTTTGATTGTACGTGGGTCCCTTCAGTAGGGGCAACTGGCACATCGCAGGTATCCGTTAGGTTTTGCCACTTCCCGCCCAGGTAAATGGAGACAACCCCGGTGCCATTGGTGCTGCAGTTGGTACAAATAACCACCAGGCCGGTGGCCGGGCTCACGATGGCACTGCGCTGGGCAAAGGTCATCTGGGGCGCCAGAAGGCCTTTGGTGGTTGATTTAACCTCGAGCATCGCCGAGGGGTCGGGGTCGCTGTTGTCAGCGGTAATGGCCACCTGGGCGTAGCATGCCACTCCTGCCAGCAGGAAAATGATGAGTGTGCTTATCATTTTTTTCATAGGAAGTTGTTATGTTCAAGCGACAAATATAATTAATTTAGATTAAATACAAATAAATAACTTGAGTTCAGGGAAAACAACTATCACATCCCCCGGCTGCTTCGGGGAAAACAAACTCATCCCCGGGCCGCTTCGGGTAAAACCACCACATCCCCGGGCACCTTCGGGAAAGTCACCTCATCCCCTGCCCCTTCAGGAAAACCACCTCATCCCCTGCCCCTTCTCCTGGAGGAGAAGGGGGGGGCGTAGCAAAGGTTTTTGGTTCATCAGGGTTAAACTTTTCAACAATCC
>JBMOIP010000022.1:0-75570 GCA_049317265.1 Bacteroidales bacterium
AAATAAATCGCCAGCCTCTTGTTTTACAACATAGAAGGGCCGGGGAAGGGTCATTTAGAGTCAAATGTCCATCAAATTTTATCTACTGGTACGATTCCGTTTATTCAATTTATTTTTTACCACAAAGATCACAATGATTTTGCACAAAGGTCACAATGATCTTCTTAGTGAACTTTGTGCCTCCTTTGTGGTTATTTTTTTTCCTTTGCCTTCTTAGATCGAAATGTATAAGCAGCGCCAAGTTTAACATTCACCCCCAGCATTTTGGATTTATCCGCACCCCAGTTCCCGCTGATATCCGTGAGATTCAGGTTGAAACTGGTTTCAAATATCAAATTTACCTGTGGTGAAACAGGGTACTCCATGCCAAGTCCCGGTGCCAGCCCAAACTCAAATTTCGGGTAATATCCCGTTGCATTGCCATTGAGCGTATCAGTTCCTGAATAATAGGGTGCCATGTTAAAAGAGCCAATCGTGCCCGTCAGGTTTGAATGAAGTAACGTGCCAAAGTAGATGCCCGGGTATATGAAAAATTTCAATTTCGAACCAAACGTGAACTGCGGCTGAAAGTGAAGATAAAGGTTGTCAATCGTGTAGTCGAAGTCCGCCCATTGATGGCTTCCCAGTCCTCCCCACCCTGATTTTACTTTAAACGAACGATGGGTGAATTCAATTGCGATGCCATGGTTGAATGTACATGCGGATCGCTGCCTGGCTGATAAGGTTAGATAATACGCTGCCGGAGAATAGTTGTATTCCGGTTCGCTCCCGTTATCATGGGTATGTGTGAACCAATACCAGGAGTATCCGCAGGTAAGACCGATTTGCAGCTGACCGACAGAAACCATCGGTAAAAGCAACAGGAATAGGACCGTACGAATCTTCATGACGGGCAAGGATCACATATGACTGTTATCCGCTATTTCATTCAGCAGGCGCAGGGTCTCTGCTGCCTCCTCCGGGTCTACTTTTTCGATGGCAAACCCGGCATGAATCATGACAAAATCACCGGGATTCACATCGTCGAGCAGCATCAGGCTCGCGTTATATTCAATATCCTCAATGGTTACCAGGGCCATTGAGCCATTGATGCTGATCACTTTTGCAGGTATGGCTAAACACATTTCTTCTCCCTCCTTTTTGATGCGATGGCAAGTTGCCCCAGTGCAATTCCTCCGTCGTTTGAAGGTACTGCAATATGGGAAAAAACTTCAAAATCATTTGCTTCCAGCATCCTGATGGTTCCTTCCAGGAGATATTTATTCTGGAAAACCCCGCCGGATAACACAGCTTTGTTTACTCCTTCTTTACTTCGAATGGAGTTTACAACTTCAAAGATAACCGAAATAATGGTATTGTGGAACTTTGATGCTATTAATCGGATACCGACACCCCGCGAGAGATCTTCAACAATTTCACGAAGGGTTTCGTCAAACCGGATGACTGATCCAGTTTTATAATTATAGCGTTCCGCGCAGTCGTCTTGAACCAGAGCTTCAAGCTTCATAGGGCCTTCCGCCTGGAATGTCGATACCTGGCACAAACCAAGGAGCGAAGCTACGGCGTCAAACAACCGGCCTGCACCTGACGTCAGCGGAGAGTTAATTCCACTGCCGATCATATGGGTGATCAGCCGGATTTTTTCGGGATCGAGATCGCCGAAAAAGGGTAATTGAAGGCTTGAAGAGTCATCCCCATAGACTTTGTACAACCAGGCGACGGCCATTCTCCAGGGCTCTTTGGTAGCCAGGTCACCTCCTGGCATAGGGAGATATTCAAAATGAGTAATTCGTTTGTAATCAATTAAATCGCACAGAAAAAATTCCGACCCCCAGGTGTTGCCGTCATCGCCCATCCCGGTGCCATCGAGGGCTACCCCGATCACCCTTTCATCAAGATGGTGTTCGGCCATGCAGGAGGCTATGTGGGCGTGATGATGCTGCACCTGAACCACAGGTATCTCACTGAAATTCCGGGCTGTTTTGGTCGAGATGTAGTCGGGGTGCAGATCCACCGCCAGCAATGTTGGTTTTACCCGGAATAGTTTGAGAAACTGGGCAATGGTCTCCTCATAAAACCGTGTTGTTTCCATTCCCTGGAGATCCCCGATATGCTGGCTCAAAATGGCATTATTTCCCTTCCCGATGCAAAAGCAGTTGGTCAGTTCGGCTCCGAAGGCCAATATCCCATTGGTATCCAGGACTGTTCGCACAGGAGTGGGAGCATATCCTCGGGAACGACGCAAAATACGTTCCCTTCCTGCCATGATCCTTACCACTGAATCGTCGGTTCGGTTATAGATGTCTCGGTTGTGGAGAACCTGGGCATCCACAAGTCCTGAAAAACGGGAAAGGGCACTGGGGTTGTCGATGAGGATGGGCTCATTGCTGAGATTCCCGCTGGTCAGTACGATGGCAGTTGTTTCAAGTTGCTGAAAAAGAAGGTGTTGAAAGGGCATGTATGGCAACATTACCCCAAGCAGGCTGAGACCGGAATTGATGTCCCTGGCAAGCTGTGGCCGGTTGTCCGGACGTTTCACCTCCAGCAGGACAATGGGAGTGTGCCACGACAAGAGTGAGCGCTCTTCCACGTCATCTGTCACAGCATGGTTTTTCAGCGATTCAATATCGCGGAACATCACGGCAAATGGTTTTCCGTCGCGGTTTTTAATTTTCCGTAACCTCTCAACGGCAGCCTCACTGAATGCGTCACAGGCCAGGTGCATGCCTCCGAGTCCCTTGATGAGGACAATACCGCCATTGTCAATACAGGTGGCGGTTTCTTCCATGATGGGCCCAATCTCCGTGCAGGTTGTTCCAGCTTTTGTAATCAGCTCATAGCCGGGCCCGCAGACTGCACAGGCCGTGGGCTGTGCATGGAATCTACGGTCGGTGACATCTTCATATTCCAGTCTGCAGTCCGGGCACATCTGGAAACACTTCATTGTTGTTTTCTCCCGGTCATAAGGCAGATCCTCAATAATGGTGAACCGGGGGCCGCAGTTGGTGCAGTTGACAAAGGCATAACCGAGCCGGTTGCCGGGGATTTTGATGTCCTCCATGCATTCGCTGCAAACTGCAATATCAGGACTGATCTCGGTAACCTCTTCGGAAACATTGTTGCTTTTCAGGATCTCAAACCGGTGGAACTCCTCCCATGTAACCTCTTCTGTCAGGACTAATGCGATCATGGAGGCAGGCGGGGCCTCTGCTTCCAGTGAGACGAGAAAATCAGCCAGGGTTTCTGCCTCCCCGCTTACCCGGATGAGCACATTTTCATTGGTGTTTCGCACCCAGCCATGAAGCCCGTGCCTGACCGCGATCCGGTAGATAAATGGCCTGAATCCGACCCCCTGGACCAAACCCGTGACCGTTATATGCAGTGTTTTTTTAATGGAGTGAGAAGTTATTTATAAATGTAAAAGTATGCATATTTTACTTATTTTAGCCCGAAATTGGTTCATATGATTACATTCCTTACAGGTTTTGTTGCCAGTATAGCGCACGTAGTTACCGGTCCTGACCACCTTGCCGCCGTGACTCCTTTGGCCATCGACAGCCGGAAAAAGTCGTGGATGATCGGTTTGTCGTGGGGTTTCGGGCACACCCTCGGGATGTTGCTGATCGGACTGCTATTTGTCTTATTCAAAGAATTTCTTCCGGTGGAGGCCATCTCAAAACACAGCGATACCGTCATCGGCTTTTTGCTGATCGCAATTGGAAGCTGGGCCATCGTGAGAACCTACCTTCGCCATTCACATGGAAACAGGCCCCATTCGCATTTTCACACCAGGCCATTTTTATATGCTCACATTCACCGGCATACCCATGTCCACAAAGCAGCTCCCTATGCGGAGAGTCCGGGCGATCACGAGCATGAGCATGTGAGGACTGTCAGGCAAAATGCGTTGGCAGCGATGTTTATTGGTGTAATCCATGGATTTGCGGGGTTCAGCCATTTGTTTGCCTTGCTCCCTTCACTGGCGTTGCCTACCGTGATGGCATCGGTCATTTATATCTCAGCGTTTGCAGCCGGAACGATCATGACGATGATTTTGTTTGCCTTTATTCTTGGATTTGTGGCGTTCCGCTCCGTTGAAAAGGAGAAACAGACCTTCCTGAAATGGTTTACCTTTACAGGAGGACTGCTGGCAATAGGCGTAGGGATATTGTGGCTAATCCACCCGTTTTAATTTCCAAACACTTTTTTCAGCAGTTCCGTGGCCCTGGCGGCAGGATCTTTCCTGATTTTGGCCTCTTCCCTGGCAACCATGGTGAAAAGTCCTGATATGGCTTTATCCGTCACATAGGCCGTCAGATCCGGATTTTGCTTTTTGACGAACGGGATCTGGTTGTACTGTTTTATTACGTCTGCCCATAACCTGGTGGCATCCACCTTATCAAGGGAGGTTTTGATGATGGGAGTGAACTTTTCCTTCAACCCGGGGGAGGTTGTTTTTTTCAGGTAGACGGTTGCTGCATCATTGCTTCCTTTCACGATGTTGATGGCGTCGGTGATGCTCATGCCATTGATGGCTGCAACAAAGACCGGTTCAGCGCTTTTTGCTGCATCTTCGGCTGCACGGTTCAGGGAGGCAATTACCTCATCAACCTGCGAACCCAGGCCGATGGCACGGAGTTTTGTTTCAACGTCTTTTGCCTCCTGCGGAAAAGGGATTTTAATTTCGGGGTTTGCAAAGTAGCCGTTCACTTTCGACACGATCTTCACGCTCTCACCGGTACCTTTAATAAGTGCCTCGCGGATCCCTGCTGCGGCATCTTTTTCAGATAATCCTCCTTTGGCCATGTCGGTGACCTGTTTGATGGAGATCGGAAACTGGGCCCGGAGGGCGAGGGCGCTTGTAATTATGATAAACAGTGAAAGAAGGATCCTTTTATTCATGGGATGGGGCTATTTGTCTCTTGCAAACGGAATTTTTCCCGATTTGTTTTATTTTGCATTTGCAGATTGATGTATCCTTTTAAAATGAGTACCTTTAGATGGGTTTTTAACCACAGTAGGTACATAGAACACAGTAGGAAGGCACAATAGAAAAATGATCATAACACCCTAATGTGTTTTCTACTCTGCCCTATGTGCCTACTGTGGTAACAAAACATCCGATAAAAAAATGAAAGTTCGTCTTGTTTATTATCTTCTGATTTTATCTCTTCCATGCCGGGTTTTCTCCCAGGGAAGCTGGACCCCAACGGGGGCAGATCCCACTTTCCCCAGGACGGTGCTCGACAGTACAGCCGTACCTGTAGTCAGGGCATCGCTTAATGATCCCGATCATCTCACCCTGTATGGCAGTATCTGGGCAAACGCAAATTCAGCCATCCCGGCCGGGAACTCAACCATCGAGGACCGGGCAGCCCGTTCGCTGATTGCCAAGGAGGCAGCCTTTGTTTACCTGATGGACAGGAAGTATTCCGCCAACACCATCACGCCCTTGTCCCAGGGAGCAAGAGATTCACTGCTTAACCGTGTGATCGGTTTGCTGGAACAGGTGAATACCGATGTGGATGTAGGGAGTGGCTGGACTTTTTACAATCCCTGGCAGCACAGGTCGAAGGAACTTATTGCCTGCCTGGTCGCTTATGACCTGCTGAAAGGGGCTGGCGTTCCACAGGCGCTGCTGGCAACCTCCAAAGCCAACCTGCTTACTTTTACGGCCAACCTCTACCAGAAATCGATGGCGTCGTACGTGGTTTTTCTCTTCATCACCATGAAATTCTTCACCTTCCAGTTTAACAACCACAGCATCATGACTGCGTCGGCGCTGGGTCTGGCTGCGATTGTATTCAATGACAATTCCAGTCCAAACATAAACTACCAGCCCCAGAACTGGATCAATGCCGGTTTGTACAACCTTGACAATACCTTATGGCTGGAAAACGGAACCTATCCCCGTGTCTCTGAGCCCGACACCCTTGCAGGATATGCCGAAGGCCCGAATTACCTTAAATATGCCTTTGAAAATGCCTTCCCTTTTATCCGTTCTATGGGAAATTTTCTCCCGGACGGGAGTTATCCGGCCACCTTTAACAACACCTCCCGAACCATCCGGAACCCATGGTTTGACCCCCGGTATGACAGGCTCTACGACTGGATGAACAAAATCCGGCAGCCCGACGGGAGCTGTCCCTCGATTCACGACTGTGCGCTGGGGTTCGGAACAACCATTACTGCGCTTTCGGGAAAGCCTCAGTTTAACTGGCCCAACCCGGGCTGGACACCTGATGATCCCTCCACCAGGATGCAGTACATTGCCACCAATGTGGCACATGGCACCATCACCGACAGCCTTTTCCAGTCCTTACCGGCCGCGGGAAGCCTCGTGTTTCGCTCCTCCTGGGAGGCTGCAGCAATCTACATGCACATGATCGGAAAACATGAAATCGCTCTGACCGGGGCCAAGGCACATCACCAGGGCGATGCATCTTCTTTCTCGGTGATGGCGTATGGCGAGATGCTTGCTGTTGATCCCGGCTATCCGGGCGCCTCCCTTGCCGACCTTGAAAACAAGGCCATTGATCACAGCCTGATCCTGGTGAATGGCGCCGGTCCTTTGCCGCCAAACGGCGAGCTTGTAAGTACCGCTACCAATACGGCTTATATCGAACACTGCTTTGACACGCCTCTTCTCGATTACGGAGAGGTGAGGGTTAGCTGCCAGGGGGCAGATATCATCCGGAAAAATCTCTTTGTGAGGAACAGGTATTTTCTGCTGACTGATTTTGTCTCCTCCGCCACAACGAAAAACTTTACCTGGCAGCTCCATGGAAACGGATTGTATGGCAGTGTTCCCGGGGCGCCAACAGGAGCATTCGCGCCCGATTTTGCCAACGGAAGGGGCATCTATTCGCGGAGTGCGGCATCGCTTTTTGTCCAGGTAAATGTGCCCGGATCTGCATCCGGTTATACCCATGAACAGGACAGCATGGCCATTGGCGGCGGGTTCAGGAAATATTCAAAAATGCTGGTACAAAAGAACAATACCACCGGAACCTTATTCCTGTCCACCCTCTTTCCCTATACCGTATCGCCACCGCAGGTTATGCAGGCGAGCCGGGGAAATGTGGTTACCGGGGTGAATATTCAGCAGGATAATTACCGGGACCTGGTCTTTTGTTCCCAGGCCGGCGCTTTGCATATTGTACCTTCCGATTCAACCGGAATGAATATCCCGGTAAAGGGTAATGGCAGGATAAACTTCCTCTCAAAAACCGCCGACGGAGGGTTTTCATCAGCATTCATTCAGTATGGCGACAGCCTCCTTGCGGGTACTCAACCCATCATTCGTACCGGGAAGAAGATGGATGTTGCCTGGATGGAGATCGACTCCTCCCTCTCAGGTGGTTACGTCTCCGACTTCGGAACCGTCAGTTTATTCTCCAAAAGGGCATTGCAATTACTTAAGGGACCTGTTTCATCCATCTCCTATGACTCCACGCATCATGCAGCCATTGTTGTTTTTAGCGGGAAGGGCAATTTTACCTTAGGAAGGGCCGATCTTACCTGGGTTTGGACCGGCCAGGTGAATGATGAGTGGCATAACCAGTCAAACTGGATCATGCAGGATCATCCGTTTATCAACGGGGTTCCCGCTGCCACCAACAATGTGATCATCCCTGCAGGAGCAGCTCACATGCCGGTTGTTTCATCAGCGAATCCTGCCGTTTGTCATGATCTTACCATACGGCGGGATGCATCCTTAACTGTCGGACTGCTGAAATTTCTTACGGTGGAGGGAGTTTTGACGATTGAAAACAACCAGCCTTATATCCATCGTTAAAAGGTAATCGTGTATTCATAATTCACCGGAGCCGGCTTTTCCTTACTGGTTTCAGGAGTAGGAGCAGTTTCGGTTTTGGGCGCAGCAGAATAGTTTATCCTGACGCCTGCAGGCAACTTAAAGTTGATGCTGGTTTTTGTGGTCATTTTGACCCGTACGCCTCTGTTTTTAACAGATTCAAAGCGGAGCAGCTTTACCACGCGCATGGCCTCTTCATCACAGCCATGTCCAATTCCTTTCAGCACCCTTGGATGGCTGACGAGACCGTTGTCGTGAATGTCGAATTCCACCATCACAGATCCTTCCACGCCGGCTGCCAGTGCGGCTTCAGGGTACCTTAGGCTGGCAGCAACCGCTTCCTTGAAGGCAGCGCTTCCGCCAGGGTATTTGGGAAGTTTCAGAAATTGCTTTTTATGATGATGTTCAGGCATTGTTTGCAGTGGGTTATGATTCTTCGGACATTTAAACGTAGTGTAAAAGTACTAATTTTATCGGGAATTCACCTTAAGAGCGAAAACCATCCCAGTTAATTTTTATCTTTACATGAGAACTTTCTGTCAATGTGTTGTTTTGTGAATCCCGTCCGGGTATTATTTCCTCAGGCTGAAGTGATGGCTGCCAGGTGGATGCATGCCATTTTGCTGTTGATGATTTTTCTTCCGGTGACTGCAAACTCACAGAACTTTTCCCGTATTAATTCAGGAACCAAATCAGACATTCGCCAAATCAGGGTGACCAATGATGGCAGTGTCTGTTTTCTTACCGATAAAATCTATGTCCTCGAGGGTGATGCATGGAAAAAGTCAGACTATCCCATCACCGGATCAATTGATACCTTTGAACCAATTTCAAAGGATGATATCTGGTTCAGTACAACCCTGGAAACAAGCACCTCCATGTTGTACCACCATCATAATGGAATTACTGAAAATGTTCACTCCCCTTTTGCCAACAATATCTCATTCATTGGTTTTAAGTCAAAACAATTAGGTTTTTTTGCAAGTTACTCGGATGTTATCATTTATAAAAACGGTCTTTTTGAGCAAGTCAGACCGGTCGGAAACCGTGGTTTTATTTTCAAGGTCTACGGGATGAGCAGTGAGGAATTCTGGGTGCTGAGTCAGTACAATGAATTTTTCAATTTCAAAGATGGTAAATATCAAAGAGTCTTTGCCGGCAGGATGGTGAAGGATTTTCAGATGATCGCCCCCGGTCATGGTTTTGTACTGTGTGAAGATGCGATACTCGAAGTTAATGGGACGAAGGTTCTGCGTCAATATCGTAATGCCTTGCTGAAGACCTCCCGGAAAATTTGCATACATGATGATAAAATTTGGGTGGTCGGCGAACATGGCCTCATCCTGGTTCAGGAAAACGGGATTTTACGACAGGTCAAATACAATGGAAAGGAGACCCTGAACTCCATCGATTTTGGGTTAAACAATGAGATCTGGATCAGTGGTGAAAATGGATTATTGTTGTATTGCGGAGATAAGGAGTTTCCTGCATACAATGAAAGTTATCCGGGATTCTCCTCCAAAAAACTCATCACTTTCGGTATCGAGGTGGACAATGAATATGGTGTGGCCTTGTCCGATTTCAATGGCGACAACTATACCGACATTTATGCAGTGTGCATTTCGGATCCTGACAGGTTGTATGTGAACAAAATGGATCCTGTTCACAAGTCGCCCGATGGATTTCTCTTCAGGGAGGAAGCCGCCAAACGCGGGGTTTTGGAGTCTGCAGGAAAAAAGCCATCGCCTGTGCCTTCAGAGTTGAAACTGGGGGTCGCAACCGCAGATGTTGACAATGACGGGGATGAAGATGTCTACCTGGCCTCTCTCAACGGCAAAAATAAACTGCTGTTGAATAACGGTAAAGGATTCTTCAGAAATGTGTCAGAACAAGGCCATCGGGCCTGTGATGATATGCACCGCTCCAATGCTGCTGCATTTGCTGATGTGGATCTCGATGGCGACCTTGACCTTTTTGCCACCAGCGAGCAGGGGTCCAACAGGTTATATCTCAATGACGGGAACGCTTATTTTACGGATGTAACTGAAAAGGCAGGTATTTCTTCTACCGGTGGCGGGATGTGTGCCTCTTTCAGTGATGTGAACGAAGATGGCTATCCCGATCTCTGTGTTACTTTCTGGTACCCCTCAAACAGGATCTACCTCAATGAATCACGAAACGGGAAAGTGAAGTTTCGTGAAATTACTGAAACCACCGACCTTTCGAAATCGGAACCTGCAAAGAGCAATGCAGTGGTTTTTGCAGATGTCAACAACGATGGCCATTCCGACCTGTTTATTGCCAACAGGCATGCTTCCAACAAACTCTACCTGAATGACGGAAAGGGTGCTTTCAGGGATGTTACCACCACATGGTTTGGAAATCATGTTTACCTGACCAATGGCGCAGTTTTCGCCGATTTCGACCTCGATGGCTACCAGGATCTCTACATCACGAATGTTGGGGAAAATGTGATGTACCGGAACATCCACGGGAAATACTTTGAAGAAGTTACCGGCAAATTCGGAGCGGAACTCAATGGTTATTGCACAGGATGCGCAGCAGGTGATGTTGACAACGACGGCGATGTTGACCTTTATGCTGCAAATTATATCAATGGCAGCAGCAAGTTGTTCCTGAACAAAATGGAGAAGAAAAATGCGGTTACTATTAAGATTTCCGGGACCATTTCCAACCGGAACGGGGTAGGAACCAAGGTGTTTTTATATGCCTGCAGAGCGGGGGGTAAAGCCGATTCACTGGCCGGCTTTCGCGAAATCAGCGGTGGAGGAGGTTATGGTTCTGCTTCGGCCAAAGAAGCAATTTTTGCGTTGATGCCGGGGACCGATTATTATGCAGTCGTTACCTTTCCAGCATCCGGTAAGATGATAAAAACCAATAAAATAGTGGCAGGAAGTGTGGTTAGGATAGATGAGCAGGTCGGCGTTGCCTCGTTTAAGACCCTGGCACGGAAAGCAGTCATCAGAATTGCATCGGATCCTGAAGCCAGGTTAGAAATTGTCAAATTTGCAGCGGTTCTGATGATGCTGATCACTTATCTCCGGATTCAAAGAAAAGGGCCATCTCAGATCAGGCTGACCAGGATGGTGGTATGCCTTACTTTGTTTATCCTCTTTCTTCTTGTTAACCAGTTGTTTTTATACAGTTCATCCATACTCCTCTTTTTTGTTTCCCCGCTCCTGGTTATTATCGGCTTAACTATTTTGCATTTGGTTACGGAGAGGATCCTCCTGAAACGCCAGGCTGAACAGGAAAAAACCGAGTTAAGGGAGAAAATTTCAAGAGATCTGCACGACGACCTTGCCTCCACACTTGGGAGTATCTCCATCTATTCCAGCACACTCAAAGGGATGGACGGAGTCTCCCCGTTAAATTTCCAGAAACTCAGTGCGAAAATTTCCGAGCTGACCCAAACAGCGCTTCAGTCCATTACAGATATTATCTGGATGACCTCCCCCCGGAATGATTCCCTCCGCAGTCTGCTGTTAAAAGTGAGCGCCCTCATGTTCGATGTGTTGAATGACAACGGGATCAACTTTATAGAGAACATTCAGCTTCCCGAACACGAAGTAGTGTTGAGTGAAAAACTACGTCATGATACATTTCTTATTCTGAAGGAGGCTATGAACAATGTTATCCGGCATGCGGATGCAAAACAGGTAAATCTTTGGGCATCCTATAACGGAAGCACCTGTGTTATCCGGCTGACTGACGATGGAAAGGGATTCCTCGTGAAGGATCTTCCCCGCAAGGGTTCTCATGGCAATGGGCTGGTCAATATGCGCAGGAGGGCATCAGAGTCGGGGATCAACCTCCAGGTTCAATCCGGTACCGGGTCGGGGAGCCAGATTGAACTCACCTTTAATATATGACCCGAATGGGCTATGGCCTATGGTTGTTTTAATACTTAATTTGCCGTCAAATTATTCCCATGGAAATTATTACAATCGGAATTGTTGAGGATCATTCTGAATTCAGGCAAAGTCTTGTCTTCCTCATCTCCTCATTCACAGCATACCAGGTTGCATGGGCCCTGGGGTCGGTAGAAGAGGCTCTTGACAATCAGCCGTCAACGGATGTCATATTACTCGATATCAACCTTCCAAACCTTTCCGGGGTGGAAGCCATTCCGCTGTTCAAGGAGAAGTTTCCAGGTCAGAAGATCATCATGCTGACCATCCAGGATGATGCAGACAGTATCCTGAGCGCTATTAAAGCAGGGGCTGACGGCTATATCCTGAAAAAAACAAGTCCGCAGAAGATCCTTGAAGCCATTCAGCAGGTATATGAAGGTGGAGCTGCCCTCACTCCGATGGTTGCAAAACAGGTATTGTCATTGTTTCAGCCTGCAAAAGCCCCGGGGGAGGCCACAACGCTCCTTACTCCGAGGGAGAAGGAGATTTTAACCCTTATCACCCAGGGAATGAGTACCCTTGTAATTGCAGAAAAACGCTTCATCAGTCCCCAGACTGTCAGAAACCACATCAAGAATATCTACGAAAAACTGCATGTCCACTCCAAGGCACATGCCGTTGCCAAAGCCCTGAAGGAAAAAATCGTCTGATTGAAAATGACGTGAACGGGCTATTGTGACCTTTCTTCATTAGTTTCAATTTTGTTCATCCTCCTTTTAACCATGCTTCTTCCCGATTCCGGAGAATAGGAATATATGATATTTTAACATGAACAATCAAAATCCAACCACTTAAATTAAAACAGGCTATTATGAAAAATCAACTGCTTTTCCGGACCAACATGCTTTGGGTAAAGGTGCTGCTCCTTTTCATTTTCTCTTTTTTCATGACTGGAATCCAACAGGGAACCGCACAGGTCACCTTCAGGCAAACCCTGAATGCCGATTTCAATAAGGGTGTCTTGAACAATGCCGTAGTGGGCAGCGATAATGTTTACTTGCAACTGGGGGCAAGCGATGTGGGTACCTGGCTTACCACAACCGTTCTTCCGCAAACTCTTTCCGGTCATAAAACTGTTTCGTGGAACGACAAATTTGCCTACATGGTCGGAGGGTACAATAACACCTCCTGTGTGAACAATGTGTATGTTGCAACGATACAACCTGGCGGAATTACCGGGTGGACCGCGCTGAACCCGCTTCCTGTTGCCTTACGTGATGCTGCCGTGGTGATCGGGACCAATACCATCTATGTGATGGGGGGGCGCGATGCCACCCAGGTATATAACACCATCTATTATGCCGCCCTCAACAGCGATGGTACGATCGGAGCCTGGCAAACCTCGTCCGTTAGCCTCCCGGTCAACCTGTGGGGACATACAGCCACTTACCTGATGGGATATATCTATGTAATCGGTGGCTCTTCGAGCGCCAGTAACGAAAATACCGCGCTGAACACCGTATATACCACAAGGGTCAATGCACTGAATACCCTTTCGGCTTTTACCTCCGGCACCATGCTGACCTACCGCAACAAACACAGCGCAGTAACCTACAATAGTAAATTATATGTGCTTGGCGGCTATGACAACAGCGGGGTGAAATCAAATTCCGTATACCTGGGCACGCCGGGTTTAAACGGGGTCATCGCAGGTTGGGCCCTTGGAACAAATTTGCCGGTGGCAGTAAGCAACCATTCAGCAGTCGTCACAAATGGCGTAATTGCTGTAATGGCCGGTGCTGTAGGAGCCTCGTTAAGCAATACCGTATACTATGCCAATGCCGATGCAGTTACCCTGACCTGGAATACATCTGCCAATGTAATGTATGACTATACCAAAGATGGGTCTGCATTTACAGGCAATGGCCAGGCATACTATGCCGGGGGAACGAATTTGTCGGGAACGCCGATCATCAACTGCCGTTTTGCAAACATGGTGTTAACATCCAACTACATCGGCCATGGTGTTTTTGTCTCAAACCCGTTTTTTGAACTTGGCGCCGAACGAATGATCAACTCTATTGCCTTCGACAAATCGTATACTGCCCCGGCAAACCTGCAGGTTAATTACCGCACAGCCGGCAGCGATGGCGTTTGGAGCGACTGGACTGCACTGGTAAATGTAAGCCCGGTTACGGTCAACCTGACAAAGCAATACCTTCAATATGCCGTTATTTTTACCGGCTCAACTGTTAATAATGTAATCCTGAACGAAATGAGGCTGGTCACTCCGGGCACCCAGCTTGACGGCAATCTGAATGCCATGCTGACATTTACCCAGGCTGCCAGCCCCTACTGGGCAACCACGGATATTTCATTTACAGCCGGAACCCATACCTTCCAGGCGGGGACCACTATCCTTTTTCTGCCGGAAACCGGGCTTTCTGTTTCAGCGGCAAATATGATATGTAACGGTACCGTAACCGATTCTGTGAAATTTCTCAGCTACACCAGCGAAACAGGCAAATGGGACGGCTTGTATTTTAGTCCTGAGAGCGATAACGGGGTCTCTTCCCAGTTCAACTATACGGTCATATCCAATGCGGGTTTTGGATCCAACAATGCAAATCTTTATTGCAACCAGACAAATGAGCCATTGTTGTCAAGGTGCAGCATCAGGAGTGCTGATGGAAACGGGATACGGCTGGAGACATCCAACCTTGTCATACAAAACTCTGTCATTCGTGGCAATTCGGAAATCGGGTTGTATTTAAGCAGTTCAAATCCTACCCTGGTTTCCAGCTTCATCTCCTATAATGGCGGTGCCGGAGTATATCTCACCTCAACGGCCTCACTCCCAAACTACTCGGGTACAACCATTAACAATAACCTATATGCCATCTATTATCCGACGGCAAGCATCTCCGTTTCACAACACCTGGGCACCTTGACGCTGAGCAACAATACCTATAACGGCGTGTGTTTACCCGGTGGTGATATCTCTGAAAACTATCGTTGGAATTCGCTCTCCTATCCGATATTTGTCATGGATAACATTAAAATCGGAAAATATTATTCGGTATCCCGTTTGACCATCGAACCCGGGAATACGATTAAAATGGCGCCGGGCAAAAGTATTCAGGTCGGATTTGCCACCAGCTATCCGTATGGAGGGGAGTTGTATGCCATTGGTGTTTCAGACAGTCTGATCAATTTCACATCCATCAATGGCCTGTCCGGCGGCTGGGAAGGAATCTATTTCCACGATTTAAGCGATTATAGCGGAGCAACATCCGTGATGGATTATTGTAAAGTGGAGAAGGGTAATGCCTATAACATGTACATTGAAAATACCTATCAGCCAAGCATAAACCATGGTGTCATCCAAAATGCCGCGATGGATGGATTAAAATTCTACGGGGCCTACAACACCGTCATGAACTCCACCATCACCGGGAACGGCCGTTACCCGGTCTATTTCTCAGAACCACATACCTTTCCTGTGCTTAATGGAAACACCTATTCGCTTAATGGCATCAACCTTATCGGTTATTGCGGGGGAACCATCGGAGATAACCGTACGTTTCAGAATGACGGTATCGGGTACCATGTTCTGGACAATATCATTATCGGCAAATACTACAGTGTATGCCGTCTTACCATTGAACCGGGACTGACACTCTCTTTTGCCAATGGAAAAGGAATCCAGGTTGGAATCTCCACCAGCTATCCATACGGAGGGGAGTTGTATGCAGAGGGTAAATCAGACAGCATCATCATCATGAAGCCTTACAGCGGCGTGACCGGCGACTGGAGCGGCATCTATTTCCAGGATCAAAGCGATTACAACGGGGCTGCCAGCAGGCTGAAATATTGTACAATTAAAAAGGCAGGCGCCTATAATGTGCTCTGTGAAAACACAGGGAGCGTCACCATCGACCATTGTACTTTATCGGAAGCATTAACCGATGGACTTAGATACAATGCGGGCTATGGTTCGTTTAACTATTGTGCTTTCAACAATAACGGAAGGTACCCGGTCAATTTTCTCGACTGGACGTCAGCTCCGCTTCATGGCAATAATACTTTCCTGGGCAATGCGGTGAACATGATGGCTTTGTCGGGGGGAACCTACACGGAAAACAGGACCTTTGAAAAGGATAATGCCGAATACCTGGTTTTAGATCATATCGTGGTTGGAAAGTATTATAGTATCAGCAGGATAACCATTGAACCCGGGGTCACCATGAATTTCGCATCAGGGAAATATATCCAGGTGGGATTTTCCAACAGCTATCCCTATGGTGGAGAGTTGAATGCCGTCGGGAAGGCCGATAGTCTTATAACCTTTACCCCGGCAAGCGGAGTTACCGGCGATTGGAATGGTATTTATTTCCATGATATGAGTGATTATAACGGTGCTACGAACTTACTTACCTATTGTGTGATAAGGAAAGCCAATGTCTATAATGTGAAAAGTGAATCGTCTTCACAACCTGTTCTCGATCATTGCACACTGACTCAAGCCATTGGCAACGGGTTGAGTATTTACAGTTCAAGCCTGACCATCAGGAATTCCACGTTTTCCTATAATACCGTACATGGTATTTACCTTGAGGGCACAGGAACTGCCACCCTTGGGAATACGGACGCCTATACCAGCAACCTTTACAATAATGGCTCTTTCGAACTCTATAACAACTCCACCGCCGACATCAATGCCAGGTACAATTATTGGGGAACCGGCGATTCCACCATGGTGGCATACAGAATCTACGATAAATCAGATAATACTGCCAAAGGGAGGGTTAATTTCGGGCCATTTGCCCAGGTTCCATCGCTGTCAACACCTTCAACCTTGCTGGGAGGTACTGTGAAATATGCAAATTTAACTGCAAACCCGATAAAAACAGCGGCAATGACGGTTAAAAATTTCAGCAATACAGCGATTGCCTCTACCACAACGAATACCTCCGGGGTATATGCATTTCCGTCATTTGTTTCAGGCAATTACAAGATGACCATCGTACCGTCAGCCGTTTGGGGAGGGGTCAACTCAACCGATGCGCTCAATATCCTCAACCACTTTGCACAGATTACGCCGCTTACGGGCATGAAACTCGCTGCAGCAGATGTTAACTACAGCCATAGTGTGAACGGAACCGATGCCATGCTCATGATGAAACGCTATACGGGTATGATCACCTCCTTCGCTGCCGGAGATTACCTATATCATACCGATACATTGATCGTCAATGGAGGCAACGTAACAAACAACCTTAAAATGCTCTGTTTTGGGGATGTCAACGCAACTTATGCTCCTGCCAAGAAAAGTGCCTCCTCAACAGGGCTGGTTCTCGAAGGCTCCCTGTTGGTTGATTCCTATTCTGAATTCGATTTTCCGGTGAAACTGAAAACCGCTATGCAGGTCGGTGCAGTATCCCTTGGCTTCTATTATCCTGCAGATTTCCTGGAAATTACCGGCGCCAGGCTGGTAAACGGAGTAACGGGATTCTCATGGACTGCCATTGACGGACTTTTCCGGATGGGGTGGTGTGACATGAATGCAATGAATGTTGGCAATGATGAGGTTGTGGTTGTCCTGACAATGAAGGCCAAAGACCTCTCGGGACTCACTGCCGGAATTGCACTGGATATCTATGAAGATTGCGAATTTGCTGATGCTTTGGCCACTCCCAACGACCTGGAAGTTGTGTCAATTCCAACCATTAATACTACTTTAACCGGCATCAACCCAACAGGAGGGATTGGAGGAATCTCCGTCTATCCCAACCCGGTTTCGCAAAATTCCATGGTAGAATTCTCTCTTGATAAGCCGGGATATGTAAAAATGTCACTTTTAAATATGGTTGGTGCCCCAATAATGGCCATTGCCTCCGGGGATTTTACAGCGGGAAATCACAAAGTGGCGATCAGGGCGGCAAATTTCAAGCCAGGTATCTATTTGCTGAAAATCGAAAACTCAAGTAGCGGGAATACCAGTTATGACATGGTTAAGATCGTGGTATCTAACTAACAATCTCTGCGCTATGAAGACAATGATTTTAAAAACAGTGCTGCTATCGCTGATGGTGACCTGGGCTGGTTCAATCCATGCCCAGATCAACACCACTGCCGGGACTGTCACAAACTGTCCGGGGCAGATCGTGGTCCCGGTTATGGTGACCAACTGTAATGGCATCGGCGCCATCTCGCTAGTACTGAATTACGACAATACCAGCCTGACCTATTCAGGCTACCAGAACCTGAACAGTGCATTGACATCCGGGCTGCTCATCATCAATGGCACCGGGAACAAGGTGGTGATCAGCTGGGCCAATACAGTTGCTGCAAACCTTGGAAACAGTACCATGGTAGAACTTAAATTCAATGCAATACCAGGTACCACGAGTCTTACATGGGATACCCAGACCTCCGGCAATTGCGAGTACAGCGACATCAATGGCAATGTGCTACCGGCTAGCTATACAAATGGAACTGTTACCGTTAACCAGCCACCTCTCGTTACCACCCAACCCGTTGATAAAAGTGTGCTGACCGGACAGAATACTTCTTTTTCCCTTTCGGCAACAGGAGCAGGAATCTCCTGCCTCTGGCAACTCAGTGTCAACGGAGGATCATCCTGGAGCGACCTAACCAATGTGGCGCCATATTCCGGCGTAACCACCAGTACACTTTCCCTGACCAATACACTACTGGCTTACAATGGATACAAATACCGCTGCAGGTTAACCGGTACATGTGCACCGGTCATTTATTCCAACGTTGTCACTCTTTCAGTCATCAACCCGATTACCACCACCCTGCCAACAGCCAGTTTTTGTCCGGGAAGCATAGTTGTTCCGGTTACAGTCAACAATTTTACCGGGGTAGCGGCATTTTCGCTGACTTTTTCCTACAACCCTGCTTGCCTGACTTATACAGGATATCAAACACTGAATGGTTCCCTGGCCGGAGGAACCTTTGTCGCCAACGTCTCGGGCGGGAAAGTTTACATGACCTGGTCGTCGACCTCTGCGGTCACCTTTGCCAACGGTACGCTGGTCGAACTTCAATTTATCTCAGTAACCGGTAACAGCAGCCTGTCGTGGGATATAGTGAGCGAAGGAAATTGTGAATATGCCGCGTTGAGCGGATCGTCCATCACATCGGTATTTGTTGATGGCGGCGAAACCATCTATGCCTTGCCTGCGGTGACGGTGAACCCCACCAGTAAGGTCATTGCCAAGGGACAAAATACAACCTTCAGCGTGGCTGGAGGAGGATCGGGATTGGCATACGCCTGGCAGGTAAGTTCCAATAATGGCGCCAGTTTCACAGATTTAACGAATGCAGGATACTATTCCAATGTAACCACTGCCAACCTGAACATCACGGGGGCACAACTTGCCATCAGCGGGTATCAATATCGTTGCAAGATAAGCGGAACCTGTAATCCCTTTGTTTATTCAGGTGCTGCCCTTCTAACTGTACTGCCCAATATCATTACAACTTGCGGAACAGTCACGGCATGCCCTGGACAGGTCGTCATTCCAGTTAATGTGACCGATTTTATCGGGGTGGCTGCTTTTTCTCTCACCCTGAAATTCAATCCGGCAATTGTGAACTATACCGGCTATCAGAGTTTGAATCCGGCTGTGTCGGGAGGTATCTTTACTGTCAATGCATCTGACGGATCCGTATACCTGACCTGGTCGAACATTGCTGCGGCTACCATCGCAAACGGCGGCTTGCTGATTGAGTTGAAATTTACCGGTGTGCCCGGAACCAGCAACCTTGCCTGGGATACACAAACAACCGGAAATTGCGAATACAGCGACCTCTCCGGGCAGATCATCTTCTCAACCTGGAATAACGGGAGTACGACCATCAACTCCCTGCCG
Source organism: Bacteroidales bacterium (assembly GCA_049317265.1). Taxonomy (GTDB): domain Bacteria; phylum Bacteroidota; class Bacteroidia; order Bacteroidales; family FEN-979; genus CAIVAT01. The sequence continues at coordinate 19,596 of JBMOIP010000022.1, forward strand.
GCGATCTCCTCACATCCGGTCAACAAGTCAATTTATGCTTCCGGAAGTACCTCATTTTCTGTTACAGCAACAGGCACCGGAGCTGCATACTTATGGCAGGTAAGCACTACGGGTGGGGTTTCGTGGATCAATCTTACAAATGCAGCACCCTATTCGGGTGCCAATACACCAACGCTGGCCATCAATCCTGCAGTAACCGGGATGAATGGGTACCTTTACCGTTGTGTTGTTTCAGGAACATGTGCCCCCTCCGTTACTTCCAATTCAGGGGTGCTGACAGTTACCCAGGCTGCAATTACCACGGTAAGCGGTACAATCGCAAGCTCTTGTACGGGAAATTTGAATATTCCGGTCAATGTGACGAACTGCAGCAATGTAGGTGGCATATCGCTGACCCTGCTTTTTGATACCACCAAAATGACATTTGAAGGGTATTACGCTGTTAATGCTGCACTTTCAGGAGGACTGCTGGTGGTGAACCGTTCGGGTAACAAGGTGATCTTCTCCTGGGCATCAACTTCTGCAGCCAATATCGGAACCGGCGTTTTGGTCCAGTATCGTTTTAAAGCCAACGCCGGAATTTCAGCCACACTCAGCTGGGATACGCCAACAACCGGAGCCTGCGAATACAGTGATCCTGCGGGAACGATCATCACCTCATTCTTTACCGGATCCAATATCTCTGTTGTTGCGAATGCTTTGATCGTGAACGCAGGCAGCGACCAGGTATTGCAACTTAGTCCTGTACAACTCAATGGATCTGCCTCAGGCGGAACAACACCTTACACCTGGTTATGGTCGCCGGCCGCAACACTCTCCAATCCGGCCATTTCCAATCCCGTAGCATCACCTGTTGTCACTACATCTTATACCCTCACGGTTACCGCAAACAACGGATGCACCGGGAGCGATGTGATGGATGTTATTGTGCCTTCAATTCCGAATGATCTGACACTCCAGGGAATAACCATTCCGTCGGGAGGCAGCCAGTGCTATAACGCCTTGCAAACCATTACGGTGGCGGGTGGTGTAACTCAGTTCGTTGTTGAGAATGGAGGAAGTGCTACGATGATTGCAGGATTGAAAATAAACTATCTTCCCGGGACTAAAATCAATTCCGGGGGGTACCTGCATGGCTACATCACCACCAATGGGCAATATTGCAACGCTCTCCCTGCATCGATGGTTACAACATCCATAGAGGATCAAATTCTTCCAACTTCGGATGGACCAGGGTTCATTCTCTATCCAAACCCTGCCACCGACCGGTTCATCATTGAATTCGAAGATGGGCACCTGCCCGGAAATCCGTCCGTGACAATTTTTGGAAACTGTGGCGGGATCATGATGGCGAACCAGGTGATGGAAGGTCTGCACCAGGAGTTTTCTCTGGCCGGGAAACCTGCCGGAATCTATTTTGTCAGGGTTGTTGTTGGTGATAAGTGTTATACAAAAAAGATGATTAAATACTGATAGTAGATTTTTAGAGGCAAACTGTTTGAAAATGAATTTTGTTGTATAGTGGTGCGAAGATATTTACATTTGTAACAGATCTTTAACACCGATACTATGAAACCTGTCGTCATTGTCATGGCGCTTCTGATCATGGCCGGGCCTGCACCGGCTATGATTCGTGTTGCCCATTCCACCTCCTCCAATTGCGAGTTGCAGAAACCCAGGTTGCCTACGGCACCTACAAAGCTTGAAACACCACCCAAACCAAAGGATCCACCCAAACCAAAGGATCCCCCAAAGATGAAGGAACCCCCAAAGATGAAGGAACCCCCAAAGATGAAGGATCCGAAACCCCTTAAAATGCCCAAAAGTCCACCAAAGCCGCGCTGGCCTTAAAAAACCAGTCAGGCTGGCAGGTCATGGTTCCGGAAGATTAACGTTGTGATTGAGCGAAAGGCCGTTCAATAGGGGATTTTGTCATTTTTCTCACTCCACTCACTGAAGAGCTCGACAGCCTTTGGATGTGATATATGCTGAAAACTGATCATCCGTTGTTCGGGCAGAAGGTTCAGCTCTTCGTATATATGGTTGTCTTTGAATCCGATGAATGCTGCATCATGGCGGGTTGCACAGTAATATACTGCCTTTATATTGGCCCAGTAAATCGCAGAAAGGCACATCGGACATGGTTCACAGGTTGCATAAATAACAGCGCCTGCCAGGTCGAAATTTTTAATGTTTTTGCAGGCATCGCGAATAGCAACAATTTCAGCATGAGCAGTGGGATCATTTTGTGAACTGACCCTGTTCCCGCCTTTCCCGATAACCTTTCCGTCCAGCACGACCACGGCGCCGAATGGTCCGCCAATGTTCTCCCTTACCGACTGAAAAGCTTCATCGAAAGCTTTATCCATGTACGATTCAATTGCCTGCATATGGAATTTCATTTATTATAAGTGACAAAATTAACAGGTATATTGAATCAAAATACATTTGCCGGCCCGATCTTCCTGTTTTTTAATATTTCCGGGGCTGATTCTCATGCATTATCTCTAATTTTGGGCCAAATCAAGTAAAAGACTCAAAAAAGCACCCGTGTCAGGAAATTTCCACCCTATTCCATTGCCCGATCTTCTTCAAATGACCCTGTCAGGATTAAAACAGGACCGTTTCATGGGAATCCCGGGAAATTTGTTTTATCGTCCGCAAACTGAGGACCATTTTGGACTCCGCAGGTACGGCCGTTATCTCGAAACACCCCTGGGTGTTGCCGCCGGACCCCATACACAACTAGCCCTGAATATCGTGGCTGCCTGGCTTTGCGGTGCACGCTATATCGAGCTGAAGACCATTCAAACCCTGGATGAGCTGGAGGTTTCAAAACCCTGTATCGACATGCAGGATGAGGGCTACAATTGTGAATGGTCACAGGAATTGAAAGTACATGAATCATTTACCGAGTACCTGGATGCCTGGGTACTGATCCACATCCTCCGGAAGGAGCTCGGTTTCAAAGGGGAATGCGGAACCCTTTTCAACATGAGTGCCGGGTACAACCTCGATGGGATCCTGAACGACAATGTTCAATGGTTTTTTGATAAAATGCTGGACTGTACCGAAGAACTCGCCAAAGCAAAGAGCACCGTCCGCTCCTTTTATCCTGAAATCGATGAAATCGATATTCCCGTATGCATCTCTGACCATATTACGCTGAGCACCATGCATGGGTGTCCACCCGACGAGATCGAAAAGATCGGGCTATACCTCATCCGGGAGAAAAAACTGCACACCACCATCAAGCTCAATCCAACCTTGCTGGGTGCTGATGAACTCCGCAGCCTGCTGAACACGAAACTGGGATTTTCCACAGAAGTGCCCGATCTTGCCTTTGAGCACGACCTAAAGTATCCAGATGCCCTGAAAATCCTGGCATCGCTGAGTGCAGCCTCCGTTGAAAACAACCTGCAATTCGGGATCAAACTCACCAATACACTGGAGAGTGTAAACAACAAAGATGTTTTTGGTTCGTCGGAACCCATGATGTACATGAGCGGAAGGGCGCTCCACCCGATCAGCATCCTGCTGGCACGCAAGCTCCAAAATGATCATGACGGGGCCCTTGATGTCTCCTTTTCGGCCGGGGTTGACTGTTTCAACATTGCCGACGTGCTCGCCTGCGGGATGAAGCCGGTAACAGTTTGCACCGACCTGCTCAAGCCCGGAGGTTATGGGCGGCTTCACCAGTATATTGAGAACCTTCGCACTGAATTTGAGCTTAAACAGGCTGATTCCATCGATTCCTATATTTCAAAGGTTGCCGGTTCTTCAGATCCTGTTCCCATGGCGGCGCTTCGTAACCTGAATCATTATGCCGGCCGGGTGGCAGATAATAGGGCGTATCATAAAAACTCGTTGTCAGATCCATCGATCAAAACCACCCGCGAACTTGGCTGGTTTGACTGTATTCATGCACCCTGCACTGATACCTGTCCTACTAACCAGGATATCCCCGAATATTTGTATCACACGGCTCATGAAGATATCCCTTCGGCATTTGAGGCCATCTTCCGTACCAACCCGTTCCCTTCGGTTACCGGCATGGTGTGCGACCACCTGTGCCAGTTGAAATGCACGAGGATCAACTATGATGAAGCGCTGCATATCCGGGAGATTAAACGGTTTGTAGCTGAAAATGCTTCTGCCGGTATGGGAGTTGAAAACACAGATGCTGCTATCCCTGCTCCTCCAGGTATAAGTAAACGTGCTGCCATCATCGGGGCAGGTCCGGCCGGGTTATCCTGTGGCTGGTTTTTAAGAAAGACCGGCTTTGAAGTGGACGTTTTTGAGCAGAAAAATCTTGCCGGTGGGATGGTTTCCGCCGCAATCCCTTCGTTCCGGCTTACCTCTGAGGCCATTGAAACAGATATTCAGCGCATCCTTGCTTCCGGGGTTCATCTGCATGATCATCATGTGATTGACAAAAGCCGTTTCGAGTCACTCCTGCAAGATTATGATACCATTTTTCTCGCTGCCGGAGCACAGAAATCGGTGAAGCTTAATATTGAAGGTGTTGATTCAGTGGGTGTGGTCGATCCCCTTGAGTTTTTATTTGAGGTGAAGGAAAAAGGTAAAACACTCGACGGGCAGCATGTTGTCATCATCGGAGGCGGGAATACCGCCATGGATGCCGCACGCACAGCGTACAGACTTGTAGGGAAGACCGGCAGCGTAACCATTATTTACCGGCGTACCATCAGGGAGATGCCCGCCGACCAGGGCGAAATTGAAGCGGTCAGGGAAGAGGGCATCACCATCATGGAACTTGTTAACCCGGTTCGTGTTCAGTCGGTCGGCGGAAAAGTTACACGCATTGTATGTTCACGCAACACCCTTTCTGTAAAAGGCAAGGATGGCAGGCCATCCCCGGTGCTTATCCCCGGTTCGGAATTTGAGATATCCTGTGATACCATTATCCCGGCCATAGGACAGGAACTGTCCATAGATTTTCTTGCCAATGAACAGTTAAAAACCAAACCCGGGAGTTACCAGACACTCATACCGAAATTGTTTATCGGCGGCGATGCCCTGCGTGGTGCTTCCACCGCCATCAATGCCATTGGCGACGGGCGGAAAGCGGCCCTTGAGATGGTGGCAGGCATCTCTCCAATATCATCTTCTCCAAAGAGCAAAGAGAGGATGAATAAAAGTTTTCCTGACCTGCTCAAACTCAAAGCAACAAGGGAGTATGGTTTCAAACCATTGGAAACCGCTCTTGAGAACCGGCAGAATTTTAATATGGTGATCTCCTCCCTCTCCGCGGAGGAGGCGAAAAAGGAGGCAGCGCGGTGCCTGCATTGTGATGAAATTTGCAATGTCTGTGTTTCTGTTTGTCCCAACCTGGCTAACTTCGGATACCAGGTTGAACCGGTTTTTTACAACCTGGAGAAGGCGGTTCTGAAGGAGGATGGAGTTGTTGCATTTGAAAAAGATAAGGTTTTCGGTGTTGATCAGCAGTTTCAGATCCTGAACATCCGTGATCTGTGCAATGAATGCGGAAACTGTTCGACATTTTGCCCAAGCAGCGGGAAACCATTCGCCGACAAACCCGGGGTCCACCTTTCGGTAAAATCGCTGAACCAGGAAGGAGTTGGTTTTTACCTGAGCCGGCTGCCCGATAAACTGGTGTTGATTTACAAGGAGAAGGAGAGTATCCGGACGCTGACCTTGACAGGTGGTACGTTTTTGTATGAGACGAACCAGGTGAAGGCAAAAATCAGCCCGGAGAACTTCAATCTGCTTGAGGTAAAATTTCTGACACCTTGTGTGAAGGAGGTGCATTTTGAGTTTGCGGCGGAGATGAGTGTGATCATGAGAGGAATATTGAATATTGATTAACGAATATTGAAGTTTGAATTAGGAAAAGTTAAACCAAAGTTATTATGATACCAATTACAAATGAAGTTGTTGATCAGCTAGTATTGCAGAAAGCAGTAGATCATTATCGTGAAAAGGGCATTATTCTGCCCACCTTTGCGCAGATGCAGAACCCTGACCTGATTCCGGGCAGCATCAAGGATAAATTGAAAAACATTGGCTTATGGGACCTCCATCCGCTGAATTTATTCCGGATTACCTGGAAAAATGAGCCAAAAGCAACGGGTGGTCTTTACGGCGCCCCGAATTTCATTGTGTTGCCAAAATCACTCACCGGGATCGATGCCCGCATCATTGTAATGCTCGGCAAATGGTTCCCAACCGGTGCACATAAGGTTGGAGCAGCCTATGGCTGCCTTGCTCCGAGGATCATCACCGGCGGATTTGATCCCACCTATCACAAGGCGGTATGGCCATCCACAGGGAACTATTGCCGTGGAGGCGCTTTCGACTCCTATCTCATGGATGTGACGGCAGTGGCCATTCTCCCCGAGGAGATGAGCCGTGAACGATTTGCCTGGCTCAAAGAGATTGGAGCGGAGGTGATCGCCACCCCTGGGTGTGAATCGAATGTGAAGGAGATTTACGACAAATGCTGGGAGATCAAGCGGACCAGGAAGGATTGCATGGTTTTCAACCAGTTCGAGGAGTTTGGAAACTCTTGCTGGCACTATGAAGTAACCGGAAATGCCATTGAAGAGGCATTCCGGATGGTTGCTGGGAATGATGCACAAATGGCAGCTTATATCTCAGCTACAGGTTCGGCCGGGACAATAGCGGCAGGTGACTACCTCCGTACAAAATTCCCCCACATGAAAGTGGTTGCATCGGAAGCTTTGCAATGTCCAACCCTGCTGATGAATGGCTTTGGGGGCCACCGGATCGAAGGAATCGGCGACAAGCACGTTCCCTGGATCCATAATGTTAAAAATACTGACGTGGTGACCGCCATAGATGATGAGGATTGTATGCGCCTGCTCAGGCTTTTCAATGAAACAGAGGGACATGAATACCTTGCCGGAAACGGTGTTGATAAGGAACTGCTGCAAAAGCTTAACACGATTGGTATTTCAGGTATCGGCAACATCCTTTCGGCCATCAAAACGGCGAAGCATTTTGAGTATACCAGTGAAGACGTCATGGTGACCATTGCCACCGATTCGGCCGAAATGTATGGTTCAAGGTTGGAGGAACTTACCGCAGAACGCGGATCCTATAATTTCCTGCAGGCAGCCAAAGATCATGAAAAATGCATGATGGGAACAGCTCCATCGACCATGAAAGAGCTTGGCTACAATGACCGGAAAGCGATTCACAACCTGAAGTATTTTACGTGGATCGAGCAGCAGGGCAAGGAGGTGGAGGATCTCCGTCAACTTTGGGATGACCGTCATATCTGGCCGCAGATATTCAGCCAGCCCGCCCGCTGGGATGAACTGATCAATGAATTCAATGAAAGGACGGGACTGTTAAAATAGGAGTTTAAGCAATATAAACTGAACATCATGAGTTGGGTCAGAATCTGGGTCCATTTAGTGTTTTCAACAAAAAACAGGGAACCATTTCTCTATTCAGTAGATTTGAGAAAACAGTTCTTTCAACACATCAAGAAAAATGCAGAAGAAAAACAGATTTGGCTTGATTGTATCAATGGATATGCTGAACATGCCCATTGTCTGGTTTCACTTGGGAAAGATCAACCTGTGAGCAAGGTAGTCCAGCTTATTAAAGGTGAATCCTCTTTCTGGATCAATAATACCAAGCTGATCAAAGATAAATTTGCATGGCAGGATGATTATTGGGCTGTGGGTATAAGCGAAAGTCACCTGGATAAAGTTCGGCATTATATTCACAACCAGGAAAAACACCATGGGTCAAAGACATTCTCAGAGGAGTTGACAGAATTTATGGATAAATATGGGTGGAAATTTGTTCAGCACACAAGAGACACATAAAACAATTGATGTGGCTAAAGCCGAGGAAATTGAATCGCAATCTCAACAGTTGGCTGAAGCCAACTGCAATAGATGAGGTGGTTGATAGTTTCCAAATTTTTAGCTGTCATCAATAGAATGCCAAGCGAAATATTGGGTTGTCTAACTTTCATACCCATTGCAGTCAACTTTAGTACAACAACTGCAGTAAATAAGATTGTGAAAGTTGTATGTCCATTACAGTCAGCTTTAGCATAACAACTGCAATAAATAGGACTGTGAAAGTTGTATATCCATTGCAGTCAGCTTTAGCATAACAACTGCAATAAATAGGACTGTGAAAGGTGTCATATCCATTGCAGCCAGCTTTAGCATAACAACTGCAATAAATACGACTGTGAAAGGTGTCATATCCATTGCAGTCAGCTTTAGCTGACTGTTTGAAGGGTGATAGGATCAAATTGGGGCTTTAGCCCCATGATTTAAAAGAGATACATTAATTTCGCTGACTGAAACCTCCATCAATAAAAAAAAGTGATCGATTATGAAATACGGAAAGACAATAAAAATATTTCTCATTGATGGAGATCCTAATGGTCGAATGAGTTGTGAACTATCAAATTGGTCGGGAAAAGCATATAAAATTCCAAGAATTAAGATTAAGGATTGTTTTGACCGGGAGGACCTTTTAAGTACTGCGGTATATCTGCTTTTCGGTAAAGACGAAGAAGGGAAAGACCAGGTTTATATTGGAGAAGCAGAAACCATCTTAAAAAGATTGAACCAACATATAGCCCAAAAGGATTTTTGGAATGAAACAATTGTGTTTATCAGCAAGGACGAAAACTTGAATAAAGCCCATATAAAATACCTTGAAAATCGTCTTTACGACATCGCTAAAAAAGCTAAACGTTATAAAATTGAAAACACGGTAACACCGACTCAATCTTCCATTTCTGAATCGGACAGAGCTGAAATGGAAGAATTTATTGAAAATATTATGATGCTTGTTAATACGCTTGGACACAAGGTGTTTGATGAAAAAAGAGAATTTAAATCGAAGCAAAAGGCAGAAATATTTTTTATAAAAGCTCAAAGAGGTGCTGATGCGCAGGGTGTTTTAACTTCTGACGGTTTTGTCGTATTAAAAGGCTCCAGGATTGCGGCTTCCACAGTTACATCGATGACTCAGAATTACCTCAACCTAAGACAGCAACTGATAGAAAAAGGGTTACTTAAGGAGGATGAAAAATGGATAGAATTCCCGGAAGATTATATTTTCAGTAGTCCTTCAAGTGCCGCATCGATAGTCCTGGGGCGAAATGCAAATGGTCTTACTGAATGGAAATTACCAGATGGAACAACATTGAAAGGATTTGAGTCCAATGAGAAAGCACATGAATTGTAACATTTCCAGACTAAAGGAGAATATCATCCCTTGCAGCCAACTTCAGCTGACTGTGTCTAAGGGGGAAAGATGCAAATTGGGGCTTCAGCCCCATCATTAATACAAGGTAGTCAAGTCAGAAATTGAAAATATGCCTGATAAATTTCATTTCCAATGCGTCGACTGTAACGCAGAATATGCGGGGGACAAGGTTATTTACCTTTGCCCCGCATGCGATATGCAGAACAAAGCTGGCGAACCACCACGGGGTGTGCTGAAAACTGTTTATCCTTATGACAAGATTAGCGGGATGTATAAGTCCGGTGAACTGTTTGATAACCTGGAGCAGGACCGTTTTCTTCCATTACTTCCGTTGAGGAGCCTGGAGGCATGGACGGGGCTGAGGGTTGGGGGAACGCCGTTGTACAGGGCGGACAGGCGGGCGGGCGGACGGGCGGACGGGCGGACAGGCGGACAGGTGTACCTGAAGGATGATTCGCAGAATCCGACTTTTTCCTTCAAGGACAGGGCTTCGGCGCTGGTATCTGCCTGGGCGAAGGAGCATGGAATTTCAACATTGGTGGCTGCTTCAACAGGAAATGCGGGATCATCCCTTGCCGGTATTTGCGCTTCACAGGGGCAACGGGCCATGATCGTTGTTCCGGCGGCAGCGCCGTTGGCTAAACTTACGCAGATCCTGATGTATGGCGCTTTCCTGGTTCCGGTAAAAGGCACCTACGACGATGCCTTTGACCTGAGTGTGCAGATCTCCGCAAAATATGGCTTCTACAACAGGAATACCGCCTATAATCCACTGACCATCGAAGGGAAGAAAACGGTCTCTTTCGAGATTTTCCGACAACTTGGCTGCCAGGTTCCCGACAGGATCTTCATCCCGGTAGGTGATGGTGTCATTTACTCCGGTGTTTGCAAGGGATTTGAAGATCTTCTGAACCTTGGAATCATAGACCGGATGCCGGTTCTTGTTGCAGTTCAGGCAGTTGGAAGCAGTAACCTGGTCAACAACCTTGACAACAAATCATTTACCGCAGTGCCATCAAAAACAATCGCTGATTCCATCTCTGTTGATGTGCCACGTTGTTTCAATATGACGGCTCAGTATATAAAACAGTATCACGGGGAGTTCATCACGGTGACTGATACAGAGATCCTCGAAGCATCACTGAAGTTATCGGGATCGGCAGGAATATTTTCTGAACCAGCCGCTGTTGCAGCCTATGCGGGCATGTTGAAATACCGCGACCAGGGATTGCTCCGCGACGGATCAAAAAACGTGGTGCTGCTTACCGGAAGTGGCTTGAAAGACCTTTCGGCGGTTCAGTCGTCCATTTGGATTCCTGGTTCGATAATACCCAATCTTAATGCTGTTGAACACCTGATGGAAACCGGACATTTCAAGTTAGCCCAATAAGGAAAAGATGAGAAAGAAGATCTTCAGGATGATTTTTTTCTTTCTGCTGGTTAGCATAGCTGTTTTTTTGCTGCTGGTTTTCTATCCAAGGAGTTATCCTGTGCCTTCCATGCAACCCAGGAAGAGCAACCTCTTCTGGACATTATCTACGGGATCACGAATAGCTTATACCTTTATTCCTGCCAAAGGAATTAAAACAGCATACCCGGTAATTTACCTGCATGGCGGACCAGGCGGCTTTATCACCGATGCGACAGTTGATCGGTTTATCCCAGTGGCAGAGCAGGGATTTGACGTCTGCCTTTATGATCAGATCGGCAGCGGACATTCAGAAAGGCTTGAGAATATCAATGAATATACCGTTAGCCGGCATGTAAGGGATCTCGACGAAATCATTAAAAATATCGGTTCAACAAAAGTGATCCTCATCGGGCAGTCGTGGGGTGCCATACTTGCCTGTTTGTATGTGGTTGACCATCCCGACAAGGTGGAGAGAATGATCTTTACGTGTCCGGGTCCCATTTATCCAATCAGAAAGGAGCTTAAGAGTATTGTACCTCCTGATAGCCTGCAAATGAGAAAACCGATTTTTTCAAACAGGCAGGCCAATGAAAAAACAGAAAATTTAAGGAGTAAGGCGGTGTTCCTCTGGGCAAAGATTTTCGGACGGAAGCTGGCTTCGGATAAGGAGATGGACGACTTCCAAACCTTGCTGTCGAACGAAACGAATAAGTCTACCGTATGCGACACATCGAAATCCGTTAAGGCAAAAGGTGGCGGGGGATATTACGTGGAAATTATGACGATCAGCGACCTTTTTTCATTGCCTGATCCAAGGCCCCGGTTGAAAAATTGCCAGATCCCCTTGTTCATCATGAAAGGACAATGTGATAGCCAGTTGTGGGGCTGGACGACTGAGTATCTCGAACTATTTCCGCACCATAAAATGGTTGTCATTCCCAATGCCGGTCATTCGGTTTCCATTGAACAACCGGCGCTCTACATGAAAACGTTACTGGAATTCCTGAATGAATAAAATCTTTCAGCAAAAAAAAATGATATGATCACATTTCACCTGAATAGCAGTAAGATAATCTACCTGGAAGACGAAAACCGGACTCTTCTTGAATACCTGCGTGATGAGGCAGGTATTACCTCGGTAAAAGACGGTTGTTCCGGGCAGGCTGCCTGCGGGGCTTGCATGGTGGAAATTGACGGTAAAGCCAGGTTATCGTGTACCAGGAAGATGAAGTTTCTGGAAGGTGCCCGGGTCGTCACCATGGAGGGTATTCCGGATGAGGTCCGCGATGTGATTGCCAGGGCTTATGTGGAAAAAGGTGCGGTACAATGCGGATTTTGTACTCCCGGCCTGATCATGCGCACCAAAGTGCTTTTTGCTGAAAACCCTAACCCTGACCGGGAGCAGATCACCAGGGCGATCAACCTCAACCTGTGCAGGTGCACGGGGTATGTGAAAATCGTGGATGCCATCGAGGCAGCGCTGCAAAACCTGCGGGAACCAAAATCACCTGAGCAAGTTATACGGCAGAATCCAGCCGGGATCGGCCATCCATTGACCAAATACGAGGCTTACGAAACAGCCATAGGGAAAAGGTTGTTTGTCAACGACATGAGGGTGGAGGGGATGCTCCACAGCGCTCTTCGGTTCAGCGATCATCCGCGGGCAAGGGTTGTCTCTATCGAAACCACTGAAGCATCCCAAATGGAGGGAGTTATCAGGGTTTTCACGGCAGCGGATGTCCCGGGTGAACGGTTTACCGGACTGATCATCAGCGATTGGCCATTGATGATTGCCCCCGGGGAAAATACCCGCTATATCGGCGACGTCATTGCCGGGGTTGTTGCCGTGGATGAGGATACTGCAAGGAAGGCCGCAGCAATGATCCGCATTGAATATGAGGTTCTTGAACCTGTTACCGATGTTTATCTTGCCATGGAACCGGAATCAGCACAGGTTCATCCCGGCAGATCGAACCTTCTTGAAAAATGTATTGTGCGCAGGGGAGAGCCGGTGGAGGAGGCGATCGGGAATTCAAAATTCCAGTCATCCGGCCATTATGAGACCCAGCGGATTGAACATGCATTTCTCGAAACAGAGGCGGCATTTGCTCTTCCCGAGGAAGGTGGAATTCATCTCTACAGCCAGGGACAGGGGATCTATGTGGATCAGCGGCAGGTTGCTTCCCTGCTGGGATTGGACGACGAGCAGGTACATGTAACGCTGGTACCCTGTGGCGGAGGATTTGGCGGACGCGAGGATATGACTGTCCAGGGGCATGTTTCGCTGTTTGCTTTCCTGTTGCAGCAACCTGTGAAATTGCATTTGTCCAGGGAGGAGTCGATCACCATGCATCCAAAGCGTCACCCGGTATGGATGGATATCTCCCTGGGATGTGATGAACATGGAATGCTTACCGCTCTTAAACTGCGTGCAATCGGGGATTCGGGCGCCTATGCATCCGTGGGCACCAAGGTGATGGAACGCGTGGCTGGCCATGCCGGCGGTGGCTATCACCTTCCTTCGGTGGATATTGAATCCCTTACAGTTTATACCAACAACATCCCTTCGGGAGCGATGCGCGGTTTTGGCGCCAACCAGGTTGCCTTCGCCCTGGAGAGCTGCATCGACGAATTGTGTGAAAAAGGCGGATTCGACCGCTGGAAATTCAGGTATGACAACGCCCTCGACAATGGAAAAATGACCGCGACCGGGCAGATCCTTGGACAAGGTGTTGGCATTAAAGCCTGCCTCATGGCGTTGAAAGAACACTACTATGCCGCCCGTTATGCCGGCCTGGCTTGCGGAATAAAAAATTCCGGGGTGGGCAATGGCATGACCGACTTCAGCGATGTGAAAATCAGGTTCCTTGAAAGTGGAAAGGTGCTCATCGAACACGGCTGGACCGAGATGGGCCAGGGTATACAGAACATGGCTATCCAGACCCTGCACCAGGAGACGGGAATAGATGTCTCACTTATTGATGTGGTGGTCGATACCGACGCCGGTCTTCCTACTGGCATGACCACTTCGTCCCGGGCGACCGCACTGCTCGGAAACGCCATCATCGATGCATCCGTTGCCATCCGTCAGGACCTCGACCAGTTCACACCCGGCTGCCTGGATATGGAAGGAAAAGCGTTGAGGCATGCCCTGCTTCAACTTGCCGGAAATACCTATACCGGTAAATATTATTGCGATTGGACGACCAAACCCGGAGCAGCTGTGGATAAGATCATTACCCACTATTCGTATGGATATGCAGCCCAGCTAGTTGTGCTGGACGAAAAAGGAGAGATTGACAAAGTCTATGCTGCTCATGATGCAGGCAGGATCATGAATCCCATGCTCTTTGAAGGCCAGATTGAAGGCGCGGTGCATATGGGGCTTGGCTATGCACTTTCCGAAGATCTGCCCATGAAAGATGGCAGGCTGATCAGCACAAAGCTGGCGGATTGTGGGGTGCTCAAAGCCCATCAAACACCCGAGATCATTGTCATAGGTGTGGAAGAAGCCGATCCTGTCGGCCCTTATGGAGCCAAAGGGATCGGGGAGATCGGACTCGTTCCGACAGCCGCCGCCGTGGCCAACGCGTTATGCCAGTTTGATGGCGTCAGGCGAAAACGGTTGCCAATGAAAAGGTAAGTGCCAACAAAGAGTGTCTCTACTTTGCCGGCTCCCAATAACAATTTTTCGGGGAGGTGATCTTCCCTTCTGTCTTCAACTTCTTCATTGCCTTATCAACCTCTTTCCTGTCGAGGCCCGATAATTCCACAATTTGTCCTGCACTTACAGGCACGCCAGCCTGTTTGATGGCTGCAAAAATTTTTTCGATATTTTCCATGCGTTGTTTTTTTTTACCAAGAAGGCACCAGGACACAAAGATGCACAAATAATTTTTGATTCAGCAAGGCGATGTAATTTTCTGAAATGGCATTTCGTCACAGTGCATGTATTGGTCAACTTTGCTACCTTTACCTGTTGAATTGTTAACCGCGAAAAAAACTGACCATCCTGATGATTTTACTTAAAAACGGAACCTATATAGCCTGGCAGACCCTTGACTTTCACCACACCAATATCCTGGTTGAAGAGGGTGCCGGGGGGATTATTAAATTCATGGATCCGGGAGCTGTTGAACCTGACAATGCCAGGGTCATTGACTGCACCGGCAGGTTCATCACCAAATCATTTGCCAACGGGCATCACCACGTGTATTCCGCATTGGCCAGGGGAATGCCGGCACCCGCAAAAAATCCCGGGAATTTTCAGGAGATTTTGCAATACATCTGGTGGAATCTCGACAAAGCCCTCGACCTGGAGATGATCCGTTCCAGTGCGCTTGTAACGGCCATGGCCTGCGCGAAGAACGGGGTTACCTTTGTGATCGACCATCACGCTTCGCCATTTGCGGTGGAGAATAGCCTGGAGACCATTGCCCGGGCTTTTGATGAAGTGGGGGTGGCGCATCTGCTTTGCTATGAAATTTCAGACCGTGACGGAATTGACATCGCTCAGAAAGGATTGACAGAAACGGCTGCTTACCTCTCCAAAAGAGACGGGCTGGTTGGCTTGCACGCCTCATTTACTGTTGGCGATGAAACACTGAAACAAGCGGTAAAGCTTGCTGAGCAGACAAATTCGGGCATTCATGTTCATGTAGCCGAAGATAGATCCGATGAACAACACTGTGTTGAGCATTACCGTCAGCGGGTGGTTGAACGACTTTCCCGGGCGGGGGCATTACAATTCCCAAAAACCATCCTTGCCCACTGTCTGCACCTTGATGACCATGAACGAGGCCTCGTTGAAGGATCCCCGGCTTGGGTGGTGCAGAACATGGAGAGCAATATGAACAATTCGGTGGGTTACTTTAATTCAAAAGGCCTGGGAAAGCGGATCATGCTTGGAACCGACGGCATGCACAGCGATATGCTGCGGAGCGCCAAAGCAGCCTTCTTTGCCGGTCACAATTTTGATGACATAGACTACGGGGGAACCTACCAGAGATTCAGAAATGTTCACCATTATCTCGATTCCAACAATATTGCCGGTGATGGAGATAATAACCTGGTGGTTTTAGATTATGATACGCCAACACCACTGACGGATTCCAACTTCCTGGGACATTTCCTGTTTGGACTCGAATCAGCGCAAATCAGTCATGTGATCGCAAATGGTAAACTCATCCTGGAAAATGGGAAACTTCTCACAGTTGATGAAAAACAGGTACTCGAACAGTCCAAAATTCAGGCAAATCGGCTATGGAAAAAAATGAAGTAAGCCGAATCCTGGTCAGGAACGGAACCCTGGTTGATGCAAGTGATTCTTGCAAAGAAGACCTGCTCATTGAAAACGGAAAAATCTTAACCCGGGGAAAGGTTGACAATGCTATTTCAGGAGATTGTCTCGAAATTGATGCATCCGGGAAATATATCATCCCCGGGGGAATTGACCCCCATGTTCACCTTGCCCTTCCGACTCCTGCGGGAAAATCGTGTGATGATTTCAAATCTGGAAGTGTAGCTGCATTGGCCGGTGGAACTACCTGTTTCATGGATTTTGTCACACCAAAGCGTGGACAGTCCCTCATGAATGCATTGAAACTTCGCAGGGCAGAGGCATCTGAAAGCCTTACCGGATGCGGACTTCATATGGGTATCAGTGAATGGAACCCGGCCATAGCGGCAGAGATCATCCCCAGCATGGAAACACATGGGATCAGGTCGTTCAAAGCCTACCTGGCCTATAAGGAGTCTATCGGGATCGGGTACGACGATTTATCGGAACTGATGCAGATCGTTGGTCCTGCAGGCGGACTGGTCATGGTGCATTGTGAAGATGGGGAGATGATCAGCCGGCTGCAAAGAGAGTTGCTGAGTGAAGGAAAAACCCGGCCTTGTTATCATGCCCTTTCGCATCCTCCGGAGGCAGAGATTATAGCCATCAGAAAGGTTATCGAACTTTCGGCCAGGACAGGCTGCCCTGTTTATATTGTTCACATTTCGACCCGGCAGGGAGTTGAAATGGTTGCCGCGGCCAAAAGAGATGGGCTCAAAGTGTTTGCCGAGACTTGTCCGCACTATCTCCTGTTCGATGATGGTGTTTATGATCCCGGGCTGGATGACTGGAAGGTTATGCCCTACGTACTCTCCCCGCCAATCAGGAAAAAAACGGACCAGCAGAGACTATGGCAAGGGTTATCGGATGGAACTTTCGATGTGGTGGCTACCGACCATTGCCCGTTTAACCTTCACGGGCAGAAAGACAAGGGAATAAAGAATTTTACCAGGATCCCCAATGGCGCAGGAGGCATACGGCACCGGTTGAAATTGCTCTATACGTATGGTGTATTGCCTGGAAAAATTTCCATCAACAAGTTTGTTGCTCTTACTTCAACCCGTCCGGCTGAGATCTTCGGTTTGGGACACTGTAAAGGGACACTACTTCCCGGCTATGATGCTGATATCATGATCTGGAATCCCAACCTGAAGGAAATAATTTCAGTGACGGATCAGCCACGAACCTGCGACTCAGAAATTTACGAAGGTTTTGCCATCCATGGAGGCCCTGATACGGTAATCCTTTCAGGCAAAATCGTCAATCGTCAATCATAAAATCGTCAATCAGGATCACGCAATCCTGCTTTTGCTCTTGTGTTCGATCTGCCTGAGCAACCGTGCAGGATCTTTAAAACGGTTGGTAAGCATCATGGCCGCAATGATATAAGGTTTGTAACCAGCCTGTTTATAAAGAGGAATGCGGTAGCGTTCAAAAACGGTAGCGGCTACTTCTCCCTCCGTGCATGAAACACCGGAGATATCTGCCGGGAGGCAATGCATGTACAATGCCTTTCCTTCGTTGGTCAACTTCATTTTATCTTCTGTACACTCCCAGTTCTTATATTTTGCATTGTTGGCCAGGCACTCTTTTTCCAACCCTTTCAGTCCGTCATGGTCGCTCTTCCTGAGAAGTTCTGTTCTGCGCTGCATCACATGGAATGGCGCCCAACTTTTAGGATAGACGATGTCGGCACCGGAAAATGCCTCTTCCATGGTGTTGACTACCCTGAAATTTCCACCACTCTCCTTCGCCTGTTTTCCGGCAAGTTCCACCACATCGGGGATAAGTCCGTAACCTTCCGGGAAGGCCAAGTCAACCTCCATCCCGAGCCGGGTCATCAAGCCAATGATGCCTTGAGGAACAGATAAGGGTTTACCATAGCTGGGAGAGTAGGCCCAGGTCATGGCGATCTTTTTGCCCTGTAAATTTTCAAGCGAACCAAAAACCGATTTCAGATGCAATAAATCGGCCATCGATTGAGTCGGATGGTCGATGTCGCACTGAAGGTTGATAATACCGGGGCGCTGGGGTAATACGCCATCAGCGAATGCTTCATCGAGTGCGGCACCCACTTCGCGCATATAAGCGTTACCGGCACCGAGGAACATGTCGTCGCGGATGCCAATGATGTCGCTGAGGAAGGAGATCATCGCCGAGGTTTCACGGACAGTTTCACCGTGGGCGATCTGCGATTTGCCTTCGTCGAGATCCTGGACTGCAAGTCCCAGCAGATTAGCGGCGGAGGCAAAAGAGAAGCGCGTACGGGTCGAGTTATCGCGAAACTGCGAGATGGCAAGTCCTGAATCGAAGCAACGGGAAGAGATGTTCCGGTCGCGGAGCATCTTCAGGTCTTCAGCCACAGTAAGTATTGTTTCGAGGTCCTCACGGCTCTTTTCCCAGGTGAGGAGGAAGTCTTTGCCGTAGAGCCCGGCAGAGACAGCATCTGGCCCTGTGGCCAGTTCATGGATGGTTGTGTTGGGCATATTGGGTTGTGTTTTGATTAGAAGGTGGAGACGGGGCACGTTGAGACGGGGCATGCCCCGTCTTTACATTGCTGAGACGGGGCATGCCCCGTCTCTCTACTCTGATAGATAGTAGGCCAGCGCGGTATAGAAAGCCGAGGCTGCCACCAGGTCGCTCACCGGTACCTTTTCGTTGGGGGCATGGGCCAGCACTTCATTGCCAGGGCCGAAGCCGATGCAGGGGATTTTATAATATCCGTTGATCGTTACTCCGTTGGTGGAAAAGGTCCATTTGTCGGTAACAGGTTCTTTCTCAAACAGCCCGGCAAAGGCTTCCTGTGCACGAACAACCAGGTGGTGATCCTCTTCAATTTTCCAGGTAGGATAATACTTTTCCATGCCATAGCGAAGTCCGGTATAGGCTGTTTCTTCGTACTGCAGTACTTCGATCTCCGCCTCCAGGTCTTTAAGGCACTCGCTGATCTCAGCCACGGCTGATTCCTTGGTTTCGCCCCAGGTGAGCCTGCGGTCGAGGTGAATGCGGGCGTAGTCGGCAACTGCACATAATGAAGGACTTCCGGAGATAAATTCGGAGATGGTAACGCTCCCTTTTCCAAGGAAATCATCCGATTTAAGGCGTTCGTTCAGCTTTTCGATCTCCAGGCAGGCGCGGGAAGCCATGTAGATCGCGTTTTTGCCGCGTTCCGGCGCCGATCCGTGGGAGGATATTCCCCTGAAAGAGACGGTAATTTCCATTCTTCCGCGGTGTCCGCGGTAAATATTAAGGTTGGTAGGCTCGGTGATGACCACAAAATCAGGAACGATCTTCTCCTCCTCCACGATGTACTTCCAGCAAAGCCCGTCGCAATCTTCTTCAATGACTGTTCCCGTGAAATAGATCGTAAGGTCGCGGTCGAAAGCGAGTTCTTTCAGGATCCTTCCAGCAGTGACGAAGGCAGCAGGGCCGCCTTTCTGATCAACCGTTCCCCGGCCATGGACAAAACCGCCGCTGATCTCTCCCGAAAAGGGATCGCTGGTCCAGTTGGCAAGGTTTCCTGTATCAACCGTGTCAATATGGCCATCGAATGCCAGTATTTTAGCGCCGTTTCCGATGCGGCCTATTACATTTCCCAGCCCGTCGGTACGCACTTCGTCAAAACCGGCTTCCAGCATCTGGCGTTTCAACTCTTCGGCCATGGCTTGTTCTCCAAGACTGAGTGATTTTATTTTAACGAGTTTTGAGAGGTTTCCCGCGGTATAATCTTTATAGGATTCAGCAAGTGAGTTGATTTTTAAAAGCAGTTCTTCCAAAGTTCAGTGAATTTAGTTGTTAAAGCAGCCGGTAAAGTTACAAATCTTCGTTGTATTCCTTGTTATATTGGTATCTGCTGCTGTAAAAATCAGATGTAGTTTTCATTCATTCGCCTGATGCGCTGGTTTTTGCGTGACTGATAACGGCCCATCCCGTAACCAATGATCAAAAGGATCGGGAGGAGAAAGTTGAGGTATTTCAGCATGGCCTTTTTCCCATCTTCCATCTGGTCGATGGGGCGTGAGGTAATCTCTTTGGTGCGCAGGTCGATCAGCCCGGTATCGTCTGATAACCAGTCGATAGAGTTGACCATAAGGTTAAGGTTGTCGGGCGGGATCTGCCTGGCCTGCTGGCCCTCTCCGTTGGAAGGGAAGTCGCCGTCGGAAATCACGATCATCCTGGAGGTCATACCCCCGGAAAGTTTTCCCTGCACAAGTGCGCATACGGTGAGCCCGGAACGCGGGAAGTCCTGCAACTGCCAGTTCCGGTTGATGTTAAAGGTTAATGGTGGATTTTCCGTTCCCGACTTGTCCGAAGTTGTGGCCAGCGAGGTGAAGGTTATATCTCCCCCGGGCGATGTGAAATCGATGGAACTGACAAACTGGAACAACACAGAGGTGAGTCCTTTGGTCACCGGGTGATCGGCGAATTTCGTGATGATGGGGAGATAAGGAAATCTCAGGTTCGACTGAAAAGTCATGTAACCCTGCTGCTGATTCACGGTGACACTTCCGCAGTTCTGGTCGACGATGAAGTTGGGGTTGACTTTGACACCCTTGGTCAGCAACCACTGCTCCAGGCCGGTTTTCAGCTCCGTTCCTGAAGCGGTCTGCAGGTCCCCGTTGACCCTGTTCATGGCGATGCAGATGCTTTTCCCGGTTGACAGGAATTCATCGAGTTTTGCCAGGTGGGCCGGGGGAAAGCTGTCACGGGGACTGATGATGACCAGCGTTTTGTAGTTGGCCAGGTTGACGGAAACCTGGTCAAGGTTCACCGGTTCAGCATCATAGAGGACCATGAGTGTTTGCATTACCTGGGCCAGTGCATTTGGAGAAGTCTCTCCATGTCCTGTGACGATTCCAACCTTTGGCTTATTTTCAACGGTCATCTTTTTGATGCTGGTGGAGAGGCTGTATTCCATGGCCGATCCGGCCTGGATGAACGGGATGACCTCTTTCTTGTCACCGTAATGAACCACCGCCCCCATGTAGGCCTTCTGCTGCTTCACCTGGTCTTTTTCCCGCACGTTGATCAGTACAGGGTTGATTCCCTCCTGCATCGTTTTTTGTTCGGTTGCGTCATCTTTATTCGGGTTGGTGAATTCGAAAACAACTTTTCCTTTCGAACGGTTGGAATATTCGATGAGCTCCTCCCTGAAATCACGCCTGAGCTGGGAAAACTGCTGCGGCAGCTCCTCGCTGATGTATGCTGTTACAGTAACCGGCTGCTTCAGCGAGCCAAGGATGTTCTTCGTGGCTTCACTGAGGGTATACCTTTTGTCGGCGGTAAAATCAAGCCGGAGAAAGAAACGGTCAGCAAGGAGATTGACTAAAATGATCACCCCGATTATCATTAATATGTAGGTATAAATCGATTTATTGCTCTTCATGATGATATCCTGTTTAATAGTTAAACAATTTCCCTGGATTAATTTGAACCATGCCGCCTCGATAAAACCAGTTCGGTACCAAGGAGCCCGGCGAAAATGATGGAGAGAAAATAGAGGATGTCTTTTGAGTCGATCACCCCCCGCGCCATCGATTCATAATGGGTGGCAAGGCTCAGGTAACCGAGCAGGCCGGCAAACCATCCTCCCGAACTGCTGCTGACAAGGCTGAAGATGAGATGGAAAAAGATCCCGATGAAAAGCGCAACCAGGAAGGCAACAATCTGGTTATTGGTTATGCTGCTGGTAAACAGGCCGATGCTGATATACGAAGCGCTCATAAAGAGCAACCCGAGGTAACCCATCATCACCGCACTGTGATCGATCTTGCCTATGCTGGCAACGGTTATGTAATAGGGAAGGGTGAGGGCAAGAGTAATACCTATGAGAAGGAATGCTGCCAGGAATTTTCCGGCAATGATCTGCCAGTCGCTCACAGGTTTTGTGACCAGCAACTCAATGGTTCCCGATTTCTGCTCTTCCGACAGCAGGCCCATGGTAATGGCCGGGATGAAAAAAAAGAGGGTCCAGAAGGAGATGCCGAAAAAGGATTGCAGGCTTGCCTGCCCTACAAGGAAGATATCACTTCCGAAGATCCAGGTGAAAAAGCCGCTGAATCCGAGGAACAGTACGATCATGACATAGGCCATCAGTGAGTCGAAGAATGACCTTAGCTCTCTTTTTGTGATGATCCAGATCTTGTTCATATACGTTAATATTTCAATTTTAGTTGAGTGAATTGTTGTTTGTTGATGTATGGTCAAAATGTTAGTTGGTAATCGTCAGATCGCGGAACACCTCTTCAAGTTTACGCTCTACCGGGGTCATCTCCGTGAGCGACCATCCTTTCTCCACACACAGCCTGAAGATGGCTTTACGCGAATTCATGGCTGCCTTGCTTTGCACTTCAAAAGCCTGGGTGTATTGTGGGAGAACATCGACGAGTTCAACGGTTTCAAGACCCTGGAGGCTCCGGTAAATCTCTTCATGGATGCCATCTTCGATGGTCACTTTAACGATCTCCTTGTCCTGGGCCTGTTTCCGAAGGGTGTTTGCTGTGCCGTCAGCCACCAGCTTGCCTTTGCTGATGATCAGGATACGGTCGCACGTGGCTTCCACTTCAGCAAGGATATGAGAACTGAGAATAACAGTCTTTTCGCGGCCAATTCTCTTGATGAGCTCCCTGATCTCTACGATCTGGTTGGGGTCGAGTCCTGAGGTCGGCTCATCGAGGATGAGGATTTCGGGATCATGGATCAGGGCCTGTGCAAGACCGACACGTTGCTGGTAACCCTTGGAGAGTTCGTTGATTTTTTTGTATTTTTCGCTTTTCAGGCCACAAACCTGCACCATCTCAAATATGCGGTCATGTATTCTGGATGCCGGCACACCCTGGATTTCGGCCACAAACCGGAGGTAGTCGATCACCGGCATATCCTTGTAGAGCGGATTCGTCTCAGGAAGGTAACCAATGTGTTTTTTCACAGCCTCAGGATTTGCTTTTACTGAAATGCCCCCAACCTTCACATCACCTTCATTAGGTGCCATAAAGCAGGTGATGATTTTCATGGTGGTCGTTTTCCCGGCACCGTTCGGTCCCAGGAAGCCGACAATCTCACCGGTATCCACCTTGAACGAGATGCTGTCGACCGCCTTCTGAAATCCATAAATTTTCGTCAGATTTTCAACACTTACTTCCATAAGTAGTTCATTTTAAATGGATGATGAAAAATAAAATCGGGCGCAAAAATAAAAAAAAAGTTATTTCAGCAGCTCATCTCCCCTGCATTTTTTTTTGCTGACAGCAAGTTGTAGGCTCCTTTGATAACAACCCTGGAGCTCTTCAAATCAAACCCTGTCGGTAGCCTCACTTCGCTGAAACCGTTATCCGTTACCCCTTTCTGAATTTCAACCATCCTGTATTCAGTGAATTGCTTCCCGTTCTCCTCCTTGTTCCGGCTGAAAACGAAAATGTAGTCTTTGTCATCGAAGCTTACAATCGCCTCCGAAGGAAGCGAGGCCACCTGGTTCGCAGATGCCTCAATCGTAGCATTGACGTACATTCCCGGCATCAGGTTCTTGCATTGCTCGGTAACGGTTGCATATACTTTATAGGTCTTGTCGGCACTGACCGACCTGCCGGTCTGCGAAATCACCGCATCGTGCTGCTCGGTCTCGTTGTTGATGAAGAAACGGATCCGCTGCCCGGCCGTTACTTTATCAGCATCTTTCTCAAAAAGCGTAAGTTCCAGGTAGAGCTTATCGCTGTTAACGATCTCAAAAAGGACATCGGTAGGCGCTACATATTTTCCAATATTGATGTTCACCGACTTTACAAAGCCGGAAATCGGGGAAACCACTGCAACTGAACTGCTGATATCATCCTCATGTAAGTTAGCCGGATTGATGCCGATCAGCGCCAGTTTCTGCTCCAGGGCTTTAACTTTAGCCTTCAGGCTTTTGTATTCGGCGGTGACTTTCTGCAGGTTTTGCTGTGAATAGACATCTTCCTTATAGAGTTCCGTGTGTCGTTTAAATTCAGCTTCTGCAAATTCCAGGCTGCTCTTCGCTTCAAGGTAATTTTGCTGAACATCAACGAAATCCTGATTTTCCAGGATGGCCAGTGTTTGTCCCTTTTTTACTGCATTCCCGGGCATCAGCATGGCACTTTTGACAAAACCGCCAAAGGGCATGCAAACCGTTGCAAGATTCTCAGGGGATACCCCGACCGATCCGTTTACCTTGAGGTTGCCACTGAGTGAACGCAACTCAATGGTTCCTGTTTCAATACCTGCCAGTTTGATCTGGTCGTCTCTCAATTCAACGATATCCGGTGGTAAATTCTCTTCAGACTCAGTTTCCGGATTGGCTTTTTTCCCTCCGGTACATGAGACCAGAAGAAACAGGAGTAACATAATGGTTAGTGAGGAAGTGATTCGGTTTAAAGAGTTGTTTTTCATACTTTAGTATAATTTACCGGTGATATTTTCAATGTTGATGATGGTCTGATTGTAACTGTTCAGCGCATCCAGGTAACTTTGCCTGATATCCAGCGCCCTGTTAAGGGTAATGATGTATTCAAGGTAATCGAGGCCACCGGCCTTAAAACTTCGGGTCGCCTGGTCGATGATGAGATTTGCTTCAGGCGTTGCCTGTTGTTCATAATAGTCAACACTTGAAGCGTATTTTGCAAATTCGTCAAGAAGTGATCTGTAGTTGCTTTTCAGTGAGATTTCATAATCTTCCGCATCGGTTTGCGAGGCCAGTTCCTGGATTCTGGCAGCTTTGTTTTTTGAAACTGAAGGCCCAAACCAAACCGGGATAGAAACTCCGGCCTGCACACCTGAGAACCGATAACCCTTGTCGAAGGTACGTTCAACACCCTCGGCCTCCTGTGTTCCAAGCATTGTTTGGCTGAAATATCCAACACTGAGGTCCGGCATCATCCTGCTCTGCTCCAGGCGCTTTGCAATTTGAGCTTTTTCTGCCTGTTGCCTTATATATTCCATATAGGGGTTTGATACAGTAAGCAAACTGTCGCCCGGGGATTGAAAGGCAAGCCTGCGTAAAAGCGTGTCGGATGGGGCAACCTTTGCATCAGAATGAATCAGGGTTTGCAATTTCCGCAAATAGATACCTTCATCGACCATTACCTGCTGCAACTGGTTTTTTACTTCGATGTGCTGGGTTCTGGCAGTAATCATCTCCAGCCGGTTGGTTTCAC
Organism: Bacteroidales bacterium; assembly: GCA_049317265.1. Lineage (GTDB taxonomy): Bacteria > Bacteroidota > Bacteroidia > Bacteroidales > FEN-979 > CAIVAT01. Next base: position 44,764 of record JBMOIP010000022.1, read on the forward strand.
CGCTCCTGGCCCTCAGTTCGGCGGCTCTTGAGAAGCCGGAATAGAGACTGTCCTGGTAAAGGAGCAGTTTGTACTTTGAGTAGAGGTAGGCCAGTTGCCAGTAGACCTGTTTGACCTGGGTGGCAACTTCAAGTTTTGTTCCCTGGAGCTGCCATTCAGCGCTTTTCATATTCGCATCGGCCAGCCGGCGCTGGTTTATATACACCGTAGGGAAGGAAAAATCCTGGGATATCGTAAAACTATTGTCCATCCGGTATGAATTGAACTGGCCGTATTGCCCTTCAATGACGGTTTTGGGAATATCCCAGGAGGCGCCCTTCAACGCTTTCTGAGCGTCCGCTGAATAGTTTGCCGAACGGATCGAAAGGTTGTGGTCCAGCGCCTGCCGGATGGCCTCCTGCAGGGTGATCTTCTTATAATCCTGGGCTGATGCCCGGTTGTAAATGGACGAAAGAAAGATCAGTGGTAAAATCAAGGCGACGATCTTCATGGTTCTCTTTTTAAAAATGTTCATGATAGAACCAGCGGAAAAAACGAGATAGAATACCGGCAGGATGAATAGTGTCAGCAATGTGGCGCTAACCAGTCCGCCAATGACCACGGTCGCCAGTGGCTTCTGAACCTCTGCTCCCGCAGAAACCGATAAGGCCATTGGAAGAAACCCGAGCGAGGCTACCGCTGCAGTCATGATCACCGGACGCAACCGGCTATGCAACCCTTTCATGATCCGTTGGGTGATGTCGGAGACGCCCTCCTGTTCCAGCCGGTTGAATTCGGCGATCAATACGATGCCATTCAGCACGGCGACACCAAAAAGGGCAATAAATCCGACACCCGCCGAAATCGAGAAATTCATGTCACGCAACCAAAGGGCAAAAATTCCTCCAATGGCCGACATCGGCACAGTGGTGAAGATGATGAGGGTTTGAGTCACCGAATGGAAGGCAAAGTACAACAGGACAAAAATGAGTAACAGCGCCACCGGAACGGCAATGGCCAGCCTGTTTTTGGCGGCTTCCAGGTTCTTGAACTGGCCACCATAAGAGATATAATAGCCGGTCGGAAATTTGATTTGCTGATCAATTTTCGAGGTTACTTCCCCGATCACGCTTGCCACATCCCGGTTGCGTACGTTAAACCCAACAGTGATACGTCTTTTCGTGTCCTCCCGCGATACCTGCGCCGGTCCCGACCTGATTGAGATATCGGCAACCTGGTCAAAGGGCAGCTGCGATCCGTTGGGCAGGGCTACCGTGAGGTTTTTCACGTCGTCGAGATTCTGCCGATAGTCCTTGTCAAGTCGGACCACCATTCCAAACCGTTTCTCTTCATCGTAAACAACCCCGGCCTGGCTTCCAGCAAAAGCAGAACGCAGCAGCTTGTTGACTTCATCCACCGAGAGGCCGTACTGGGCAAGCCGGTCGCGGTTGAAATCCACCTGAACCTGGGCCAGACCTGTTACTTTTTCCACGTTGATATCTTCCACACCTTCAACCTGCCGGATGATTTTTTCCACTTCAGTGGCCTTATCGGCCAGGGTGTTGAGGTTGTCGCCGAAAATTTTTATGGCAATATCCTGCTTTGAACCCGTCATCAACTCATTGAAACGCATCTGGATCGGCTGCTGGAATTCAAATTTCACCCCTGCAAGCGTTACCAGTTTCTCCTGCATCTTCTCAACCAGCTCCTCCCTGGATGTTGCGGATGTCCATTCACTTTTATCCTTCAGCGTGATGATATAATCGCCAGTCTCCATCGGCGTGGGGTCGGTGGGAATCTCTCCTGCGCCGATCTTGCATACGGTGTGCCTGATTTCAGGGAAGTTCTCCAGCAGTATCCTGTTGGCTTTGATCACCATGTCAACCGTGTTGGTAAGTGATCCGCCCTGGAGGGTGATGACACTCGATGCAAGGTCGCCCTCCTCGAGCTGTGGAATGAATTCACCCCCAAGCCGGTTGAAAACAAGCAGGCTGAAGATGAACATCCCGAGCGCCACGGCAGAAACGGCCAGTTTATGTTTCAGGGTCCATCCTATGACAGGGTTGAACCCTTTCTGAATCCACTCCATCAGCCGGTCTGAAATGTTCCGCTTATGAACGGTTTTTTTACTGAGAAACAACGCTGATGCCATCGGGACATACGACAGCGACAGAACCCCGGCTCCGAGGATGGCGAATACCACCACCTGGGCCATGGGCCTGAACATCTTTCCTTCGATGCCGACCAATGCCATGATGGGCAGGTAGACGATCAAAATGATAAGTTGCCCGAAGGTTGCGGAACTCATCATGCGGCGGGCCGATTCAAAGACATTCTCATCCATCTGGGCCTGCGTAAGCCTTGTCACACCGGTATGGTGATGCCTGCTCAGGAAAATCCTGTGCACCACGCTTTCAACGATGATTACCGCCCCGTCGACGATCAGCCCGAAGTCAATGGCTCCCAGGCTCATCAGGTTACCGGAAACGCCGAAAAGATTCATCAATGAAATGGCAAACAACATCGAAAGCGGGATCACGGAAGCAACAATCAGTCCGGCCCTGATGTTACCAAGGAGCAGCACAAGGATGAAAATTACGATGAGGGCTCCTTCGATCAGGTTCGTTGAAACCGTGCCGATGGCCCGGCTCACAAGGTCGGACCGGTTCAGAAATGGTTCAATGGTGACCCCTTTAGGTAACGATTTTTGTATCGACAAAATCCGGTTTTCAACCTTTTCGATCACCTCATGGGCGTTGGCCCCTTTCAGCATCATGACCACACCGCCTACGGACTCAGAGGTGTCCACCACAAAGGCTCCGTACCGGGTAGCGCTTCCGAATTGAACGGTTGCAAGATCGCGTATCAGCACAGGAACGCCTGATGCAGTGGTTTTTACGACAATTTTCTCAATATCTTCCAGCGTTTTAACCAGCCCGATTCCCCGGATGAAATAGGCGGTTGGCTTTTTATCTATATAGGCGCTGCCGGTGTTTTCATTGTTTTTTTCAAGTGCCTGGAAAATATCGGTAAGGGTGAGGTTCATCCCCCTGAGCCGTTCGGGGTTCACGGCAATTTCGTACTGCTTCACAAAGCCGCCATAGCTGTTGATATCAGCAACCCCGGGTGTGCCGAGCATTTCACGGCGAACAACCCAGTCCTGGATGGTACGCAGCTCCATGGGAGGAAACTGTTTTTCAAATCCCTTTGCCACGGCCAGCCTGTACTGGTAAATCTCTCCCAGCCCGGAGCTGATGGGTGCAAGTTCAATTTTTGCCATCCCGGCCGGGATATCCTCTTCAGCCTCCTTTAACCGTTCGCCGAGTTGCTGCCGGGCCCAGTAAACATCCACGCCATCTTTAAAGACGACGGTAACAACCGACAATCCCAACCTCGAAATGGATCGCAACTCCACAATGTCGGGGATATTTGCCACCGCTACCTCTATCGGGGCGGTAATGAAACTCTCCACTTCCTGAACCGCCAGGGATGGCGCGAGGGAGATCACCTGGACCTGGTTGTTGGTAATGTCGGGGATGGCATCAATGGGAAGGTTCATCAGGGAGTAACTTCCCCAGCCAATCAGCGCTGTTACAAACAGCCCGATGATGAACTTGTTTTTAATGGAGAAATAAATAATACGTTCTATCATGATAATAATCAGTTAGATAATCTGTCTGGTGTTTAGCCTTGGGATAAAGTCCACGCAATACTGCACAGGTTATTTGATCTTTCTTTTAGATCAACCTGGAATAGAAAAGTATAAGCTGGTAGTGTTAACCTATTTTAGGCGGTTGCCAGAAGGTCACGGCAAAAAAGGAGGTGATTTGAGAGGATTCTGAAATGATGGAACGCTGGAAGGTGAAAAAGGGGTGGGTGATGCCAGTGGTTGCTAAAAGTGTCACAGGCACACTGCAACATGAACAGATGCAGAAGGGAGAACATGCATCGGCATGGTCGGCCGGGGCACCTGCTTGGTGATGTTCTGTTTGTCCGCACTCCTGCCGGAGTGTTAACACCTCATCAACACATGGCGCAGAGGCCAGGCAGAAGATGTAGACACTCAAGAGGAAGGCAAAAGGTTTCATGAACTGCAAAGTTATCTATTTTTCCGTCATCATCAACGATTTCGATTACCAGGGGCAGTTTTTTTGTGATTTCCCGGCAGGATGAAAAATCACATTAATTTCATTCAGCTTAAATTTGTATGATTTATATAGCTTTAAGGATGAGTGTGTTGCCAAGAAAGGTTGCCAGGAGCCCAAGGAAAACGCTTAAACCTGCATAAAGCGCGAAGTAGAAAAAGTTGCCGTCCTTCACCAGGGCGAGATTTTCAGCGGCGAAGGCTGAAAATGTGGTAAACCCTCCGCAGAATCCGACCGTGAGGAACATTCTCCATTCGGGGCTGAGGAGATCTCCCTTTTGTGACAATCCCAGGAAAATGCCTATCAGCAGGCATCCTGCAATGTTTACGAGGAAGGTGCCAAAAGGAAACGATGAGAGAAAAAGATTTTGAAAGTACCTGGAAGCGAGGAAGCGTGCTACGGTTCCCAAAAATCCGCCAGTACCTGCAATGAGGATTAGTTTTATCATCCCCGGGGGTGTATGAGTTTTTCTGCCGACATAAGGATCACTTCTCCGGTGGCAGGCAGAGAAAAATCGGGTTCTGTTTCGTGGTTTCGTACGGCAGAGACAGCATCCTTAATGGCGAGCCAAACCGAAAAGCCAAGCATAAAAGGGGGTTCTCCCACAGCCTTACTGCGACGTATTGTCCCTGGATTGGGCACATCTTGCAAGAACTCAACCCTGAAATCCTTTGGAATATCGTTGATCGTTGGAATTTTATAAGTGTCGGGTGAATGGGTCAGGAGGTTGCCCTCTTTATCCCACTTGATCTCTTCGGTGGTACACCATCCCACGCCCTGGATAAAACCTCCTTCCACCTGGCCTTTGTCAATGCCCGGGTTGATGGAATCTCCCACATCGTGAAGTATGTCGGTACGAACTAACAGATGTGCCCCGGTAAGCGTATCGATCATTACCTCGGAAACCGCCATGCCGAATGCATAGTAATGGAAGGGCCTTCCCTGGCCTGAATCACGGTCAAACCAAACGCCGGGTGTTTTGTAATAGCCTGTTGAACTTAGGCTTATCTGGTTCAATCGGGCAAGGTCACAAAGTTTTGAAAAAGGAAGTTTACAGTCAGGGTGTTCTTTGTCAAATACACAATTCTCGTGAAACGTGATATTCTCCTCCTGAAACTTCACTTCCGGGTTCACGGCAGAAAGTTCTTTCACAACCAAACCCGTCAGTCTGCCCTTGATGGTGTCGATGGCGTTTTTCACCGCCATACCGTTCAGGTCGCTTCCTGTGGAGGCTGCGGTAGGGGAGGTGTTTGGCACTTTGGAGGTATTGGTGGCACTCACCTTCACTTTTTCGGGGGATATCCCGAGTTCGGATGCGGCAATCTGAAGGATTTTTGTATGGAGGCCCTGCCCCATCTCGGTTCCGCCATGGTTAACCAGTACCGTACCATCGGTGTATATGTTGACAAGGGCCCCGGCCTGGTTAAGGAAGGCCGTGGTAAAGGAGATCCCGAATTTTACCGGGGTCAGAGCCAGACCTTTTTTAAAGAAGAGGTGTTTCTGGTTAAACTTGTTAATCTCCTCCCTGCGGACCCGGTAGGAAGATGTGCTGTACAACTTGTCGAAGATTTTGCCAAGGTGGTTGTTCTCCACCTTCTCGCCATATGGGGTGAGGTTGTTTTCTCCTGCCCTGTAAAAATTCAGGTACCGGATATCTGCAGCATCTTTTTTCAGGTAACGTGCAATGCGATCAATGGCGTTTTCAATGACCGCCATTCCCTGGGGGCCGCCAAAGCCCCTGAAAGCGGTGTTGGACGGCAGGTTGGTCTTCCATGCCCGGCCGGTGATGGATACATTCGGGAGGAAATAGGCGTTGTCGGCATGCAGCATGGCCCGCTCGAGAATGGCCCTCGAAAGATCGGTTGATGAACCTGCATCCGAGTTCAATTCAACTTTGTAGGCATGGATCAATCCCTGGTCGTCAAACCCGATCTCATAATCCGACAGGAAACGATGGCGTTTACCCGTCATGATCTGGTCATCATCGCGAAACAGGTGGATCTTAACAGGGCATTTTGTGGCATTTGCCAGCAGAGCGGCCCATGCTGCCACATGGTTTCCCTGGGTCTCTTTGCCTCCAAAGGCTCCACCCATACGCCTCACTTCTACCTCCACCTCGTTTTTTTGAAGTCCGAGGACTTCGGCAACGATCTGTTGGGTTTCGGCGGGGTTCTGACTGGAGGCATGGATCACCATCTCTTTACCTTCTCCCGGGACAGCCAGGGCTGTCTGCGTTTCAAGGTACCAGTGTTCTTGCGCCCCGGTGGCAAGTTCCCCCCTGAGAACATGGGGAGCGGCTTTCATGGCACTTTCCGGATCTCCCCTCAGAATATGACGGGGAGGGGCAAGGAGGTTGTTTGCAGCCATTGCCGACCGGATATCTAGGATGGCCGGAAGGGGTTCATAATCAATGGTAATGCAGATTTCGGCTTCATACGCCGCTTCGGGGGTCTCAGCCGCGATCAGCACAACGGCCTGCCCGATGAAGGTGACCTCCTGGTCGGCAAGACAGGGTTCATCGTGTACGATGGGGCCCATCTGGTTTTGGCCGGGTATGTCCTTTGCTGTGAGAATACAATGGACCCCCGGGATCGACAAAGCATTTGAAGTGTCGATCCGAAGAATTCTGGCGTGTGCATTTTTACTGTACACAATTTTTCCATGCAGCAGTTGTGCGCTTACCGGCATATCTTCAATAAATACAGATTCCCCGGTTACATGTTTTGCTGCACTGTCGTGTGGTTGGTGGTGTAGCATTTTACGTGGTTGATTTAATGCTCTCCCTGCCTCATTCCCGATTGTTGGATCGCGGAACGGGGTCGGGTATATTTTGTTCAACAAAAAACTTCAGTAATAGATTTGTTGCAGCAGTATTCCGGAACTCGGCCTCTGCTCGTGCATCCGAAATCGGGGTGAATTCCCTGATTAAAACGGGCATTGCTTCTTCAACGGCTTTAAGGGTCCACTCTTTACCGAAAAGTGCCTCTTCAGTTTTTATTGCCCGAATGGGAACCGGGGCCATTCCGCCAAAAGCAAGGATGATTTCAGACACCTTGCCCTGCGCTAATGTCAGCCGAAAGGCGGCGCTGACTGTTGAGATGTCCATTTCCCGGCGTTTGGAAACCTTATACGACATCACTTTTGTATCAGCGCTATGCTTGGGGATGATGATCTCGATAATCAGTTCATCGTCATGCAACAAAGTTTTCCGATAGCCGGTAATAAAATCACCGACCGGACAAATCCTTTCAGCATCCAGCGACCTGATCTTTACAGATGCTTTGTAGGAGATCAGCAGCGGTAGGCTGTCACCAATGGGAGAGGCCGATCCGACATTTCCCCCAAGTGTTGCCATGTTCCTGATCTGCAGGGAGCCAAACACTTTCAGGATGTTGTTGAGTGCAGGTAATCTCTCTTCAGCGAACCTCCTGACCTTTTCAAGGGGAAGTCCGGCACCGATGACATAAGCATCGGCGGTTTCATGGCAATACTGGAGCTCTTCAACGCCTGAAAGATCTACAATGGCAGCAAGCAACTCTTTTTTCTTTGTCTGGCGAAGAGCCACATCCGTTGAACCGCTAATCACGGTTGCAGAGGGATACTCTTTTTTAACCCTGAGGGCTTCCTCAAGGGTAAATGGCTTTGTATAATGTTGTCTTCCCCTCTTTTTCCTGAAGGTCTCCCTGTTGGATTTTATCTCCAGGAGCAACTCGATGATCCCGGGCTCATATTGTGAAAAATGGTCTTTCCCAACGCCGGAACAGGCTTTCTGGGCAGCTTCCAGGATAGACTGGTAACCCGTGCACCGGCAAAGGTTCCCGGTAAGGGCATCTTCGATGGTTTCACGTGGGGGATTGTGATGATTTTTAAACAATCCAAAAAGCGACATGACGACCCCTGGGGTGCAATAGCCGCACTGACTGCCATGTGAATCCACCAGCATCTTCTGAACAGGGTGAAGAATTTTGTGTTTTTCTTTATAAAAAGCAAGATTCTCAATGGTGATCAACTGTTTTCCATGGATCATCGGGAGAAAAACGAGGCAGGAGTCGACAGTCTTGTAAACAAGTTTTCCATTTTCGCCGATTTCTGCAAGAACCACCGTACATGCGCCGCAATCTCCCTCGGCACAGCCCTCCTTGACCCCTTTGTGGGCAGAGAAGGAACGGAGAAAGTTAAGGACTGTGGTCGTTGGCTTGAATCCGGTGGTTTCGGAAAATTCAACTTCTACAATTCTATCATCAAAGACAAACCGGATGGTTTCCTGCATGTTAAATCGTGTTACCGGTTATGAGATAAGATTGGTGTTCCTCACATCAAAAATTCGTTGCATGAACAGAATCTCGATTGGAATTCAAACGCATCATAGTGTGTAAAAGTACAATTATTTGGGTGAATTCCGACCCCACACAGTGAATTCTTTATAATCTTCCGGTTGTCAGGATGATGGCAGAAGTTGAGTTGTTCAAAACCGAGGATACCATTCAATGTTCACGGGCCAAAATTACCAAATGATATGATTATTCTTATCTTTGCATGAATAATATTCTCATCGCATCCCCCGCAAGCGATTTCCGGGGGCTTTTTCGTGGTAAAAACCAAATCATGGAAGACACACCAAAGTTAACATTCCCCGCTTTCTTTGCAGCTACATTAACCCAATTCGGCGATCGTGATGCAATGGCGCTGGTCGGAAAGAGACCAATCACCTACCGCGAGGTCAACAACCGGATTCTGGCAGTGATGGCATTCCTGGAGAAACTTGGTGTCAAGCCGGGCGACAAGGTGGCCATTCTCAGCACAAATCAACCCAACTGGGGGATATCCTATTACGCAGTTACCTTTATGGGGGCCGTTGTTGTGCCCCTGCTGCCCGAATTCCTGCCAGTGGAGATCCTGGCTCTGCTCGAACATTCAGAAACACGGGTTGTTTTTGCATCCGAGGGATTACTTTCAAAGCTGGTTGGTCTTACGACTGATTACCTGGAGGAGGTTGTTAAAATTGAAGATTTTTCCGTCGTCAGGTCCTATGAAGGATGGCCCGGATTTGATGCTGCTGCTAAACCTTCTGCCACTTATGATGTGGAGGAGGATGCCCTTGCCGCCATCATCTATACTTCAGGAACCACAGGCACCCCGAAAGGTGTCATGTTAACCCATAAAAATATCTGTTTCACCGCCATCAAGGGACACGAAATACAACCAATCCATGAAACCGACCGGTTTCTCTCCATCCTTCCGCTTTCACATACTTATGAGAACACCCTGGGCCTTATCCTTCCGATGTATCGGGGCGCCAGTGTATATTATCTTGGAAAACCGCCTACACCGGCCCTTTTACTCCCGGCGCTGCTCGAGGTAAAACCGACGCTCATGCTCACGGTTCCGATGATCATTGAGAAAATTTTCCGGTCGAAAATTCTCCCGGCATTCACAGAAAAAAAAGCGATCAGCATCCTGTATAAAATTCCGGCCATACGGAAAATCCTGCACCGGATTGCAGGAAAAAAACTGATGGAAACATTTGGAGGGGAACTGAATTTCTTCGGTGTCGGAGGCGCTAAACTGAATAAAACCGTAGAGCGGTTCCTTATCGAAGCACGTTTCCCTTACGCCGTTGGATACGGACTGACTGAGTGTGCCCCGCTGCTTGCCGGGTTCAATCCGCATCATCCTGTGCTGCAGTCGACAGGCCCGGCTTGTATCGGAGTAGATCTTAAAATCATGAATGCCGATCCCCGTACCGGTGAAGGGGAAATCTGGGCGAAAGGCCCAAATGTTATGAAAGGCTACTACAAGGAGCCTGCAATTACAAAGGAGATCATAACTCCCGATGGCTGGCTGAAAACCGGTGATCTCGGCGCGTTAGACAATACAGGCAACCTCTACATCCGTGGACGGGTTAAAAGCATGATCGTAAGGTCAAACGGGGAGAATGTTTACCCCGAAGATATTGAATCGGTCATCAACAACTTTCGCCATGTGGTTGAATCCCTGGTGGTGGAGAAAAAAGGCAAGCTCATTGCCCTTGTCCATTTTAACCAGGAGGAGATTGAGCAACGCTACCAGTACCTGAAAAACGAGTTTACAAATTATGTCGATGAGAAAACCGAGGAGCTCCGCATGGAACTTCAGGACTATGTAAATTCCAGGGTTAATAAGTTCTCACAGGTGCAGCTGGTGGTCGCCCAGCCCAATCCATTTCAGAAGACTGCCACACAGAAGATCAAAAGGTTTATGTATACCGAAAACAAGTGACAAATTCAACCTGCCAATTCGACGAACATGCGCTGGAATCCCTCTTCAGGGAACACTTTACCGGTCTGTGCCAGTTTGCTGCCGGGTATGTGAAGGATGACGAGGTTGCGCGGGAAATTGTCCAGGACTCTTTTGTTATATTGTGGGAAAAACGGCAAACCCTCGACCTCTCCAAATCAGTTAAGAGTTATCTCTCAACCGCTGTCCGCAACAAGTGCCTCAATTACCTCAGGGATCATAAAAAATTCAGCAGCGACCTGCTGGCGCTTGAAAACTTATCCACCGAAACAGGATATGAACTGGCCGATAAGCTGGTAGAATCGGATATCCTTCACCAGATTGAACACGCAATAAACGAACTACCCGAAAAATGCAGGGAGATTTTTCAGTTAAGCCGCATCCGGAATCTCAAATATCAGCAAATTGCCGATCATCTCCAGATATCCGTCAAAACGGTCGAATCACAGATGTCGAAGGCGTTGCAGCACATGCGGGTGAGGCTGGCCGAATACCTGCCGCTAATTTTAATGGTCGGGATATATTTACAATTATCATCAGGGTAACAACCTCTTTTGGTGTATTATCATTGTAAACCGTTATGGAAACAAACAAGACATATTATACTGATCTGATTTCCAGGTATTTTTTCGGAGAGGCAACTCCTGGCGAGATCCTGGCACTGGAGGAGTGGGTCAAGGCAGATCCGGCAAATGCCACATTGTTTTCAGAATATCAGAAAACCTGGCAAGCCATTGAAAAATCAAAGATTGAATCATCCATTCATATTGATCATGAGTGGGATCAGCTTGAATCAAGATTAAAAATCAAGAGTTCTGATTTGAACTATGAACGAAATGGCGATTTAAACCCACCATCTGAAATTGTTCATCGTAAGTTCCATCGCCTGTCATTCGCTCTGCGCATTGCTGCGATCTCTCTGCTTCTGCTGCTTCCCGCTTTTTTCCTATACCGTTATTTTACAAATCCTTCCGATCACCAACTCGCTGCCGGGAATGAAATCATGGAGTGTGTATTGCCCGATGGAACAAGTGTCACCCTCAATGCGGGCACAACGCTCACCTATCCCTCCCGGTTTACGGGCTCCATCCGTCAGGTGACGCTGAATGGAGAAGGATGGTTCGAGGTGGCTCACAACAAAGCCAAGCCTTTTATCATTGCCTCGGGGAATGTGAGGGTCAGGGTGGTTGGAACCTCCTTCTCCTTTAATACCAAAACCCCGGGCGACAAACAGGTGATATATCTCTCCACAGGGATCGTAAAGGTCTATTTCGAAAACCGGCCGGATAAGTCAGCTCTCCTGGTTCCGGGCGAGAAGGCCGAAATCAATGATGCCGGATCCGATATTCTCAAAACATCCAATAACGATGTGAATTTTATCTCCTGGAAAACAAAACACATTGTATTCAGTAACACGCCCCTCGATGAGGTTGTAAAGGTGTTGACCAAAGTTTATCGCACACCTGTTACCATACACGATAACAATCTCAGGGATTGCCGGATTACCGCCACCTTTGACCAACAATCGCTGGAGTCGTTATTACAGGTGCTTAAAGCCACTCTTGACATCCGGATCAGCCAGGCCGGCGGAGGGATTGAACTCTCAGGTAAGGGATGTAACCAGGGCAGGTAGGGATTTTATGAAGAAGAGCGCTTCCTTCATATCGTCCATTGTCGCTTTAATCTGCCTCTGTTTGCATGGTTTGCCGGTTCTTGCACAGGACCTCCAAAAGCGAATCACCCTGAAGCTGGACAACAGACCCATTTCGGAAGTGCTTACGGAGATCAGCGCCAGGGCGAAGATCGATTTTGCCTACAATCCACAGTCACTGCCGGTCGATAAACTCATCACCATTCATGCCAGGCATAAAACCGTTGAAGAAATCCTTCAGGGTGTACTCAGAAACAATGGCATCGACTATTTTAAGGTTGAAAATCACCTGGTATTAAAGTCGGGCCCGATAACCTTAAACTCCATTCATACTACAACGGGTGTTGCCGGAAAATTTACACTTAGCGGCTTTCTGCGCGATAAAAATACCGGGGAAGCCCTCATTGGCGCTAATGTTTATATCAAGGCGACCACCACCGGCGTTACAACCAATGGCTATGGGTTTTATTCGCTAACCTTAAACAAAGGGAGTTACCCGATGGTCTTTTCCTATATGGGTTACAGCGAGGTGCAGAAAGATGTGGAACTGGGTGAAAATACCAGGTTGTCGGTGGAGATGGAGGAGCAGGAACTTCAGATCAGGGAGGTTGAGGTGGTGGCGGCCAACCGCGAATCGGAGATCAGGACAGGGCAGATGAGCGAATTCCACTTTTCGCAGAAAACCTTGTCACAACTTCCAGGTTTCGGTGGAAACCTTGATGTGATCAGGGCATTGCAGGCTGTTCCGGGCATTCAGACTTTTGGTGACGGATCGTCGCTATATTATGTCCGCGGGGGCAACAGCGACCAGAACCTGCTGCTTATCGATGAGGTTCCAGTGTATAATCCATCTCACCTTTTCGGGTTTTTCTCTGCCTTTGCCCCGGATGCAATTAATGATGTACAGATATACAAGGGTGACTTTCCTGCCAGATTCGGCGGACGTCTCTCGTCTGTCATCGATATCAAGGCAAAAGAGGGCAACATGAAGCATTTCGGGTTTTCGGGGAATGTGGGGCCTTATGCCTCCAATTTTACCCTGGAGGGTCCCGTGTTAAAGGAGCGGGCTTCTTTTTTTATCTCCGGGCGGGTATCAACCCTTAACTGGCTGAACAGTTTGCCAGAGATCAACCGGAGTTTTGATTTTCATTTTTTTGATATCAACGCCAAATTAAATTTCCGGCTGAACGACAACAACCGCTTGTTCTTTACCTTTTTTACCGGCAGGGATGTCTTCGGCCCTTTTCTGACGGCTGAGGTCAATTCCCTTGGGATCAACTGGGATAACCTTGCAGGTACGTTCCGGTGGAACCATGTATTCACCAACAAGCTTTTTTGCAACACCACTATGAATTACAGCCGTTACAACTACTCGCTGAGCCTGCCTCAGGAGCAAAATGGCTACTGGAACTCCTCCATCTCCAACCTGACCCTGAAAACAGATTTTACCTGGTATCTCAATCCCCGGAACACCATCCGTTCGGGAGCAGAAGTAACCAACCACCATTCAAATCCCGGAAATGTGACCCTCGAAAACGGTGATTTGCCGGGCAATGTTCCGAAAGTTGCTGAATATCATGCCATGGAATACGTTTTATATGCCTCGGACGAACAGCGGATCGGGAACCGGTTAACGTTGCGTTATGGCATCAGGCTTCCGCTTTGGCAGGATATCGGTCCCACCGATGTCTACTATTTTGATGCTAACCACCAGGTAATCGATACCATTCATTATGAAAGGGGAGAAGTATATTCCTGGTCGATCATGCCGGAACCCAGGGTGAACCTCCAATACCTGATCGATGAAAAATCTTCGGCAAAGGCAAGTTACAGCAGGACAACCCAATTCATTCAGCTCCTCTCGAATTCTACAGGTCCCTTCACCTCCCTTGAGGTCTGGGCTCCGTGCGGGCCAAATATCCGGCCACAGACAGCCGACCAGGTGGCGGTGGGCTATTTCAGGAGTCTGGCCGGTTCGAAATTAACTTTTTCGGTGGAGGGTTATTATAAATGGTTTCACAATCATCCTGACTATCGGGACCATGCCAACCTGCTTTTCAATACATTGATAGAAGGGGAGTTGCGCTTCGGAAAAGCCTGGTCATATGGCATCGAATTCATGCTGCGTAAAACCATTGGAAACCTGACCGGCTGGATTGGTTATACATGGTCCAGGGCCATGATCCAGACCCCGGGCATCAACAATGGGAATGTTTACCCGGCCAGTTACGACCGGCCTGACGACATTTGCATCAATATCTCCTGGGAGGATAAGAAGCACTGGATGCTTGGTGCAAACTGGATCTACCTCACAGGTGGCGCCATCACTACTCCGATGGGATTTTACTATGCCAACGGGACCTCAATTCCAATGTATGGTGATAAAAACAACGGCCGCCTGCCCGATTACCACCGGCTCGATTTATCGGCTACCTACACCTTCAATAAACCTGGAAACCACTATCGGCACAGTCTTACGTTGACCCTGTACAATGCCTATGGCCGTCTGAATCCATTTTCGGTTAATTTTAACAAGATGATGAACGACCAGGGAGATTTTGTGGTTCCTTCCAACCTTGACGGATCGTATAAGGTTGTGCCCACCACCATCTCCGTGGCTGGTATCATTCCATCTATCAACTACCAATTCAAATTCTGATGCGAAGGTTTTTATATCTCACCGGCCTTGTCTTTTTTCTGCACGGATGCGTGAAAGAGACCACCTGGCCTGTAACTGGCGAAGTGTCTGGAATCCTGGCAGTTGATGGTGTCATCACGGATGAGGTGAAACCGCACAAAGTAACACTAACCCATCCCGTGACTGAACTCAACAAATTACCGGAGCCTGTTACCGGAGCAGCGGTACTGCTTAGCAATGAGGATTCCACGTGGCAGCTGGTTGAATATCCGCTTAGTTCCGGGGTTTATCAAACGCCTCCCTGGTTTTCTGCCCGGCTTCAGAAAAATTATACCCTGCTGATTTCAACCACGGGAAAGGTGTTTACCGCCAAAACCACCATGACCGGAGGCAGCGCATTCAAGGAACTTCGATATTCCCGGAAAGAGGAAAACAACCTCTATTATATCGACTGGGTTGCAAATGCATTCAGCACCGAACAGGCAGCCATGTGGGAGTTGCTGATCGACTGGTCGATGGTTCCCGGGTATCAGCAACTCGATTCGTTGAACAACCATGCAAGACTGTTGTTTTATACCTTGCCCACCCTCGATGTCAGTGAGGTTTTTGCACCCAGGATGCAGTCTGTCTACTTTCCTGCAGGTACCATTATTACCGAACGAAGATATTCCCTTACGCCACCACATGCTGAATTTATCCGTGAGATGCTGCTTGAGTCGAACTGGAGCGGCGGATTATTTACAGTTGCACCAGCCAATGTCACGACCAACCTGAGCGGTGGGGCAGTAGGCTATTTCGGGGCCTGCGCAGTGACGGAACTTTCTGTAAGTGTCAATCCATGATTTTTTTTTATTCGGCATAAGGGTATATAAACTTTCGTGTGTATAACCAATAAGAAACCCCAAATATCAACCATTAAAATCTATCCAACCATGAAATCTGCAAACCTGTTTCGCCTCACAATGCTTGTCTTTGCCATCTTCGGACTCGCTCTGACCGGTTGTAAAAAAGACAAAAACAATGACATTTCAGCCGATTCCTCCTCGCTTCAGCAACTCGCAGGCGACGAAGAGTCGTTTGAATCATCCATGGATGAGTCGATGAATGAAGTGAATAACATTCTTTCGGGTGGAAACCTGAAGTCGACCAGCCAGCTTCCATGTAATGCCACCATCGATTCTACGGCTACCATCAACGATACGGTCACCATTTACATTACTTATCATGGTGTTAATTGCAACGGCACAAGATATCGTTCGGGCAAAGTTGAAATTAAAAAGAAAGCAGGTTCCCATTGGTATGAGCAGGGGGCTACGGTGATTGTAAAGCACATTGATTTTACGATTTCAAAGATGTCATCCTCAAAATCAGTTACATTGAATGGTGTTAAAGTCTATCAGAATGTGAGTGGCGGCCTCATCTGGCAGCTTGGTCCCGAACTCCCCACCATTGTTCACAGAACCTGGGGCATGGTAAACGTCACATTCAATAGTGACGGGAGCACCAAAACCTGGAATATTGCCCGTCAGAAAACCTTATCCGGCACAGCCCCTTATAACCTGGTGCTAACTTGCGATGGCTTTGGTTCTGCCGACGGTTATGACAATCTCGTTGTATGGGGGATCAACCGCAAGGGCGAGAATTTCTACTCACAGATCATCGAGCCGGTTACCCGTTGCCAGGTTTGTGACTGGGACCCTTCAGCAGGGGTAAAGAAGCATTCAATACCTGCTGATTCAAAGAGCGCCACCCTCACCTTTGGTTATGACAGGAACAACCAGCCTGTCGGAAATGAGTGTCCTGCCAAATACAAAGTGGACTGGCAAAAAAACAACCATTCAGGAACAGTTTTCCTCTGGCTATAACCAACCATTTCCTAAGAAAACAAAAGCCGCCCCGGATTCCGGGGCGGCTTTTGTTTTCTGGTTGAATCAGAGATCAGTCGAAACAACCGATATACCTGGAAATGACAGTCCGCTGGATCTCGGAGGTGCCCTCGCCGATCTGGAGGAGGCGCTGATCACGGTAAAAGCGTTCGATATCGTAATCCTTCATCAGGCCGTACCCGCCATGCAACTGAACGGCTTCATCGGCGACCTCACGTGCAATTTCTGAGCAATAGAGCTTTGCCATGGCAGCCTCTTTGGCATAAGGCTGGTCGTTAGATTTAAGCCATGCACCTTTGTAAAGCAGGTTCCGCGCAAGTTCGATCTTGGTGGCCATATCCGCAAGTTTAAAAGCGTTGACCTGGAACTGCGCAATGGGTTTGCCAAACTGCTTCCGGCTTTTTGCATAGGTCATGGCCATTTCAAAGGCTCCCTGGGCTAATCCGAGTCCCATGGCCCCGATGGCCAGGCGTCCGCTGTCGAGCGTGCCCAACATGATTTTCGACCCTTCGCCACGTTTGCCTAAAATATTCGTAACCGGAACCCTGCAGTCGTCGAAGAACAGCTGTGCAGTATCCGAAGCACGCCACATCATCTTGCCATGCATGGGTACCCGCTTAAAACCGGGAGTGTCGGCATCCACCAGGATGGTTGAAAACTCCTTCCGGCCATTCGCTTCATCAGAAACCACCTGAACAGTTGCCCCTATGTTAATCGGCGAGGCACCGTTGGTGATGAATATCTTGGATCCATTGATAACCCAGTGGTCTCCGTCAAGCCTGGCGGTGGTTTTAGTGGCCCTGGAGTCACTCCCGGCATCGGGTTCCGTGAGGCCAAAGGCCCAAAGTGCATCACCGGTGGAGAGCATGGGGAGATATTTCTGTTTTTGTTCTGCCGTTCCGTAGTTCAGAATCGGGCCAATGCCCAGCGATATATGGGCCGCCAGGGTGGCTGCCTGGGAACTGTCAACACGCGCAAGTTCCTCCACAGCAATTACATAGGCAAGTGTGTCCATGTCAATTCCGCCGAACTCCTGGGGTGTTCGCAACCCAAAAAATCCCAGTTCACCCATTCTTTTGGTCAGCTGAATGGAAAATTCAGCTTTTTCATCGAGTTCCTGTGCAACCGGTTTTACCTCCCGCTCGGCATAATCGCGCACCGTCTTGCGAATCATGTTGTGTTCTTCAGTCAAATACATGGTCTTGCTATTTAAAATTGTTTATAAATTCGTTATTCAAAATTCGTTGTTCAATATTCAATATTCAATATTCATTTTAATACCTCATCCGCCAGTACCAACGCATCTTTAAATCTCTCAAAATTAAACTCCTTCCAAAGCTTACCCATCCCTGTAAATTCCACCAGATTTTCAGTTTTCAGATTCCCAAGCAGCTCCTTCCCAGCCATCGGGCACCCCCCCATACCATTAATTACACCGTCAAACCGCCGGCATCCGGCATCATATGCAGCCGCGGTTTTTTCACGCCATCCCTGGTTTGAAGTATGAAGATGAAGACCAAATTCCACATCAGGGAAGAAAGGGATAAGGCTTGAAAATACTTTAGAAATAAGTTCAGGTTCAATCTCCATCGAAACGTTTGATAACGGAATAATCCTCACGCCGGCCTGGTAAAGCTTAGAAACCGATTCTACAAGAATATCAAGGTTCCAGGGATCGCCATAAGGATTTCCAAAAGCCATTGAAATATAAATGACTGCCTGTTTACCTTTGGCATGACAAAGGTTGATGACATACTCCGCCGTATCAAACGATTTTTGAACTGTGGTGTTAACGTTCAGCTTTAAAAATGCCGGTGAAAATGAAAAAGGGTAGGAGATATGGGTGATTTCATCTCTTCCGGCAAGAAGGTCGGCTCCGCGGTTATTTACACAGAGAAACATCAGGTTTGTGGTGGTGCCGGCCAGATCAAGACTGTTCAGTACATCAAGAGAATCAGCCATTTGAGGAATTAACTGAGGAGATACGATGCTTCCGATCTCCACGGTATCAAATCCTACCCTGAGAAGTTGGTTGATATACCGGACCTTCTCCCGGGTGGGAATGATACGGGAAAACCCCTGCATTCCTTCACGCGGCGATTCAATGATCTTCATCATCCTTTTCCGGTTAGTGATTTGGGGATCCTTCCGTTCCGGATCGATTCCGACCTAAGCCGCCGGCCAACAATCCGCTCAACCATTGATCCGATCTCAAGCACTTTGTCAACATCGAGCTGGGTGTCGATGCCCATTTCATCCATCATCACAACCATGTCTTCTGTTGAAACTAGTCCAACGAGGTTAGGGTCCTTGTAGTAGTAACTACCTGTTCCAGAGACAGGTACGCCGCTGACGAAGTTTGCCGGCTGTCCCCCGATGCCCCCCATGGTCGATTCATAGTTGACCATTCCTGCCTGGAGCGCGGCCAGCACATTGGCAAGACCCCATCCCCTGGTGGTGTGGAAATGAACGATCTGTTTTTCTACCCTTACGCCTGAATCGAGCAACATGGAGTAATACCTGTAAACCCGGTCGGGTGAGGCTGATCCGTCATGGTCGGCGTGTTCCACGTCGTTCACGCCGATGTCGAGCCACCGCTTGGTGAATTCAATGGCCTTCTCCATTTTGGTGGGTCCTTCGATCGGACAACCCCAGATGGTGCTGACTGTGCCATTCACTTTGAGGCCGGCCTCACGGGCCAGCGGGATGTATTTTTCCGCCATTTTCCAGTAATCATCAAGGCTGAGGCCCGAATTTTTCCGGTGATGCGATTCACTCGTCGATACCATCAACAGGATCCGGTCCGGGCCCCAGCCCTCTCTCCTCGCCTGGATAGCCCGTTCAATGGCCTTTTCACGGATCGTGATGGCAGTGACGGAGACTTTATCCATGAGGGGCGCCACCACTTTGCTGGCACGGATGCGCTTCAGCACTTCGTCAGCATCCTTGAATTGAGGCATTCCCGATGGATTGCCGAGGTTTGTCACTTCGATATGCCGGAACCCGGCAAGTACCAGCTGCTCAGCCAGCCATACCTTGGCATCGGTGGGAATAAAGGTCTCCTCATGTTGAAATCCATCCCTGACAGTGATGTCTCCTATGGTTACTTTCTTTGGATAATTCATAGCAAATCAATTAAATACAACAATTAAACAATTTTCAAACGGTCACTAGGCCTGATCTACAAATTCCACCAGCACGGTACTGCTTTCCACCCGGTCATTGACAGCCACATTGATCGCCTTGATGGAAGCATCCCTGGGTGAAACAATCAGGTTTTCCATCTTCATCGCTTCAATGATTAGAAGGGGATCTCCTTTTTTTACAGTATCGCCTGCTTTGATATGGATCCGGATCACCTTCCCGGGCATGGGCGAGGTGACATGGTTGCTGTCGTTTCCGTGGGTGTCGAACCCGGAGGCAAAGACAGACTCGGCCAGGATATCGTGACGCTTAAGCTGGAAAATATGACCGCCTGTACTCACATAGGCCAGGTTATCAGCATTCTCTGAGATCCAGGCTGTGTAGTGATGCTGGCTGATGGTGAACTCCGTTTTGTTTGCGCCACCCGAAACAGGTGTGGCATGGTATTGAACTCCGTCTATTTCAAAAATATAATGATTATCAGAATACCCGTGCACTTTCACGGTGATTTCAGCCTCTTCAAATTTCAGCCTGAGGTTCATCAGGTTTCGCCAATAACCTATGGTCTCCCAGATATTGGGTTTACTGCAACATGATGTGTCTGTTTGCAGGTTGGGTTTCAGGGTGAACATCAGGTACCCGATAATGGGAACGTGGATGGGAATCTGGCTTTTATCGGCCAGGATCTCTGTCGCAAGAGCAGAAGTATGTTCATCGCAGAACTTGGTGGAGATGCTATTGGCATTGAATGCTTCACTCTGCAGCAACTTGACCAGGTAGGTGATGTTTGTGTTGATTCCGTGAATGATATAATCGTTGAGGGCCTGCAACATCAAAAGTGTGGCTTCATTGCGGTCTTTTCCCCAAACAACCAGTTTGCAGATCATCGGGTCAAAGGAGCTCTTGATCTCGGTTTTGGCTGTAATGCCTGTATCTATCCGGAGCCCCGGAAATTCAGGTTCCTTGTAAAAGGTCATTTTTCCCGGGGATGGCTGGAAATTGCTTGCCGGGTCCTCTGCATAGATGCGGCATTCGATGGCGTGGCCATTCTGGCGGACATCTTCAGCCTTAATTCTGAGAGGGAGCCCGGCTGCCACATGAATCTGCTCCTCTACCAGGTCGATACCCGTTACCATTTCAGTCACAGGATGTTCCACCTGGATCCGGGTGTTCATCTCCAGGAAGTAAAAGTTAAGGTCCTTGTCCACGAGAAATTCGATGGTCCCGGCATTGTTATACCCGATCGCTTTCCCGATGGCCACCGCTGCCTCTCCCATTTTTTTCCTGACATCGGGTGTAAGGGTCGGAGAGGGCGACTCTTCAATAATTTTCTGATACCGACGCTGGATAGAGCATTCGCGTTCAAACAGGTGGACGACATTCCCAAAGTTATCGCCCAGGATCTGAACTTCGATATGGCGCGGCTCTTCGATAAACTTTTCGATGTAGACCGTTTCATCGCCGAAATAGGCTTTTGCCTGCCGGCTGGTCGATTCGAGGGCTTCTGCAAGCTCTTTCTCTTCATAAACGATGCGCATGCCCTTGCCACCACCGCCTGCTGCAGCTTTAAGCAACACAGGGAACCCGATCTGGTGGGCAGTTTTCTCCAGCTCCTCCCTGGACCCGGTCACGCCTTCAGTCATCGGGATGTTGATTTTCTTCACAAATGCCCGGGCTTCGATCTTGTTTCCCATGATCCTCATCGCCTCAGGCCGCGGACCGATAAAGATGATCCCTGCATCCACGCAGGCTGCCACAAAAAGGGGATTTTCTGCCAGGAAACCATATCCCGGGTGGATGGCATCACAACCACTTTTTTTGGCCACCTCAATGATCTTTGGGATGTTGAGATAGGTTTCGCTGAGTTCGACCTCACCAATGCACCAGGCTTCATCGGCCATGGTCACATGAAGGGAGTCTGCATCGATCCTAGAATAGATGGAGACGGTCTTTATCCCGAGTTTCCGGGCGGTCCGGATGACACGAACGGCGATTTCGCCGCGGTTTGCAATGAGTATTTTGTGAATCACGTTCATATTATTTCACCCAGTTCGGTTTTCTTTTTTCCAGAAATGCATTCATCCCCTCCTGGCCTTCTTCAGACGCCCTGATCTCAGCGATCATCCGGGCGGTATAGTCATATGCCTCCATCAGGGTAAGGCTGTTCGATACATCATGAATCAGTGTTTTGCACTGGCTCATGGCTTTGGGGCCGCTTGTCCTCAGAAGGGCGATCACCTCTCCGAGCGTTTCGTCAAGTTTATCGGTAGGAACAGACTTGTTAACCAGCCTGAAATGTTCAGCCTCTTTTCCTTTGATACGCCGGCCGGTGAGCATCAGTTCTTTGGCGCCGTATTCGCCAACCCGCTTAATGACATAAGGCGAGATGCAGGCAGGAACAATACCGATTTTAACTTCACTGAGCGAAAATGTCGCATCATCGGTGCAGTAGGCCAGGTCGCAGGCTGAAAGCAGCCCGTTTGCCCCGCCAAGCGCAACCCCATGTACTACGGCGAGGGTGGGTTTTGGGCAGTTGTAGATTGTAAGGAAACACTTTGAAAGCAGGAGGCTTTCGGTGTAATTCTGGTCATAGCTGTTCAGGGAAACTGATTTCATCCAGTTCAGGTCGACCCCGGCGCAGAAGGACTTGCCCCTTCCCCGCAGAATTACACAAACTACGGATGGGTCAATCGTTTCCATGCAATTTGTCAACTCGCGAAGCATCGTCTCATCAAATGCGTTGTGTAAATCCGGCCGGTTCAGCCAGATGGTCAGCACTCCCTGGTCGTGGGTTAATTCTATGGTTGTGAATTGGGTCATATGTCGATGTTAAAAATTATTTGGTTAAAGCCAATTCTGTTATTGCCATCTTTTCTATCCAACAGCTGAAGCTGTTGGCAATTGATGTTTGGTTCCAAAGTTGGTTTTTCCAGATGATTATTACTCCCTGATTCTGTGCCAACTCCATTGTTTTAATATGGGTCATGTGTTAATTTAAAATTCATTTGGCTAAAGCCAATTCTGTTATTGCCATCTTTCCTAGCCAACAGCTGAAGCTGTTGGCAATTGATGTCCATGTTTCAAAGGCTGTTCCAAGATTGAATTACCTCCAGCATCAATTGCCTCCAGCATCAATTGCCTCCAGCATCAATTGCCTCCAGCTTTAGCTGGAGGAAGGAGGATTCAATGATAGCTTTGGCTTTAGCCAAATTTCTGAAAGCCATATTTGCTGATAAATGCATCAAATTCATTTTGAAAAGTTGTTTGTTTATGATGTTCTTCCTGATTTTTAATATATTCCCTGACCTGTTCAAGAGCAGAAAATCCAACTGAAACTGCATAATATTCATCCTGCCATTCAAATTTTCCACTACAAAGGTTATGTTTGTTAATATAGAAGGAAGATTCTCCTTTTACTAGTTGCATTACTTTACTCATTGTCTGATCTGTTCCCAGGGAAATAAGGCAATGGCAATGGTCGGCATAGCCATTGATAAAATTGATGAAAATACTTTTCTCTTTGGCATTTTCACGAATGTGCTGCCAAACCTGTTGCCTGATTTCCGTTGTTGACAGCATATTCTGCCGATTCTTCGTCGACCATACAAAATGAATATATACTTTTATGAATGGCATGATTTACATTCTGAAAATCCCGTACTGCGTTTTTTCATATTTCTTGTTCTGCGAGATGGCGATCGCCAGGCCGAGGATTTTGCGGGTATCCACCGGGTCGATGATCCCGTCGTCCCAAAGCCGTGCGGTGCTGAAGTAAGCAGAGCCCTCCTCTTCGTATTTTTTCAGCGTGGTTTGCATCATCTTTTCACGGTCTTCGGGAGAGAGTGTTTTTCCTGCTGCCCTGAGCTGATCTTCCTTTACTGTAATGAGCACATTGGCTGCCTGTTCGCCTCCCATGACCGATATTTTGGAGTTGGGGTACATGAACAGGAACCTCGGCTCATAGGCACGACCTGCCATGGCATAGTTCCCGGCGCCAAAGGACCCCCCAAAAACCACGGTAAACTTCGGAACGTTGGCATTCGCTACGGCATGGACAAATTTCGCCCCGTCGCGGGCAATTCCAGCCCGCTCATACTGTTTCCCGACGATGAAGCCGGTGATGTTCTGCAGGAATAGGATCGGGATGTTCCTTGAAGTGCATAGTTCCACGAAGTGCGCACCCTTCAGGGCTGTCTCTCCGAAAAGAACACCGTTGTTGGCGAGGATGCCAATGGGGTAACCCATGATCCGTGCAAAACCGGTGGTAAGGGTTGGTGCGTAGCGCTCCTTGAATTCGTGGAAGAGGCTGCCATCCACGATGCGGGCGATGATCTCCTTCGAATCCACCGGCTTCTTCAAGTCCACCGGCAGGATTCCGTATAACTCTTTGGGGTCGTATGCAGGTTCTTCTATGGGATGACTGTCGAGGCACTGGTACTCATGCCGTTGAATCGATTCAAATATGTTGCGGCAGATCTGGATGGCATGAACATCATTTTCGGCCAGGTGATCAGCCACACCAGAGATCATGGTGTGTACCTCTGCGCCGCCAAGTTCTTCCGCTGAAACCTCTTCGCCGGTTGCAGCCTTCACAAGGGGTGGTCCGCCGATGAAGATGGTTCCCTGGTTGCGGACAATGATCGTTTCATCGCTCATGGCCGGAACATAGGCTCCTCCGGCCGTACAGGAACCCATCACCACCGATATCTGCGGGATGCCCTGTGCCGACAGCCTCGCCTGGTTGAAGAAGAACCGGCCGAAATCGTATTTGTCGGGAAAAACATTTGCCTGTTCAGGAAGGAATACACCGCCCGAATCGACCAGGTAGACGCATGGCAGCCTGTTTTCCATGGCAATCTCCTGAGCCCTGACATGCTTTTTAATGGTCTCTTTTACATAGGTTCCGCCTTTGACGGTTGCATCATTGGCCACAATCATCACCTCTTTGCCATGGATGACACCGATGCCTGTGATGATCCCGGCCGAGGGGAACCCGTTGTCATACAAGCCAAATGCTGCAAGGGCCGAGAGTTCTATGAATGGCGTGTTCCGGTCAACCAGCAGGTCGATTCGTTCCCTGGCAAGCAGTTTCCCGCGCTCTTTGTGCCTCGCCACCAGCTGCTCAGGGCCGCCCTGCCTGATGGTGGCCAGGTTCTCCCTGTACCTGTTCAACAGTTTCATGAACTCCTCACGGTTTTGGAGGTACTCCGGGCTGTCGACCTTAATTTTACTTTCGATTCGAAACATGATCTATATCTGAAATACAATGAGTTACAAAATCCTGGTGAAGATGGATCCTTTTTGAATTTAGCGTACTAAATTAAGAATAATTCTAAATTATACAAACTATTTCTGAAATATCTGGCGTAACTTTGCGTTCGCTTAAAGGCCATCAATAGCTTTCCACTTTAAGCGAAGTGCATTTCAACTACTGAAAAAACTGATTAAGCTTGGCTGATACCATTACCAATAGTGCGATGAAAGAACTGACCCTTGAAAGGCTGCTCGAATATGAGCAGTTGAACGGGGAGCGTACAACCTTGAGAAAAGCTTTTTCCGCCATGCTCAACCAGACGGAAAGGGATGGCGATTCAGGCTATGTACAGATGGTTCTGGAAACGGCGGTCATTATCCTGGATGAGATGAACCTCGGACCGGCATCGGTGAAGTGCCTGATGCTTAAAAGTCTGGCTGACAAGGGAACGATGACGCCAGAACAGGTTGAAAATGAATATGGTATGCCTGTCATGGGGCTGATTGAAGGCATTCATAAACTGGAGCGGATCGATACCAAGAAATACAGCACCAATACCGAAAATTTCATCGGTCTGATGCTGACACTTTCAGAGGATATCCGTGTTTTGCTCATCAGGCTTGGCATGCGGCTTTACGACATGCGTCACCTGTTGGAATATCCGCCTGAAAAACAATCCATTATCACCGGCGAGACCCAGGCCCTCTATATCCCTATTGCACACCGCCTCGGGCTGTACCAGATAAAAAATGAACTGGAAGACCGGGTGATGCGGTTTCTCGATCCGCAAACCTATATGCTCATCGAAACGAAGCTCACAGATACGAAAGGAGACCGCGACCAGTATACCGCCGATTTTATCAAGCCCATCGAAGAACAGCTCAACGAAAACGGATTTGACTGCGAACTGAAGAGCAGGGTTAAATCCATTCCCTCCATCCGCAGGAAGATGTTGACCCAGAAGGTAGATTTTGAGAAAGTTTACGACCTTTTTGCCATCCGGATAATCTTGAATAAAACAGTGGAAAATGATGCGGCAGATTGCTGGAAGATCTACTCGCTGATTACCGATATCTATACTCCGAACCCGCGACGGTTGCGTGATTGGATCACCTTTCCGAAATCGACAGGTTATGAGTCGTTGCACACAACCGTTATAGGCCCTGAAGGGCGATGGGTTGAGGTTCAGATTCGTACCCGCCGGATGGATGAGGTGGCTGAAAAGGGGTTCGCGGCCCACTGGAAATACAAATCGGGCAGCAAAACCCAGAGCAGGGACGCACTCTATGCGGATATCCGTGAGATGCTTGAAAAACCAGTGCATTCCAGCCAGGAGAGATCCGTCAGCCGGGAGAAAAAGGCGTTATATTCGGATGAGATCTTCATTTTTACACCCAAAGGTGACCTGAAGAGGCTGAAGTCGGGATACTCAGTACTTGATTTTGCCTTTGAAATCCACTCTGAAGTGGGTTCAACCTGCACCGGGGCCATCGTAAACGGGAAGATGGTGCCATTGAAACACATCCTTCAGAACGGGGATATGGTGAAGATCCTGACTTCAAAGGCACAAAAACCAAATCCCGGCTGGCTCGACATCGTAAAAAGTCCGCGAAACCTTGCCCGTATCAAGCATGCCCTCAAAATGGAGGCATACAAGGAGGCCGACTTTGGAAAAGAGATCATTAAAAACAAGGTGACCCAGCTAGGGTATGAATTTGCCGATCCGCTGGTGAATAAACTTGCGGACTACTTCGGCTGTGAAAATATCATGGATCTTTACCAGCGATTCGGTGAAGGTAAGATTGATCTGAGCAAGATCAAAAAAGCGCTTACTCAACCCGATCCGGGGATTCCGGTTATCCCTGCAAAGGAGGAGACATTCCCGGAAAGGATTTCAGGGGTGATGGCCGGGAAGGAAGATTTTGTTATCATTGATCCGAAAATCAAGTCATTACATTACCAATATGCCAAATGCTGTGCCCCCGTTCCGGGTAATTCGATTTTTGCATTTGTGAGTGTATCGCAGGGGATCAAAATTCATAAAACAACCTGTACCAATGCGCATCAGCTCATCACAAGGTACCCTTACCGCGTGCTGGAAGCCCGGTGGAAAGATATCATATGAGCAGCGACTACGTCATCGAGGTAAGGGATGTCCACAAATCTTTCAAGGCCGTTCAGGCGGTTCGCGGGATCGGTTTAACCATTGCAGCCGGCCGCTTTGTGGCCATCCTTGGCCCGAACGGAGCAGGGAAAACCACACTGGTGGAGATGATAGAAGGCATTCAGCAACCCGACCGCGGCGACATTTTCATCATGGGCAAGACCTGGAAAGGAAATGAAAAATACCTGAGGAACATTCTCGGACTTTCCCTCCAGGAGACCCACTTTATCGATAAGCTCACTGTTTGGGAAACGCTGCGGCTCTTTGCCAGCTTTTTTCGCATCGGCAAGGAGCGCTGCGAGGAGGTGATGCGTCTTATTGCATTGGAAGAGAAGCGGAAAGCATGGGTGGTTAATCTTTCAGGGGGGCAACGTCAGCGCCTCGCCCTCGGGATATCCATTCTGAATAAACCGAAAATTCTGTTGTTAGACGAACCAACAACCGGACTTGATCCCAATGCCCGTCGTGAAATCTGGAGTATCCTCCTTAAACTGAAGGAACAACGTGACACCTCGCTCATCCTCACCACCCACTATATGGAGGAGGCAGAGCAGCTTTGTGACGACATCATCATCATCGATCACGGCAAAATATTGAAGCAGGGAACGATTACGGATTTGTTGGGAGAAATTCAGGATATGCCATTAAAGCCCGTGGAGACCCGGAAAATCACCCTCGACGACCTCTTTACCTCACTAACCGGACGACACCTCGATGATTGACCGTATCACAAATAGCCAGTTGTTTCAATTGATCATGGCGAATATCAGGGAGCTTATCCGCGAACCTGGAGTGCTCTTCTGGGGTATTATCTTCCCTATCCTCATGTCGCTTGGATTAGGCGTTGCTTTTACCAAAAAGAAGGATGTTGTCACCAATATCGCCGTGATCGGAGAAAACCACCTTGTGGCACATCCTACCGATTCTGTTTCTCTATTGTATAACTTCTTACAGAAAAGCAAGGCTGAGCCGGGTCACGATCCCCAGGGCAACCTGGTCCGAAAAATCACTGTTCCTGATGACAAATTGGGAAATAACACCTTTATCTTCCATGCCATGGCATGGAAAGAGGCCATGGTGATGCTGAAGCGCGGTAACCTGAACCTGGTGCTGGATGAAAAAAACGGGATGGTGCAGTATCATTTCGACCCGATGAATCCCGATGCTCAGCTCGCCTATCTTAAACTGACAAGGATGTTCAAATCACCCGGACCTGTTGCCGATAAGGCCAACCCGGAGATTGCTCCCCTTACGGTCAGTGGTTCCCGTTACATCGACTTTCTTATTCCCGGGCTGATTGCCATGGGGGTGATGATGTCGTGCATGTGGGGCGTGAGTTACGCCATCATTGAGCGCCGGTCAAAAAAGTTGCTGAGACGAATGGTTGCCACCCCGATGAAGCGGTCAAATTTCCTGCTTGCCCTGATTTCTGTGAGGATCCTGATGAATTTTGTGGAAGCCGGACTGCTCTTTCTCTTTGCATGGCTGGCTTTTCACATCACCATCCAGGGAAATGTAGCTGCTTTGCTTTCACTTTTCATCGCCGGGAATTTTGCCTTCGCGGGAATTGCCATCTTCCTCTCCTCGCGTACAGCAAAAACAGAGGTGGGCAACGGGTTGATCAATGCCCTGAGTATGCCGATGATGGTGCTTTCAGGCGTTTTCTTCAGCTATCACAACTTCCCGGAATGGAGCATCCCGGTTATTCAGAAATTCCCGTTAACCATGATGGCCGACGGCATCAGAAGCATCATGATCGAAGGGGCCGGTTTTGCGGAAACTGCTTTGTCCATCACCATCCTCGGATCGATCGGACTGGTTTTCTTCGTAGCAGGGATGAGGATGTTCAGGTGGCATTGAAAAACAAAAGAGGCCGCTCTTTTCAGAACAGCCTCTCAGATTAAAATCGTTTTGGTTAAGCTTATACCAGTTTAACATTTACAGCATTTAATCCTTTTTTACCTTCGGTCAGGTCGAATGTTACTTCGTCATTTTCCCGGATACGGTCAATTAAACCAGAGGCATGAACGAAATATTCTTTGCCTGTCTCGGAGTCCATAATAAATCCAAATCCTTTTGACTCATTAAAGAATTTTACTTTTCCATTTTTCATAATAATAATCGAATTTTAAAAATAATATTCGCAAAGATAAATATAATATTGTTCATTCTGTCAAAAAAATAAAAAAACTTTACAGTGGGGGATTTCCGATTGGACGATTTGCGATTGCAGATTGAATTTTTTGATTTACGATTTACGATTGAGCAGCACTAATCGTAAATCGTTTATTCGTCAATTTACTCGTCAATCGTAAATCGTCCAATCGTAAATAAGAAAAAAGGTGTTATTTTTTCCTGAACCCACCTTTCCTGTAGGCGCTTTTATGCTTTTTAGGATCGAAGGCCGGTCCCTCTCCAAGATGAACGGGAATGGCTCCTTTATAAATGGATTTGCCAAGCAGGGTTTCTATGGTGGCAAACTTTCCCTGGTCCTTTTCGTTGATCAAAGTGATGGCAGCTCCTTTCGCTTTGGCCCTGGCGGTACGGCCGATGCGGTGGATGTAATCCTCCCCGTCGTTCGGTACGTCGTAATTGATCACCATGTCAATATCTTCAATATCAATGCCCCTGGAGACAATATCCGTAGCAACGAGGATGTTGAGTTCGCGGCTTCTGAAACTGTTCAGCACACTTTCCCTTTCGGTTTGATCCAGGTCGGAGTGGATCTCTTCAGCGTTAAGGCGGAGTTTTTTCAGCGAGTGGCTCAATTGTTTGGTAGCGCTCTTCGTTGAACAGAAGATCAGGATGCTGCGGAGTTTGAGATCTTTCAACAGGTATTGTACCAATGGAATTTTCTGTGTGTCATATACCACATAGGCCATCTGCAGGATGTTTTCGGCCGGTTTTGACGGGGCAATGTTGATTTCAAAGGGGTCTTTTAATATTTTCCGGGCAAGATCGCGCATGTCTTTTGGCATGGTTGCCGTGAAACAGAGGGTCTGCCGTTCGGCCGGGACGTAGGAAAGGATCTTTAGAATGTCGTCATGAAACCCCATGTCGAGCATCCGGTCGGCTTCATCGAGGATGAGGTACCTCAGGCTGGAGAGGTTCACATAGCCCATGTTGAGGTGGGCGATCATCCTTCCGGGGGTGCAGATCACCATGTCGGCTCCATTGGCAAGTGCCTGGCGTTCACGTGAAAAAGAGGCCCCATCGGTGCCGCCATACACCGGGATTGAACTCACCGGTGTAAAATAGGAGAGGCCTTCCATATGCTGGTCAATTTGCTGGGCGAGTTCCCTGGTGGGTACGATCACCAGCGCCTTGATGGCATCATCGTGGGGCACTGAGATGATTTTCTGAATGACAGGCAGCAGGAATGCCGCTGTTTTTCCGGTGCCCGTCTGGGCCGACCCTATAAGGTCTTTCCCGGCTAATATAGCAGGGATCGCCTGCTCCTGGATGGGGGTGGCGCTTTCGTACCCCAGCGCTTCGATGCCTTCCAGCAGACGCGCTTCAAAACCAAAATCGTGAAATGTCAAAATGTTGAGTTATTGGGCAAAGGTATGAAAAAAAGCGGACAAGCGGACGAGTGGACAAGTGGACAAGTGGACGAGTGGACAAGTGGACAAGTGGACAAGTGGACAAGTGGACAAGTGGACAAGTGGAC
>JBMOIP010000023.1:0-74584 GCA_049317265.1 Bacteroidales bacterium
AATGCATCTCCCCGGTTTTATCATACATGGCCAGGTTTTGTTGTATGATCTTGATGGTCTTCTCATTGGTAATCACAACAGGGGTTCCCTGTTTCATTTCGGTAGTCACAATAAGTTCCAGTGCGTTCAGCAGTTTCCTTGCATCCCCCCCGGAGATGCGGAGGATGGCCTCCGGTTCATGTATTTCAATTCCTATGTTCAGGGTGTTCTGAAGATGAATCCGGCCCTGTTCGAGCAATCTTAGCAAATGATGTTCCTCAAGGGGTTTGAGAATATATACCTGGCACCTGGAAAGGAGAGGGGATATGACTTCAAAGGATGGGTTCTCGGTTGTTGCGCCAATGAATGTTACAACACCCCTTTCAACAGCGCCAAGCAGGGCATCCTGCTGCGATTTGCTGAAACGGTGTATCTCATCGATAAAGAGGAAAGGACTGTCGCTGGCATCCTGGGCTTTGGCAATAACTTCGCGTACCTCCTTAACGCCAGAACTAACAGCGCTCAGGGTATAGAACGTACGGTTCAGTTGTTTCGATATGATGTGGGCAAGGGTGGTTTTGCCAATCCCGGGAGAACCCCACAGGATCATGGATGGAACATTGCCAGACTCAATTGCGCGCTGGAGAATGGCTCCCTTCCCAATGAGATGCTCCTGCCCAAGGTAATCTTCCAGAGAATCCGGACGTAACTGTTCTGCCAATGGAATTAACATGGAACAAAGATAACTTTAAATCCAATGATTGTTCATAACTCCCTATTTCTTAATAAATGTTAAAATTATTCTTATTGATAATCAGCACTATAAGCTAAATGTTAAAATATGTTAAAAAAAAGTGGTCAAAATATTTGGTTGGTACTATCGCATTGGCTTATCTTTGCATCATAATTCTAAAAAATCAATAGACAATGAAAAAACTTGCAACATTATTAGTTATCGGAGTAGTAGCTTTCATGTACTCCTGTGGCCCAAGCGCAAAACAAATCGAAGAAACAAGAATTGCTGACTCTATCCGCGTTGCTGACTCATTAGCAATGGTACAGGCTGAACAGCAGAGAATCGCCGATTCAATTGCAAAAGTTCAACAAGAGAAAATGATTGCTGACTCTATTGCTCATGCTGATTCCGTGAAGAAATTCCCGAAATTATTCAAAGGCAAAAAATAGTAAGCTCTGAGCTGAAAAATAAAAAAGCCCCGTTTTGCGGGGCTTTTTTATTTTCTGCAAGTTTGCCTTTACCAGTTAAAGGTTTTTAATTTCACTTACCAGTTTTTGCAGGGTTGCTTTTGCGTCACCAAACAGCATTCTTGATTTGGGCAAAAAGAACAGGTTGTTCTCAATGGCCGCATATCCCTTGGCCATGCTTCGTTTCATAATGATGGTGTTTTTTGCCTCCCACACTTTAATAACCGGCATGCCATAAATAGGGCTGGAAGGATCATCTTCTGCAGCCGGGTTGACAACATCGTTGGCGCCCACCACAATCACCACATCAGTATTGTTCATCTCATTGTTGGCATCCTCCATCTCCTGGAGTTTTTCATAGGCCACATCTGCCTCAGCCAGCAAAACATTCATATGCCCCGGCATACGGCCGGCTACCGGATGGATCCCGTATTTTAACTCAACACCTTTTGAGGCAAGCAGATTCTCCAGTTCATGGCAAAGATGCTGTGCCTGGGCAACGGCAAGACCATAGCCGGGAACAACAAGTACTTTCTGCGAATAACTTAGGAGAACGGCAGCATCACTAAGCGAAATCTCCTTAACAGTTTTATCACCCGATTCAGGACCGGCGGCAGAACTTCCGCCAAAGGCGCCGATGATGACGTTCAGCAGCGACCGGTTCATGGCTTTGCACATCAACATGGTTAGTATGGTTCCTGATGATCCAACCAGGATACCACCTGTGAGCATCGCCTGGTTGTTGTAGAGAAACCCGCCCATGGCAGCAGCCACACCCGTAAAAGAGTTCAGAAGGGAGATAACGACAGGCATATCGGCGCCGCCGATAGGTAACACAAATGTAACGCCATAAACCAGTGCAAGCGCTGCCAGTGTATAGATCATCCAGTTTTCACCGGCAACCGGCGATTTGAACATGATGAATACAACAAAGGCCAATAATATGAACAGGAACGAAAGGTTGATATACCGGAGAACAGGGCTCTTGACATCACCGATCCTTTCATCAAGTTTGCCAAAGGCAATCATACTGCCTGCAAAG
Organism: Bacteroidales bacterium; assembly: GCA_049317265.1. Taxonomy (GTDB): domain Bacteria; phylum Bacteroidota; class Bacteroidia; order Bacteroidales; family FEN-979; genus CAIVAT01. Next base: position 2,225 of record JBMOIP010000023.1, read on the forward strand.
GAAACACCGCCGATCATCAATCCAAGTAAAATGGCAAGTGCCTCGCCACTCAACATCGTGGATGCCTGGTGCATAGCAAGTTCGTTCTGCATCCTGGGGAATTCCATCATGGAAATCAGGGCAGCACATGCACCGCCCATTCCGTTGAAAATGGATACCATTTGCGGCATGGCAGTCATCTTGACCTTTTTGGCGGCCATCCATCCGATCACAGTTCCGATTACAAGAGCGCCAATAATCCATCCAACATTGTGGATGCCCTGGTAACTTCCATCGTCCAGCTTGGTCTTGTGGAATAAAATGGTGAATACAATCGCCAGTCCCATGCCCGCAGCAGCCCAAATATTCCCGCTCCGGGCGGTATCGGGATGGCTGAGCTTCTTCAGACCAAGGATAAACAGTACTGAAGCCAGGATATAGGATAACTCGAGAATAGAGATATATTCCGAAAATTCAATTGTTTTGGTAAGTGTCTGTATCGTTTCCATAACTCAGGATTAAAGCTGTTTTTTCTTTTTCTTGAACATCTCCAGCATGCGGTCGGTAACCACAAATCCCCCGACAACATTGAGGGTTCCGAGAACCACTGCTGTAAAACCAAGAATCATGGACAAAATATTATCCGCATGCCCCATCACGATGATTGCCCCGATGATCACAACCCCGTGAATGGCATTTGCACCCGACATCAATGGGGTGTGTAAAACGGACGGAACGTGCGAAATCACTTCAATTCCAAGGAAAATGGATAAAACAATGATGAAGATCGCCTCCCTGTACTCAAGCAGAAATTTTAAAATATCATTCATAGAACTTTGATTATACGGTTATCATAGCTTTAACACGCTCATGAACGATTTCATGATTGTGGGTCACACAGGTGCCTTTTACAATGTCATCCGACCAGTTAAGGTTGAATTCACCCTTCGGGCTGATCATCAGTTTAAGAAAGTTGATTACATTCTTTCCGAACATTTTGCTCGCATCAGAAGGCATGTCAACAGGAAAGGAAGAGTTACCAATAACTTTCACACCATGGAAAATCGTCGTTTCGTCATTTTTGGTGACTTCGCAGTTGCCGCCTGTAGATGCTGCCAGGTCAATGATGACCGAACCGGGCTTCATGGCCTCAACGGTCTCTTTTTTTAATAACAGCGGTGCCCTTTTTCCGGGTATCTGGGCGGTACAGATCACCACATCCGATTTAACGGCATGATCGTGCACCGCAGCAGCTTGTTTCTTCTTGAATTCATCCGATTGCTCCACTGCGTAACCGCCTGCAGCTTTATCATCAATGGCGCCCTCTACCTCTACAAACTTTCCACCCAATCCAACAACTTCCTCTTTAACTGCCGCACGTACATCAAACACTTCGACCACAGCGCCGAGTTTGCGTGATGTGGCCAGGGCCTGTAACCCGGCAACTCCGGCACCCAGGATTAACACTTTGGCCGGGGTAATGGTGCCTGCGGCTGTCATGAACATCGGGAAAAACTTCGGAAGGAGGTTCGCAGCAGTCAGGACAGCCTTGTATCCTGATACAGTTGCCATGGAGGATAGAATGTCCATCGATTGAGCCCGGCTTGTACGGGGAATCACGTCCAGGCTGAAACTGGTAATATCCTTTTGTGCCAGTTTCCTGATAAGGTCGCCGTTGAAAAACGGGTTCAGAACTGCAAGGAAAACGGCCTTCTCCTTCAACTGTTCAACTTCTGCATCCGAAGGGGGATTGATCCTGATCAGCATATCCGCCTTGCTTATGACATCCGGTTTTAAGGCAATTTGAGCACCTGCGGCTTCGTAATCGGCATCTGACGCAAAGGCCCCGGCCCCCGCATCTTTTTCAACTAAAACCGTGACCAGCATCTTGGTAAGGGTGGCAACTGATTCAGGAAGGAGTGCTACTCGATTTTCATTTCCTTCTTCTTTTAAAATACCAATAATCATAAACAGGAGAGTTATGAGTGTGATTTGACTGACGATGAATGATCAGGAGTTGCCGGTTAATCGGTAAACCCGATTGCCTGGTGGCTTCCGTCACAGAAGGGCTTTTTCTTGCTTCCGCCGCAACGGCAGATCGCAGCAACTTCGTTATCCACCTGGATCTTCTTTTTCTTGGAGTCCCGCAAAATGAAATTACCGGTTATCAGCGCAGGGCCATTCTTAAGGATATGAACCCTGGCGAATTTCGACTTCATTTTAGCGGTGGCGCGTGGTTTGGAGGTGACGAACTTGGTGCTTTTTAAATAAGTGAGCGCCCTGGAGGGACAAGTGTCAACAGCTTTCATGATCTCCTTGCTGGTGGCTGCATGAACGTTGATCCATGGTTTTTTCTTGGAGTTGAAAACCCCGGGAAGCCCGATCAGGCAATTCGCCGAGTGAATGCACAATTCAGCTTTCCAATAAACAGTAACTTCTCCGTTGGAGAACTCCTTGACCGAATCTTTATTTGTTTTGAACTCAGAAAGTTCTGTTTTCGTAACTTTGCTTGACATATAATTCTGATTTAATTTCTTCAAAGGTAAAAATTTATTTACTTTTATTAGCTGTTTTTGCCATAAATATAGTTCCTGTTATGATAAGCCCGCTTTCAGCCCGTCGCAAAGAATATCTTTTATCAGCCATCGATCCGGCCGTGATGGATACTGATCCGCTTGTCCAGTTTTCTGCATGGTTTGATGATGCTGTGAGAGCCGAAATTGAGGAACCCAATGCCATGGTCCTGTCTACCGCCGACAGTGCAGGTAATGTTTCCGGGCGGGTTGTGCTTTTAAAGGGGGTAGAAAAAGGTGGGTTTGTCTTTTTTACAAACTATGAAAGCCGCAAGGGATTGCAACTCTCGGCCAACCCTAATGCAGCACTGACATTTTTATGGTTTGCCATTGAACGGCAGGTGAGGGTGGAGGGTAAAGTGACTAAACTGAGCCGGAAGGAATCCATAGATTATTTTAACAGCCGGCCGGCCGACAGCCGCGTCAGCGCTTGTGCCTCTCCGCAAAGTTGTGTGATTCCCGACCGTGAATTTCTTGTGTCGATGCGTGAAGGCCTCCTGCTGGATTTGAACGGGCAGGCTCCTCAATGCCCCTCAAATTGGGGCGGATACCTGCTCCTCCCGACCCTCGTGGAGTTCTGGCAGGGGAGGGAACACCGTTTACACGACCGTATCCAATACAAGCGAACAGGGAAACTATGGAAGGTGGCAAGGTTAGCACCTTGATGATGCTTCCACCTTTCTGACCAGGTTTCCAGCCAATCCTTCAGCCTGCTCTCTCAGCTCTTTCACTGCGGTACTTTCCCAGAGAACGCCCTTAAGCAGGGAACCCAGGATGAAAATGTTTTCCTGCAACTCAAGATTTCTATTGAATACCTCAAAGGTATTGGGGTCTGCCAGCAGACCCAACTTAAGTTCATCCTGGATCAGCGTTCCGTTTTGAAGGCAGGTTTTTATAAAACAATCATCAGACTTCATCGGGTCGGTAGAGGGTCCGGTGCAATTAATAACAGCCGCTACCTTTAGCTCATGGATGGAATTTTGCCTGGTATCAGAAAAGACAACCGTTGCCTCTCCTTCACTTTCTGAAACACTGATTAATTTTCCGGTAAACTGGTTCAATTGTCCCGATTCTTTTAACTTAAAAAGCATGTCATGGATATGCATCGGAATCCGGTGCCTGGCAGAATCCCATAAATGACGCACATGGGTCAGGAAACTTCTTTTTTCCCGGATGGTAAGGTTCCGCCACAATTGCTGGGTCAACGGCCGCAAGGCATCAATAACAGGTTCTGCACTGAAGCCTGATTTTACAGCGAGTCTGATATGCCTGTTTACGATCCTTACCATATCAGAAAGCCTGGAAATATGTTGAAGTTCTTCCCTGACGGCAGAATAGGAAATTCCCAGGTGCCTGTGCGGCAGTATTGTAAATCCATGCGGCGATACAGTGTAGATTTTATGACTGAATCCGTTTTCAAGGAGCCCGATCACGGTATCCGCCATCGTCAATCCATTCCCAAGAATGAGTACAGGCCCATTTAATCCCTGATTGCGTATCGTGGAGAAATCCCATGGGTTCCTGAAATAGCGTGGGCTGCTGAAAAAGGGGGTGTTTTGTATAACGGGATTTGCAGGCTGAAGATTGCCTGTGGCAATTACACAAAATGAAGCGGATATCGATTCACCATTGTCAAGCGCCAGCAAAACACCCTTTTCTGAAACATCCATCTCCGTGGCCAGGGCATTGATCACCCTGATCTGGACCTTCCCGGCCTCGCTGGAAAGTAGTGTCTCCTGCCATATTTCTTCAAGGTATTGCCCGTAAAGGTAACGGGGAAGGTAAGTGTTCGCCAGTAACCCGCGGTCAGCCTTTGAGAACTCCTCCTGCCTTAACACCCAATCTGTAAAATCGTCAGGTTTGTCGGCAAAAGCGCTCATTCTTGATGCAATGACATTGAGCAATTGCCTGTTCGAATTTGGGTGGTAGGCGATCCCCTTATTGAAACTTTGGGAATCGCCTGTTAAAATCAGTTCAAACGGGCAAGTCGCCTTCCTGATCAGGTGAATGGCAGTCATAGTCCCGGAAAATCCGCAGCCAACAATTACAATTTTTTTCATCTCTTAATTTTTTCCGGGGTCTGTCAAATATGAAAGGCAGCGATGGAGATCCCTTTATTGGGGTTAGCCAATAAACAAGCCCTCAATCCTTACTTTATAACTGCCATCGGGCATTTTTGTTACTGCATTCACCAAACCGCTGTGCCTCCATTGCAGCATGCACCGGCGGGGCATAAACCAATATCTCCGGCCAAGTTCTATCTTCTCCTTCGACTCCTTGATGATCCCTTCATAACCCTGGGCAACATAATAGCCTATGTCGACAAATCCTTCTGACCTTGGTCTGAGCGGACCCGTTACACACCAATTGATTACACCGTTCCTGGGATCAGAATCAGTGACAATACCACAGTGAGTGATTGGGCAGCCGCATGACATTCCCATTGGACGGCCGATCATGACATCCCCTTTTTTAACGCCAAGTTCCTTTACAAGGGCCGGGTTATAGGGAAGGATGGTCTCCCTGGGGCCGGGTTCATTATCAAAACAATCGAGAATAAAGTCGAAATCCCTGTGCAGATGATCTTTCCATCCCATTTTCTCGCCAACCTTCCCGGCGTCCTTGCAGTCGATGCAATTGGGTTTGGCCGTCGGTGCCGATCCATTGTGTTTCAAATGAATACACATCTTCAGGGAGGTCTCGGAGTGATCTACGGCATCTGCAAATTCACTGCAGGTTTTATATCCGCAGACTCCACAATCGAGTTGCGGCAATAATTCAAATGTTGGACTCAGTGTTACTTTTGTTTCCATGTTGTTTTGTATTTGGATTGGTTAACTCTTTTTCTCTTTGATCGAAAATATCCTGCATCTTCCGAATGGCAGTGCTGGTGTGTGTCACAAACAGAAATGGGAAAAATGCATGCACCAGTGAGCATACGGAACAAACCAGGGTCGTACGTGATAGCATCAAGGCAAATCGGGTATGCTCGAAATATGACATCCTTACTTCATTCGGATGCCGGGTAAATATATTTGAGTTCTTCATGGTTAACTGTTCATGGCTGAATGGTCAGAAAAAATCGAAGTCAGGCTATTCATGGCTTCTTTGAGTGATTCAATAAATATATTAACCTCGCTTTCAGTGGTAAATCTTCCAAGGCTTACCCTGATGGCACCCCTGGCCTCAAAGGGATTTCTCCCGATGGCTTTCAATACATGTGAGGCGTTGTGGGTCTTGTCATTGGAAGAACATGCCGACCCTGCTGAAACGGCAATTCCCATTTCGTCCAGAAGGAAAAGCAGCCGGATGGTCTCTCCCTCCATTCCGTGAAAACTGAAGCTCAGATGACCGGGCAGCCGCCTGTTGTGATGGCCGTTTAGATAGGCATTGGAAGTAAATGAGAAGATGAAATCCGTGAGTTTGTTCCTTAGTTTCGTCAGACGGACCAACTCAGTTTCCATCTCCAAAATACAGAGCTCTGCAGCTTTGGCAAAGCCAACAATTGCAGGGATATTTTCGGTTGACGATCGCAGGCCGTCTTCCTGTCCTCCACCATGAAGGAAAGGAACGATGTTGGTTCCCCGGCGAATGTAAAGAGCCCCGACTCCTTTTGGGCCATAAACCTTATGGGAATTGATTGTGAGCAGATCCACACCGGTTCCATTGACATCCACCGGGATTTTCCCGAATGACTGGCAGGCATCAGAATGAAAGTAAACGTGATTTGCCTTGCAGATATTCCCGATTTCTTCAAGTGGCTGGATCGTTCCTATTTCGTTGTTGGCATGCATGACGGAGACCAGGATGGTTTTCGGATTGATGGTTTCTTTCAATACCTTCAGATCAATAATCCCATCAGCATCAACAGGAAGGTAGGTAACAAAAAATCCCTGTTCGGTCAGCCACGTGCAGGTGTTCAGGATGCAGTCGTGCTCAATGGCGGAGACGATGATATGCCGGCCCCTGTGGCGGTTCGCAATAGCAACGCTTTTCAGCGCCCAGTTATTCGATTCTGTTCCGCTGGAGGTAAAATAGACCTCATTGCTTTCTGCACCGATGCACCTTGCGATGGTCGCTCTTGAATTTTCAAGGACCTCCTTTGCATAGGTGCCAAAATGGTGTAAACTTGAGGCATTTCCGTATTCACCGGAAAAAAACGGGATCATCGCCTGAATCACCCGCTCGTCCACACATGTTGTGGCTGCATTGTCAAGGTATATTCTTTCCTTTTCCATAAATGGGCTATTCACCTACATAGAAGATCTCCTGATCAAGGGTCCGGAGAACGCCGAAATGATTTTTGGCGCCAATCTCCTTTTTTCCCACGCAGATGGTGCAGGTTCCAACTGGAGGGTTCCCCCTGAGGAACATTGGAAACTCGACGTCCGGGGTTTTTAAAATCTGCTTAACAATTGGGTCGATACCGATGCCGTAGAGCGCATTGCTTTCGACCACCGTGATTTTCTTAGCTGATTCTAAAACCCTGTAGCGGAATACTTCCCGTTCAGCTTGTGAAATAAGGTCAATTTTTGTGATTACGCTGATGTCGGCAAGTGTGAGCATCGGACCGATTTTCCTGGGAAGGTTCATTCCGCTGGTTGCTTCAAGTACAACGATGCCAAGTGAATTCTCCACATAGGGTGAACATCGCAGGCACAAACCGGCTGTTTCGACAAAGAGGTAACTTGCACCCGATTTTTCCGCCCATTCAACTGCTTCATCCAGTACCAGCACATTGCAATGATCAGGACACAATTCCCCTGAATAGACTTTTTTTACCGGAATTCCAAACTCCTTGGCAATGATCGTGTCATCATCGGCATAGAGGACATCAATTTTCACATAGGCTGTTTTTATATCCCTGGCTGCCATACGTTTTAATACCTGCCTGATCACGGTGGTTTTACCACAGGTTGGGGGACCGGCAAAAATGACTAATTTCATATTGTTTGCTTAAAAGGTTAAAACTTTAAAACTATCATCGAAGACCGACTCTGTCAGTTCATCTCCTGACCTGATGATCTGGCGGAAATTAAGCATCATGTCGTCAATCTGTTTCATTTTCCCGGCAACTTTTTTCTCTTCAGGGCGGGTGTGAATCAACTGCTGCATGGCCCCGTTCTGCATTACAATCCTGAAGTCGGACATCAGGGCGATACATGGGTCATGGGTCACAAAAACGAAAATTTTCTTATAACGCTTCAACAATTCAAGCGCTTTTGACCGATGAATTCCGGCATTTTCGATCTCATCCAATAATATAATGGGGGAGTTGCCAATTACAACGGCATCTGCTATAAGCAACGACCTGGTTTGTCCTCCTGATAATTCTGTCATGGCAATGTCGCGCATGATAGCCTCTCCGGTAAGTTCATTGGCGAAGTCGAGCGTCTCGGTGATAATCTGCTCAACATTTTTCGCGCCCCTCACAATGGCGTGAATGGTCAGGAACTCCTCAACAGGTAAATCACTGAGGAAATTAGTGTGCTGGGAGATAAGAGCAATCGGGTGATGCGATGGATCGAAAATAAAATCTTCAGGAACCGGCGCTCCATTGATCGACACACGTCTTCCGGACGGGGTGTTCTCATTGGCAAAGAGTTCGATGTCATTTATCAAGGTTGTTTTTCCGCAACCAGTTGGTCCAACGATACTTACGATATCGCCAACCTCCATGCTGAACTCGCCGACTTTCTCTGCGGCACCATCTTTTCCAAAACCTCCGTAGAGGGTTATTTTTTGTACTTCCATGAGTTGAAATTTTTTCTTGCAAAAATATACACTATGTTCACCATTTTAGTGTACATTTGTATGGAATTTTCAATATTGAAGTATGAATTATTGTATACCGGAAACTATAAAACTATGGATTCATTAAATTTCCACCCAATGTTTAAATGCGATAACTGTTTCTTAAACAACATTACCAGCATGTTTTTGAGTGAGGAAGAGCGCACGTCAATTTGTGGCAGCGCCAACCAGTTGCACTTTAAAAAAGGAGAAGTGATATTGAAACAGGGCGCAAACTCTACCAGCATTGGTTTTTTACACAAAGGTATCGTCAAGTTCACCTATCAAAAAGATGCAAAGAAAAATTATATCATGACCGTTGTTTCGGGGCCGAAACTCATCGGGCAGGCAAACCTGTTTTTCAGGGAAAAAAATATATTTTCAATTGTAGCGGTGGAGGATTGTGATATCTGTTTTCTGGATAGCCGGATCGTCCTGGGCGTTCTTGAGAATCACGGAAAATTCCTCATTTCACTGGTCGAGCGGTCATCGGACATGTTCCAATCCTCCATCTTCAATTTTATCAGCCTGGCTCATAACCATGTGCATGGCCGAATTGCGGACATCCTGATCTTCCTGTGGGAAAATGTCTACCGTGATTCTGTTTATGATTTTACGCTGACCCGGAAGGAAATTTCAGAATTTGCCGCCTGTTCCCACGAAAATGTGATCTCCGTCCTTTCTACCTATAATAAGGAGGGGTTGATTGCATTTGAAGGACGGAAGATCATCATCAAAGATTTAAACAAATTAAAGGAAATCAGTAAGAACGGATAATTCAATTACGATGCTCTCTCAAAAAACAAGATATGCCATGGTGGCGCTTACAAGGCTCGCCCGTGAATATGGCAATGGTGCACTGCTGATCAGTGAACTCGCAAAAACCGAAAGACTTCCCCAGCGATTTCTGGAAAATATTCTCCTTGAATTGAAAAAAATGGGGATTCTCGGCAGCAAACTTGGAAAAGCAGGCGGGTATTTTTTATTGCGGCATCCCAAGGATGTTAACCTCGCTGAAATTGTTCGCCAGTTTGAAGGCCCCATCGCCTTACTTTCGTGTGTGTCGGAAAAAGCTTACCAGTCCTGCGAATTTTGCAAAGATGAAAACGCCTGTAATATCAGGAAAGTCTTTAAAGAGATCAGGGACCTTACTTTCGAAAAACTTGAACATGCCACGCTTGAAGAGTTGATTAAAAAGCCAGGATAAGGCTTGAAACTAAGGTTTTAAGAAAGATAAGCCATAAATAAAGAGGTTGTTTCTAAAGTGGTTAAGGACTTTTGAGACCGCCTCCTCATCAAGGCATTCGCAACTTTTTTACCGTTATCCCAGAAGTTTAAAAGTGATCGTGATCTTGTAGCGTTGGTTGAAAGGTGTTTCCAAACCTTTGCAGGAAATCATAGCGAGCTGATCTTGAACCATTTTATCAATCTCCGGATTGTCAGCATATGTTTTTTCAATAATGATTTTTCCATCTTCACTTATCTGGAAGGTTACATCAACTGATCCTGTGCAGCAGCTTTTGATGGCACGTTCCGGGTATTTCACCCCGTCCATGATTACTTTTTGCAGACGAGTTGCTGGTGGAACAGGGGTTTCAATGGCATATGAAGAAATTGCCGAAATAACAATCAGCATCATTATGAGGAATAAGGGGCGGAATAATTTTTGTGTGTTCATGGTTGTTACGTTTTAGGTTTATATATTGTTTTATTAACGTTCATTTGACGCTTGGTATTATAAATTGTTACAGGAAGGACAATTATTTAACATAGGGTTAACATGTGAATCGATAAACAAAAATATATTAATTAACATATTGAAAACAAATGTTATCTGTAACCTGTATGAATATCAGGTTAAATGTAAAATCTAACAAGGTAAACGGGCTGTAATGAAATGTGTAGGGTAAAATAAACGATAAAATGGCGCGCACAAACGGTAAACTCAGGCGGAACTATTTCGGACCCCCATTTCCGTTGGTTTGCTGTATTTTAATCTTATCTTCCTTCTTCAATCCGTCTAAAACCTGGATGTTGATGCCATCTGAGAGCCCGGTTTTGATGAATCGTTTTTCAAATTTCTGGGATGAAGTTTCAACTTCAACATAGGCAGAGTCTCCCTGGAACAGCAATACGGCCTCTTTAACCGCCATGACATTATCCTTGTGGTCAAGCACGATATCTGCATTGGCGCTGTATCCTGCCCGGATAAACTGGTTCTCCTTCAGCCTTACATCGGCTTTGATCTCGAACTGAACGGCGCCATTCTCCAGAACGCCCTTGGGAGCAATGTATTTGAGGGTGGCATGAAAGGTGTCGTTTTCTATGGCCCCTATGGTGAGTTGAAGATCCATACCGGGTTTTATTTTTCCCACTTCGGTCTCATCCACCTTTCCCTGGAATATCATATCTCCAACATCTGCTACCGTGGCAATGGTGGTTCCTGCATTGAAATTGTTTGTTTCAATCACACTGTTTCCAACTTTTATGGGGATGTCAAGGAGCATTCCCTGGATGGTGGAGCGGATGAGGGTGTTGGTGGTCTTTCCCGATTTCTTATTCACCCCTTCCCTGATCAGTTCCAGGTTCGCTTCCGCAGCATCAACCTCCTGGCGCGCGTTTTTGTAGCTTACCTGAGTTTGTTGATTCTCCACCGCTGAAATGACTCCCTGGTTGTATAATTTCTCCTGCCTGTCGGCATTCAGTTTTGCATCATCAAAAGCTATTTTAGCCTTTTCAAGCCTGGCTTCGGCATTGTTCAGGTTGATGAGATCCGGAATGATCCTGACCCGTGCAATGACATCGCCCTGTTTCACATGGTTTCCGGCTTCTACGAAAATCTCTTCAACGATCCCCGAAACCTGGGGTTTTATTTCAATCTCTTTCCGTGGAATCACCGACCCGGTCGCTACAGTTTTCTTAATGATGTTCGTTACAAATGGCTTTTCAGTCTGGTATACCACCGGTTTTTCCTGCGATTTGCGATACAGGTAAACAATGGTGATAATAAATACAGCCAGTATCAGGACCAGAACGGATATTTTGATGACTTTTTTCATGAATGTGTGTTAATCGTTAATTTTTATTGTGTTACTTTTTGTCATTTATTATGCAAGATTTTTTCAATAGGTATAAATTATTCAAAACGCAGTGCATCAATTGGTTTTACAGACACAGCCCTCCTTGCCGGGATCATCCCAGCCAGGGCTCCGCAAAATACCAGGATGGTCAATGCAGTGATGGCAACGGAGAAATTGATTCCGGGATGAACGAACATCTCCGTACTTGATCCGGAAGATCCGAGCAGGAAATCGATAAGCTCCAGCAGGCCAACCCCGACCACAAGCCCGAAATACCCGGCAAAGGTTGTCAGGACAACCGACTCCATCATAATCTGGCTGATCACTTTCCATGGTGTTGCTCCAAGTGCGCGCTGGATACCGATCTCCTTTGTTCGCTCCCTTACCACTACCAGCATGATATTGCTCACTCCAATCACCCCGGCAAGCAGTGTTCCTGTACCTACAATCCAAACCAGCAGCCTGATGCCGAAAAACAACCCCTGCATCTTGTCATACTCTTTTTTCAGGTTGAAATGTCCGATAGCTGCTTCGTCCGCTGGTGCGACGAAATGCCGCTTTTTCAGTAAACTGATGGTTTTATCCTCTACCACGGAAACCGGTATGTCATCCCGGGAAGTGATGGAGAAAAAACCCACTGCATTTCCATAGTTGTAAGTCTGTTGCAAGGTAGTGAATGGCATGTATATATTATTGTTTTCCTGGTCAGCCTGTTCACCGTTCCGTTTTGATTTGAAAATCCCGACCACCTGGAAATAGACTCCCTGGATCTGTATGTACTGGGATATTGGTTTTTCACCTTTTAAAAAAAGAATATCCACAACCCGGCTTCCGATCACTGCGACTTTTCTTTTGTCTTTAATATCCAGGTCATTGATAAATCTTCCCTCTATGAAATTCAACGGGTCAATCTTGTTAAATGCCGGATAGTCGCCCATAATATTGAATATCCCCGATTTTAACCCCCTTATGACGTTGTTTGTCTGCATATAGCCACCCGCCTGGAGACGGGGAGCAAGGTACTTGATTTCCGGTACGGCATGTTCGATCGCTTTGACGTCCTCATTGTCAAAATTATACCTCCTTCCCCGCGGGAATCCTTTATAGGGTAAAGTGGTTTGTTGCGTCCAAATAAACACACTGTTGGTAGCCATGTCACCGAAGTTCTGGGTTACACCCCGCTGAAGTCCGTTCCCCGAACCAAGCATGATAACCAGCATAAATATTCCCCAGAATACACCAAATGCGGTGAGAAATGTTCTGAGTTTATTTTTACTCAAAACATGATATATCTCCTGCCACCTGTCCAGATCAAACATACTTCAAAATTCGTTGTTCAATGTTCAATGTTCAATGTTCAATGTTCAATGTTCAATGTTCAATGTTCATTCATCCCTCAATGCCTCCACAGGGTTCACCTTTGCTGCCTTCATAGCAGGGAAAAACCCGGCAATGGCTCCGGCCAGGACGAGCAGCAGGGTAGCCATGACTGCCACGGAAAAATCTGCTTCAGGGTTTCTGAAAAATTCTGAAGGAGGCATATTCTTCGAAATAAGCTCCAGCAAGCCAACTCCGAGCACCAATCCCACATACCCTGCAAACGAGGTGATCAGAATGGCTTCCTGCATAATCAGTGAAACGATTGACCAGGGAGTAGCTCCCAGCGATTTTCGGATGCCTATCTCTTTGGTGCGCTCCTTCACCAAAATCATCATGATGTTGCTAACGCCCACAATACCAGCAATGATGGTGCCTATGCCAATGATCCAGATGAAAAGCCGGATGCCGGCAAACAACGACCTGAATTTTCTTACCTCTTCATTTTTATTCCATACGTTGATGGCGCGGTTGTCCTCAATGTCAAAAGTGTGCATCTTTGCCAGTACCGCCTTCGATTTTTTAATCATCAGGTCAGCCTCCTTCTCCGGTGCATTCCCCGTTGTGAAAGATATCTGGTTAATCACATTCTCACCCTGGAATACACGCTGAGCCGTGGATATTGGGATATATACCCGTTTTTGCTCATCGTCGTTTCTGCTGTAATCCCTGAAAACGCCTACTACCTGGAAGAGCACACCGTTTACCTTGATGTATTTTCCCATGGCAACGGTATCGCTTCCTTTGAAAAGGGTTGATTTGACTTTTTCTCCGATCACCGCCACCTTCCTGAATTCATTGATATCAATGGTGTTAAGAAACCGTCCCTGGATGATGTCAACCTCCTTGATAAACCCGTAATCAGGATGACAGGGAGAAAGGAAAAATGAGCCGTATTCATCTTTATAGGAGACCAGTTTGTCGCCGAGGAACAATCTTGCCGAGATGCGGTCATAACCTTCAACGCCCGATCTGATGGCTTTAAAATCCTCATTGGTGAACTTTATCTGCCTCCCGGTTTTCAATCCTTTGAACTTCATGCTTGTCTGGCCACTGCTGATCCATACGCCATTGGTGGCTCCGCCTTTGAACTGTTCCTTGACACCGTTCTCAAGCCCTGAACCCGATCCTAGCAACAGAATAAGCATGAAAATTCCCCAGGCTACACTGAATCCTGTCAGGAACGTTCGCAACTTGTTCTTTTCAATCGTACTATATATCTCCTGCCATTTATCTAATTCAAACATCTTTTCGGATCAGGTGGGTAAATGATTTTTTCGGTGACAAGGTAGCTGGATATGTGGGGTATGTTCACTGGTCATTTTAGTTAATCACAATTTCCGTGATATTGCCGTCGGTGATCCGGATTGTTTTCCGGGTACGCAGGGCGATATCGTGTTCGTGAGTTACGATGATAACCGTTATTCCCGATGCGTTCACTTCCTGAAGAATATCCATAACTTCTGAGGATGTGGCGGAGTCGAGGGCGCCGGTGGGCTCGTCGGCAAGGATTACTTTCGGTTGTCCGATAAGCGCTCTGGCTATGGCAACCCGTTGTTTCTGTCCTCCCGAGAGTTCATTGGGAAGGTGGTGAGCCCAATCTTTCAATCCCATGCGGTCGAGGTATTCCATGGCAACCAGGTTGCGTTTTTTACGGGGTACATCCTGGTAGTATAGCGGCAAGGCGACATTTTCCATGGCATTTTTAAAGGAAACAAGGTTGAAGGATTGAAAAACAAACCCCAGCATCTTGTTTCTCAACTGTGCAGCTTTTCGCTCGCTCAACTTGTTTATTTTTTGTCCGTTTAGCAGGTATTCCCCTGAATCATAGGTGTCCAGGATTCCCAGGATGTTCAGTAAAGTTGATTTCCCCGAACCGGAGGCGCCCATAATGGAGATCATCTCTCCCGCGCTTATTTCCAGGTCAACTCCTTTAAGGACATGCAGACTGTTCTGACCTGTAATATAGGATTTATGAATATTATTGATCTTTATCATCGTTTTGAATTCGGTTCAAAGTTGACTAATAATTCATGCCGGTAAAAGAAAAATCGTTATCCGTAAACTCTTTCCCGCCCAACTGGATATTTTTCCGGATATCATGGAGTATAGATGATAAAAAGATAAAAAGGTTACAACTTTTGGTAAGATTTTAAATCTTTCCGGTAACTTTGCAGACACTGAACATACATGGCAAATAATCGTATATCAGTCTTTTGTCAAATTTCATAAAAAGTAAACAAATCGTCATGAGAATCTATCCATTAACGCTGTTGGCCCTTGCCTTGTTGCTTTTCTCCGGGTTTACCCCCGAAAAAAAACGGGATAATCCTTTCTTTACCGACTACAAAACTCCTTTCCGGGTGCCGCCTTTCGATAAAATTGACACCTCCGACTACATGCCTGCATTTTTGGAAGGGATCCGGCAGCACGATGCTGAGATTGATGCGATCATAAAAAATCCGGCCCGTCCCGATTTTAACAACACCATTCTTGCTTTTGACAAATCAGGCAAGCTGTTAACAAAAGTGAGTAAGGTCTTTTACAACCTGAATGAGGCTGAAACCAACAAACAGCTTCAGGCAATTGCCCGGAAGTTAAGCCCGGTCATGTCGAAGCACGGGGATGATATTGCACTGAACGACAAACTATTCGCAAAGATAAAAGCTGTTTATGAACAACGAAAATCAATGGGACTCGACAGCCAGCAATTACGGGTTGTTGAAAAGTATTTTCGCGATTTCGAGCGGCAGGGAGCCAACCTGTCTCCTGAGAAGAAAGATCAGTTGCGTAAGTTGAATGAGGAGTTGTCGATGCTGGCCCTTACATTTGGTGAAAACCTTCTCGCCGAGACCAATGAGAATTATAAACTTGTAATTACAGATACAAAGGACCTGGACGGGCTGCCGCAGGGGGTGATTGATGGCGCTGCTGAAACTGCCAAAGAAAAGGGGTTATCCGGTAAATGGGTGTTTACCTTGTCAAAGCCCAGCATGATCCCATTCCTGCAGTATGCAAAAAACCGTGCTCTTCGTGAAGATATCTACCGCGCCTATTTCATGAGGGGAAATAATGGAAACAAAAATGACAACAAGGAAACCATTGCCAAAATTGTAAAGTTGAGGGTTGAAAAGGCAAATTTACTGGGATTTGATAGTTATGCAGCCTATGTTGTGGATGACAACATGGCAAAGACTCCGGCCAAAGTCAATGAATTTCTTGGTCAGCTTTGGACTGCTGCACTTCCCGTGGCTAAAAAGGAAGCTATTGAAATGCAGAAGATCATTGACCGTGAGGGGGGCAAGTTTAAACTGCAATCATGGGACTGGTGGTATTATGCTGAAATTATTCATAAGGAAAAGTATAGTCTTGATGAAAGCGAGTTGAAACCATACCTCAGTCTGGCCAATGTTCGCGACGGGATGTTCCTGGTTGCTAGCAAACTGTATGGTATTACCTTTTCAAAACGAACAGATCTTCCTGTATTTCAGAAAGATGTAGAGACTTATGAAGTGAAGGAGGCCGACGGTCGTCACCTGGGCGTTCTCTATCTTGATTATTATCCCCGTGATGGAAAGCGTGGTGGCGCCTGGTGCACCGATTTCCAGTCTGCCGGCTGGGAAAACGGACAAAAAGTTGACCCGGTTGTTTCAGTAACCTGTAACTTCACAAAGCCAACAGCTGATGCCCCATCACTTTTAAGCTGGGATGAAACAACGACCCTTTTCCATGAATTCGGACACGCCATCCATGGTCTCTTTACCGAAGGAAAATATACCAGAACGGCAGGTAGTGTGCCCCAGGATTATGTTGAAATGCCATCCCAGATCAATGAAAACTGGGCAGGAGAACCGGAAGTCCTGAAGGCATATGCGAGGCATTATCAAACCGGGGAACCCATGCCGGACAAACTTATAGAGAAAATTCAAAACAGTGCGCTGTTCAACCAGGGATTTGAAACCGTCGAATATCTTGCCGCTTCCATCCTGGATATGGATTATCATGGAATTACTCAAACACAAAGCATTGATGTACTGAAGTTTGAGAATGAATCAATGAGTAAGATCGGCTTGATTTCCGAAATTATTCCCCGCTACAGGACGACCTATTTTGCCCATATCTTTGGAGGCGGTTATGCGGCCGGTTACTATGTTTATATATGGGCAGCTGTGCTGGATGCTGATGCTTTCAGTGCCTTCAAATCATCAGGGGATATTTTTAACAAGACACTTGCAGCAAGATTCAGGAAGTATTGCCTGGCTGAATCGGGTAATGACGAAGGGATGATTCAGTACAGGAAATTCAGGGGGCAGGATCCTTCTGTGGAGCCATTGCTGAAGCGAAGAGGGTTGAAATAACCACCAACCGGATGAAGAAGTTGCATTTGCTGTGGACTACCGGCGAGAAGGAGGTTGCCATGAAGGTTGTTTTCCCGTACCTGATCAATGCGAAGGCAAACGGGTGGTGGGATGAGATCAACCTTATTATCTGGGGACCATCTGCCAGGCTTGCGGCAGGGGACCCCGACATCCGGCGCCAGCTAAGCGATGTGTTTGACAGCGGTATTACGGTCGAAGCCTGCAAGGCCTGTTCAGACGCCTATACCGTAACAGAAAAGCTCCGGGAGCTGGGAATAGAGGTAAAATACATGGGCGGACCATTTACGGAATATCTTGACAGCGATGCGAAAGTCGTTACTTTTTAAGGTGTTACTTGTTGCGTTGATAATTTCTGTGGGATGCTGCAAGAGGCACGATGGGGATACTTCAGCTCTTCTCTCTGCTGATGAGGCATTCAGCCGCATGAGCGTTGAGAAAGGCATGAATGCTGCTTTTATTTTTTTTGCCGCTGACAGTATGATTAAAATGAGAGACGGCAAGTTTCCGCTTACCACGAAGGCAGAGATGTCAGCCGAATTCCTTCGTCATCCCGATTCCGGGATGGTACTTAAATGGGCCCCTTTAAAAGCGGAGGCTGCCATGTCGGATGATATGGGTTATACGTTCGGTAACTGGGAACTATACCTGGAAAGCGCTGATACGACCCTCTACGGTAACTATGTGTCGGTCTGGAAGAAACAATCTGACGGAACCTGGAAATACATTCTTGATGCGGGATGCAATACACCTAAACCTTCAGAGATTCAACACAAACCATGAAACTTTCGTGCCAGTTTGTTGATTTTTTTAACAGTGAGAAATCGGGGGGGATTATCCTGATTGCATGTACCATATTTTCAATGGTGGTGGCTAACTCATTTCTTGGTACCTGGTACCTTGCATTCTGGAATTTTTCACTTGGCGGCGAATCGGTGCACCATTGGATCAACGATGGTCTTATGACGGTTTTTTTCCTTTTAATCGGGCTGGAACTGGAAAGGGAGATATATGCCGGAGATCTTTCAGATTACAGGAAGGCCACGTTGCCAATTGTTGCAGCAATAGGAGGGATGCTGATTCCTGCAGCTCTCTTTCTTGCATTTAATTTAAACAAGCCTTCTCATTCGGGGGCCGGGATTCCCATGGCCACCGACATTGCCTTTGCTATCGCGATTCTGTCGTTGCTGGGTAGCCGCGTACCATCCTCACTGAAGGTGTTCCTCACTGCTCTGGCTGTGATAGATGATCTTGGAGCAATACTGATCATTGCCCTCTTCTATACCTCCACCCTTGTATGGTCAAATTTATTCATTGCATTGGCAGTTTTTGGTTTACTGCTTGTTTTTAACCGGATGAAAATTCACTTGATGTTACCTTATCTTATTGGTGGGGTATTGATGTGGTATTTTATGTTGCATTCCGGAGTTCATGCTACCATTACAGGAGTATTGCTTGCCTTCGCCATTCCATTTGGCGATGGAGGTGAAAAATCTCCATCATACAGGCTTCAGCATCTGTTGCATAAACCAGTTGCATTTATCATCCTCCCACTGTTCGCCCTGGCCAATACGGGGATATTTCTTGGCAGCGGCTGGCAGGCTAATTTGATGGAGCCATTCAGCATCGGTATTTTTGCCGGACTGGTAGTGGGAAAGCCAATTGGGATCCTGCTGTTTTCCGCTGCAGGTGCATTCCTGGGAATATGTGCGCTACCTCACGACCTGAAATGGAAGCACATTGCAGGTGTGGGTTTTTTAGGAGGTATTGGGTTTACCATGTCTATTTTCATTACCATGCTTGCGTATGATGAGAGGACACTTGTCGACGGATCGAAAATTGCCGTCCTTATTGCTTCCGCCATTGCCGGGATCACAGGCTTTTTCCTGCTTAAGAACTCTTTGTCCGCGAAGGTATAAGTCTGAGTGTGAAATTTGATTTAACAGCTTGTTTCAATTGCTTGAGCTCCCTGTAATTCACAATAATTGTTTATAACCAGTATAAATTATTATCTTTAAAAGTTGTATCGTTTATTTTCTTTATATTTACCCCCTTATATTCACAAAAAGTATCTGTTTTTTTTTGATATTTGATTGAATATTACTGAATAACATGAGCCTAACCTCCGATTCATATTCTTTTTCAATGCAGCAAAAACTCAACTTTATAATATACCTCCGGAAAAATTTTATTTTTTGTAACCAAACACAACAAAACAAATAGCTATGAAAAAATTATTACTTTTTTTGTTCGCACTAGCTCTTGGGGCAACAATGTTCATTCAACATGCAAATGCACAGGTTACGGTCACAAATCCGACTAATACAACGCCAAACCTTGCTGCAACCTACACGTCGCTGGCAAATGCGATAACAGCGTTGAATGCAACTACAGCCATTTCCGGACCAGTTGTCATTACATTAACAGGCAATGAGACGGCTCCTGTTGGCGGGTATTCAATTACCGCCATACCGACAGGCGCCTCCCTGGCAAATAATATAACCATCCAGGGGGTTACCAGTACCATTACTGCCTATACACCCCAGGTGGTTGGAACAATAAACGATGCTATCATCAAGCTGGTTGGAGCTGACTTTATTACCATTCAAGGATTTACCTTGCAGGAAAACCCTGGCAATACCATCAGTGCGACAGCTGCTCTAAATAACATGACTGAATTTGGCATTGCCTTGTTTTATGCCTCTTTGACGAATGGCGCTCAAAATAATATTATCCAGAATAATACCATCTCACTCAACCGGACCTACCTCAACACCTTTGGTATTTACAGCAATACAAGGCATTCAGCATCGGCCATGACCACCACTGCCGAGGTAACGGCCGCCACAGGATCTAACAGTGGAAACAAGGTATATACCAATTTGATCAGCAATGTCAATTACGGGATTGTATTTGTGGGTGCAGGTACAACTATTGCAGCCATCGACAACGGTAATGATATCGGCGGTTCTGATGCAGGAAAAGGAAACACGATTTCCAACTGGGGCGGAGGTTCAGCATTAAGTGCCTATACTTCCGTAACCACATCCAACTATTGCATCGTGGCGAATCAGCAAATCAATGAGAATATTTCATATAATACAATAACCAGCGCCTCAGTAGCTGTGTTAACTGCCCAGTTGGGTGGAATTCTAAAAGCTTATACAGTAGCAAGCCCTGCTTCAGGAACTATAACTTCTACGATTAACAACAATACCGTTACGTTGACTAATTCACCAACAACGAGTCAAATGACAGGTATTACCAGCCAGGGTCAGACCACGCTTGCCACCGCTACCCAGAACATCAACAACAACAAGATTATCAATTGCTCTGTTCTTGGCGCTTCTGCCACGAGCGCCGCCTTTGTCGGATTTCTGACTACCGGTGCACACGGAACACTGAATATAAATGGTAATACCATCAGGGGCATCTCCACAAACGCTACATCAGGTGTTTTTCTCGGCATTCAGCAACAAACCAATGCCATTGTCAATACCCTCAATATTAACAATAATGCAATTGGCGATGTAACTGCAGGTGCAGTTACATTTACCAATGCAACCAATTCAGGCACGGTTACCGGATTATCGGTTACAAGTACCGGCGCAGCTGCAACGTGTGCACTCTCCATTTCAAATAATGATTTCAGAGGCATTGTTCATAATACCCAGGGCTCCGGGTCCAACACCTACATCATTAATTCTTCAGCAACCCTGAGCCAGAACATCAGTAACAATACATTTACAAACCTGACCATAAAATCAACAGGTTCTGTTACCTTTATCGCCAACAGTGTTTCTGTACCTGCACTGGGCAGTCAAACAATCAGCAATAATTCCATTGTCACAGCTTTCAATAAAACCGGTGCTGGTGGAATAATCACGCTTGAAACAACCAGCGCTGGTTCTCTTTCCGGGGCAACGATTAATCATACCGGTAATAATTTTTCCAATATTACAGTTACAGGAGCTACTACCATCGCTGGCTGGGTAAGTTCTGATGGAGGAACCGCAAACAAAACCTATTCAGGAAACACCTTCAATAACTGGATTGGCGGAACGAGTTCAATTACTGCCATGAATATTAACTGGGGCGGAGGTGCCGGTGGCACCGGGAACCTGATTACAAATAATACTATTTCGAATATCACTGGTTCCGGCAGCATTACCGGTATAAACATTGGCGGTTCCGGTACTGCGGCGACGGTATCCTACAATACCATTAAGGGGTTGTCCACCACTGGAGCATCTGCCGTTATCGGCATTACATCTGCTGTTGCCACCAGTGGCACGATACTTAAAAATACCATCTGCAACCTTGAGGCAAATAATGCTTCAGGTTCAGTTTCCGGGATTGTTGTATCAGCAGGAACATTGCATAATGTCTCCAATAACCGGATCGGCGATTTGCGCACACCCACGGCCAATGCAGCCAATCCTTTGGTTGGATTAAGTGTAACGGGTGGAACAACTGTCAATTGTTACTACAATACAGTGAATCTGGCCGCAACCAGTACAGGCGCCTTGTTTGGATCCTCAGCGCTCAGCGCTTCAACCACACCGGCATTAACACTGAACAACAATATTTTTGTCAACAATTCAACTGCTAACGGAGCTGGTTTAACAGTAGCATACAGGCGTTCTACAGCTACACTTACAACCTATGGCGCTACATCGGACAGGAACGATTTTTCTGCCACAAATCTCTTTACCGATGGAACCACCACTATTACTTCCCTTACCTCCTATAAATCATTTGTTACCGCAAGGGATTTTTATTCGATCTCTGAAAATCCTCCCTTCCTGAGCACTGCTTGCGGCAATACCAACTTCCTGAAAATAAATACAGGGATCGCAACCGGAATGGAAAGTGGCGGAGCAAATATTGCAGGTATAACCGACGATTTTGAAAATGATGTTCGTTATGGCAACCCTGGCTATCCTCCTTCAGGCTCTGCACCTGATATCGGAGCGGATGAATTTGCCGGCACGCCATTGCCATTGTGTACCGGTACTCCAGCAACATCAACTATTTCCGGACCAGCATATGTATGCACAGGCACCGGTACTACCTTGTCTTTAAGCGGAACCTATACAGATATCGGCATCACCTACCAGTGGGCTTCAGGTACCACCCCGGGCGGTCCATACCCAACAGTACTCGGAACGGCAGCCACCCAGGCAACAGGCAGCCTGACCGTGCCTACGTATTATTCCTGTACGGTGACGTGTACATTAAGTGGCTTCTCCATGACAACTGTGGAAAAATCTGTTTTAATAAATGCACTGCCTTCAATCGCTGTATCGCCGACCTCCGGTGCCATCTGCAACCCCGGAGGCACAGCTGTCACTTTAACAGCCAGTGGAGGTGTGAGTTATGCATGGTCGCCCACCCTGGGATTGTCTCCGTCCTCAGGTTCACCTGTCCTGGCCAACCCTTTAACCTCCACAACTTATACTGTGACAGGAACGGATGTCAACGGTTGTATGAATACGGCAACAGCGGCTATTTCAATTGGGGTAACCGTTGCAATGACCAGTGTAGTTGCCACACCTCCGAGTGTATGCAGCGGTGGCGGTTCATCTCTGATGGCCAACGCCGGCCTGCTTGCAAATTCATATACGGGAACCTATTGCCAGTCGACACATACCAGCGGCTGCAGTGGCGATGACATGATTCATATCGTTCTTAATACGCTTAATTCAACGGCAAGCGCTTGTGGATTAACAGGGAGCACACCCCCACGGTATTTATATACAACCGGCGGAGGTGCAAACACAACCACACTTTCCCCGGTGGGAGGTCCTTATTCCCTGACCATTACCTTTGGTATAGATGGAACCCAGTACTTTGGTGCCTGGATTGACTATAACCAGGATGGAACCCTGGCAGCAAGCGAATTTTTAGGAGCTTCAGGCAATGCGGGCGTAAGTGGAACCACTTCGGTATCGTTCACCATCCCTGGCACAGCTTTGAATGGAGTGACACGTCTGCGTATTATCGGGGGGAACGATTCACCTGTGACGAGTGCGCAGGCCTGCGGTGCTTCTTCAAGTGCATGGGGAGAAACCCAGGATTTTGATGTAACAATTACAGGTGCGACTCCTCCAACTTTTACTTATCTGTGGAGTGAAAATCCTGCTTCCGGAACTTTAACCAGTACAACAACAAACCCTGCTATTACCACCAACATCACAGGCCCGGAGACCTATTCGGTAACTGCTACTTCAGCTGCGGGCTGTTCTGCATCAGGAAATGTTACCGTTCTGCTTGGTACTCCTGTTGCCTGTACCAATATAACAAATACTCCTGCCTGTTCCGGTGTTGATTTCACGGTAACGGCGCATACAACAGGCGGTGGTGGTACTCTTCACTATGCATGGAGTGATGGCGTATCCGGTGTTTATCCCGATGCACAAACAGTTACTGCCAATCTTGCAGGGGGAGCCTATATATATTCAGTCACTGTGACTGATGGTTGTTTTACAACCTGCAGCATGAGCCAAAGTATAACAGTTGGATCACCCCCGGGTGGAACAGCCTCCGGCCCTGCAACAGGACTGACCTATGTTGGCATGCCATTCAGCGTTACCGGGTATGAACCTGGCTCAACTTTCCAGTGGCAAGTCTCAACAACAAGTTGTGCCGCAGGATTTGCAACTATCGGGGGAGCCAACTCAGATGTGGTAACTCTTAATGCAAGCACGGCAGGTACCTTTTATATTAATTGTATCGTTACCGGTGCCAATGGATGTATATCCACCACCAACTGTGTAACCACCAACATAAGTGTCAATGGCGATAATGTATGCTCCGCCATTCCGCTCTCGATTGGACTCAATGGTCCTTATTCAAATGTGGGAGCCACCATTGAAGATGGGGAACCAGTACCTCCGGGAACGGGTTATACGGTCCAGACAGGTTGGGGATCAGGGCAAACAATCAGCAATACAGTATGGTTTTCATTCGTAGCGCCTCCATCCGGCAGGGTTTCAATTGGCAACAATGGCAATTTCACCCGGTGGGATAATCAATTTGCACTTTACAGCGCAGAAACCTGCAGCGACTTTTTCGCTTTCAATCTATTGGCAGCCAATGATGATTCAACAGTTTCAACTGCTCCGTTTAAAGCCTGGATTGCACCGATCTGCCTGACACCCGGTGTAACTTACTATCTTCAGGTGGATGGTTATGGCACAGGAACAAATAATATCTGGGGTATAAACCTGGTTGCAGAACCCAACGAAGCACCTGTTATTTCAGGTTGTCCTTCCAATATTTCTGTCCCGGTCAGTGCCAATAACTGTTCAGCCAATGTAAGCTGGACAGCCCCTACAGCATCAGATCCTGACAACTGTATCAGCCTCTCCTTTACAAGCAATTATGCTCCCGGAGCAAATTTTCCAAAGGGGACAACTACAGTCACCTATACTGCCAATGATGGCATAAATGCACCTGTAACCTGCAGTTTTACAGTTACGGTAACACAGGGGCCGGCAGTGAGCATCTCCGGAGATTTAGCTATCTGTGCCGGAAACTCAAACATTCTTGATGCCGGTAGTTTTGCCAGTTACATATGGTCAACCGGGGCCACAACCCAAACAATCTCAGTGAATTCTGCAGGAAACTATTCCGTAACAGTCACAGACGGATTTGGTTGTACCTCCTCAGCAACCGTGACAACGGTTGTCAATCCATTACCGGTTATTGGCTTGAATGTTGGCGGAACCAGTTCTGTCTGCTCAGGTTCAAGTGTTGAAATTACCATTGAATCGTCAATATCAGGAACAAACTACCAGCTAAGAAATGATGCTGATAACAGCCTCGTTGGTTTGCCAGTTGCTGGTAATGGCGGTACCATTATGTTACCGACCGGTAATCTTTCTGCTACTACAACATTTAACGTATTGGCCACCATCGCAGCAACAGGTTGTTATGATCAACTGACAGGGAAAGTCACCATCACCGTGGGAGGACCAGTTACCTCCATTGAAACAGTGTACATCTGTGATGGAACCACTACCGTGGATATCCCTGTAAAAGTTGCCTCATTTACCAATGTGGGCAGTATGTCGCTTACGTTCGGGTACACTGATTCTGAACTGACCAACCCGACCATTGTCAGCAGAAACGCGGCCTTTACAGGATTTTGGGATCCATTTGAAGTTACCACATTGCCTGCAGGCACATTTAAAGTTTCCGGATATGGTGCTTTACCTGGAGATGGTGTTACCATCGCAGATAATGAAGTCATGTTTACCTTGAGATTCAATGTGGTAAGCGGTACAGTGACCTCAGCTGTTGACCTTGTTGAAAATTTACAGGGAACAGACCTTGAATATACCGGTGTTGCGCCCGACTTTACACCTTTCTGTGATACCCCGACACCTGATTTCTATTTTGGTGGCGGTGTCATTGTAAATCCGGCAGGGCAGGTAAACAATCCTGGCAACCAGGTTCTATGCAACGGAGAAAATACTGCTGACATTATTTTTGCAACAACCAACCAGGGTGTAACAACATATTCATGGACCAATGACACCCCAGGTATAGGCCTTGCTGCAAGCGGCTCGGGCGATATTTTAGCCTTCACCGCGGGCAATACCGGAAATGAACCTGTTGTTGCGACAATCGTTGTTACACCAACATTTACTGAAGGCGGTGTAAGTTGTGTCGGAGCTGCAGAAACTTTTACAATTACAGTTAACCCGACAGGACAAGTAATTGATCCAGTCGATATGGTCGTATGCAATGGTGCAAGCACATCAGTTGTATTCAACACAAATAATACAGGCGGTGTTACCACTTATTCATGGACAAATGACACACCGGCAATCGGACTTTCAGGTGCCGGGACAGATGACATCGGTCCATTTACGGCAACCAATACTGGAACATCTCCTGTTTTAGCCACCATTACTGTAACCCCTTATTTTGAGAATGGTTTGGTAAGCTGCAGCGGACCTGCTGAGACATTCACCATTACTGTCAATCCAACCGGCCAGGTAAATGATCCTGCTAACCAGGTTGTTTGCAATGGAGCTAGTGTTTCTGATGTGATTTTCGGAACCAATAATACCGGAGGCGCTACTACCTTTGAATGGTCCAATGACAATACCAGCATCGGTCTGGGCGCCAGCGGAACAGGTGATATCACATCCTTTGTGGCCACCAATTCAGGCATAGTACCTGTAACCGCCACCATTACAGTAACACCTTATTTTGAATCAGAACTTGTAACCTGTGTTGGCCCTGCCGAGACATTCACGATTACGGTGAATCCGACCGGCCAGGTAAATGATCCTGCAGACCAGGTCGTTTGCAACGGTGCCACTACTGCAACGGTCACCTTCGGTACCAATAACACCCTTGGAACCACAACCTATTCCTGGGATAATAATACCACCACCATTGGTCTTGCTTCAAGCGGAACAGGTAATATTGCAGCTTTTACTGCTGTAAATGCATCAACTGCTCCTGTAGTTGCCACCATCACTGTTACCCCGCACTTTGAATACCTGGGTGAAACCTGCGACGGACCTGCACAAACTTTTACCATTACAGTCAATCCTACCGGGCAGGTGAATGATCCTGCCGACCAGGTTGTTTGCAATGGTACCAGTACCTCTGTTTCCTTTACTACTGTCAATACCGGCGGAACCACAACCTATGCATGGACCAACAGCTTACCGGCTATCGGATTACCAGCTTCCGGTTCAGGTGATATTCTGCCATTCAACGCGGTTAACACAGGTACAACTCCTGTTGTAGCCACGATTACTGTTACACCTACTTTTGGCGGTGGTGTTAAAGGCCCGTTAGCTGGTTGTACAGGAGCTGCACAGACCTTTACAATTACGGTAAATCCAACCGGCCAGGTGAATGATCCATCTGACCAGATTTTATGTAATGGTGGAAATACAACTGCAGTAATTTTCACCACCAACCTCACTGGTGGTTCAACTACTTATACCTGGGCAAACAATGCTACCAGCATTGGTCTTGGTGCAAGCGGAACCGGGGATATTTTATCCTTTACAGCAGTAAATGGCACCATGAGTCCTGTGGTCGCTACTGTTACGGTGACACCTCATTTTGAAAATGGCCTTGTTACCTGTGACGGACCGGCAGAAAGTTTCACCATTACGGTTAATCCTACTGCTCATGTAAGCGATCCAGCTGACCAGGTACTCTGCAACGGGGTAAATACCAGCGTTACGTTCAGCACTAATAATTCCGGCGGCACTACCACCTACACCTGGGTGAATAATACCACAAGCATTGGACTCGGTGCCTCAGGAACAGGCAATATCCCGGTTTTTGCAGCGACAAATATTACTGCAGCCCCGGTTGTTGCAACAATTACGGTAACTCCTCAATTTGAAAACGGGCTGGTTACCTGCAGTGGTGCAAGTGAAACGTTCACCATCACAGTCAATCCTACCGGTCAGGTGGATGATCCTGCAAATCAGGTTGTTTGTAATGGCGCTGGAACCGCTGATGTGATTTTCAGCACCAGCAATACTGGCGGGACTACCACATACTCCTGGGTCAATGACAATGCAGGCATAGGCCTTGCGGCAAGTGGAACCGGCGATATCCTTGGTTTTGCTGCCATCAACACCTCCACTGCACCTGTCATTGCAACCATAACGGTAACACCTCATTTTGAGCTTTGCGACGGGCCTGCCCAGACTTTCACCATCACGGTGAATCCAACAGCCCAGCTTAATCAACCGGCCACACAAGTTCTTTGTAATGGTACAAGCACTTCGGTTAATTTCTCTACGATCAACACTGGAGGGATCACTACCTATTTCTGGACCAACACCAACACAAGCATTGGTCTTCCTTCATTCGGAATAGGCAATATCGGGGCCTTTAATGCCATCAACACAGGTACGTCTCCGGTTATTGCAGTTGTCGATGTAACCCCAACATACACCAATGACGGAGTAAGTTGTTCCGGACCCACCAAGTCATTCTCCATCACCGTTCTTCCGACGGGACAGGTTGATCAGCCAGGCAATCAATTGGTATGCAACGGCGCAGGAACAACAACCGTTACATTCACCACGGAGAATACCGGCGGAACCACAACCTATGCATGGACCAATAACCTGCCAGGCATTGGCCTTGCAGCCAGCGGAACAGGCAACATAACATCGTTTACTGCAATCAATACCACAACTTCGCCGGTTATTGCCACCATTACGGTAACCCCGACATTTGAAAAGAAAGGGGTTGGTTGCCCGGGTTCATCAAAGACCTTTACAATAACTGTCAACCCGAGTGGTCAGGTTATTGATCCGGAAAACCAGGTGTTATGCAACGGAGTCACAACTGCTGATGTTATTTTCGGAACCAACAACACTGGTGGCGTTACTACCTATACCTGGGAAAATTCCACAACCAGTATTGGCCTTGCAGCCAGCGGAACAGGTGATATCTCAGCATTTACTGCTGTTAATACTACATCGGCCCCGGTTGTTGCAACAATAACTGTTACACCACATTTTACCAGTGACCTGCTCACCTGTGACGGCCCAACCGGGAATTTCACCATTACGGTCAATCCGACCGGACAGGTTGATCAGCCTTCCAGCCAGGTTGTATGTAATAATGCATCTACTACGACGGTTCTCTTTACCTCTGTAAATACAGGAGGTACTACAACCTACACTTGGACAAACGACACCCCTGCCATTGGCCTTGTCACCAGTGGTTCCGGAGATATCACTGCCTTCACTGCAGTAAATCTTACAACCGCACCGGTTATTGCCACCATCACTGTAACTCCTCATTTTGAAAATGGTTCAGTTACATGCGACGGCAGTCCAAAAGATTTCACCTTCACGGTGAATCCATCCGGACAGGTTAATGACCCGGCTAATATCGTGAGATGTAACGGAACGACTGCATCTGTGACATTTGGTACCATTAATACCGGCGGAACCACAACCTATTCATGGGCAAATAATGAAACAAGTATTGGTCTTGGTGCAAGCGGTACAGGGAACATCCCGACATTCACAGTTAGCAATAGTTCAACTGCTCCGGTAGTCGCTACGATCACTGTAACCCCCCATTTTGAAAATGGTTCAGTTACCTGTGACGGCACTGCTCAGACCTTCACCATCACCGTCAACCCCAGCGGGCAGGTTAATACTCCTGCAAACCAGGTGCTTTGTACAAATTCTTCCAGCGATCCTGTAAATTTCACAACAAACAACATCGGTGGAATTACAACCTATACATGGACGAATAACAACACAAATATCGGATTGGGTGCCAGCGGTTCCGGGAACATTGCCTCTTTTACGGCAACCAACGCAACTAATGCACCAATCCTTGCGACGATAACCGTAACTCCAACATTCAATACCGGCCCCGTTGGTATGTCACCTCCGGGCTCAGCTTGTACAGGATCTCCGGTTTCATTCACCATCACAGTAAATCCAAATGGCCAGGTAAATCAGCCGTCAAATCAGGTGTTAAGCAATGGATCGAGTACTACCCTTGTAACATTCGGAACTACCAATACCGGTGGAGCGACGACTTATGCCTGGACAAACAGTGACCCAAGTATTGGTCTTGCTGCCAGTGGAGCCGGGAACATTGCTGCGTTTACTGCTGTTAACCTCGGGGTTGTTCCTGTGGTTGCCACAATCACTGTTACACCGACATTTACGAATGGAGCCGTTGGGTGTCCTGGGCCGGCCAAAACTTTCACAATCACTGTGAACCCGATGCCGATCCTGGTGATTACCAATCCTTCAATCTGTTCACCTTACAGGATAAATCTTACTGCACCCTCAGTGACCGCTGGCAGTTTCCTTCCACCGACCACTGTATTGACCTACTGGTTGAATGCAGCATGCACCAACCCTGTTCCAAATCCGGCCTCAGTTGGTAACGGAACCTACTACATCAAAGCAACAATTACCCCTGGCGGATGGTATGATGTGAAGCCAGTCGTTGCCACTGTTTATCCTCTGCCAACCATTTTTGCCGGTACAGGAAGTGGAACGTATTGTGCCAGTGTACCAGGCGTGACTGTTGGACTTTCAGGATCACAGATTGGGGTTGAATACACCTTATGGCTTGGACTTACACAAATCAGTCCATCACCTGTTGCAGGAACCGGTGGCCCGATTTCATTTGGTTCAATACCACCTGTTACTGGTAGTTACTGGGCGCTTGCCGAAAATACCACAACCCATTGCCAGAACAGGATGTACAATTGTGTACATATCCTTCTTGACCCTGCATTGCCGGTGAGTCTGACGATTGGTGCTTCTGCCAACCCGGTTGCTGCCGATGTTGATGTTACCTTCACAGCGACGCCGGTAAACGGCGGTGGTACTCCTTCGTACCAGTGGAAAGTGAATGGGTTTAATGTTGGAGCCAACAGTCCGTCCTATACCTATAAACCTTTGAATGGTGATTTGGTGACCTGCATCCTTACTTCGAGCCTCTCGTGTGTTTCGGGTAATCCTGCAACGTCCAATACCGTAATCATGTCTGTAACCGGCTATCATACCGGCAGTATAACCGTAAACGGGATTGTTGGCGGTACAGCTACCAATTGTTACAATTCACTTGCAACAATTACCGTTGCCGGCGGAGGAACAACATTCGTCGTTAACAGTGGTGGCAGTGCAACAATGATTGCCGGCGTGAATATCGTTTACCTGCCAGGAACAACAGTTCTTCCAGGTGGCTATATGCACGGTTATATCTCTTCGACAGATCATTGCGGTGCCAAAACACCTTCAGTCGTAACTGTTCTCACCAGTGAGGATGAGTTACCGGTTATTGCACAAAAGACCGCCTTTAAACTCTATCCGAATCCAACAACAGGGAACTTTACGGTTGAACAAACCAGCGGTTCTTTGCATGAAATGGTGAAGGTGGAAATCTATGGTATGAGAGGAGAGAAATTGTTTACCGGGCAGTTGAACGGTGAAATGAAACATGAATTCTCCATTACAGGATACCCTGCCGGTCTCTACTTTGTCAAGGTTGCCGCAGGCGATGAGACAGAGATCATCAAGTTGATAAAGACAAATTAACCTCAAAAAAAATCCCGCGAAAGCGGGATTTTTTTTTACTCTTATATTTTCAGGACACTTTTAAATGCCTCTATATATAAATCCGTGATGTTGTCCCACTGATAGCCGGTGTTTATTTTCTCCTCATTATTAACGAAAAAGGAAGTATAGTCATCTTTGATTGGTTCAGACCAGATCAGTTTTGCAATATCATGTTCATTCCTGAAATAGAATGCATCATCGCCCAAAATCTTCCTGTTGAATTGGTTTTCATTTGCACAGATCAATGCCCCGGATGCCATGGCTTCAAGCAGTGAAGGATTGGTTCCACCGGATGAGTGACCATGAAAGTACATGCTGCAATAATGCCGCAGTTGATTTAAGATGTTAACATCATAGATGCCCCCAAGGAACCGGATGTTGGATGACGGATAGGCAGATTGCAGATATTTGCAATAGCTGTTGTTGGTGCTGCCGATAAGCAGCATCGGTTTTGTTGATCCCGACTCAATGTAGCCCTTTATGATGATTTCGGTGTTGTTGTCGCTCTGTATTCTTGAAATGGCAAGATAATACGACCCGGGCTCCACTTTGAAACCGTGGAGAGAATCAGGATCGGGTTTTTGTAACACTTCTGCTCCATAAGGAATGAATAAGGAATCCATGCCATGTGTCGTCTGGAAATATTCCTTTATATGGGGTGAATCGGCAACAAGGAGATCACTGCTTCTGACCGCCATTCCTTCAGCTTTCCTGATAAAGAATTTCAGGAGCCTGTTGTATTTCGACCGCGACCACTCCAATCCGTCCATATTGGTGATGACCCTGGCTCCTTTAGGAAGAAGCGGATACCAAACGGAGGATGTGGCATATCCCAATTGTAAAATAACGTCAAAGCGCCGTTTCCGGCTGTCAAGAATACAGTTCAGGTCATAGATGAATGGTCCGGCAGGGCCTACCAGGTTTTCAGGGTCAAAACAATGGATGATGTGTACTCCGTTCCACTCCGATTTTTGGTAAGGATGATGATGTGAATTATAAACCCAAACCTCAATGCCATGTTTAGCAAGCCTGGCTGAGAAGTATTCGGCAAACTGTTCAAAACCTCCGTAATTATTCGGGATCCCGCGGGTTCCAAGGATTCCAACTTTCATGAATGGCGAAATCGTTTGATTATCCTGGCCGGGAAAACGATGCCGGCTGTTAACAAAAAGAGATGTCTGGTCAAAATATTCGTATTGATCTGGTATTGCCGGTAAAAATAGATATAAAAATAGTAGAACAAAATGGTTGATTTAGATGACCGTGTGCCCCAAATCCTGTCCCTTGTTGCAAATATACCCCGTACCGATTCAAAGGTGATGGTGCTCGTTGAACTTGCCGGGTGAATCCTCATCCGGTACAATGGTTCATCCAGGTTGGCAAAATGACGGCCATCGCGTGCCATGCGGGAGAAGATGTCATAATCCTCGCCCGGGGTTTGATTCGCATACCTGTAGGCCTGGAAAACGGTCCGCCGGGCAATAATGGTAGGATGTTGCATCCCGTTGACCCCACTTTGAAAGGACCGGACAATGTCGGTGTGCCGGGTTGGAAAATTGGAAGTGTTCAGGCCATCTCCGGTTTTGTAATGAAAGTATTGTACCTGGCATCCTGAAATGTCGATTTCCGGATGTGTTTCCATATATTGAAACTGCCTTTCAATGCGTTCGGGATAAAAAGTGTCATCAGGATCGGCACGCATGATATATTTGCCTGTTGCCCATTCAACCCCGGTGTTCAGGGCTGCCGGCATACCCCGGTTTTCAGGAAGCCATATAACCTTTATATATTCCAGTGAGGAAAACTTTGCAACAACAGCTGCAGATTCGTCTGTAGAGCCGTCATCAACCAGAATCAATTCCAGTGGGAGGGAGGTGGAGTTGGCAATACTTTCAAAAAATGCGGTCAGAAAACGGCCGTTATTATAGTTGGGAACAATAATGGATAGGTCAGCAATGGGTTTTTCAGGCATGGCTGATCCTCCCCGCATCGAGGTGAATCACCTGGTCGGCAATACGGTGGATCTCCTGACTGTGTGAGATGATCACCATGGTGGTGGTTCCTTTAAGGCGTTCGAGGGCCTCAATGATCTTAAACTCGTTCTGCTGGTCCAGGGCGTTTGTTGCTTCATCAAGTATGAGCATGGCAGGTTTGCGAACCAGGGCTCGTGCCAGTGCCAGGCGTTGGCGCTCTCCGCCCGAAAGTTGGGCACCGCGGTCGCCCACTACGGTTTCAAGACCAGAAGGGAAATTTCGTACCATTTCAGCCGCAGATGCTTTTTGCAACGCATCCCAAAGATCATCATCTGTAGCACCGGGTTTCGTCCAAATCAGGTTATTGCGAATGGTATCATTGAACAGGAACGATTCCTGGGTGACATAACCGATGTTTTTCCGCCATGAGTAGGTGAGGGACTCGTCAAGGGGGTGGTTATTGACCAGAATTTCTCCTGAAACCGGTTTCAGTAATCCCAGGATCAGATCGGCAAGGGTGGTCTTCCCCGAACCGGATTGGCCTGAAATGCAGGAGATGCTGTTCACCGGGATGCGAAGGGACAAACGGTCAAGTACCAGGTTGGCACCATAGGCGAAGGAGACATCCGTGAATACGACAGAGCCTTCGATGTTGACAGGATTGTCGTCTCTTGTTAAATTTTCGTTATGCAGGTCACACTCCTTTTGTAGTTCCAATACTGCAGTAAACGCCGGAATCGAAAGCAGAATAGCCTGGTAGGACGATTGTAGTGAAGAGACCTTCGGCAGCAGCCGTGAAAAGATGTAGATCAGCACCAGCAGGGTGGACGCAGGCATCGCAAGTACCTCAATGGCAAAATAAACATAGGCACTCAGCAGGATAACCGTTCCCAGGGAAAACATGAATGAGGTACGTGAGCTCAATTTGACATAATCTATTTTCCGCTTCTCTACATCTTCGGTATGTTGAATAAACTCTTCGATATACCGGTCCTCTTCAGCAAAACTTTTGGCTACCTTCATTCCTGAAAGATGTTCCAGAACTACCTGGTAGACCTTTTTTATTGAGTGTTGGCTGGATTTTCCAAGCTGAGCAGCCGATTTGTTTTTCTTTTGCCCCAGAACCAGCAGAACGAGCGCCCCGGCCAGGGAAATCGAAGCCATGGATGGTGACAACAGAAAAGCTACTCCAAGGTACATCAACATGGTGATCAGGGTACTGGTGGATCTTAAAACCTGGAAGATAGCCTGGCCTGCCCGCTGAACCTCTGAAGTAACGACATGCGCTACATCCGACATCCGTAACCGTGAGGCAAAAAGCCACTGGCTGTGTCCCAGGGAGATGTATAACTTATCTTTGAGAAACCTTACAAACCTATGCTGAATCT
Organism: Bacteroidales bacterium; assembly: GCA_049317265.1. Taxonomy (GTDB): domain Bacteria; phylum Bacteroidota; class Bacteroidia; order Bacteroidales; family FEN-979; genus CAIVAT01. Next base: position 36,863 of record JBMOIP010000023.1, read on the forward strand.
TTGCATTGACAAGACTTTGGTAGCTATTGAGCGCGGAACTCAATGCAACAATGACAATATAAAATAACAGGATTGTGACGATTCCACAAGGAATACCAGTTTTATGGAGAAAGGAACCAACCTTTGCCACAAAATCTGATCCCTTTCCATGGTTGTCGAAAATTCCGATCAGGCTGAGAAGGGGGATTAAAAGCAAAATGCCTATTCCTTGTGTAAAACCTGTAAGAATCTGAAGGACAAAAGAAACAATCACACTTCTGCCGGAAAAATTAAACAGGTCTTTTGAAAGGCGTATTAAGAATTGATGATGTCTTGCCTTTTGTTTCATGTGTTGAACTCTGTCATGATAAAAAACAAAAACAGCAGGTATAACCTGCTGTTTAAAGATCATGCTAATGCATAATATTTGCTAAACCGTTATGAAATTCAAACTTGTTAATACAACTCAAAAATTAGGAAGAGCCATAGGGGTCGGTATAGTGTGCATCCTCCTTGGTCCAAGGATGACCTCCGCTGTTGGTCATTTTAGAATTAATAACTTCAATTTCAGGAGATTGCCACGTTCTTTTTGTTTTTGTAATATTTTCCATAATAGTAAATATTTATAAGTTAACATTTCTTGAGCAATCAAGGAAGCAATAATAAACATCTTAGGCCGAATTTCCAAATTTATTTTCAATTATTTTTTCAAAAGTTTGCAATTGAAAAAATTTATTGATCAGGGATTTGTGCTTAAAAAGGTCATTATCATCACCATCAATAAGCTTTTTGATCGTATTCAGATCGAAAACAGACAGTTGCGAAATTTCATGCCTTGTAATAAATTTGTGCATGTCTGATTTAACTTTCCCTGCCTCATTTGTGAAAATCCTTGGAAGCCCGGGGTTTATTGTGCCGTTCTTGTCTCTTCTCCATTGAATGGCAGCCGGCAGTTCATCCTGCATGGCCATCCTGTGAAGATAGCGGCCAGATCTGAATTTTCGCTTGATTTCATCCGGCACGGCAAGATAAAAACTGATTAAATCAACATCGAACAATGGATATCTGAATTCAATCCGGTCATGTCCTGCCAGGATCGAGGTAACCTCGATCCTGTCGTTCATGTGACGATGTGAGATCTTTAAAATTAGGTCAGCAGTACTATCCGGAAGCAACAATGCCTGATGACGGTTTTGCAGATAGCGTTTCTCCAGGTTGTATTTTCCCAGGAAACCGGGATCGATCCCAAACCGGTAAAGCTTTTTAATTTCTCTTCTTTTATGGATAAAATCTGATTTGCCTGAAGGCAGATTGAAAAAATATCGCAGGGATTCTACCAATCCAAGTTCATGGATGGTGTTTTTTGCCCTGATGTCGCCTAAAAGTTTAAAGTACCTGAAATTTCTCTTGTAACCCGTATAAACAAAATGGGCCGGATTTGTCAGCATCTGATCCCCTCCATGACCGGATAAAATGGTACGCACCCCCGCAGATCTGGCAATTTGAGTTGCATTCAGGTTGTATACAGCGTAATTGCTAAAAAAGGGTGACCGGATTACGTCGATATTTTGTTTTATATTCCGGGTGATCCCCTGGTCTTCGAGTGTTACATGGTGAAGATTTTCGATCCTGCAAAAGTTGCAAACCATTTCGATTTCAGTAGTTTCATCCTTCCAGTCGTCATCAAGTTCGTGCATGATCTTTTCCGGAAGCACCCTGGCAAAAGCATGTAGTTGATGGCCCTTTGCTGTAAGTATTTTTTGAGCAACCGCAGCAATGGAGGATGAGTCCAGCCCGCCGCTTAACTCAGCTCCCACCGGGAAAGCTGACCTGATACGGTTCCTTACCGAATTTTCAAACAACGCCTTATACCCCTCGATATACTCTTTATCATTTTTCATGACCACTCTGTCGGGAATCGTCAATTCCCAATACTTTCGGATTGTCAGATTTCCAGAGGAGTTCACAACGAGATGATGGCCAGGTGGCAGGGAGTAAATTCCCTCGTAGAAAGTATCATATTTCTCCCTCTCCACATTAATGAGAAAATCAAGCAGCCATTCACTGTTCAGTTCCCTGACAAAAAACGGCAATGTCAGGATCCCCCTTAGTTCGGAGGAGAAGACAAAATACCTGGGATGATCATAATAAAATAAAGGCCGCATCCCAAAATGATCCCTGGCAATAAATAAAAAATGTTTCAGGGGATCATATACGGAAAAGCAAAAATCACCACGCAACAGGTTACAGCACTCTTCTGACCGTCTCCTAAATGCCTGCATGATAAGTTCGCTGTCGGACATCCTATTCAGGTCACTCTCACTGACCGATAACAACCCTGCCATTTGAGTCCGGTTATCGATTCTCGAATCACTGCAAATTACCTGACCTGTCTCCAGGTTCACAAGTGGCAGTTTTTCAGTGAGCGATTCGGGGGTGTTGAAAACCAATAAATTTCCCAATCCAGCCTTCTCATTCTGCCAAAGGCCGGATTGGTCCGGGGTTCCATGAGACAGGTCACCTCGCATTATTTCAAGCCATTGCGGGTCGAATCCCTCTCCGGTTTTATCAATGATTCCAAAGATCGTACTCATTTGAATTGTTGTTATGAAATCTCCTGCACGATGGTGTATTTCTTATGACCGTCCTGGCCGCAAATGAACTGATTTCCTGATTTAAGCCATGCATGCGCTTTTAACTGGTTGTCCTCTTTGGTTATTCCAAGGTAGATGGTGCCGGGCAGATGTACCATCCTCAGCAGTATTTTCGCTGTCAAGGCCTGGTTCAGGCATTTTCCATTCCATGGAAGATAATGAAGCCCCCTCAGCAATGCTTTGCGAACAATCAAGGTTTTGGCCAAGGTGATTTTTTGATGGCTGTTTTTCCCGTGGTCTTTAAACAATGGGATGTACCAGCGAAAAGGGATAAAGAGAACCAGCAATTGGCAAATATAGAGTAAAACAGAGGCAACGATAAAATACCAGATGTCAGATAATCCGATTGTTATGCGCGCCATGTCAGAGGATGATATCAGGGTTGGTCGTTCACAATGATCAATCCTTCATTTTCAAGCTTACCGATATAGACAAGCACTTCGTTGTAGCATTGTTCGTGTTCAACGTCAAATTCCTCCATCAACCTGTCAATTATCGCCTGCAAAGTCATGGGGGCGGTGAGCATTTCCCAAATTTCTGCAGCAACAGGATTCAATCCATAATAATTTCCTTTTTCAATGCTCATCATCACCACTTCATCATCCATTTTGCTGGAGATGATGGCTGGATTTTTTGAAATAACCGAGTTAATGTTTATTGCCATGGTTGAATCATTTATGTATTTTGTTTAGTCCCATTTCACCGGGTTGCAGCAGTGCTGAACTGAAAATTTACACGGGTAAAAGTATTCATTTTTGTCATTACATGCAAATTGGATTTCCCTGTGAAAAGCTGTCATGACAAATTTTATTTTGATGTGCTGAGTTGAATAAATGTTTCAACACTGAAAGCAAAAGTGATATAATGGCAGGGCTGCCGAAATGTGGGAGGTAATTCTTTTTTGGTGGCCACTGTAATGAAGCCGCAGAGACGCAGAGGCGCAGAGATGCAGAGGCGCAGAAACTCAGAGAAGTTATGAACAATTGCACCACTATTTTATGAAAAAACCGATAAAGGGGAAATTTATCAAAAATGGAATACAATAAAATTTCCGGGATTATTCTCGATTCCTGTATCACCGTTCATAAGATTATGGGGCCGGGCCTCCTTGAATCAATTTATGAACAATGCCTGATGAAGGAATTTGAATTTAGAAATGTCAACGCGAAGCGCAAGGTGCCCGTTTCGTTGAATTACATAGGATATTAATTGTCAAGGGATCTTAGAATAGATATTCTTGTTGAAAATGAAATTATTCTTGAACTGAAATCCGTAGAAATCATGCATCCGGTTTATGAAGCACAACTAATTTCCTATCTTAAGCTGACCAATAAAAAACCTGGATTCCTGGTTAATTTCAATGTCCCTGTTTTGATAAACGGGTTTAAAAGATATGTAAACAACCTGTGATCTCCGTGCCTCCGCGCCTCCGCGCCTCTGCGTCTCCGCGCCTCTGCGTCTTTGCGTCTCTGCGGTTTGTCATTGTTTCAAAGGTCCATGTATCCGAACCTTTCCATCACCTCACGGTGATCACAGACTATTTTCCTGGTTTGCGATTCAGTTAAAAAAGATCTCCAGCCACCTGCAATTCCATGTCTGAAAAAGGCATCACAACTCGGCAGTTTTTCATTAAATCCAAATTTTTCCTCCGATTTTTTCAGAGTTTCAAATGCTGTTTCTGAAATGGCAATCCTCACCTGGTCTTCGGTAAATGGAAGATTAAGGAACCTGAGTGCTTTGTGGAATGTTTCAAAGGGAAAACTGATCATATCCTCATACCGGATAACATGCAACCTTATTCCTGAACTGATCCAACTCGCCGCATGTCCGCTCCAGTCGCCGAGCCACTCTTCCAGTAATGGATATAAACAATCGACAGAGGCATGGAGCGCATGCCCGGGATTGTTCATCGAAGCGATGACCTCATCCACGGATTTACTGAAGTATAGGGCATTGGATACGGCAACATCCAGCGGATTTCGGATGATGTAGACACATCCAAAGGATACTGCGGGCGGGAATGCAGGATTTCCTGACGGGGTGAGAAAAAACCGGTCATGGGTTTTCAGGTAGAGGTATCCTGATGCTTCTGCTGAAAGAAGCTGAAAAACAACTGATTTCAGGTCCCTGATCTCATGAATGGTCAACTCTGATGAATTTATCCCCGCCAATTCATCGAACATGATCCTTGAATTCGCATAAAGGTCAACCTCCAGGTTGTTCAGGTCGTTTCGTTGGTTCCCGGATAAAAGCGAGGATAAAAACAATCGGAACCAGGTATTGCCCGACCTGGGATAGGATGCCAGCCATACCAGGTTTTTCATGGAGTAGCATTCATGACACCGGATTGATGCATGTCCTCTTCAATCATTTCAATTGTTTCGGACAAGTGGGTGATTCCGTGCATTCGCTGCAGGGTGCAGATCCTTATTTGCGGGAGTATTTTCGTGGCTTCGGTGAACAAGTCCATCGTTCCGGTGTCACCTTTTGTAAGGTAATTCTTCCTGAAAATCTTTCCGGTCAGCAATTCCATCTTTTTGTACCCGTTCACTTCCGTTATTACTGCCGGACCAGCATTCTTATATGAAAGCAGGTAAAACTGACGCAAAGGAACCGGATGCTGAACAAACCTGTCGCTGATGTTCACCATCATCTTGTTTACTTTTTCGCGTATCAGTCTCTCCTGATCCCATTCCAATCCCAATATGTCGGAAGAATCACGCCAAAGCTTCATCAGGGGGTACCCTGGCAAAACGACTGGCATTCCGTTTGAATCTATGGAAATGGCGGAGATGTCGTCAGAAATGAACAGTGCATCCTTATGCGTTGCGAATGCAGAAGCAATGGTTGATTTGCCACTTCCCGAGGAGCCGGAGAAAATAATTGCGTGTCCGCTTTTCATGACCGAACTACCGTGTACAATGAATTTTCCACGCTGATGCAACAACACAGCAATGGCTGATGCCCAAAGAAATACGATGATTTCTTGCTCTGTAACGCCTGGCATAATCTCTATGGTGATTTTTTCCCCGTTTTCGATCAGATAACGACCAACATGATCAATTTTTAACAGAAACTGCCGCCCTTGAGATTGGTAAACGCCCCCTGAAATTTCAGGATGGGGCAACTTTTTTGGAACCGAACCAAAAACAATTTGGCAATCAGGATCGGAAGAGCGAGGTTCAGCAATAAACTCAGGGTGTTCAATGCAAGACTTGAAAAGCAGTCCGAAAGCTTTATAATAATGATATTGCTGATTCATAAGCAGGGGCTCAAAGTAGAAAAACGGTCATAATCCGCACAAATATAATTTAATTATGTTTTGATATTTTAGCCCGCGCATTGCTATAATAAACTATTTTTACGCGTTAAAACAAACCCGGGGATATCAGATGAAAGAACTGTTTAAAAATGTCGTCGACATTAAAACCAGTCACGAAATGTTTAAAAATCCTGCTTATTCTTACTCCGTTTCGGGAAGATGGGTTAACCAACGGTCTAATATTGTTAAATATCTTCAGTTTTCATTTGTTTATATTAACTTTTCACAAATAGCCTCGGTCTTCGGCAGCACAACGGAGCCTTCAGGATTTTACGGTGGAAGGGTGTATGACGCAGCAAAATCACTGAATGATAATCAGGTTAACGAATTGTACCTGAGAAATATTAATGTTGCCCTTACCCTAACAAATCATTTTTTTACCCCTGAACTTTACCAGCAAAACCGCTCATTCCTGGAAAAGTATCATAAAGTGGGAAACATAATTATCTGCACTTCAGATGAATTGGCCAGGATGATCCGAAAAGATTTTCCAATGTATCAAATCAGGGCCAGTATTATTAAGAACCTGAACAGTATCCTAAAAGTCTCAAAAGCCCTTGAACTATACGATGATGTTGTGATTCCGATGGATTTGAACGACGATGATGAATTTCTTGAAAGCCTGCCTGAAAAAAAACGGATCATGCTTTTTGCCAATGCAGCCTGTGCTTACAGTTGTCCTTCCAGGATTTGCTATGCTGATATTTCGAAGTTTAACCAGGTCAGGACAGAAAAGATCCGGTGCAAAAAACAGGAACTTGGAATGCTTGAGTATGCCTTCTATTTTTTTAATGTAGCGAAGTTTCATCAAATGGGATTTTCAAATTTCAAACTGATTCCGGCAAAACTTTTTGTCAAATATCTGAAAACCAATAATACATGACGAAGAGTGGAAATATTTGCCTGGCCACGGTGACTACTCGGAATTATATCCAATGGACCATGACCATGTTTTTTTCATTTTGCAAATCGAATCCATGGTTTAAAGGCGATTTCGTTGTTATATCCCCCGACCTGACGACTGAAGATAAAAGCAGGTTTGACATTTTTTCGAATGTGCGTTTTGTTAATCCTTCAGATGTTCTTCTCAGCAGGGTTCATCAACTGATTCAAGTGATACCCGGGTTTGCCAGGCTTGCTCCGATGTTTTATTCGCTCGAGGCTTTCTGCTTGTCAGGATATTCCCGGGTTTTATTCCTTGACAGTGATATGCTGGTCGTTAAATCAGTAAGGGAAATAATTGATTTTCCAGGGCCATTCGGAGCTTCTGCTGAATCATGCTGGTATCAAGGCAAGGGAAGAAGAATTGATACTTATGAAGCCGTTGAAAATTACGCGGTTCCTCAGTTGTTCCTTGAAAATCCTGTAAACTCAGGGTTCATGATTCTTGATGAATCAGTGCTGACTACATCGAATTATGATGGCCTTGTCGGGTTAATCGAACCCGGACTCTGGGCAAATAAAAGCACCCTTCATGCCGATCAGCTAATCATCAATCTGTATTTCAGGGACATGATACAACTGGTCGATGCACGATATAACTACCGCCCGACCATTGCCGCTGGTATATTGACAAAAGAAGGGTTTCGCCTTGATGCCGCAAAGATCATCCATTATTACCGTCAGTACAAACCCTGGAATTTCGGAGAGGTCCTTGACCTGTCTCAGCATGACATGGTCCACATTGAGGCCTTCCGGTTATGGTACACACACTATGTTGAATTTTTAAAATACAACCATTTGAAACAAAAAATCAATTTTCTCAACAACAATGACACTGACCATTCCTGATTTTCTTATTGCAGGTGCAGCCAAGTCGGGAACAAGTTCGCTGATTGCCGATCTGAAGCAGCATCCGGATATTTATACACCGGGTGTGGAACTTGATTATTTTTCAAATTTTTACATGAAAGGCATTGATTGGTATTGTTCAAAATTTACACATCCCGAAAAAGTACAGGGTGAGAAATCCACTTCATATCTTTATCAAATCCAGTGTCATCAGCGTATTTTTAATCATAATCCCCGCATGAAACTGATCCTGCTCCTGAGAGAGCCGGTCAGGAGGGCCTTTTCAAACTGGACCATGCGGTACAATCAGGGCCGGTTGTTAAACCAGGCCCATGTGTATAACCATAATAGTCAACCGGCAATCGAAAATATCGGATTTTCTCCTTTATTCAACCATTATATTACATGCAACTCCGAAGTAAACCGTCGGCAGGAGCCATTGGACATTTTTGAACGCGGATTGTACATTGAGCAAATCGAACATCTGCTTGGCATTTTTCCGGAGGAACAACTGCTTATTTTAATATCCGAGCAATATTATCAGCATCCTTCGGAAACGCTGAGCAAAGTCAGCCGGTTTTTAAATATCGGCAATTTTGAAGAAGGCACACATACATGGAAGCGCAAAAACGAATATACTGTACCACTTGATGCCAGAACGGCTATGGAGATTAGAAGGTTTTATAAACCTTTCAATGACAGGCTTTTTGAATTTCTTGGGCATGAAATTGATGAATGGCGGCCTTCATTTGCAATGAACAATGAGCAATGAGCAATGAGCAATGAGCAATGAGCAATGAGCAAAGATATTGCCTGGCGACGGTAACTACGGAAAATTATTTTCAGTGGACGATGACGATGCTGCACTCCTTTGTCAGCTCAAATCCATGGTTTGGTGGGGATATTGTGGTTATCTGTCAGGACCTGCCTTCAGAAATGACAGCCGGACTGAATCTGTTCGGGCATGTGAATCTTGTTGAACCATCAGCAGATCTGACAGGCAGGCTGATTGAGTTTGGCAATGCCCTGCCGGCATTTAAGGATAAAACAGCCAGGTTTTATTCGCTTGAAATATTCAGAATGAGCGGTTATGAAAAACTGCTTTTTCTCGACAGCGATATGATTGTGGTCAAATCCGTTGAAGAGTTGTTCAATCTTCCGGGATCGTTCTATGCCAGTGCGGAGTTGTGTTGGTACAAAGGTAAGGGACGAGACGCTGCAAATTTTAAGGCTGGGTATCAGGCAACCGAAAACCATGCGGATTTTTTACGGAATCCGTTCAATACAGGCTTTATGGTTCTTGGTGACAGCGTAATAAATGAGAACCACTATCCGGAATTGCTGAAACTCATCGATCCTGAAAGGTGGGGAAATGACAACCTCTCATACACCGATGAGAGGATCATCAACCAATATTTCAGAAACAGAGCCATGCTGCTCGACACCCGTTATAACTTCAGGGCAAGGGCAGCCCGGATGATCAGGGAGAAAGAGAACATCTCCATCGATGATGCCAAAATAATCCACTATTATTCAAAATATAAACCCTGGAATTTTACCGAAGTCCTTGATTCTTCACAAAATAACCTTACCTGGTTAAGAGCTTATGAAATGTGGTATGAGAGATACATCAGTTTTTTAAAATTCTACCATTTGCAAAAGAAGTTGATTGCATTTAAAAAACCGACAAATCGTAATGACGAATGATATCGAATTAAATGACGCGCTGTTAAGTCACCTTCAAAACTTTTGCCTGTTTCTCGGCTATCCTTACAGCGGGCATAGCCTGGTGGGGTCAATCATTGATGCGCATCCCAACGCAGCAATTTCCCATGAACTCCATGTCGGAAGATTAATAAAAAGGGGATACTCCAAGGAACGAATTTTTTCAATGATCCTGTTAAATTCAATCAAGTTTGCCCGGGAAGGCAGAGCCTGGAATAATTACTCGTACCTCATCCCCGGTGAATGGAATGGCCGGTTTAAAACACTAAAGGTGGTTGGTGATAAGAAGGGGGGGCGCAGTTCGAAATTTTTCATGAATAAACCGGATGTTTTCGATGCCATTGGAACAAATTTCGGGTTGCCAATAAAGTACATACATGTAATAAGGAACCCTTATGATATGATCAGCACCCTGTTCAGGAAAACCCAGAATCCTAAAACGGACAATATCGGCATAGCCATCGATAAATTTATTGAACGAATTGAGCGGACTGCTGAACTGAGAAAAATGATTCAGCCGGGGGATTGGCATGATGTTTACCATGAAAAGTTATTGTCTCAGCCCGAGGAAACCATCTTCTCCCTGTTCAGGTTTCTTGACCTGGATGTTCATGAGGGGTTTGTTGAAAATTGTAGAAAAGTCATCTATCCATCACCCCATAAAAGTCGTTTTGATGTGTCATGGAGTGAATCAGATATTGAGTATGTTTCACAAAAGCTGGCTCAATTTGAGCGCCTTTCAACCTATACATTTCATTCCTGATCCGTTTACATGGAATTGCTAAAAACACCCGATTTCATCATCATCGGAGCCCAGAAATGCGGTACCTCCACCATCTTCAAACATATTGGGAAACATCCGGATATTCAACTGCCTAAAAAGAAGGAGCTTCATTTTTTTGATGAAAATTATTCCCGGGGAATAGACTGGTATCTGCATTTTTTCAATAAAAAAAACACCCCGGTTCCCGTTTGTACCGGCGAAGCCTCCCCATACTACTTTTTTCATCCACTGGTACCATCGAGGATCTGTAATACCTACCCCGGCATCAAACTGATTTTATTGCTCCGCAACCCGGTAAACCGTGCCTACTCACAGTACCAGCACATGAAACGGAAGGGAAGGATTTCCCTCTCATTTGAGCATTGCATGCGGCTCGAGGAGGATGTCCTCGCCGGCAGGAAAGAGGCCTTTTACCAGGAGGAAGACCATTCGGACCTGATGTATCGAAGGTTTTCATTTCTGACCCGAAGCAGGTACGCAGAACAACTTACCGAATGGTACCGTTATTTTGACAGGGAACAACTGCTCATTATCCGAAGTGAAGACTATTTTGAGGATGCCGGACAATCCTTTCAGCAGGTTTTCCGATATTTAGGCCTTTCAGATGCCTATATAAGCATAAATAAAAAACATAATCCTTCTGATTATCCGCCGATGAAACCGGAAACAAGGGAGCAATTGTCTGCCTATTTCGAGCCGTTCAACCGGCAATTGTATGAGTTGGTTGGTCGTGATTTTGGGTGGAGGTAGAAGGGTAATAAGGTAACAGGGTAACAAGGTAACAAGGTAACAGGGTACATGGAGATAAATTCCGAAAAGACGGGTATTTGCACGGTGACAAGCTCTGAATTTGTTCCGGGAACACTCGTGTTGATCCAATCTTTTTTAAATCACAATCCCTGGTTCGATGGTGATATTGTGATCATTTCCGACGGGCTGGAACCGGGTCAGGTTGATCTGTTTGAAATCTTTCCGAAGGTTGTGTTTCACAGACCCGGTGAAGATTTGCTGCTGCAAATCGGTCACCTGTGCAATGCACTGCCTGGAATTATCCCCAGACGGAAGCGGTTTTATTCCATAGAAGTCTTTAACCTGGAGGGCTATGACCGGCTGTTTTTTTTCGACAGTGACATGCTCGTCATGGGGGATATATCGGAATTGCTTTCGTATCAGGAACTGCTGCTGGCCTGCTCGGATCAGCCGAACCGTCATGCCGGGAAAGTTCGTGACCGCAGCACATTCAAACGGATAAGTGCAGATGGGATCGGGCAGCGTGAGGTGCTCAGGAGAACCTTCAATGCCGGTTTTATGGTTCCTGGCAAACCCTTGCTGAATCAACACACATATGAAGGATTAAAGAAGTTGATCCATATGGACACTTTCAGGGAGGTTCGCACACACAATACTGACCAGGTGGTGCTCAACCTTCTGTTCGACGGGAAAGTCCGGTTTCTCGATTTTACCTACAACATGATTGTCAGCAAATGGTCGGAATTTTCAGCAACCCAAAAAATCGATCCGGCTGATGTCAAGATCCTCCACTTTACCGGTAGCTATAAACCGTGGGAAACCGGCGTCAAAATGAATGGCCTCAACGATGATCCGGTCATCAAGGCGTTTTATGATGCCTGGTTTGCTGAGAATGATGAAGTTACGGCGAAAATTTCCCGAAAAAATAGTTCTCGCAGATTTGCGCAGATTTAAACGCAGATTTGCGCAGAGGAGGATTTTAACTATCGCGACCTTCAGCAAGGTGCAGATATCCAATTAATTACACAGAGAGCCACAGGGAAGGCACAGAGAACCACAAAGAAATATTTTTGAATTTTTACCGGATTGTTAATGAAATCATCTTTTGTTCAATCGGGCCGCAACATCATTCCTGTTTAACGAAAACCGCACATTTATCAGAACCTCTGTGTGGCTCTCACAAATTATTTTTTTCTGACCTGTCCCCGTTGATTCATCCTTCCTGACAGTATAATTTTCAGCCATTTAACCTGTGTCAATACCAGGTATAGGAGGTTATTTTGCGGAATCTTCGCTGAATCTTCCCAGACATAGGGTTTGATGAGGGTGTTGAGCAATACTCTTTGCTTACTTGCCCGGTCATCGGTCATAAGCAACAGGTAGACCTGCTGTGAAACTCGTTGTGTGACCGTGTTTAAAAAACGGTTAATCCTGCTGGCAGGCTTCTGTGTTGAGGTTCCCATTATTGTATCAACACACTGGTTGTAAATGAATTGTTCTTTTTTTGTCAACGGTTTCAACTGCTGAAAATCCCCGGGCTCGCTGAGGTTAAACAGTGACTCTGCCAGCGCCAGGCTCACATTGACAGCGGTTGTACAGTTGAATTTTTCCGCTCTTGCAGGCAGTTCTTTCATATTTATTGCGGGCATTCGAATCATGTGCCCGATATCGTATAACCATAGCAATAACTCGAACCGGTGATAAATACCGTGGGTTGCCAGAACAATAAAATAGTCATCCGGGGGCAATGTGTTGAAATTCCTGCCATGAACGTTAACCTGAGTTTGATGATCAAACAGGGTCGCAGTTTTAATGGTGGTAAAATATTTTGAAACAGTCCAGTGCAACTCCACAAAGATCATTTTATGCGGATGTCTGAGCCTTACATGGTTTTCTCTTTTCAGGTAAAGGGCACGTTTTTCAGGATGGAGACCGAAATATTTGTCAATCAAATGATATCCTGCGTGTGACAATACCAGGATGGCCTTGTCAATGTTTATTTCTTCAACCAGGATATCCAGGTCGCGGGTTTGCCTGCATGCGTAATCACCATACAACTGCCATATCATTAAAGGACCCTTAAGGCTGATGAATTCAATTTTATTCACATCAAACAACTGGTGAAGCGCCTCGAGTTCTCCCGCCAGGTTCATCACTCTTTTCAAGCCTTTGGCTGCCTGATTTTCAATTTCAAGCTGAACCTCAACAGGAACCTCAACCCGACAATTTTTAAATACCTGATGAACCATCGGAAATATCCGGTGCCTGGCGACAAGGGCTATGAATTCCTGCCAGTCGATGGATGGGCCCGACAGATATTCCTTAAGTTCAATATAGTTATTTTCCAGGTTAGACCTGCAGCAGGATAGTAACAATTCCATTGCTGCTGACCGATTCATCCGTCCCGGGTAAGATTGGTTAGACACCTCTTTTTTTCTTGTGATCTTTCTTGTGATTTTTATCCTTGTGCTTCTTCACCTTCAGAGAATCTGCGGGATATCCCAATAGTTTTTCCAGTGCCCTGCGATTCTGTTTGACTTCCGGTATCCTTCCGCCTCCTTTAATGCCTTTCAGCATATCGTACGATTCTTTGTACCTGGCTTTGACATAATAAAGAGTTGATAAATTTACTCTTGCTTCCTTAAATCCTGGTACGATTTGAAGTGCTCTGAGGTAGTAATGTTCAGCTAATCCGTAATACCCGATTGCGTAATAGCTCTTACCAAGGTTGCTGAGCAATGCAACATGATTGGGATGAACGGAGAGCGCCGTGGTATAGGATTGGATTGCCGCCTTGTTGTCGTTCATTGCTGCATGAGCCAGCCCGGCGTAATAATCAACAGGAGATCCCGATGCATCGAGGTTTCTCCATGGTGTGCGTGCGGCGTCTACTTCGGCCAGCGAAGCTGCCATGTTCCCTGAATTACGCAAAGCAGTGCTCTTCTTGATATGTGTTTCGACTTTCAGTGCCTGGAAACCATAAACAGTTCCAAATCCCAGGAAAAGGAGCACCGGTATGAAAAAAAAGTGTCGTTTGGCATTTTCCTGGGATGCAGGAATTGATGGTTTGGATAAAGCAATCAGACCGCCAACCAGGATGGCAAATATCACCTGGTGGTCAATACGTTGATAAGGGAAATCAAAACATGCAACGGTCAGGTACCCAATCAGTCCTGCCAGGATGAAAAGAGCCTGCCTTAAACGCTCTTTTTCAGGGTTGCTGTGAAGAAGGCGTATAAACAGCCAGATCGCCGCCATGATCAAGCAAAGGTATAGTACAAGCCCCGGGAATCCTTTCTCAGCAAGGATCCAGAGGTAATCATTGTGTGGCGAGATCCAGTTTACCTCCTTGTCTTTTAACCCGATCCTGGGGTAATATTCCGGGATGGCAATCTGCCAGTTACCGGCACCGACCCCTGTCACCGGATGGTCCATGGCCATTTCGGCTGTTATCTTCCACATGTCAAGCCTGAAATGGTTGTTGTCGGCTTCCGGCCGTATGATGGAGCCAAGCTTTTCCATGTATTTGCTGTGGGTGAATTTTCCGCCTTCAAGGAGCCCGGCTGCCAGCAGGATCACAACCGACGATGCGACAATTACAATTATTTTCACCTTGCGGCCATTGAATTCAAGTTTCTTATGATTAATAATTGCGATCACTGTAATGACAAAGCCTGAGATGAAGATGCCAACCCATGTTGCCCTGGTTGAAACAAGAATAAGCATGATAAACACCAGTACCGTGGCGGTCACAGCAGCAAGACGCCAGTTACCTTTACCGGAAACAGTTCCATACATGGTAAATGGAAGTAGTAGCATCAGGTAACTTGCATATTCGTTTTTATTTCCCATCAATCCTTTCACCACATTAATGATATCCCTTCCGTTCGCCAGATGCTCTTCCTGGTGCCCGGGTACCCGGGTGAAAAATTGATAGACCCCAATGAGCAAGGCTATGAGCGCGGCGATGACAGCCAGGTTCGACAGTCTGGCATACCATCCCGGAGTAACAGAAAACAACTGTGCTGCATACATCACCATAAGCAGTGTCAGTCCGGTTTTTGTTATGTCAAAAAGGCCTTCACTTCTGTTCAAAGCCGGTGCTAGTGAAATAACGGAGATAAAAAGATATAGGGCGCCCAGGATAAGGACAGGTTGTTTAACCAGGTTCAGGTTTATGATGGAGTGCCGATGGAAAGCGTAAATGTAGCTTGTATAACCCAATAAAAATACCGACAGAACCATCAACCTTGGCATGAGCGAGGCATCCTGTGCACGCTGAAAATAGACAATTGGCAGGATAATGATGATAAAGATGAAAAAGAGGTTAAAAAGGTTTTCCGAAAAGGGAGTTCCTCCTGCTTTTACGTTTTTGCTTTTTGCAGCCATGGGGAAGGGGTGTTTTATCCAGTTAAGTATTGAGATAGTGGTGGATTTGCGGGAAATCCTCAACACATGGTACAAACATAAGATAAAAAAATGTAAGTAAAGCCCACAAGGTGAAAAAATGGGGTGTTGATATGTTTTCAGGTTGTTTTGTAGGGCAAACACCTACAAAATAATCATGCATTCCCCTACATGATTTTTTCTATTATTTGAATACTTTTCCAATCTCAAATTATTGTGCGCCGATTAACTGTTTTATGAGAATTTACAGACTAAACCAATAATATACACCACTAAATCCATCCACATGAAAAATTTCTTATTCATTATCAGCCTGATACTTTTCCTTGGAATCAAGGTAATTGCTCAATCAGCCGACCAGGATTTTGTTATTGTCGGAGCCGGTTCCAATGATGCGAATTTGCACCAGGTTCAGATGCGGTACGCTGAAAAGAGCAATGTCTATTTTGTTAAGGAGGCAAAGGCCAACCCGATAAAACAAATTGCAAAGGCAATTGATGGCCGAACGATCAGGGATCTGCATATTTACCTTAGCGCTGAATCTAATTCGCTGAATTTGAACAGTTTTGGCATAACTTCTGGAAATGTGAATGAATGTGGTGCGACTGAAGCAACTTACCAGCCACCCACCCTGACCTCAACAACCAGTTATAAGAGAAGAACTGTTTCGACATTAAATGGAAACATCTGTTATTCTGTCTATACCACAGCAGTAACGATAACGATAGACCCTGTAAGTGTCGGCGGAACAGTAGGCACCAGCACCCATGTCTGCACAGGCACCAACACTACCATTCTTACCCTGACGGGGAAGACGGGCGTGGTTCAGCGTTGGCAGTATTCGACCAACAGCGGTACCGACTGGACTGACTTAAACAGCGCGACCAATACTACCTATACGGCAACCAATCTGACAGTTACCACCGATTACCGTGCTGTGGTCAAGAGCGGCACTTGCCCTGAAGCCTTCTCCGTCGCGGCTACCATCACGGTTGATCCGACTTCCAACGGAGGCAATATCTCAGGTGGAAAGATCGTGTGTTATGGCACCAACAGCACTACATTGACCCTTTACGGCCAGACGGGAACCGTTGTCAAATGGCAATACACTTCCAATGGTGGTTACAACTGGTACGACATCCCCGGCACTACCAACACAACCTATACGGCTACCAATCTCACCACCACGACCAGTTTCAGGGCGGTGGTTCAAAGCGGGGTTTGCAACTCGACACCGGGCGGTTACGCCAATGTTACCGTTCGGCCTGAGTTTGTCGCCCCTGTTGCCACCAGCAATCAGATCATCTGCTGGAACACCACGGCAGATGAGCTTAGCGCAACAGCAGCAAGCGGAGGCACAGGACCGTATTCCTATCAATGGCAGATGAGTTATGACGAATCCATCTGGGATGATATTGAAGGTGAAACATCCCTTACCCTGGCCCCCGGAGACCTTTATGAAACAACCTACTACAGGCTGATGGCAACAGACCAGGGAATACCATCCTGCTCCCATGAGCTGGCAAGCAACACCATTACCGTTACGGTACGAGACCCGTTTACCGCATCTGAACTTTCTATAGCAGGCGACCAGGCGTATACCTGCTACAATACAGCACCCGGATTGATCACCGCCACCCCGCCGACTGGTGGAAGCGGTCCGCCGTTTACCTACCAGTGGCAGATGAAAACCACCGGAAGCTGGAGCAACGTTGGCACAAACAGCCTGACCTACCAGCCTGGTATTCTCACAGTCAATACACAATACAGGTTGATTGCCTATGATAATGGGATTCCTTCCTGCGGTTCAGTTTTCAGCGTGAACGACATCACCGTTACGATTAACCCCTTGCCGGCTGCGACGGTCGGGACAGACAAAGTCATCTGCCTGAACGAAAGCACGGATATCGGCGGAGTGACGGTGAGTGGAAACACTTACAGCTGGACTTCAAGCCCTGCAGGGTTTACATCCACGGAGGCAAATCCAACCGTCAGTCCAACCGTAACGACAATCTATACACTTGTCGAAACCATCACTGCCACAGGATGCCATAACACGCACAATGTTACTGTTACTGTTAATCCTCTGCCGGCTGCAAATGCCGGAGCGGACCGCCCGATCTGTTTGTATGGAAATACAACAATTGGCGCGGCAGCCGTATCAGGAAATACCTATGCATGGACCTCCGTTCCAGCCGGGTTTACATCAACTTTGGCAAATCCGAGTGTTAGCCCAACCGTTACCACAACTTATACACTGGTAGAAACCGTCACCCTTACCGGGTGCAACAATACCAATAGTGTAACGGTAACCGTAAACCAACTGCCAGTGGCAGCTCCGGGATCAGACAGGGCGATCTGCCTTAATGGAAGTACAACCCTTGGTGCAGCAGCTGTTTCTGGCAGCACATACAGTTGGTCCTCCAACCCGAACGGATTTACATCCACCCTTGCCGAACCAACAGTTAGTCCTACTGTAACGACGACCTATACGGTTGTCGAAACCAATACGGCTACGGGATGCAATAATAATAACGCAGTAGTGGTAACGGTCAATCCATTACCAGCCGCAATAGCCGGTGCCAACAGGGCCATCTGTCTCAATGAAAGTACAACACTTGGCGGCCCAATATCAAAAACCATCAGCAATACTTTCAGCTGGAGCTCAGTCCCGGCAGGATTTACTTCTGATCTTGCCAATCCTGTAGTAAGTCCGACAGTAACCACAACCTACACAGTTGTGGAGACCAACAGCCTGACCGGATGCACAAACACACACAGTGTAACTGTAACAGTAAACCCCCTGCCATTAGCTATTGCCGGGGCAGATCGTGCCATTTGTTTAAACCAGAACACAACCCTGGGCAATGTAGCCAAGATTCCGAATCAGAACACATTCAGCTGGACTTCCGTACCTGCAGGGTTTACATCCACCTTGCAAAATCCAACGGTTAGTCCCACAGTAACAACTACCTACACACTTACAGAGACCATTACACTTACAGGCTGCAGCAATACAGGCAGCGTAACGGTAACTGTAAACCCGTTACCTGCAGCAACGGCAGGTCTCAACAGGAGTATTTGTTTAAATGAAAGCACGACGATAGGGGCAACAGCGGTTAGTGGAAACACTTACAGCTGGAGTTCAGTCCCCTCCGGATTTACTTCAACACTTGCGGATCCTTCAGTCAGCCCGACAGTAACCACCACTTACACAGTGGTTGAAACCATTACTGCAACAGGATGTATCAATAACCACAGCGTAACGGTCACAGTTAATCCATTGCCGGCTGCAACAGCAGGGGCAGACCGTTCGATATGTCTGAATGCAAGTACGACCCTTGGGGCTCCGGCTTTAAAAGGTTCCAGTAACTCTTACAGCTGGACTTCAAACCCTGCAGGATTCACCTCGACGCTTGCAAGGCCGGTGGTTAGTCCTACAGTCACTACAACCTATACTTTGGTTGAAACCATTACCTTCACAGGCTGCTCCAATACGCACGATGTAACCGTCACCGTAATCCCATTGCCGGCTGCTGCTGCAGGCGACGCCAGAGCAATCTGTCTGAACGAAAGCTCTACTATAGGAGCTTCGGCAGTTGTTGGAAGTGTTTACAGCTGGACATCAGTACCTGCTGGTTTCACCTCCACCGTGGCCAATCCGACGGTAAGTCCGACTGTAACCACTACATATTCAGTTGTGGAAACGGCGACTTCTACCGGATGTTCCAACACAAACAGTGTAGTGGTCACAGTGAATCCGTTGCCTGCTGCTGCAGCCGGATCCGTTGTAACGATTTGCTACGGTTCAAGTACTGACATTGGTGCTGCTGCTATTGGTGGAAACACCTACAGCTGGAGTTCAGTGCCTGACGGATTTACTTCAACACTGGCCAATCCAACGGTCAGTCCGACAGTTACCACTACTTATACAGTTGTAGAAACCATTACTTTAACAGGATGCAACCATTCTAACAGCGTGGTTGTAACGGTAAGGCCTGAATTCAATGCAGCTTCCTGCAGTGTTAGCAGCCAGCAGATTTGTTACAACAACGCTGCGGCGGCTATTGTTGCCTCAGCTGCAACCGGTGGCTCAGGAGGATATTCTTATCAATGGCAATATAGCGAAAACGGCGTAGACGGCTGGAACAACATCAGTGGAGCTACCACGCTTTCCTATTCGTCGGGCATCCTTATGAGTACCATCTATTACAGGATTCTCACCACTGATATGGGCACTCCTTGTTGTGGAACTGATGAACCAGGCAATACGGTCACTATAATTGTAAATGACCCTCTTTATCCTTCGGTTGTTACGATTAACCCTTCAACGACTGCCATCTGCTATAATGCAACTCCGGGTTTACTTTCTGCTACCGAATCAACAGGAGGAACAGGCCCATTCACCTATCAATGGCAGAAAAGGCTTACTGCTGTTGGTCCATGGACCAATGTAGGACCGAACACCACTGGCAATACCACCTATCAGCCGGGTCCTTTAACGGCAAACACCTATTACCGTGTAATTGCAAAAGACATGGGAGTACCAACTTGCGGTTCAACCTTCAGCAATGCGATCTATCTTACGACCTTGCCTATTCCGGCAGCAGTTGCCGGATCTGATGCGGCCATCTGTTCCGGGTTCAGTACCACTATTGGTGCATCTTCTGTAGCAGGCAGTACATTCACCTGGAGTTCAGTGCCTGCAGGATTTTCCTCGACCACATCCAACCCTACGGTTAATCCAACAGTTACAACAACCTATACAGTTGTTGAAACCATCACCTTAACAGGATGTACCAATAGTCACAGCGTAACGGTAACGGTGAATCCTTTACCCGATGCTGCAACAGGAGCGGACAGGGATATCTGTTTGAACGCAAATACCACGATAGGTGCGGATGCCGTTGCAGGAAACACCTACAGCTGGAGCTCAGTACCGGCAGGATTTACTTCAACCATAGCCAATCCGACAGTTAGTCCAACAGTGACAACTGCATACACCCTTGTTGAAACCATTACAGCAACAGGATGTACCAATACCAATAGTGTTACCGTAACGGTCAACCCGTTGCCAGCGGCTTTGGCCGGTGCTGACAGGGCAATCTGCCTGAATGAGAACACCACACTTGGAGGACCAATCTCAAAATCCGTCAGCAATACTTTCAGCTGGACCTCTGTACCGGTTGGGTTTACATCTAACCTTGCCAATCCTGTAGTCAGTCCGACAGTAACCACAACCTACACGGTTGTTGAGACTATTAATTTGACCGGATGCACCAACACACACAGCGTAACCGTCACGGTGAACCCGTTGCCGGATGCTGTGGCCGGAGCCGACAGGGCGATCTGCCTCAATGCAAGCACACGGATTGGTGCTCCGCTCCTGGATAACGGGGTGGTGAACCTTTACAGCTGGACCTCCGATCCGTCAGGATTTACTTCAACCCTTGCCAGTCCGCTTGTCAGTCCAACAGTAACCACAACCTATACTTTGGTGGAAACCATCGTTCTGACCGGATGTACCAACACCCACAGTGTAACTGTAACAGTGAACCCGTTGCCGGCTGCAATTGCAGGCACAAACAGGGACATCTGTCTGAATGCCAGTACGATTCTTGGTTCGGACGAAGTTGCAGGAAACTCTTATAGCTGGATATCAGTTCCGTCTGGTTTTACCTCAACGCAGGCCAATCCAACTGTCAGCCCGACGGTTGCTACGACCTATACTTTAGTGGAGACCATTACAGCAACCGGTTGCACCAATACGAATAGTGTTACAGTTACTGTAAATCCATTACCAGAGGCCGTTGCCGGAGCCGACAGGGCAATCTGTCTGAATGAAACCACAACACTTGGAGCGCCTGCCCTGAAGTATGCTCAAAACTCCTTCAGCTGGACCTCTGACCCGGTTGGATTTACCTCCACACTAGCCAGGCCAATCGTTAGCCCGACGGTTACTACAACCTACACTGTGGTTGAAACCATTCTGCTCACCGGATGTTCCAATACACACAGTGTAACCGTGACAGTGAACCCCATACCAGGTGCTGTAGCCGGCGATGACAGGGCAATCTGCCTGCATGATAATACAACACTTGGTGCAGATGCAGTTGCCGGCAGTACTTATAGCTGGACCTCTGTTCCATCAGGTTTTGCGTCAACCGTAGCCAATCCTACTGTTAGCCCGGCGCTTACCACCACCTATACATTGGTGGAAACCATCACGCTGACCGGGTGTGCCAACATACGCAGTGTAACGGTAACCGTGAATCCATTACCTGCTGCGACAGCAGGTGCTGACCGGGCCATTTGCCTGAATGAGAACACCACATTGGGTGCATCTGAAGTTGAAGGCAATACCTACAGCTGGAGTTCAGTACCTTCAGGGTTTACTTCAACAGAGGCAAATCCAACGGTAAGTCCGTCTGTTACTACAACCTATACGCTGGTAGAGACTATTACATTAACAGGATGCATCAACACCCATAGTGTAACAGTGACGGTGAACCCATTGCCATCAGCCATTGCAGGCGCTGACCGCGCTATTTGTCTAAATCAGAGCACAACACTGGGTGACCTGACCAAGACTCCGGCAATGAATACTTACAGCTGGACATCTGACCCGTCAGGATTTACTTCAACCCTTGCCAATCCGGTTGTCAGTCCTACGGTAACCACAACCTATACTTTGGTGGAAACCATCGTGCTTACTGGATGTAGCAACACAAACAGTGTTACGATAACGGTTAACCCGTTGCCCGCAGCTATCGCAGGAGCAGACAGGGATATCTGCCTGAATGCCAACACGACCCTTGGTTCGGACGAAGTAGCAGGTAACACTTATAGCTGGATATCAGTTCCATCAGGATTTACCTCGACAGAGGCTGATCCAACGGTGAGCCCATTGGTTACGACTGCCTATGCTTTAGTGGAGACCATTACAGCAACCGGTTGCACCAATACGCACAGTGTTACTGTAACGGTAAATCCGTTGCCTGCTGCCATCGCCGGAGCTGACCGGGCTATTTGCCTGAATGAAAGCACGACATTGGGAGCGCCGGTGTCGAAGTACGTTCTGAACTCCTATAGCTGGACTTCGGTTCCGGTTGGCTTTACTTCAACACTTGCAAGACCAGTTGTCAGTCCTACGGTAACAACAACGTATACCGTTGTAGAAACCATCCTGCTCACAGGCTGCAGCGATACCCATAGCGTCACTGTAACTGTCAATCCATTACCAGATGCAGTTGCAGGTGATGACAGGGCAATCTGTCTGAATGATAATACCACACTTGGCGCAGATGCTGTTTCGGGTAATACCTACAGCTGGAGCGCTGTTCCGGCAGGTTATACATCTACACTGGCCAACCCGGCAGTTAGTCCGACGGTAACCACAACTTATACATTAGTGGAAACCATTACGCTGACCGGATGTACCAATACACACAGTGTAACAGTTACCGTAAATCCATTGCCTGCGGCAGTAGCAGGAGCAGACAGGCCCATTTGCCTGAATGAAACCACCACCATAGGTGCATCCGCGGTTTCCGGCAACACATACAGCTGGACTGCAGTTCCTTCGGGGTTTACCTCAACAGAGGCCAATCCTTCGGTAAGTCCTGCAGTTACTACAACCTACACCCTGGTAGAAACTGTTTCCTTAACAGGTTGCAGTAATACGCACAGTGTTACGGTGACAGTGAACCCATTGCCATCAGCCATTGCAGGTGCTGACCGTGCAATCTGTTTAAATCAGAGTACAACACTGGGCGACCTGAGAAAGACTCCGACATTGAATATTTACAGCTGGACATCTGTTCCTGCAGGATTTACTTCAACCCTTGCCAATCCTGTAGTCAGTCCAACAGTAACCACAACCTATACTTTGGTGGAAACCATCGTTCTGACAGGATGCAGCAACACAAACAGTGTAACGATAACGGTTAACCCATTGCCGGCAGCTATTGTAGGTGCAGACAGGGAAATCTGCCTGAATGCCAATACGACCCTTGGTTCGGACGAAATAGCAGGAAACACTTATAGCTGGATCTCTGTTCCATCAGGGTTTACTTCAACTGAAGCCAATCCAACGGTCAGCCCTGCGGTTACTACGACCTATACTTTAGTGGAGACCATTACAGTAACAGGTTGCACCAATACGCACAGTGTTACTGTAACTGTAAATCCTCTGCCTGCTGCAATAGCCGGAGCTGACCGCGCAATATGTCTGAATGAAAGCACGACACTTGGAGCGCCGGACCTGAAGTACGTTCAAAATTCCTTTAGCTGGACCTCAGTGCCGGTTGGATTCACCTCCACACTTGCCAGACCAACAGTAAGCCCGACGGTTACCACAACATATACTGTTGTCGAAACCATCCTGGTCACAGGCTGCAGCGATACCCATAGCGTCACTGTCACTGTAAATCCGTTACCGGATGCAGTTGCAGGAGATGACAGGGCAATCTGTCTGAATGATAATACAACCCTGGGCACAGATGCAATTTCGGGTAATACCTATAGCTGGAGCGCTGTTCCTGCAGGCTTTACATCAACACTGGCCAATCCGACGGTTAGTCCGTCGGTAACCACGACTTACACCCTGGTGGAAACCATCACGCTGACCGGATGTAACAATACACATAGTGTAACAGTTACAGTGAACCCATTACCTGCTGCAATCGCTGGAACCGACAGGGATATCTGTCTGAATGAAAACACCACTTTAGGTGCATCAGCCGTCGCAGGAAATTCCTACAGCTGGACTGCAGTTCCATCAGGATTTACCTCCACAGAGGCCAATCCGACGGTAAGTCCGGCAGTTACTACAACCTACACCCTGGTAGAAACTATCACTTTAACAGGATGCATCGACACCCATAGTGTAACAGTGACGGTGAATCCTCTGCCATCTGCCATTGCGGGCGCTGACCGGGCAATTTGTTTAAATCAGAGCACAACACTGGGTGACCTGACCAAAACGCCAGCAATGAACACCTATAGCTGGACATCTGACCCGGCGGGATTTACTTCAACGCTTGCCAACCCGATTGTCACACCTTCTGTAACTACAACCTACACGGTTATTGAGACCATCACCCTTACAGGTTGTACGAATACGAATAGTGTTACGGTAACGGTTAATCCATTGCCAGAGGCATTGGCAGGTGCAGACAGGGCAATTTGTCTGAATGAAAGTACCACACTTGGAGCACCTCCTTTAAAGGTTACCGCGAACTCTTTCAGTTGGACATCTGTACCGGCAGGATTTACATCAACCCTTGCCAGACCAACAGTCACTCCAATGGTAACAACAACGTACACTGTTGTTGAAACAATCCTGCTCACCGGATGTACCAACACACACAGTGTAACGGTAACAGTTAACCCGTTGCCTGCTGCAATAGCAGGAGATGACAGGGCGATTTGCCTGTATGGAAGCACCACGCTCGGAGCACCTGCGTTAAAAACCTCATCTAACTCGTTCAGCTGGACATCAGTCCCGGCAGGCTTTACCTCAACGCTTGCCAGGCCAGTTGTCAGCCCAACGGTTACAACAACCTATACCGTTGTAGAAACCATCCTTCTTACCGGATGTAACAACACCCACAGTGTAACGGTTACAGTGAATCCATTGCCATTGGCAGTGGCAGGTGACAACAGGGATATCTGCTATAACTCAAACACCATCATTGGTGCAGCGGCAGTTGCCGGCAACACTTATACCTGGACTGCGGTCCCGGCAGGATTTACCTCCACCGTAGCCAACCCGACGGTCAGCCCGGCGGTAACGACAACTTATACGGTTGTTGAAACCATCACGCTGACAGGTTGTACCAATACGCACAGTGTTACTGTGACGGTTATTCCGCTTTCATACCTCAGCAGCACATTAACTCCGACTGCCATTTGCAGCGGTGCGACCTTTGGTTATTTGGCAACCAGTTCAACGTCAGGTGCAACATTTGCCTGGTCGAGGGCCACCATTACCGGAATTAACGAGTCAGGAACTTCAGGGACGGGCGATATCAGTGAGGTGCTCACCAACACTACCACACAGCCGATAGCTGTTACCTATTCCTATATTACTACTGCCAACGGTTGCAGCAATGCCGGCCAGGATGTAGTGGTAACAGTTAACCCGATTCCGGTGTTGAGCAGCACACTTAGCCCAACATCAACGTGCAATGGCGTATTATTCGGATATACAGCGACAAGTACAACTCCCGGTGCAACCTTTGAATGGTCACGTGCAACCGTTACAGGAATTACCCCGGCGGGTACTTCAGGTACGGGAAATGTAAGTGAGGTTCTTTCAAATTCTACAACTGAGCCCATCGATGTTACCTATGTCTACACCACCACTGCCAATGGATGCAGCAATACATACCAGGACGTGGTTGTCAAAGTTAACCCCACCGCAGTTCTTAGCAGTACACTTACACCAGCGGCTATCAACAGCGCCGTTACCTTTAACTATACCGCTACGAGTGTGACCACAGGTGCAACCTTCACATGGTCGAGGGCAACGATTGCCGGTATCACTCAGCCAGGGACTACAGGAAGCGGGAATGTAAGCGAAAAGCTTACCAATACCTCCACGTTGCCCATTGTTGTAACCTACCTTTATACCACCACCATCAATGGGTGCAGCAATACGCCTCAGAGTGTTGTGGTAACAGTTTATCCAACAGCAGATCTGAGCAGTACGTTGACGCCACCTGCAGTATGCAGCGGAGCCCCATTCATCTATACTGCTACCAGTGTAACACCGGGTGCAACCTTTGCATGGACAAGAGCCACATTGGCAGGTGTCCTCCCGGCCGGCACCAGTGGTACAGGCAATGTGTTTGAAGTACTCATCAATACAACACCTGCACCTATTGTAATAACCTATGTTTACACAACTACCGCCAACGGATACAGCAATACGCCACAGAATGTAGTGGTAACGCTGAATCCTACGCCTGCTTTGACCAGCTCATTAACACCGGCTGGTATTTGCAGCGGTTCTCTCTTTACATATGTCGCAACAAGTGCAACTGTTGGAACGACTTTTGGATGGTCAAGGGCAACAAAACCAGGTATTTTACAGCCTGGCACGTCCGGAACCGGTAATGTAAATGAAGTACTTACCAATACAACGGTTAATCCAATAAATGTTACCTATATCTACACCACTACTGCCAATGGATGCAGTAGCAATGGTCAACAGGTGGTTGTTGCCGTAAGGCCATTGCCAGCCGCTGTTGCCGGATCGCCAAGGACAATTTGTTCAGGATCGGGTACTACCATTGGTGCCGCTGCGGTAACGGGAAGCGCCTATTCATGGACATCGGTACCCGTCGGGTTTACATCAACCCTTTCCAATCCTGAGGTCTACCCAACGGTCACCACAACCTATACTGTGGTTGAAACAAACGTTGTTACGGGATGCAGCAACTCACATGGTGTGCTGGTTACAGTTAATCCTTCTTATCCGGTGAGTGTAACAATTACATCTGATATTACCGAGGTTTGCCCGGGAACTGTGGTCAATTTCACTGCGACACCAGTAAACGGAGGAGCAACTCCGGCCTACCAGTGGATGGTGGATGATGCCACGATTCAAGGAGCAACCAATTCAACCTTTATCCTTACACCAACTGCCAACAGCACTTCTGTGACCTGCGAACTTACTTCATCGCTGACACTCTGTGCACCGGGTAACCCGGCTACTTCCAACATTATCGTTGTGACAATTTCAGATCTTTGCCCCACAGCTACTGTTATTGGAAATGTGTTAGCAGGTGAGACAAAGTGTTACAATGCTACCCAAACCATCACGGTTGCCGGCAACGGAACTACATTCAATGTGAAGCCCGGAGGTCAAGTCACCATGATTGCAGGACTTAACATCGTCTATCTGCCAGGTACCACCGTCGAATCGGGTGGGTATATGCTTGGTAAAATCTCTGATGGCACCTACTGCGGACAACAAGGACCTTCGCTGGTAACGACTGTTACCAGTGTAGATGAACTTCCTGTACCTTCACTAAAAGCCAGCTTCAGACTCTATCCTAATCCCACAACAGGCAGTTTCACAGTGGAACAAACCCGTGGTGCCGTTTATGATGTTGTTAAAATTGAAATCTACAGCATGATCGGAGCAAAGGTGATGACAGGTCAAATGACAGGGGAGATGAAGCACTTGTTCAATGTATCCGACTATCCTGTTGGAGTCTATTTTGTGAAAGTTTATGCCGGAGGCGAGGCAGAGACGATCAAACTGATAAAAACAAATTAATCACTTTATCCTTAAATAAAAAATCCCGCGAAAGCGGGATTTTTTATTTAAAACATTCCGTTAACCAGTTCATTTACGGTTAACCCGGAAAAGTAATCCTCAATGTTAAATGGCTGCAATGCGAGTAAAAGATCATGCGTATTGTGCGGTGTTCCGGTCAAGGCTGCTTCAATGTCTTCGGTGTCGAATTTGTTGAAATAATCGCCGAAGATTTTCACATGCTGAATGATGCCGTTGTGCACGTCGAGGTCAAATTCAAGGGTGCCGCCTTTTTCCGTACGGACGACTTTCCGAAAATTGTAGTTGGGCGAATATCCAAAGTTCCACTCCCAGGTGCTGTATTTCGTCCTGACAAGTTCATGAATGTTGTCATGGTCCTCGTTGCTCAGTTCCGTCATTCGGGCATCCTGATTTTTTTCAACGATATGATTGTGTATCAGAATGGCAAATTCCATGACATCCATCGGCTTCTTCAGATGTTCACTGATGTTGGTTACACGGCTGCGAACAGATTTCACAGCCTTGTCCTGAAACTTTAATGGGTCAGCATTCAGGGCGTCTGCCAGGTTTGGCATATGGGAAGAGAAGAGAAGCGTTCCATGATGCAGTACCCTGTTTTTCCATATATGTTCTGCGTTCCCTGAAAATTTCCTGCCATCGATGGTAAGGTCATTCCTCCCCTCGAAACTTGCATCGATGCCCATTTTCTGCAAGACTTCCAGGATTGGTTCCGTGTATTTTCTGAAGTCGATCAGGCTTTCCTGCTTGCCGGTCTGGATGAAGGTGAAATTCAGATTTCCAAGGTCATGGAATACAGCACCACCACCACTTAGCCTTCGCACGACAGGGATGTTGTTCTTTTTCACATAGTCCACATTGATCTCCGACAGTGTATTCTGGTGTTTGCCAACAATGATACAGGGCGCATTGCGCCATAACATAAAAGTGTCTTCATTGAAATTTTTCAAAATATACTCTTCTGCGGCGAGGTTGAAGTAAGGATCAGTCTGGTGACGTTTTACGATGAGCATTGGGATATTTTTGAGGCAAAATTAAGGCTTTCTTGCAAATAGGTAGTTATCTTTGCACTCATTAATGGGTTACAGCAATTTAACTTTACGGTATGGATTATTTGACTTACCTGGTATTTCGGGCTTTTGCGGTCTGTTTCCGGTTTCTTCCGTTTCGCTTGCTATACGGATTTGCTGACTTGCTTTTTTACCTGGTCTTTTATATTGTAGGGTACAGGAGGAAAGTGGTGTTTGAAAACCTAAGAAAGTCATTTCCAGATAAAACGGAAGAGGATCTAACCAGGATCGCAAAGGGCTTTTATCACCATTTTACCGATATGCTGATTGAAAGCCTGAAAGCCTTTACAATGACAGAAGAGGCTGTTATAAAACGGTACAAGTTTTTAAATACTGACATCACTGATCGTTATTTTCAGAAGGGGCAACAAATAATATGTGTTGCCGGGCATTATGGGAATTGGGAATGGGCCGGGATTGCTGCCGGAAAACAGATGCTACACAAACCGGTCGGGTTTTACAAACCGCTTTCAAATGGCTATATTGACCGGTATATCCTCCGAACCAGGGTACAGGGGCGCGCTCAACTGGCATCGATAACCAAAACTGCTGAAACATTTATAACGGACTGGGGTGAACCAGTAGCATTCTACATGGTAGCCGATCAAAGCCCGTCAAGTCCCAGGCTTGCCTATTGGCTCAATTTCATGAACCAGGATACTGCTGTTTTGCATGGCCCGGAGAAATATGCAAGGATCCATAATTTCCCTGTTGTATTTGCCAGCGTGAAAAAAATCAAGCGTGGATATTACACAATTGATTTCAAGGAGATTGAGCCGGAACCCAATAAAACAAAAACCGGCGAGATCACTGGCCGGTTTATGAAAATGCTTGAGGATGTTATCAATGAAAACCCCGAATACTATTTGTGGTCTCATCGGAGGTGGAAACTCAAGCGATAGGGACAAGACGGTTATTTAGGAAATATACTTCCTATAACAACCCTCCATTTTGATAGATTGCCAGTTGAGCGGCATAGAATTTATCCAGTTGAACAGTTTTCCCCGTTTTAATATTAGTGAGAGTTCCTGAGATAAAATCGACCTTTACTGAATCTCCATTCTCTATTCCCGCTTCTGCAAGAACTTCGGGTTTATAAGTCAGGATCGGCATTGCCGCATTGATGGCATTGCGTTCATAAATAGCGCCATACGACTCTGCAAGGATGCAACTGATCCCAAGAGAAAGGAAACAGTCAACAGCCTGCTGACGTGAACTCCCTGCACCGAAATTTTTCTGCGTAATAACGATATCTCCAGGTTTTGCCTTTTTGGCAAAATCTTCAAATCCCCTGAGATTGTCGAAGGTGTATTGTCCCATCTCCTTAATATCGGTGATGGTAAGATACCTGTTGTGGAAAATCATATCGGTATCAATATCATCTTTTGGAATAATCCAGACAGAACCTTCGACCACAGTTGGCTTGGCAATCCTGGTTTTTACTTCCCGGGTCGCCGATGCTAAATCCTTTTTTCCGGAAGCGTGAAACAGTGTTGGCTGATCCGGAATCTGATCAGGCGTTGTGATGAAACCTGCCACCGCGGAAGCTGCTACTACAGCCGGAGAGGCAAGATAAACGTATCCTTTTCCCTGTTTACCCTCAAAATTCCGGTTCCCGGTACTTATGGTAACCTCACCAGGACCATTTTGCCCAACTTGTCCGGCAGCGCAACCTGCACAACCTGCGTTTGAAACCATTACGCCCGCTTCTTTGAAAGTCTGGATAATACCTTCATCCATGGCCTGGGTCCAGATTGCATCTGTTGCAGGAACAATTTTAAGGACTACACCGGGGGCTACTTTACGTCCCCTGAGCACGGCCGCAGCGGCCCGCAGATCTTCAATACGTCCATTGGTGCAACTACCTATAAAACCCGAGTCAATCTTACGGTTACGAACATTTTCGATGGAAGTATCATCATGGGGATGTCCCGGGTTTGCCACCATTGTGACAAACTGGCTCATGTCGATATCGAAACTTTTCTCATAAACGGCATCTGCATCAGCAGTTATCGCCGGATATGCCTTGCCGGTAACTCTTTTCAACTCCTGGAGAAGGGCCGCAGAAGTTGGGAATAAAATGATGATGGCGCCCATCTCAGTACCCATCGAAGCAATCGTAATTCTGTCGGCGAGGGTGAAATTCTCTGTGTCTGCACCATAAATTTCAACTGAGTACCCCAGGAGTTTATTCGCTCCGAAAACCGACAGAAGATTCAGTACGATATCTTTGGCAGACACCCCTGCCGGCCTTTTCCCATTAAGGTTGATCCTAACGGATGCAGGGACTTTGAACCAGACAGCCCCTTTAGCCCAGGCAGCTGCAATATCCTGGTCTCCCATTCCCTGGCCGAAAGCAGAAATGGCTCCCATAATGTTCGCATGTGAGTCGGTTGACACGAAGGTGCTGCCAGGCCAGGTCAGTCCGTTGTCAATAGCCAGGTGCGTGCCGATCCCTGCATCGACATCATATACTTTAATCCCGTTTTCACGGGCATATTGCCTGCAATAGTGCTGGTTGGCAGCATACTTCTGATCAGATCCGCCGGGATTACAGTCGAATGTGAAGATGGTCTTTGATGGATCAGCAATTGTCAACCCGTTGTCAATCAGATTTTTGACAACATTTGCGCCTCCAAAATCCCTGGCAGCGCGAGTATCGATGAACACATCAACAATATCACCAGGCTTAACAACAGGCTGGTTTGAATGTCCTGCAATTATTTTCTCTATAATATTCATAGTCAATAATTTTGAAATTCGTTATAACTATTTAAGCGTCCATCGTTTATTTCAACCTGTCTCTGAAAGGCTCAAAGGTCATAAAATCAGCATGGTGGACGATGTAGGCTTCTGTTGTTCTTTTTACCATGTCACCTTCACCTGCATGGGTGGCGATGATATGACAAACAGCTGCGGGCACTCCGCATTGCTCAGCCAAAGATACACCAGAAAATGGATGACGAAGATATTTTCCATACATTCCCTGCACAGATTTCCCGTCTTTCATTTCGTACTCCAGCAGTTTCCCAACATCTGCAAGGATAGCGCCGGCAATCAGGATGTCCATATTTACCGGAAGATCATTGTGGAAAAACTCATTCATTTTATTTCCTGCATCCCTGGCGACATGCACAACACAACGCTTATGAGCCATGAAGGAGACCTTCATGTCCGGCCCGGCAAGCAGGGTGAAAGGGATTGTCTTTAGGTCATCAGGAGTAAGGACACTCTTTTCAAGCGCCAATTCCCATGTTTTGGCAGTTTTTTCGCGGAGGTCGGAATCCTGTATCCACATCAGTTCCGGCCAGAGGGCTATGATTTCGTTTGTCATTTTTGGTCGTTTTTTTTTGTTAACAGGTGAACTGGTAAACAAGTAAACAGGTGAGCAATTAGTGATTCCGTTCCTGCTCACCCGTTTACCGGTTTACCGGTTTACCCGTTTACTATAATTTTGCAATAATAGCATCCGCCATCTGCTGCGTTGTTGCAGCGCCTTTGCTGAATGCATCGGGAGTTCCTGAAAGTTTCATCATGTCGTAGGTCATGACTTTTCCTTCCTCCACTACTTCCGCAACTGCTTTGGTGATTCTTGCAGCCATCTCCATTTCGCCGAGATGCTCGAGCATCATCACAGCTGAGAGGATCATGGCCGTGGGGTTGACAATCGACGGATTGAATTCTGCATATTTTGGAGCAGATCCGTGTGTCGGTTCGAAAACGGCGATTTCAGGTCCGATGTTTGCGCTGCAGGCAAAGCCTAAGCCGCCAATCAACCCGGCAAAGCCATCGGAAACAATGTCCCCGAACATATTTCCGGCTACCATAACATGGTATGTTTCAGGGTTTTTGGTGAGCCACATCATCTGGGCATCGATGTTGGTGTCCTGAACTTTAATGCCGGGATATTCGTTTTTTGCCATTTCCTGGGCCATTTTCAGCATCATTCCTGATGTTTCGCGGATTACATTGGGCTTTTCACAAACCGTGACTGTGTTGAATCCACGGGACTTTGCGTATTCGAAAGCTGCTTTCAGGATTCGTCCGGTATATTTTTTTGTGAAGATCCGGGTTGAAACAGCCAGCTCGGGACGCGGGCACCACGCAAAATTGTCTCTGAATTTTTTATGGGTCATCAGGGCATCATAAACCTGGTCGGATGGGTTTGACCATTCTACACCACCATAAAGACATTCCGTGTTCTGGCGGAAGATCATCGTATCGATGATTGGCTCTTCGATAACGCCGCCAAATCCGCGACGGATGAAGTTAAGCGGGTTTCCCTTGAAGGTTTTGCATGGACGCATGCAGATATCAAGGTCGTATTTTTGCCGCATGGTAACGATCGGGCTGTAGTAGGCAAAACCTTTGCCTTTTAACTCCGGAGCCAGTTCAGCTTCAGTTTTATCTTTTGGTTTGGAGGTGATGGCGCCAAAAAGACCGATTTTATGTTTTTCCAAAAGTTTTTGGGTGCGCTCGGGAAATGGATCACCCTCCTTGCACCAGAATTCCCAGCCGATATCACCATGTACATATTCTGCATCAAAACCGGCTGCATCCAATACGCGGATGGCCTCATCAAGGACGACTTTGCCAATCCCGTCACCGGGCATTGCAACGATTGTTCTCTTTGCCATAAATAGTTTGTTTATTAGTAGTTAAATGATTAACAATTGGTCGTCAAAGATACAACACCGGGGGAAATTCACAAAACAGGAACTGCACATTTTTCACGTTTTTTTCCGGCACTATTTGTTACTTTTGCAACCTGTGAGGAGCGGAGATGGTACAAGAAGGGTGGGGTTGTGGGAGATTCCGGTAAGTTTTCATGTTGTCAATTTTTTAATTTTTGAAAAAACATCTGATAAATCCAATATTTGCGATCATTTCCCAGGTTGCCGGCGAACTTGATATGAAGGCCTTTGTTATTGGAGGTTTTGTGAGGGACTTACTGTTGAATCGGGATAATAAGCAAGATATTGATATTGTAGTACTTGGCAGTGGAATCGATTTTGCACATGCGGTTGCAAGGAAGGTGGATGGCGATGTTCCCGTAAAATTTTTTAAAAATTTCGGCACGGCCATGCTGAATTTTCATGGTTGGAAAATCGAGTTCGTGGGTGCCCGCAGGGAATCGTACAGGTTTAACTCGCGCAAACCGATTGTGGAGGATGGCACCCTTGAAGATGACCAGAACCGTCGTGATTTTACGATCAATGCAATGGCGATTGACCTGACTTCGGAGGGTTATGGGACATTGGTTGACCCTTTTAATGGTATCGGCGATCTGGAAAAAAAGATCATCCGCACTCCCCTTGATCCGGATATTACATTCTCTGATGATCCGTTGCGCATGATGCGGGCCATCAGGTTTGCCGCTCAGCTTGATTTTGTAATTGAACCTTCCTGCCTGGAAGCAATTGCCCGGAACGCCGAAAGGATCTCCATCGTTTCGATGGAGCGGGTGGCAGATGAGTTCAACCTCATCATCCAGGCCAAATCACCCTCCACCGGATTCCTGATGTTAGATAAAACCGGACTGCTTAAACTGATCTTTCCCGAATTCTGTGAGTTAAAAGGTGCAGAGATCATTGAGGGTAAGGGCCATAAGGATAATTTTTACCACACGCTTGCCGTTCTCGACAATGTTGCAAGTGTTTCAGACAATTTATGGCTCCGTTGGGCAGCCATTCTCCATGATATAGCCAAACCGCTGACAAAGAAGTTCATCCCAGGAACGGGCTGGACTTTTCATGCACATGAGTTCAGGGGTGCCAGGATGGTGCCCCATATATTCAGGAAGCTCAAACTCCCGCTCAACGAGAAGATGCATTATGTTGAGAAACTGGTTTTGCTGCATCTCCGCCCGATTGTTCTGGCTGAAGATGTGGTGACTGATTCTGCAGTGCGCAGGCTGCTTTTTGAGGCAGGCGATGATATTGATGACCTGATGCTCCTGTGTAACGCTGACATCACATCCAAAAATCCAAATAAGGTTAAACGGTTTATTGCAAATTTTGAAATCGTCCGTCAAAAACTCAAGGAGATTGAAGAGAAGGATCAATTGCGGAACTGGCAACCCCCGATTTCCGGGGAGGTGATCATGAAGGTATTTGATATTCCTCCTTCAAAAC
This sequence comes from Bacteroidales bacterium, assembly GCA_049317265.1. Taxonomy (GTDB): domain Bacteria; phylum Bacteroidota; class Bacteroidia; order Bacteroidales; family FEN-979; genus CAIVAT01. Next base: position 71,786 of record JBMOIP010000023.1, read on the forward strand.
CGGTCGGACTGATTAAAGATGCGATCACGGAGGCTATTCTTGAAGGGGAGATCCCCAATAATTATGATGCGGCATTTCAGCGGATGTTGTTGGAAGGTGAAAAACTGGGCTTGCATAAAAAAGGCAATTGATCCTTTTTTTCCTTTTTGTTACGCGGAATTTTATATTTTTGACCCGAATTTATAGTTGGAGCAACCATGTTGATTTATCGTTTTAGGGTAACATGCGAAGAGCATGATGGGTTTCTGAGGGAAATCGAAATTCAACCAAATCAGACTTTTCTTGATTTTCATCATATATTGTTGGATTCAGGTGAGTTGCTTCATTGCGACCGCGCCTCTTTTTTCATGACCGACAAAAAATATAAAAAAGATAAGGAAATATCGTTGAAAGCGGAAAAACGCCAGGTTCGAAAATATGATGAAGACCTCGACCAGGTCGTCACTGAAGCGTTGACACTTCCCCTGATGAAAACCGAAAAAATTAAAAATTATATCGAGGATCCTCACCAGAAGATGATTTATGAGTTTATTGGCCGTGATATCTTCTCATTTCACATCGAACTTTTCAAAATTTTTCCGGCAGAGGGAGTCCCCTCATTTCCAAGATGTATTAAGCGGGTAGGGGAGTTGCCTAAAAAAGCAGAGCAGCCGACTGCTGCTGAAGTGGTTCCTGCAGCCCCTAAGGTTGTAATTCCAAAGGTCCCGCTTCCGAAACTCCAGGAACTTGTTAAATTTGACGACATTGTGGAGGATGAGCACGAACTGGCAGAAATTGAAAATGAGCTTGTCGGATTGCTTGAAGATGACCAGGAACAGGAAGTTCCTTCTGAAAGCAATGAGACTGATGAGCATGGCATGAATGACTTCTTGTATGGTGAAGAGGAAGAGGCTGATGAGGATGATAAACTCGATCATTTAGAAGATTACGAGGATATCGAAAGCCTGGATAAAAGGATTTCCGGGTTTGACCGTGACTCAGATGACTATTGAAAATAAGTTACTGGTTGTAATTGCCGGTCCGACCGCTGTAGGCAAAACATCAACCGGGATTTTTCTGGCGCATCATTATAATTCGGAAATAATTTCGGCGGATTCCCGCCAGTTCTACAAAGAGCTTATTATTGGCACTGCTTCACCCACCGTGGAGGAGTTATCGCTTGCAACTCACCACTTTGTCCACCACATTTCGATCAGTGAACAGTTCAATGTCTCTCTCTTTGAAACAGGTGTCCTGGAATTAGCCGAAAAACAATTCCAGGAAAGAAATATCCTCTTCATGGTTGGCGGATCAGGATTGTATATCAATGCCGTATGCCACGGAATTGACCAGCTTCCCGATCCTGACCCTGATATCAGGCAACGATTGAAAAAGACGCTTGCTGAATCAGGTATTACAGCTTTGCAACATGAGTTGGCGGCTCTTGACCCGGTATATTCAAACCAGGTAGACCTGTCAAATCCTGCCAGGCTGATGAGGGCAATTGAAATATGCCGGTCAACCGGAGTTCCCTATTCCTCCTTACGTACCAATAAACCAGGTCAACGAAATTTCAAAATTTTGAAAGTGGGACTTGAACTTCCGCGGGAAATGCTGTATGACCGGATAAACAGAAGGGTGGATGCCATGATGGAGGCAGGGTTGTTTGAAGAAGCACTTTCACTATACCCATATCGCCATTTTAATGCCCTGAATACGGTTGGTTACAAAGAACTGTTTGATCATTTTGAAGGCCTGACCACCCTTGAACATGCGGTGGATAAGATTAAAGTCCATAGCCGCCGTTATGCAAAGCGGCAGCTGACCTGGTTTAAAAAAGATACTGAATACAAATGGTACCGGCCGGACCAGCTTGATCAGATAATTGAACTGATTGAATCAGCGTGATATGCCACCAATCCATCAATGGGCGAGGGTAGAATTTTCGTAATTTTCACAGCATAGGTTCCGGCAACTTGGTACAGTTCTTCCTTGTAAAAGTGAGCGATTGATCCGATAAAGCCAACCGGTGTCGCCCTGAAAGATTCATATTTCGTGATGTGTGCGTTGAAAAAGTCCTGAAAAGAGCGCAGCAGAAGGCTTTTTACATATGGATGTCCGCGGTTTGCACCAAGGAAGGGACTGAAAGATGCAAGGTACCTGTTCGGAGAAGGTTTGTTATACAGGGAGTTGAGGATATCCTCCAGCGTATGGTTATAGGTCGCAACAAAGGCATCTCGGAGATCGGCCGGGAGTTCTTTCCTGAGGTAGGCGCCCAGGAAGAGTTTTCCCAGGTAGGAGCCAGCCCCTTCATCACCAAAGAGGTAGCCCAGCGAATCTACTTTTGAATGGGTATTTACGCCATCGAAAAAGCATGAGTTGCAACCAGTTCCCAGGATACAGGCAATTCCTTCTCCATCGCCGAATAAGGCCCTGGCTGCCCCGAGAATGTCGTGATAAACAAATATGGATGAATTTCGGAAAAAGACTTTCAATGCATCGCTGATCATGCTGTTGTTGTAACCGGTAGAGCAGCCTGCCCCATAAAAATGTATCTCCTTGATTTGATATTCAACCAGGAAAGGAGCAACATCCGCCCGGATGATCGCCTCTACACTTTCAGAATTATGAAAATAGGGATTGATCCCGCAAGTCGTGATCGAATCTTTCACAACATCTCCTTCCAGGAGTTTCCACGTAGTCTTCGTTGACCCACTATCCGCAATCAGCGTCATCTCGTATTATTTAAATTATCACATCCATCTCCCGTCCACTTGTCCACTTGTCCACTTGTCCACTTGTCCACTTGTCCACTTGTCC
>JBMOIP010000024.1:0-62810 GCA_049317265.1 Bacteroidales bacterium
TAAGGATGTTTGATGGGTGGACGGGTGGAAGGGTGGACGAGTGGACGAGTGGACAAGTGGACAAGTGGACAAGTGGACAAGTGGACAAGTGGACGAGTGGACAAGTGGACGAGTGGACGGACGGACGGGCGGATAGGTGGACGAGGTTAATGGGTTAGTTTGTTGATAGATTCCTGCAGTTTGTTTTCGATGGGGAGGTAGTTGAAGGTTGACCAGAAACGGTCGTCTGAGGCTCCTGCGAGCTGATCCCAGCGCTGGTTGACCCCGATGGATTTATCTCCTTTGAAATTCCGGATTTTTTCCTTGTCACGGGTGGCGTCGGTGATCACCACTTCGTTTTTAAATGCATATTTCAGCTTCTGGCCTGAGGCGGGATTATTGAATGTCAGCCAGTTCTGAACCCGGATCGTGCTCAGGTAATATTTCCCGTTCCTGGTTGCATAGGTGGTCGTCCACTCCATCATGGGCATCTCCTCAATCCAGCCAGGTTTGTTCAAAATCGTGTAAGGCTTGTTATATTTCTTCTTCTCATACTGATCAAAGGCTTCAAAACTTGGTTTCTGGATGATTTTAAGAAGGGCAAAATCGGCGCTGTTTACGAACATCTCCCCTCTCCACAATGTCTGTTTCACCCCTTTTTTCTGGTCAAACCGGAGGTGGTAGATCTTCCCTCCTTCGGGCTTGATGAGTTCTTCCATGGAAAATGTGTAATACCGGAAAAGTTCCTCGTCGAGCACCGTCTGACGGTAAAACTCCGCAAAATCGTGCACGAAATTGCATCCCAGGCATCCGGCGCTCTTTCCCAGGTCGCCGATGGAGTTCACCAGCAAGGTATCGGAAATCACCCGGCCCTTGAGCAAGAACGGGACATTCGACTCACGGGCTTTCTCTTTTGCGTCACCCGGTTTATAGTGGTTGTACCCTGTTTTCAGGTCTTCGATGATGGCTTCGGTGTATTCAGCAAGTTTACCACCCACAAATTTCTGCGAACGGACAAAGGCGGTGAGGATGAGGGAGTCGGTGCCATAATTTATGGGAATGTTGGCCACAACCCGCCTGATCACCTCCTCCGCGGAGAGGGCAAGGATCTCAACTTCGGCAAGTTGCAAAGTCCCTGGTTTCATTGCCACCCGAATGTCATTCACAGGCAGTCCATGTATGGCAACTTTTATTGTTTCGTAACCCATGTATGCGACCAGCAGGGTATCCTTTGCAAAAGCCGACGGAACATCCAGATTGAAATGACCTTCCTCATTTGACACAGTGCCGATGGCGCTTTTTTGAACCGAGAGTTGTGCAAAAGGCAAAGGGTTGCCGGTGGCGCTATCAGTGACAATTCCCGAAAAACCGACAGTTTCCTGCGACTTAAGCAGGCCTGGCAAGAGCAACAGCACGAGAAATATCGGGATTAGCCCGGCAATTTTCATCTGGAGGATATTTTCAATAAAGGTATGAAAAACCGTTGAATCACCTCCCGGTTCTCACCGGAACTCAACACGCAAAAGGGAAAGGGGATCCACTCACCCCTTCCCCTTACCAACATGGAAACGAAACAACTAAAATTCAAACCACAAACGTAAATACTCCGGCCAGGAAGGTATTCACTTTACACATTTCAGATAAAATCTATCTTCTTCCCATAGTTTGGGATTATTGCTGATGTAGGTTACAATATTTTGGAAAGACTCTTCATTCCTGATGATATGGTCATAAAACCGGGGTTGCCATTGAAAATGTTCTTTCCCATGTTGATTACACCAACGCTTCACGGTTGCTTTATATTGATTGATGATTACCGAAACCGAACCGGGGATGGGTTTTCCGAAATGATTGGTTGGTGGGATATTGCCGTGGGATGGGACCTTGTTTTGTGATTGGGACACGCCATGCGGTGGGGACACGCCATGGCGTGTCCCTACGAGGCCATCACCGGTTGCCTGTAGGGCCATGCCATGGCATGGCCCCACACCAAGGCCAATCCCGGAAAAAATAATCCCATCATCGTCGGCAAAATTCCCTGTATAATTCAAAACCAAAATCAAATGAACATGATTAGGCATCACCACATATCTAGCAACGATAGCAAGACAGAAATGCAGTGATATTTCATGTAAAAACGCCTCTGCCATACAACCGGTTTCATTCGGAATCATCACCCCATTGATTATCCTTCCAAAATATTGCCGATGATCCCTTGTGCAAATGGTGATAAAATACAGGCCTTCTCCGGAATAATCATATCCATTCAATCGCAGCGATTTGCGATGTGGGATTTCTGAAATTTTCGCCTTCATTCTTCCAGGATACAGGATTTGATCGCAGTTTCATCCACCTGGGTCAGCAAATTGGCTTCCAGGTTCTCATGCGAACCGAAATGGAGCTGGACCAGCTCCTTCGCCACCATGGTCGGCGACGAACTCATGGTTGCCCGGAAAGAGGAAAACCGGTAGTTTGCGGGGTGTTCTATCGCGCCATGCCGCCATGGATTCTGGTTTACATACCGGATCATCTCCAGCAATCCCGACGTTGATTTGATCTCCTTCTGTTTCAGCTTGAATTTAAACACCTTGCCATCTTTCTCATGGTGTTTGTTATATCCCTTTGCATACCCGTTAAAGAGCAATGCAAAGTGTTTATAGATGCTTCCGTCGGCATCCTCACGGATGCGGATGAGGAAATGGAGGTGATCGCTCAGCAGGCAGTAGGCAAAGGTCTCGGCAATTGGATGGATATGCGCCTGGTAGAGTTTCAGGAAGAAGCGGTAGGCCTCTTCTCCTTCAAACAGCGGGTCGCCATTTTTCGCCCGGTTGTACACATGATAGTATTTCCCCGGTTCCAGCAATGGTGTTTTCATGATTAAGTTTTGTGCTTAATCGGGGATGAGGGGGAAAGGTGGGGGGATTGTTAATAACTTTTCAGCCAGTTTTAAATGTTCCATCAAAACGATGCACACTCCCAGGGTGTCTGACCTTCGTAATGCCCTCCCTTCTGCCTTCGACCTCCGCTGGAAATTCCACCAAATATATCCCCGGTGTTGAATTCCAGTATCAGGCTGACTTCATGCGCACCACCGGTACCCATCAGCGCACCGGTCATCTGCATGTCGTAACTGTAGGTGAATTTCAACCCGAGATTATCACTAATGCCGGCACCGTAACCTGCCATAAATGCCATGATCCCATTGCTGTAGGAGCCAAAGGCACCCTTGTACCACAAACCCACAATGACCCCATATTTGGAGATGTTGAGACCGGCTTGAATTGAATTCAGCCCTCCCTGGTTTTGATAGATGATTCCCGGATTGATTCTGAGGGAACCTTCCGACATTTTATTGAACCCCGACGACTGGCCAATTGCCAGCACCATATCGGCATGGCCAACATATTTTCGTGGCAATGGCGCTTTGGCCGTCTGAAGGAAAGATTGATCCGGCTCAAAAAGATGGTCTACCGCAAAGCCGACTGTTCCCGTAAAACTGCCCACTTCATTGCCAAACAAAACAATGCCACCGACCCCAAAATCAGGCATGTTACGAACATTCTGGTCCGGCCGGATAAACCCTGATTGATAAATGTTCCCGTATCGTTCACTCAACGCATCGGAAAAGGTGAAATCTTCCCAGTTTACACTTTTCTGCAACCACGAAACGTTGATCCCAACCTGCCCTACCGAGAGTTTTGAAAAAGGAATTCTCACCGCTGTTGAGACCCCAATGTTGAGATTCTTGATAAATCCGATGCCTTCATTGTCGGTGTTGATGAACAAACCCACACCTCCCGATCCGGGAAAATCCCTGCTGCCAAGGTCTGCTTCAAAATGGTATGCTTTGAAGTCGTAAGGCAATGCCGGCCATTGATCCCGAAAGGATACATGTGCCCTGATTCCCGTGTACAAACCGGTGTAAGCCGGATTATAGTAGAGTTGGTTGTTGGTAAATTGGGTATAGTTGGGATCCTGCCCCGACATGGTCAATGAAGTGCCGGTTAATACACCAATCAGTATCATTACTCGTATCATTTTCATATTGCTTCCTCCTGGTTACCTGATCAATGTTACTGTTCCCATTGTGGTGGAGCTTCCCTTTCCGCTTTCGGAGCCCTCCCATACTTTCCCGTTCGTAAACGTAGCACTGATCTTCCACATATAGACATCCTGCGGCATTGGTTTGCCGTTGAAAGTACCATCCCAGCCTTCAACCGGCATCCCGTCCTGGAGGAGATTCGACTCCCACACGAGATGGCCCCACTTATCAAAAACTGTCACATGGTAGTCCTGGAGGTTTAACCCCTTGGGCTGGAACAACCTGCATCCCAGACTGCCACTATGGTTCGTGGGTGAGAATGCATTGGGAACAAACAAGTTGTCAAAAAGAAACTTGTAAATCAATGCAGTAGTATCATAACAAAGACTGTCATTCCAGGTAACCAGTTCGATGGTATACTCCTTGTCATCTGCTGTGTAGGTGACAACCGGATTCTTGTCGACCGAGGATTTACCATTGCCAAAGGTCCATTTGAATGCCTTTGCATCTTCTGAAGAATGATTATTCAGTTTGATTTTCCCCTGCTTCCCATCCACATTATCGGTAACCGTAAATGCTGCAATGGGTGAAGGACGAACAGTAACCGGCTTGTAAACCGTGTCACTACATCCAAACTTATCGGTCACCTTCATATAGGCGACATAGGTTGCCACAGAATCGTACCTGATGGTCACATCTTGTGTAAACAGTGTATCGTAAGGATTTGCCGGGTTGCCCAAATTCCATAACCATTTGGACAGGATGGTATCTCCTTTGACCGACTTGTCGTTGCAAAGTATGTCATACCTTTGACATGGGGTAGTGTTGGAGAAGTCAGCCTGCGGAAGTTTATGAACCAGGGCTGTTCTGCGAATGGTATCAACGCATCCCAGCTTGTTTTGCGAGATGAGTGTTACCGTATGTTTTCCGGAAGTAAGGTACTGATGAGCAGGACTGACCATATGGGAGGAGTCATCTGCCCCTGAAACAGGATCGCCAAAACGCCACCGTATGGCAGTGAGGCTTACCCCATTGCTATCCGTCAAGTTGATAAAATAGGAGGAATCGCCCTTGCAAACTGCGCCAACACTGAAATTTGAAACAGGCGACGGCTTAACAAGGACAACCAGCCGGGAAGTATCCCTGATGGACGTGCCATGACTCAGGGTTTCGACGATCAGCGATATCGTAAAAATGCCGGGCATAGAATAGGTATGATGGATCCCATGAGTATAATGTGTATAGGTGGTATCCTGCCCGTCGCCGAAATCCCATTCCCAGGAATGGATCATACTTACAGGTGCCGAGCTGTCGGTGAGAAACATCCGTGTTTGCTGACATAACAACGTATCCTGTCTCACAAAAGAAGCAGAAATGCATGCCACATTCACCATGGCGGAATCCGTTTTCAGGCAACCGAAGTGGTTGACTGCGGTGACAACGACATTGAAGAGTCCAAATCCCGGATACCTGTGCAGGACGGAAGCCGGTAAGGGCGGAACGAATGTTGTATCGGTGCCGTCTCCAAAACTCCATACCAGGCTGTCAAGCGCACTTCCCCCGCCTGTTGAAAGATTCCGGAAGGTGATGATGCTGTCGCAATGCGCTATCTCATCATAGGAGAAGGAGACAGCCGGAAGCGGATGAACCACCACCTCTTTATAGACGCTGTCGGAACAATTATCCGAATTGTAGGCCCTGAGCTTCACAATATAGGAGCCGGGGTTGGCATAGGTATGGGTTGGCTGGTAGAGGGTTGATGTGTTATTGATACCAGATCCGAACTCACCAAAATTCCATCGCAGGTCATGGAGTGTATCCCCTACTGCAAGGTTAACCGGCTGAAAATGGGTCGGTGTTCCCAGGCAACTTGAATCTGTCCGAAAAGTGAATGCGAAACCGGGTGTAACGTAAATGGTGGAGTCGATGGTGTCGGCACAACCATTCAGGTCATGAACAATAAGGGTGACTAAATAACTGGAATCCGTATAGTTATAAATATGCGTCGGACTTGGAACCGATGAAGTTGCTCCGATTTCGAACGTCCAGTTCCAGCCGTTTACCGGTGTTCCGGCAGGCGTGGAATGGTCAGTAAAACTCACCTTTCCTGCCGGGCAATTGGGGCTGAAATAACTGAATGCTGCAGTGGGCTTCGACTGGATCACCGTCGGAATGGTCACTGAATCAGTACATCCTACTGTGTTGGTCACCACCAGCTTCACATTGTAAGTTCCGGCATTGGCATACAAATGGACAGGGTTCTGGTCACTTGAGGTAGTGTTATCTCCGAAATTCCAGGCCCATGAATAGACAGATCCTGTCGGAGTCGTTGAGTGGTCGGTAAAGTGAGTAAGCGTTCCCTTGCAATGATCAGTGGAGGTGAAGAGTGCAACAGGAGGAACCTTCACCCAAACCTGGTGTGAAGTCGTGGCCCCGCATGTCTGTGTTGTCCCCACAGTCAGGGTGACGGTGAAGAGTCCGGGTGTCGCATAGAGATGGGTCGGATTTTGGGTAGTCGCTGTATAGCCATCCCCAAAATTCCATAACCAGCTGTTGATGGAGCCTGGCGATACCGAGGAGGTGTCGGTGAAGGTCATCAATTCTCCCTGGCAAACCGTATCGGCAAAGAAGCCAACAACCGGATTTGGACTGATATCCAATGGTTTGGTGACAGTATCATAGCATTGGTTGGCATTTTTAACAATCAGGCGTACATCGTATGGACCGGCGTTCGCATAAGAGTGCACAGGACTCTGGTTTGTCGACTGATTGTTAACCCCGGAACCCGGATCTCCAAAATCCCAGTTCCAAAAGTTGATCACCCCGCCGCCGTTGGCCTGGGATATATCGGTAAATTGGACAGGTGTCGCCTCACAGTTCGGACTTGCAAACATGAAATTCGCATACGGCTTGTTGTAAACGGTTACAATGTTTGAGGTTGTTGCGGTGCAACTATCGGAAGTTTTGACTGTTAGAACGACATTAAAAGTGCCACCGGTGGAATAGATATGATTTACCGGTGACATCCCGGGAAGATGAACTATTGTATCGTGACTATCTCCGAAATTCCAATGCCATTCCAGGATATAACCATGTGTTGCCACAGAATGGTCAACAAATGAGACACTCGATCCGCTGCAATTTACACTGCTGTTGGAGAATGCCGCAGACGGAGCAGGATTCACGTGCACCAAACGGGTGCGGGTACTGATGCACTGGCCGGAGTTCATCACGGTTAGTGTGACGGTAAACGGGCCGGTTGTGTTATACAGATGGGTAGGGTTTGGAACTGTCCCATGAGACTGACCATCTCCGAAGTCCCAATCCCAGGTAAGAAGTGTTGCAGGATTCGAGGTTGATTGATCCGTAAAATGGGTCAATGAACCTTTGCAAACCGTATCAAAGGTAAACTCAGCCACAGGCAGGGCGATGATCGTAACAAGCTTTTCAAGCGAATCCTTGCAACTGCCGCCATTACTGATGATCAACTTCACATGGAACTGTCCTGCCCCGGTGAATGCATGTACCGGATCCGGAAGGTAGGAGATGTTCTCCGTTCCTGATGTGGGATCGTCGAAATTCCATTTCCAGTTTGTTATCGGACCTCCCCCATTAACCATGCTCAAATCGCTGAATGCGACATTCACCCCCGGGCAGAGTATGTTTGAATAGGCAAAATTCGCAACAGGGCCGTTCACTGTGTTGATCAGGTGTTCAACGTAGGCAGTGCAGCTGTCATCAGTCTTAACAGTAAGTCTCACGAGATGCTGAAGCGCTGGTCCCACAAATGCATGTTTAACATTTGGAATTTGCGGGAACCAGAAGGTCGTGTCAGCACCATCTCCAAACTCCCAAACCCACTTGACAATATGGCCATGCAAGGAAGTAGAAGTACTGACGAAAGTTACCGAATCACCATGACATAAAGGTGCATTTGTCTGAAAACCTGCTGTTGGCAAGGCAATGACTTCCACATTCAGGGTGGTATCGTGGCTGCAGAAATTGGAATTTTTAACCGTCAACGTTACCGGATAAACTCCTGCACTGGCATATATATGGCCAGGGTTCTGAGTAGCAGAGGTTGGACTGCCATCACCAAAGTCCCACAACCATTCGATTTTGGATGCTGCATTGGCAGTGGATATATCTGTAAACTGGGTGGTTGTTCCAAGGCAGGCAGTATTGAAGGTGAAAAGCGCCTTTGGCCCATGATGGATGGTTATCGTCTTCTGAATAGTATCCGTACATCCCCCGGAATTCATGACAATCAGCCTGACATGGTAATCTCCAACAGTATCAAATTTATGGATCGGTGCGGGAACGCTCGAAGTATTATTCACCCCGGATAACGGATCGCCGAAATTCCAATGCCATTCAACGATGGAACCACCACCCAGGAGTTGGGAGATGTCATGAAAGTGAACATTTTCATTTTCACAGCCATTGGTATAGTCAAAATTGGCCGCAGGCCCGGGGGAGACATCTATAATCCTGGTTTTTTCCGCAAAACAACCACGGTTGGTTGTAACAGTGAGTTTAACAGGATAAGATCCCGGAAGGTTATAAATATGGGTAACATCCGGCAAATCGGGCCAGAAGATGGTCGTGTCAGAAGCATCCCCGAAATCCCAGTGCCATTGGTTCAGAAAGTTGTTTCCCGGGGCATAGGAAAAGTCGCTGAACGCAACTTCATACCCGGTGCACATCGGTGCATTATGCGAGAACAAAGCAATGGGCAATTCACTTACCGAAACCGGGTGTACGAAGGTCTTCATACAGTCATTGGTATCTGTCACGGTCAGAGAAACCAGGTAGCTCCCGGAAGCAGGAAAGAGATGAGCCGGTTCAATCGGGGCCGTATAAGTTACCACGTTCCCATCTCCGAAATTCCACTGCCAGCTGGCGATCTTATTGATATCCAATCCGGTCAGGTGAAATTGGGTTGGTTGACCAAGACAGGCTGAATCACTTGTAAAGTCAACACGCGGAGTCGGAAAAATCAGGACGACTACACTGTCGCTGAAAAATACTTCACACAAAGTTTGGGGATGCCAGGCCTTTACCTGGTATACCCCCGGAATTGTCTTCCAGCCAAAATCAATCGGCGCTCCGGTTCCCGGCATGGGGAATCCGCTCGCAACCCCACCAAACAGCAACTGGTAAAAGATGCCCGGTTGTGAACCATCGATTCCAACCTTCACGCCTATTCCACCTTCACAGAAACCTCCACCGTTGATAGTGGTCATGGCATATACATTCGGTTGCGGATTGACAGTGACGGTAAAAGACGGGCCTGTGTGGGCAACGGTACAATTCGCATCTCCCACCGATAATATCGTATAGGTAGTGGTAATGATCGGACTTACGCTCAGATTGTAGGGACTGGACGGTATGTTATTGACGGAAAAATTATTGGTACCATCCGTATAGACGATGTTCCAAGGGCCCAACCCCCCTAAGGTGATGATCACAAAACCTGTAGAATCCTCGCAAATCATATTGGTTCCGCTTAAACTTACAGTTGGCAGCGGTTTAAAGTTCACCCTTACGGTATCGATATCAACCTGCGGTGCACATTGCTGCTCGCCGTTCACGGTCAATACCAGGTTGACAAAACCACGCTGGTTGTCCTGTTGCCCGGGAGTATAACTGGCCAGCATCAGTGACGAATTATCAAAAGTGCCATCACCCAGAGTACTCCAGAGTACCGACATATAATGTGTTGCCGATCCATGCAACGGAATGGCAAGGTTGGGGCATGATAACGTGTCGTTACCGGCATTGGCAACCGGCATTGGATACAAGGAAAGAATCAAACTGTCGGAAACCTTTTCGGTGGTGCAGTTAAACAGTCCATGCGCGTTGAGTTTGAGTTTCACCGAACCGGTGAGAATATCCGATGCCCCGGGGGTATAGGTTGGATTGAGGGTATGTATATTGCTGAAGATCCCGTCGCCGGATGTGAACCACTCAAGATCGGAATTGCGCTGTACAGAGGCACTGACATGGTAAACCTGGTTGGCACAGATGGTCGCATCCGGCCCCACACTCACCAGTGGAAGTTTGTTTAGGATGAGCCTCATGGTATCGCGGTCACTTTCCAACGAACATTGTGATGTGCCAGTTGCAGTCAGGACAAGACGGACAATACCGGCCATACGGTCATTGGGACCGGCCGTGTAGGAAGCATCACCCAATAAAGGATTGTCGAACGTTCCATCACCCAGGGTTGTCCAGATTACTGCCGATTGATGCGTTGCAGATCCGGAAAGGCGATAGACCCAGTTCTCGCATATGGTATCATCCAACCCGGCATCTGCCATTGGCAATGGTTCTAGATGAATTGTCATGAAATCTGACGTAGTATCGGCAATGCAAGTCAAAGCTCCATGGACGATCAGACGCAACATAACCTGGCCTGTTGCTTTATCCTGGATACCAGGAGTATAAACAGGATTGGAAACATTTGCATTGTCGAAGGAGCCATCACCTTTCGTGATCCAATGCATGGAGGATACATCCTGCGTAATTCCATTCAGTGTGGCTGTCTGGGTTTTACAGATGGTGATGTCTGTCCCTGCATCTACCGTCGGGAAAGGATTTATGGTAACCACCATGGGATCACTCACTGTCACGGAGAGGCAGGCTGGCGAACCGTGTATGGTCAGCAGCAGGGTGACTGTTCCGTTGGCAATATCCGCCGGGCCCGGGGTATAAACGGGGTCAAGGATGGCATCGTTGGAGAACAACCCGTCACCAGCCGTTGACCAGAGGACTGTGCTGTAGTTGGTGGCACTTCCGGATAATTGAATGGTATGGGTTGCACATATCGTCGCATCACTTCCTGCCTGGACCAACGGGCCATTGGTAATGATGACCGGTCCGGGCATGGTATCGAAACATGAGGTGGCCACACTCTGGGCAATTACCTGGTAAGTTCCCGCCGGTTGCAACCCGAATGTGAGGGCAAGCCCGGTTCCCGGAACCAATGCACCGATGGCAAAACCGTTCCAGTAGAGCTGGTAGTTTACACCAACCTCTGAACCAGCTAACCCTACCTCAGCCGGGGAGCAATTAGCCCCGCCAGGTGTGACGTTGAACGCTAGTGGTCCGGCAAGGATATTCGTACTGCCTGTCATCAGGACATCGCACAAAGAGGCAGGATTAATCGCTTTAATTTCATAAAGACCGGCAAGATCCTGCGGGCCGAAATGGATCACGGAACCATCTCCGGGCAGTGCTGTTACCAGGATATTGTCCCGGAATAACTGATAATTTATCCCCGTCTGCGAGCCATTCACATAAATATCGGTACCAGCACATTGATCTCCCTGGGGTTCGATCAGGTAAACCATGGGCAACTGCGAGAGGGAAGCCGTTCCAATCATCACCGAATGACAGTTGGTAGCCGTAAAAACAGCCTCAACTGTATAATCCCCGGAATAGGACTGGATTCCAAACCAGATCGCTGCACCTGTACCGGAAACAGTTGTAACAATGGTGTTTCCATCGCGGATCAGGGTGTATTCAACGCCGATTTCGGAATCATCGAGCCCGATATTCATATTTGCACAGGCAATGCCACCTGGCACAACATTGTACTTTTCCGGGGATGGGAAGATCGTTAAAACATCAGCCATGGCATTTTCGCAGAAAGTAACAGCATCCACTGCCACAATCGTATATGCACCACTGGTAACATGGGTCCCAAATTCGAGAGGGAGTCCGGTGCCGGCAAGACTGCTCAGCAGGATGGTTCCATCCAGGTACAAGTCGTACCTTTTACCAATTTCAGAACCGTTTAAACGTACCAGGGCCGGGGCACAGGTATTCCCCGAAGGAAGGATATTGAATACCATGGCAGGGGTCTGAATGGTAACACCCCCGGTCATCCAGGAGTAGCAATCTGTCGTGGGATTATGCGCAACCACTTCATAGAGTCCCGGGATAGTCTGGAGTCCGAAGTCGAGTGCCGACCCGGTCCCGGTTAGAGGAGGATCAACATCGATCAGATGTTCCCGACGGAGCTGGTAGAGGATGCCAACTTCAGAATTTTCCAGGGTGATCGTTGTAGGAGAACAATTGATCCCCACCGGCATGACAGTAAAAGCGAGGGGGCCCGGAAGGATCGTGACAGTGCCGTCCATGATGGATTCACAATTGGTCGAGGTATTGACCGCCTCCATCGTATAAATCCCCGGCAGGAGTTGTTGCCCGAAAAGCAACATGGAGCCGGTGCCATTTACGGCAACCACGAAAATATTATCCCTGAGCAACTTATATGTAATGCCAACCTGGGAACCACTTAAATAGATTTCGGTTCCTGCACACTGGTTTCCTGAAGGCTCAATGATGTAAACGGCAGGATTTGGTTGAAGTACTGCTGTTCCGTTCATTACAGCATGACACTGGGTCGAACCGATTTTCCCTTCGATGGTATAAGTTCCGGGTTCGGTTTGCGGGCCAAAGGTAATGGCAGTGCCCGTTCCGATTACCGGAGTTCCTACGGTGATCGATCCGTTGCGGATCAGTGTATAAGTCACGCCCGGTTCTGAAGCATCGAGTCCGATGATTGACCCGGCACAGGTAATCCCGTTTGGCAGAATGTTATAGTGTATTGGTGCCGCAAAAATATGCAGACTTTCGCCCATCCAGTATTCGCAATGCGTCACATTATTGATCGCCATCACCTGGTAGTCTCCGGCGGTGGTATAGACTCCGAAATCCAGGGGCAGGCCGGTGCCGTTAAGTACAGTGAGGATTTGGGTACTGTTGAAGATCAGCCGGTATTCAATGCCTGTTTGAGAACCATTCAGTCTTACATGTGCCGGAGCACAGGTGTCGCCTGAGGGAAGAATGTTGTAAACGATGGGCGATGGCTCGATCGTTGCATCAAGGTCCATCCATGAAAAACAGTGAGTCACCGGGTTTGTAGCCGTTACGCGGTAAACGCCCGGCAGATATTGCGGCCCGAAATCGAGGGGCAATCCTGTTCCGGCGATGGGTGGTCCTACACTGAACAAGTCGTTGCGCATCAGCTGGTAATCGATTCCGATCTCTGAACCGGAGAGCAGCACGGATTCTCCCGGACAGAGTATCCCCGGGGGGATGACGTTAAAAACCAGCGGAAGGGGATGCAGGGTGACCGTTCCGATCATATCCATCCGACAGCCGGTGGTATGGTTAACTCCTTCCACCCTGAATGTTCCGAGGTCGAAAATATGGCCGAAACTAAGAAGTCCGTATAGTCCTGTTCCGGGGACCATCGAAATAAACGTATTGCCTTTATAGAGAGAGTAGTCAACTCCGGCCTGTGAGCCATTGATTAAAATCTCTGTTCCATAGCAGGTATCCCCCTGCGGAACGAGGAGGTAAGCCAGTGGCAATGGGTTGACGATGATGATGGCATTGCCGTTCATCATCAGGGTAAGGCTGGTGGCGATATTGACGCCCTGAACAGTGTAAGTTCCGGCAAGGGTAAAGATGCCAAAATCCAATGGGTCTCCGGTTCCTTCCACTTCAAGGATATTGTTATTGTTGCGGAGCAGGATATAACGTACGCCTATTTCGGAGTCTGAAAGCCCAACTGGTTTACCCGCATCACCAAGACATAACACACCTCCTCCGGTTACCTCATAAGGGCTTGGGTAGGGGTTGATGATGATGGTGGCGTTGCCGGACATATTCGATTGACAACCTGTCACAACATTGGTTGCAACAACCGTATAACTTCCCTCCAGTGTTTGGTAACCAAAAGAGATGGGGGCGCCAGTGCCGGCAACTCCGGGCAGCGGAATTACAGGATTCATTTCATTGTAAAGCATATAATTCACCCCGATTTCCGAATCGGATAATCCGACCAGCACTCCAATGCCGTTTGTGGGATAGGAACCTCCTCCGGTTACAGTAAAAACTGCAGGAAGTGGGAGGATTGTCACTGTTGCACTGCCCGTCATCAGACTTTGACAGCCTGTGAGAACACGGGTGGCTTTGATGGTATAGGTTCCTTCGATGGTAAAGAGTCCGAAGGAGACCGGTGAACCCGTTACTCCGGCAACGGTGGGTGTAAGCGCAGTAACACCCCTGAAAAGCTGGTAAGTAACCCCTGTTTCAGAATTTGCCAAACCTATTAAAACACCTGTTCCACCAAAACAGTAAGAGCCGCCTCCGGTAACGTTATATGCTATCGGTAACGGATTTACAATGAGGGAAACTGATGCATTTACGGTATTAAATCCATCGTTTGCTACGACATTATAAGCAGTATTTACAGAAGGTGAAACCTGGGGATTTTGCTGTGTGGAGGTCCATCCCGATGGCAAACTACTCCAGGAATAGGTATAGGTTCCGCTTCCGCCGGATGCACTTGAAGTTAGTTGGGCTGTTTCGCCATCGCAGATTTCAACAGGGAGAATTGAAGCAACAACTGCCAGGGGGTTACCTGAAAGGATAACATCCATTACATCAGAATTCTGGCACCCTTTGCTATCGGAAACCAGGAGTGTAAAGCTGGTATTTGAATATATATTTGTGGTATGCGGAGTTAGAATGTTGATGGGTGCAACAAGGCTTCCTGCGGGATCCCAGGAATAGGAAAGCGTACCGGAGCCACCACTGGCTGCACCTGCCAATGTGGTACTTGTTCCATTCGGAATGATTTTATCAGAACCGGCATTCACTATAGGCAAGGGATTAATTGTAACGACGGCATTGCCCGACATATCCTGCCAGCATGTAGTAACTGAATTCGTTGCCCTGACCGTATATGTCCCAGCTGCGGTTTTATTGCCAAATGGCAATGCAGAACCGTTACCCGGAACGGAAGGCCCGTCGATTGCACCATTCAGGTATAACTGGTAATTAATGCCGGACACAGAGTTGCTCAATCCGACAGGCACCCCTGCCCCACCGCTGCAGTATTCGCCGCCACCGGTCATGGGAAAAATTGCAGGCAATGGGTTAACCGTAACAGAAACGTTGCATGTTGCCGTATTAAATCCATCGTTTACAGTTACAGTATAATTTGTGCTTACTATTGGCGTGACAGTAATACTTTGACTGACAACAGACCAGGGCGGAGTTCCGGGGTTTGATGTCCATGTAAATGTGTACGAACCACTGCCACCTGCGCCACTAGCGTTAAGCAATACAGACGATCCATTGTTGCAGATCTCCGTTGGCAGAGCATTACACATGACACTTAAAGGATTACCATTCAACGTAATCGACACATTGTCACTGGCTGTGCAACCTTTTGAATCTGTTACCAACAAAGTAAAAGTTGTTGCTGTGTATAGATTTGTAGTTTGAGGTGTCAACGTAGTACCACCTGTTGCAATACTGCCGGTGGGTGTCCATGAATAAGTCAAAGGTACTGTTCCAGCACCGGCTATCCCTGACAATTGCAGGCTGATTCCGTATGCAATGGACTGATCGGTGCCCGCGTTGGCTGTCGGTAATGGATTGATAACAATGGAAACACTACCGGTCATATTGCTTGTGCATGTTGTTACCGTATTTGTAGCAACTACGGTATAAATACCGGCAGCCGTCCTATTACCAAAGGTTATCGTACCACCGCTGCCAATGACAGCAACACCACTGGCAATTCCATCCTTATAAAGCTGGTAACTAATATTGGATTGTGATCCATCAAGGCCTACAAGAACACCCGCCCCGCCGCTGCAATATTCCCCGCCCCCGGTTACATTGAATACACCAGGTAATGGGTTGACTGTAACAGTTGCCTGGCAATTCACAGTATTAAAACCATCATTTACGGTTACGGAATAGCTAGTCGTTACAGTTGGAGTAACAACAGGATTTGATAAAATTGATGACCAGGGCGGAGTGCCAACCGGATTGGAGGCCCAGATGTAAGTATAAGTCCCGCTTCCTCCTGCAGCAACTGCATTGAGTTGTACTGACGCTCCGTTGTTGCAAATTGCAGCTGGTGTTGCATTGCAGGTAACACTCAGAGGATTGCCATTTAACGAGATAATAACGTTATCACTCGCTGTGCAGCCTTTGGAATCTGTCACCAACAATGTAAAGGTAGTAGCAGAATACAGATTTGTGGTTTGAGGGGAAAGCGTTGCCCCTCCTCCTCCAATACTCACAACTGGTGTCCACGAATAACCAAGAGGCTCTGTTCCTGCACCAGCAGTTCCGGCCAATATAACACTTGTGCCATAAGCAATGGATTGATCAACCCCCGCATTGGCTGTTGGCAAGGGATTTATGGCTATCGGAACACTACCGGTCATGTTTTTTGGACATAGTGTGGCAGTATTTGTGGCAACCACTGTATAGATTCCGGAAGCTGTCCGGTTACCGAAGGTTATAGCACCTGCGTTTCCAATTACCGGAGTGCCGCTGATGACACCATCTTTATATAGCTGATAGCTGATATTGGATTGTGATCCATCAAGGCCTACAGGCACTCCCAGCCCGCCGCTGCAGTATTCACCCCCGCCGGTAATATTGAAAACAGCAGGTAATGGGTTTACAGTAACAGTCACCTGGTTGCTCACAGTATTAAAACCATCATTTACAGTTACAGTATAGATGGTCGTCACAGCCGGATTAACAACCGGGTTTGGCAAAGTCGATGTCCATCCAACAGGATTTGAGACCCAGCCATAGGTAAAGGTCCCGCTGCCTCCTGAAGCATTTGCACTGAGTTGCACTGAACTGCCATCGTTACAGATAACACCCGGAGCTGCATTGCAGGTAACTCCCAGGGGATTGCCATTCAGCGAAACAATGACATTATCACTGGAGGCGCATCCTTTAGTATCTGTCACCGACATGGTAAAGATCGTGGTTAAATATAAATTAGTGGTTGTCGGCGTCAGCGTATTTCCTCCCGTTGCAATCGAGCCAATTGGTGTCCAGGAAATAGTCAGGGTGCCGGTACCACCGGTAGCAGTTCCCGGTAGTGAAGTACTCGTACCATAGGGGATAGTTTGAGCAGCTCCGGCGTCAATTACGGGAAGTGGATTACTAGTAACGGTAACAGTAAACGTCGTTCCCGGGCATGAACCGGAAGTAGGCGTAACAGTATAGGTAGCAATTTGAGCCGTACCTGTTGTATTTGTCAAAGTTCCTGATATTGTTGCCTGGTTTGAGCCTGAAGTACCCCCTGAAAAGCCGATTCCCGACGGGGCCGACCAACTATAGGTTGTCCCTGCAGGCACAATGGTCGCCGGAGGAGTATTGGCAGGTACAACTGTAAACGTTGAACCACTGCATATTTCTGCTGTTTGTGCTGGTACAATAGGAGTTGGATTTATCGTTACTGTGACTATAAAATTACTACCCACACAATTACCTGCGTCACCAGAGGTGGGCGTAACAATATAAACGGCTGTTTGAATTGTGTTAGTGATGTTTGTAAGAGTGCCGGTGAATGTTGATTGAGCATTTCCCGGAGCGCCCCCTGTAAAACCAGTTCCTGTTGGCGCCGGCCAGGAATAGGTGGTACCTGAAGGCACGATTGTGTTTGGTGGAGAATTGACAGGTGTGACAGCAAAAACACTACCACTGCATGTTGTCAATGGCTGATTCGGAATAACCGGTTTGGGATTGACCGACACTGTTACAGTAAAATCTGCCCCTGGACAACCCCCTGATGAAGGAGTTACATTATAGGTGGCGGTCTGTACTGTGTTCGTCGTATTTGTCAGGGTGCCGGATATCGACAAAAGGTTTGTTCCGGCAACACCTCCTGAAAACCCTGTTCCTGACGGGGCTGACCAACTATAAGTTGTACCTGCAGGGACAAGGGTAGCTGGAGGATTGTTTACAGGCGTGACCGTAAACGTTCCACTGCTGCAAATTGCGGACGTCTGGACAGGAATCTGAGGAATCGGGCTGAGTGTGACCACCAATGTAAATTGCGTTCCCTCACAGTTACCTGCAGCTCCTGATGTTGGTGTAACTGTATAAGTTGCTGTTTGAACCGTATTTGTCGGATTGGTTAATGTTCCACTGATGAGTGTTTGATTTGTTCCAGGGGCGCCTCCTGTCACTCCGCCGGTTACGACGGGGGCGGGCCATGTGTAGGTAGTTCCGGCCGGAACAAGTGTAGCGGGTGGATTGTTTAGCGGGCTCACACTAAATGAATTTCCGATACAAATTGCTGCTGTTTGATTTGGTATTACCGGTTTTGGATTGATGGTTACGGTTACCGTAAATGCAACCCCTGAACATGGCCCTGAAGTAGGTGTAACAGTGTATGTGGCAGTTTGAACCGTGTTTGTCGTGTTCGTTAATGTCCCGGTTACAGAGGTCTGACTGTTTCCTGTTGCACCCCCGGTAAATCCTGTTCCTGTTGGCGCGCTCCAGGTATATGTCGTTCCTGAAGGCACGATTGTGGAAGGCGGGTTGTTAGTCGGTGCGACTACAAAGGCAGTTCCGCTGCATACTGTTGCCGTTTGACCAGGCATCAATGGTTTGGGATTGATTGTTACATCAACAGTAAACGCAATCCCGACACATGGTCCCGATGTAGGTGTAACCGTATAAATGGCCGTTTGAACGCTATTCGTTATATTCGTCAATGTACCGTTGATTGTGATCTGGTTGACACCAGCTGCGCCGCCGGTAAATCCTGTTCCCGTAGGAGCAGACCACGTGTAGGTAGTCCCGGGGGGAACAACTGTGACAGGCAGATTGTTTAGTGGCGTTATTGTAAACGCTGCACCACTGCAGATTGCGGCAGTTTGATCAGGAATAACAGGATTCGGGTTTACGATAACAGTTACGGTAAATGTATTACCCGTGCATGCACCTGCCGCCCCTGAAGTTGGTGTAACTGTGTACACGGCAGTTTGAGGTGTATTGGTTGTGTTGACCAGGGTACCGCTAACCAAAGTCTGCCCCGATCCGGCTGTTCCACCTGTAAAGCCGGTTCCTGTGGGCGCCGGCCAGGTGTAAGTTGTACCGGCAGGGACAATGGTAACCGGAGGCGAATTTCCAGGGGTAATGGTAAATGTACCGCCACTGCATATCGCAGCTGTTTGACCGGGAATAACCGGATACGGATTTATAGTTACAGTGACATTAAAACTTGCGCCGGGGCACCCGCCAGACGATGGAGTGACAATATAGGTTGCAGTTGCCGTAGAACCCGTTGTATTCGTTAGCGTTCCATTCACCGATGATTGGTTAATTCCTGCTGCACCCCCTGAAAACCCCGTTCCAGATGGCACAGGCCAGCTATAGGTCGTTCCTGTGGGCACAATGATTGTCGGTGGCAGATTTGCCGGGGCAACAGTAAAAGGACTGCCACCGCAGGCTGTTGCTGACTGATCAGGAATCTGAGGTATCGGGCTAAGCGTGACAACCAGTGTAAATTGCGCTCCCGGGCAATTTCCTTCAGCACCGGAAATTGGTGTAATTGTGTACGTTGCAGTCTGTACAGTACTTGTAGGGTTGGTCAAATTCCCACTGATCAGTGGCTGACTTACCCCCGGGGCTCCGCCGGTTACACCGCCGGTTACAACCGGAGCAGGCCATGAATAGGTTGTTCCTGCAGGAACAATCGTTGTGGGTGGATTATTTGCCGGGTTAACACTAAATGAATTTCCAATACAGATTGCTGCGGTCTGGTTCGGAATAACCGGCTTGGGATTGATGTTTACCGTGACAGTAAATGCAACACCAGGACAAGTTCCTGAAGTAGGTGTAACAGTATATGTCGCCGTTTGAGTGGTATTCGTGGTATTGGTCAAAGTGCCGGTTATTGATAACAGACTTGTTCCAGCAGTACCTCCTGTAAAACCTGTCCCCGCTGGAGTGAGCCAGGTATAGGTTGTGCCGGCAGGAACTACAGTTACCGGTGGAGCATTGGCTGGTGTAATATTAAAAGCATCACCACTGCATAATGTCAAAGTCTGGGCTGGTATCAGAGGTTTTGGATTGATGGTTACCGTAACTGTAAACAAAGCCCCAGTGCATGTTCCCGCTGTCGGGGTAATTGAATAGATAGCTGTTTGAACGGTGTTCGTAGTGTTTGTTAAGGTACCGGTTATTGATGACAGACTTATTCCGGCAACACCTCCTGTAAAACCTGTTCCTGTTGGTGCAGGCCAGCTATATGTCGTACCGGGTGGCACAACAGTTACCGGAAGATTATTTACAGGCGTAATGGTAAAGGTTCCGCCACTGCATATTGTTGCTGTTTGAACAGGAATAATAGGGTTCGGATTCACGGTTACAGTAACTGTAAATGGACTACCAGGGCAGGCGCCTGCATCACCTGAAACAGGGGTAACTGTATAAACTGCTGTTTGAGGTGTATTTGTAGTATTCGTCAAGGTACCGGCAACAGAAGGCAGGTTTGTACCTGGTGCTCCACCCGTAAAGCCTGTACCCGTTGGCATCGGCCAGGTATAGGTCGTGCCGGAGGGGACAATTATGCCAGGAGGCGCATTACCGGGTGAAACGGTAAAACTGCTTCCACTGCAAATTGCTGTTGTTTGATTGGGAATGACCGGTTTGGGGTTTATCGTCACCGTGATGGTAAAAGTTGGTCCCGGACATCCCGCTGATGAGGGAGTAATCGTATACACGGCTGTTTGCGTTGTATTCGTAGTGTTGGTTAAAGTTCCCGCAATGGACGTCAGATTTGTTCCTGCCACTCCCCCGGTAAACCCGGTACCTGAAGGTGCGGGCCAGCTGTAGGTTGTGCCGGCCGGTACAATCGTGACAGGAGGTGCATTGGCCGGCGTGATTGTAAAAGAGCCGCCGCTGCATATTGTTGCTGTCTGGACAGGGATAATAGCGATAGGCTTAACCAGCAAAGTCGTTGAGCCTGTTCCTGTACCACATTCATTTGTCGCATTCAATGTGATGGTATACGTATTGGCCGTATTATATGAGACAGCACCGGGAATGAGGGAGGTTGAGCCCGCTGGACTTCCTCCGGGAAAAAGCCACTGAAAGGTTGGTCCACCCCCATAACATAATTCATAGGTTGCCGATGGATTTACCGTACCCTGAGCACAAATCGCTGCCAGGTTTGCAACAGTCACTTTTGGAACTGTCTTTACAGTGACTGTCTTGGTTGAAAAAACGGTGGTGCAAGCATTCTGAACCGCCAGTGTGATCGTATATGTTCCCTGGTCATTAAAAATAAATGATGCATGCTGGGAATGGAGATCCGAACCTGATGCAAAAGACCACAACCCTGCAGATGGCGTGCATGTTCCCGCATTATTGAATACGACGCTCCAGGTATAGACAAGGTCTCCACAGGTATTTGCAGTTACAGACGTATTCGTTGCAATTACAGTCAATGGTTTGCAGTCAATATCCTTGTTAACGGTAAAACTTGAACTGGGTGAAGGGTCAATGCATATGGTATGGGTAATAACAGATCCTGCCGGACATTGATCATTACTTGCCGTAAGTGTTATAGTATAGGTTCCCGGGGTTGAATAAATATGACAGGGGGGAGTCTGCAAAGTTGAAGTATTGCTCGCTCCAGAACCCGGATCACCAAAGTTCCACAGCCACGTAGTAACCTGATTGCAGTTGAACCCATACCCGGGTGTGGATGTATTGGTAAAACACACACTCGTATTTACACAACCAATGGGGGTCGGGCTTGTTGTAAAACTCGCCACAGGCGGCTTATATATTTTAATCTGATTTACAGTTGCTTCCACGGTGATGAGACAAGCATTGGTGGCATTTACTTTTACAGTAAATTGATTGCCCGGAATCCCCTGTCCACAGGACGATGTTGTATACGTATGACTTACAATATTATTAACCAATAACTCTGCATTCGTTTTGGTTTCAGTGGCTCCATCACCGTATGAAATTTCATATGTTGTTCCGGGTGAATTAATGGCAGCACCATCAATTGTAAAAGTAAAGGTTATCGGATAGCAGCCTGCAGTATTGCCCCCGTTGTTGCTGATTCCTACGGCAGGGACACTCTGATTGGCAACCGTATAAGTGATGGAATTGGTGCACCCATTTGTTCCGTTGGCCGTGAAAACCAGGTCAAACGCCCCCAGGTCAGTATAAAGATGGGTTGCTGTTGTAAAGCCTGCCAAATATGGCTCAATAGGGGCCCCGTCTCCCCAATCAATCGTGTATCCGGTGATACAACCTGCATTGCTGGTAATGTTGTTTAAGGTTAACTGAAAATTATGAGTGGCAAGGGTTGGATTATTGTCACAATTGCTGAATGGTGATATCGGATCCTGGTCGGCAAGCTGGGGATTGGGCTGTTGCTTGATAGTAACTGCCTGTGGCAGCGAAGTGGTTGAGCATCCGCACGAATTAGTTACAGTAAGTGTAACATTGTACGTAGTCGTACCGCATCCATAGGTTTTAAAGATATGGCCGGGATTCTGAAGTGTACTTGTATTGTTCGTCCCTGATGGCAGATCGTCGAAATTCCATAAATAAGTATATCCCGTGCCTGCCGGTCCCTGAAAATTTACAGTTGTGCCGGAACATGCATTATTATTTCCAATTGTCACTGATGCAACAGGATAAGCACTGATTGTCACATTGAGTGTATTGGAATTTACACAACCTGCCGCATTGGTTTCAGTAACCGTTACAGGCCCGGCGCCAGCTATCGCACCCCAGTTTACGGTAATTTGATTCGTACCCTGTCCTGTAAATGTGCCACCAGTAACAACCCATACATAGCTGCTGCCTGCAACGCTCGGTGTGGAATAGGTAACACCAAGACTGTTCACACACACACACAGCAACCCGGAAACAAAGGGGGTTGGCAAGGAATTTATGAGTACCTGCTTTGATACCGTTGTATTGCAACCGGTTAAGGTTGTGGTTTCTTTAACTGAAAGTGTGGCGTTGCCTGCCCCACCCCAATTCACGGTGACAGTATTGTTGGTTGGCGAACCCACAAAAGTCCCTCCTGCCACTGTCCATAAATAGGTATTGTCCGCCACCAACGGGGTTGAATATCCTGCCCCGGCGAAATTGGGACAAAAAACGTTGGAACCGGTTATTGCCGGAGTTGGTGATGCATTCACAGTGACAACTACCGAATTATTGGCAGTACATAGCCCCGCATCTGTGATGGTCACCGAATAAGTGCCTGACGTGGGAGCCACAATTGATTGCGTCGTTTGTAAGGTACTCCAAAGATATGTGTATGGAGCAACTCCCCCTGACGGATTAGCCGTCAACGTACAAGACTGACTGGAACATACTGTCAACCCCGGTGAGGCATTGATCGTGACCGTACACACTGCCAATGACAACTTTGGCAACATCATGAATAAAAGAGAAAAAAAACAGATCGGGTACGTAGATATCTTACACATAAACAAATTATTAAATATAATCTCAATGAATCATCTTATTTGGCCTTTATCATTCTGATGACTTGGGTATTATCATCAACAATTAACCGTAAATGGTATATACCAGCTGGAAATTCAGAAATCGAAAACTCTCTTTTGGTAAACGGCTCCAACTTTTCTTCCACCTTCATTTTCCCCATAACATCAAAGATCTGAAGGACGACAATGTTGCCCATGATACGATTTTTGGACGCTATGGTAAATATTCCGTCTGTCGGATTTGGATAAATCATAAAACATGGATTGTCTTGCGGAGTATTTAATGTCTCATTGTGACCATCAGATTCCGTAGAAACACGGGTTAAATCATTCGATTTTAACATATTGCAAGGTATGCACTGTTGGGTAATCAATGCACTCAGGTATCCCCCGGGGTTAATTGTAGTCCCGTTTAAAAACAAAATGTTGTTGCCGGCAATCAACCTGACCTGCCCACCCGCCTGAACCGTAAACGTAGCTTCTCCTCCAAGTATGATGCTCTGCACGGCAAGACACTCTTCCTGACCGTTCATGATAGTCATGTTATTCAGGCTTACCTGCCCCGTGAGTTGAGCGTTGGTTTTAACCTGTAGGTTGGGAGAATAAGCTCCGGTGAAACAGTTGTTTACCCCGGCAACCCTGACGTTTCCTGTTGTAACAAAATTCGGAAAGTTGACGGTGATGGAACTTGTTCCTGACCCGGATGCCATGGAAGCTCCTAAAGGCAGAGTCCAGTTATATGTTAATGCATTTTGCAAAGGAGCAATTGAATAGGGAACACCGATAGCATTGACGCAAACAGCCGGCAGGCCACTGATGGTCCCTGCAGCAGCAGGAATCCCGTTTACTGTTACTGCGAGTGTTGATGGACTAATTGCATGGCAACCATTGGCATTGGTATATAAAACATTAACAGTTTGGTTTCCTGCGGATTGCCATGTAATAGCAACTTGGTTCGACCCTGATCCTGAAGTAATCGTACCACCTGGCGAAACGGACCATGTATAGCCTGTCATTCCGGATTCCGTAGAGTACAATTGACCACTGCTTCCAGCACAAACATTTGTTGGTCCGGCAATTGAAGGGACAGGCAGCAGATTCACATTGATCAGGTAATCAAGCGACTGTCCCGTGCAACCTTGAGCAGTTGGTACAATATTGATGGCAACTGTACCTGCAGTGGCAGCAGAATTATTTAAAACCCATCCTGGAACCGGATTGCTTGTGCCGGTCAATAGAGCTCCTGAAATACCTGATGACGAAATAGTTGACCAGCTATAAGTTGTTCCTGCCAGGGATGAAGAAATTGTGATGGGTTGAGAACTTGTTCCGGAACAAATTGTTTGAGAGGCTGGCGATGTTCCTATCAACGGTAAAGGCTGAACTGCAACAATATAATTGACCGGAGTGCCAAAACAACCATTGGCAACCGGCATAATGAGATAATTTACCGAACCTGTAACCATTCCTGTATTCACCAGAATATCACCGATAAAACCAGTTCCTATTCCGCTTGCACTGTTGCCGGTGACAGATCCGGTAATGACGGAAGATGTCCACTGGTAAGAAGTGCCGGGAACTGTCGAAAACAGCGAGATACTGGTACTCGTTCCGGAACAGATGGTTTTACTTAACGGAGAGTTGGTAATCTGAGGCACAGGTTTGACAGTTACCTGAATGTTGCACGCTGCTGTTGTGAAGCCATCATTTACGGTTACAGTATAGGTCGTAGAATTATTGGGCGAAACGGTTGGATTCTGGAGTGTGGAATTCCAACCCGCTGGATTTGAAGCCCAGGCATACGTGTAACTTTCGCTGCCGCCAGTCGGATTCGCAGAAAGTTGAGCAGTGGTTCCATTGCAGATCATATTGGGTGTTGCATTGCAAGAAACACTCAGCGGTTCTCCCCCGACACTGACTAACACATTGTCATTGCTGCTGCAGCCTTTACTGTCTGTGACGCTTAATGTAAACATTACAGATGAATACAGATTTGTTGTGGTTGGCATGAGAGTGTTGAATCCTGATGCAAGATTTGTCACTGGTGACCAGGCATAGCTATAGGGTATGGTTCCTCCGGAAACTGTTCCTGACAAAGTTGAACTTGTGCCAAATGGTATCGACTGGTCAAATCCCGCATTGGCAACTGGCAATGGATTAACAACTATGATTGCGTTTCCCGCCATCATGCTGCTACATGTAGTAACAATATTTGTTGCCACTGCGGTATAAGTACCACCGGATGTAAAAATTCCGAATACGATCGGGCCGCCTGTGCCCACCAATGGCGTCCCCACCGGCATGCCATTCATGAATAACTGATACGAAACTCCCATCTGAGCACCACTCAGACCGATCTGAACTCCGCTTCCTCCACTGCAGAATTCTCCTCCGCCGGTAATGACGTAGACAAGCGGAGATGGATTCACGGTAACTGTTACCTGGGTGCTTGCAGTATTATAGCCATCATTTACTGTTACGGTATAGGTAGTCGTCACAGTGGGGTTAACAACAGGGTTCGGCAAAGTCGATGTCCATACAGGAGAACCAACCGGATCGGAAACCCAACTGTAAGCATAGGTGCCACTCCCTCCGGTGGCAACAGCATTGAGCTGCACTAAAGCACCGTTGCTACAAATTGTGGCAGGTGTGGCGCTGGAGTTAACACTTAACGGGTTTCCATTTAAAATGACAACTTTGCTATCACTCGCCATGCAACCTTTTGAATCTGTCACCAACATTGTAAAAGTAGTGGAAGTATACAGATTCGTGGTTTGAGGATTCAGGGTAGTTCCTCCACTTGCAATACTCCCTGCGGGGGTCCATGAATAACTAAGGGGTGCTGTCCCTCCAGCTGCAATTCCAGCCAATGTAAGGCTTGTGCCAAATGGAATAATTTGATCAGCACCGGCATTGGTTGTTGGCAGGGGATTAATCACTATCGCAACGTTGCCTGTCATGTAATTGGTACATGATGTTGTCGTATTTGTAGCAATAATCGTATAAATTCCTGCTGCAGTCCGGTTGCCAAAGGTTATTGGCAATCCGGTCCCCACCACAATGGCACCACTGGGAACTCCGTTTATGAACATCTGGTAGTTGACACCTATTTCAGAATCGCTCAGTCCGACAAACACTCCTGCACCGCCGCTGCAATACTCTCCTCCCCCGGTAATATTGTAAGGCGCCGGTAAAGGATAGATCGTGACAATTACCGTAAATGATGCACCGACACATGCTGCTGAAACGGGTGTAACTGTATAGGTAGCTGTTTGAATCGTGTTTGTTGTATTCGTTAAAGTTCCTGTTATTGAGTTTTGGGACGTTCCAGATGTTCCCCCTGTAAAACCCGTACCTGCCGGAGCAGACCAGTTGTAGGTTGTGCCGGCCGGCACAATCGTGACTGGAGGAGCATTGGCTGGTGTGATTGTAAACAAGCCGCCACTGCATATTGTAACGGTCTGAGCAGGGATTACGGGAACAGGTTTAACCAGTAAAGTCGCCGAACCTGTTCCTATGCCACATTCGTTTGTCGCATTCAATGTGAGGGTGTAAGTATTGGCGTTATTATAGGCGACGGCACCGGGAATGAGTGAGGTAGAGCCTGCTGGACTTCCTCCGGGAAATAACCACTGAAAGGTTGTCCCACTCGCATAACATAATTCATAAGTGGCAGTTGGATTTACAGTACCCTGTGCACAGATCGATGCCAGGTTTGCAACAGTCACTTTTGGCACTGTCTTAACAGTGACCGTTTTCGTTGAAAGAACGGTAGTGCAACTATTCTGAACCGCCAGTGTGATTGTATATGTTCCCTGGTCATTAAAAATGAATGATGCATGCTGGGAATGAAGATTCGAACCACCTGTAAAAGACCACAACCCTGTCGATGGTGTACATGTTCCTGCACCATTGAATACAACGCTCCAGGTATAGACAAGGTCTCCACAGGTATTTGCAGTTGTTGAAGTATTCGTTGCATTTACAGTTAATGGTTTGCAGCCGTTGTCATTGTTAACGGCAAAACTTGAAATGGGTGAAGGGTTAATGCATATCGTATGGGTGACAACAGAACCTGACTGACATTGATCATTACTTGCAGTTAGTGTGATTGTATAGGTTCCCGGCGTTGAATAAATATGGCAGGGCGGAGTTTGCAATGTCGAAGTATTGCTTGCACCGGCACCCGGATCACCAAAATTCCACAGCCACGTAGTAACCTGATTGCAGTTAAACCCATAACCGGGGGTGGATGTATTGGTAACACATACGCTCGTATTTACACAACCATTGCTGGACGGACTTGTTGAAAAACTCGCCACAGGCGGCTTATATACCTTAATTTGGTTTACTGTTGCTTCCACCGATATTAGACATGCATTTGAAGCAATTACTCTTACTGTATACTGATTTCCTGGTATCCCTTGTCCACATGAGGATGATGTATAGGTATGACTTACAATATTGTTAACCAACAACTCTTCATTCGTTTTTGTTTCCATGGTTCCGTCGCCGTAGGATATTTCATATATTGTTCCGGGCGAATTATTGGCAGCACCATCAATGGTAAAGGTGAATGTTATCGGATAGCAGCCTGCTGTATTGCCCCCGTTGTTGCTGATTCCTACAGCAGGCACGCTCTGGTTGGCAACTGTATAGGTAATGGAATTGCTACAACCATTTGTTCCGGTGGCTGTAAAAACCAGATTAAATGCCCCGAGGTTTGTATAAAGATGGGTTGCTGTTGTGAAACCTGCCGCGTATGGCGAAATTGGCGTCCCGTCACCCCAATCAATTGTGTATCCGGAGATACAACCTGCATTGGGGGTAGCATTATTTAGGGTTATAGGAAAATCATGAATGGCAGGAGATGGATTATTGTCACAATTGCTGAATGGTGATATCGGATCCTGGTCGGCAAGTTGGGGATTGGGTTGTTGCTTGATGGTAACTGCCTGTGGCAACGAAGTAGTTGAGCATCCGCACAAATTAGTTACAGTAAGTGTAACATTGTATGTAGTCGTACCGCATCCGTATGTATTGAAGACATGGCTGGGATTCTGGAGTATACTTGTATTGTTCGTCCCTGATGGCGGATCGTTGAAATTCCATAAGTAAGTATATCCTGCGCCTGCAGGTCCCTGAAAATTCACAGGCGTGCCGGAACATGCATTATTATTTCCAACTGTCACCGATGCAACAGGATAAGCTGTGATTGTTACATTGAGCGTACTGGAATTTACGCAACCTGCAGCAGATGTTTCATTTACTGTAACCAACCCGATTTGGGGAATAGCCTCCCAGTTTACGATGATCTGGTTAGTGCCTGCTCCTGCAAAGATCGTCCCGCCTGTTAAACTCCAAACATAGGTGCTGCCAAGGTGAGCCGGGGTCGAATAGGTTACCCCGACGCTGTTCACACACACGCACTGCAACCCGGAAACGAATGGGGTTGGCAAGGGATTTATAAGTATAGGTAGTGTTACCGTTGTATTACACCCGGTTAAGGTTGTGGTTTCTTTAACTGAAAGTGTGGCGTTGCCTGCCCCACCCCAATTCACGGTGACAGTATTGTTGGTTGGCGAACCCACAAAAGTCCCTCCTGCCACTGTCCATAAATAGGTATTGCCCGCCACCAACGGGGTTGAATATCCTGCCCCGGGGAAATTGGGACAAAAAACGTTGGAACCGGTTATTGCCGGAGTTGGAGCAGAATAAACTGTTGCTACAAAGGATTTATTTGCAGTACAAAGGAGAGCATCTGTAATAGTCACTGAATAGGTACCGGATACTGTCACTAAAATGGATTGGGTTGTTGCTGCCGTGCTCCACAAATAAGTGTACGGACCTGTTCCACCAGAAGCATTGGCAGTGAGGGTCGCTTCGTTACAAATTGGCAGGGCAGGTGAAGGATTAATGACAACATTACATGCCACCAATGATTGGTACTGCAACAAAACAAAAACGAATAAAATCAAACAACTCAAAAGTAAAGGAACCTTTTTCATGGGAAAATTGTATGAGTTACAAATGGTCTCCGGCTTGCGAACAG
The DNA here is from genome assembly GCA_049317265.1 of Bacteroidales bacterium. Classification (GTDB taxonomy): domain Bacteria; phylum Bacteroidota; class Bacteroidia; order Bacteroidales; family FEN-979; genus CAIVAT01. Next base: position 29,414 of record JBMOIP010000024.1, read on the forward strand.
CAAAACCGGAAAAGGTGGCTGGATTTATATGGAACGTATAACAAAATAACGGAAAAATTCCCATACATTTTCAATAAAATACCGCTCTGATGTCCGCTAAATATGAATTTAGTTTTGGAATGAATAAAAATACCCTTGTAACTGCTTTGCGTCTAGGGTCTAATTCGTTGGTAGTTCCTAACAAATAACAGAATTGATATGCATTGGAAGCATCTAAAATATTGGACCATCTCTTCTGCCTGTTTTTTCAGGATAAGCCAAAAGACAGTTTATTCAAACGCGCGCCATTTCTCCTCAAATCAAAATGACATGTTAATTACATGTAGAAATAATTTTTTTCGATTGTGAAAAATAAAACAGAAAATCAAATTATTTAATATATTTGCTTGAAATCAATTTGTTGAGCAATAATTCGGATTAATATTTAATTTGTGTTATGTTTTTTGCCGTACTTTAATTGACAAATTATTCCTTTTCAACATTCCCACTGGTTGCTGTAACACATCACAATATACACATAATCAAATATTTGTCAAATTTTTGCAGTCAAAACGAAAGGAGGTTCAACTAAATTTGCTCCCCAGTCATTCTCATCATGAATAGTTGTGAGGTTGCGTTTTGACTGCACACATTGTAATCAAGCTGATGCAATCATGATTGAAACCCTGGCAAAACAGCATGATCAGATGCTTGTCTGAAACAAGAACCAAAAACAAGACATTGATTGTTATTACAAAAAGAACGACACCTAAAATTCATAAATAGAATTAGTTACGCTTCTTGAAAATGAGATAAATGGTAATAATTAAAGCCCTTACCAAAATTTAGCGCATTGCATTATCAGCAACAAACGATGGTTTGGATAACAGATTCAATTATGCCGGAAAAAAAATTAACACAGCCACGAAGAACCGTTTTTTTCCTCCTGATCGGAATCATATTGATTGTAAATGTCATTCTGCTTATTGTTCGCTACCAGAATGACACCTCAATGTTCAATACACCATTAAAGGAAGGGACAAGCATCAATGGCAAATACCTGGATTCAGACAAGGAAATCCTTTTTATCCTGATCAAGCCAAAATGTCCGACCTGTTTGCAATATCAGGACTCGATCAACTCTCTTTATCAAAAGTACATCAACCACCTTCAGTTTGTTGGCCTTTGCAGGGTAAAATTCTGGGACACTGCATATTTGACAAAGTACCATTTTCCCATGATAAAAGCAGATCTTAACACAGGGAAGATGCTCCATTTAGCAGTGACGCCCCAGATCGTCATGGTTAAAAATAAAACAGTTACTTTTTCTCAGGAATTCAGAACAAATTTCGACAATGAATATCAGCGCCTTAAGAAATATCTGGAGAACAAGTACCCAAGGTAAAATTTTCGTTTTACTATCGCAGTTTATGGGGTTGTTTTTCCTTTTTTCATTGGTCTCCAAAATTCTGGACTTATCAGAATGGTTAAATTTCAACGCTGAACTGATAGACAGTTCTTTTGGATATGTGAATGGCGTGCTCATCCTTGGAATTGAACTCTTTTTTGCCTTTTCCTTTATTTTATTAATCGTAAACAGCAGACTCTTGATTTCGTGCTTCACTTTTATCTTGTTTCTAACTGTTTTTGTAATGCTCAACAACAATCTTTTTCAGACCTGCATGTGCTTTGGTAAGCTGATCAGCATGAAACCGGACTTTTTCTTTGTTTTAAAAAACACCCTGTTGCTCACGATCATCTCCATTATATATTTACTATCCATTAAAATGTCTAACCTAAAACATGAAGTATGAAAAGAATCCGAAAACTATTCTGGCCATTGTTATTGTTGTTGGCTGCAGGGCTGACCGTTGGTAATTTTATCGCGTGCACCAAGGACAAGAGTGGAAATGAGTGCTCTTCCTGTGACTCCGACGCTGATTGCAATGCTGGTATGACCTGTGAAATTTTCTTTGGCACGAATGGAAGTGCTGCGGCATTCAGTGCCTGTGCTAAAAGTTCAACCAAAACCTGTCCTGAGCCCTAGCTTTGGATATCGTAATTCTGTATAAGGTTGCTTCAAGAGCAGTTATCCGTTGTTGAAGCAACCTTATTTAACGGAATATTTGACTTTAGAAACCACCAATTAATTTTCATAACATGAAAAAATTACAGTTATTACTCGCAATTTTTATTTGCTCTATCTCTGCTTCAATCGGTCAGGGAATACCACCAGCGCCGGCTGACAAAGCTGTGGTTTATTTTATCCGGTCAAGTAATACCGGTTTTGCAATTAATTTCAGCTATTTTGATAGTGACAGATTGTTTGGGCTCTTTGCGGGCAAAGGTTATATCAGATACGAATGTAGCCCGGGATCTCATCTTTTTTGGGCAAGATCTGAGAACAAAGATTTTGTTGAAGCAGAAGTTGATGCAGGGAAGGTCTATTTTATTGAAGCAATCGTACAAATGGGATTTGTAAAGGCGGCGGTAAGATTGCAACCTATTGACCCAACAAATCAAAGAAAAATGAAAGGTATTCTTAAAATTATTGAAAAAAATGAGCCGGAATCGCTGACAGATGAAGATGTAAAAATCGAGAACGAGAAGTTTCAGGATGTAATTACCAGAGGATTGGAAAAATATAAGGAAGAAAAAGTGAATGGAGAGAAGTTTAACCGTCTTGAAAAGACGATGTTCCTTAATAAATAACAACCAAAACCCTTTCTAACATGAGACAAATTTCAACCATCATCAACTTTGCGATCCTTTTCGCCCTGTTTTCCTGTGCAACGCTTCCTCACGCCGTTCTGCCGGTCACAGAACCCATGCAAGTCATTACCAGTACCACAGAAGTCGCCAACAGCGCATCAACGGGAGAGAGTTTGAAAGGGATCAAATACACTGTTCCTTTCCAGATTGCCCGGTACCTTGTCGATCAGAAAACAATGCAGATGTGCATCATCGTAAATGAACCCAAAAAACCCGTCAGCGGCCCAGTGACCCTGATCATGTATGACCTTGTTAAAAATGAGATCATGTGGTCAAGGAAGACCTATGCCATGGAGGCCTATTTCCATGATGACCTGCTGCTGATCCAGGGATTCAAATCCTCCTGGAAAACATTTGCCCTCGACCGGAAAACCGGTGATGTTAAATGGCAGAAAGATGCATCTTATTTCTATCCCACCAACGACGGTATTGCATTCACCGGATTACTGACTGCATTTGACCTTACTACCGGGCAGGATTTATGGAGCAGAAAAATCAAAAATGATTTTGGCTGGATTGAACATAAAGTCACCGGAAACGACATGATTGTAGCGATGGACGGGCTTCACCGGTTTGATCTGAAAACAGGAGAAGGATGGGACGCTGAAATGGTTACCGGGAAACTTGATCATGCCAAGGCTGTTGGTGCCAATATCTTGTCAGGAATTGCCGGGGGCGGATATGTTCCGCCCGAAAAAATTTCGGGGCTTGCATCAAACATCTATAAACTGGACGATAAAGTCTATTTTACTGCAAGCGACGACTTGAATTGCCTCGACTATAATACCGGTAAGGTTTTGTGGCACATTCAGTTAAAGGAACGTAAAACCGGCGCCACCTACCTGTTCTCCAATGCAGGGAAATTAATCCTGATCAATAAAGGAAGTTCTTACCGCCAGGGGATATTTCAGAAATACGGACAACCTTACATTGCTGTTTTTGACATCATAACAGGGGAGCAACTCGCCTGGAAAGAGCTGGATGTTTCTTCACCGGTGAAAGATTTTCGTTATGTAAAAGACGTGGGATTCAGCCTCACCACCGAAACGGATATCATGTTCTTTGATTTCAACGGGGAGATGAAATGCAAATCCGGCACCGAACCCGGGAATAAAAAGGAGAAAATCGACAAAAACCTGTTCTTTGTAAGGGGAAAATCCTACTTCACCCAATCGCCTGACGATAAAAACAAGTTCCAATCCCTGATCAGCCTTGCAGCGGATTCAAACAACATCGTACTAAGAACATCCAGCGGATTTTCATTCTACGATAATATGTGTACCATGGAGAAATCCTTTACGAATTTCCAGGTCAAGCAAAAATTTTATTCAACCGACTTTTATGCCCTCCTTGATGACGACCTGGGATATATCCCAAACCAGAAAAATCGGGTGGATTACTCTGTCACCACAATTACCAGTGATGGAGTATTGAAAGGATGGTATAACCTCCCAAGTTTTGCACGAAATAATTGCAGGTTGGTGTCAGAAGGAACCTCCACTCCTTTTCTATTCTACATCAGTGATATGAACAGTTTTGTATTATGTCCGTTGACAAGTCCGGGTTCCAAATAGCAAAGCCATGAATAAACGACAAATTATGACCATAATAACCCTTTTAACAGGGTTGTTCCTGGCTTCAACGGTGGCCTTTTCCCAGCAGGTCACCTTGAAGATGAAGAACGGCAAAGAGATTAAAGGGGTGCTGCTATCACTGGAAACCAACCTGGTTGCCATCGACCCCGACGGATCAGTGACTTACCTCTCGCTCTCATCCGTCGATTTGGAATCCCTTACCTTCATTGATGGAACCGTATTAAATTATCCGATCACGCAGGAGATGATCCCTGAGAAATACAGGAATAGAAAGGTAAAAACCTCCAGCAACAGTGAAGGACATTATTACAAGTCCTATGTCGAAATGTACCTGCTGGGCGGTTACTCCTCCAGGACAAACCTGATGAATGTCGACATTGAATTTGAAGATGGCAGCACAGATGTGGTAAGCATGATTTACAAGAACGGAGGCCTCGGCGGATTGGGATTCTCCTGGATGGAATTGGGGAGGGACCGCAGACCAGATGTCATGGTCGACTTTGAACTGTCAATGTACGGAACAAAAATGTTGATGAAATATCATACAGACGAGGTCGAACTTATGAGCGGACTGGCCCTCTGTATGGATCTTCATTTTACTATTTTCCCGATCAAAGCCCGCAATAAATATCCGAGTCCATTCATCTTTGCCGGTATTGGCGGCCGCCTCGTTGGCATGTCAACCTCCGTCGGGGAGTCCTCTTCAGTCTCAGAATTTCATGGAGAATTGCCCTTCGGAATCGGGTTGCGCCAAAAAATCACCAAAGGATTTGCCATCCAGATCAGGGAGCGGTTTGTATATTCCAAACTGAAAGATGCCGATGGATTCATTTTGCCGGAAACCCGGTTTGAACTTGTTTTCACGATCGGAAAAAGCTGATCCGGTGTTTCCGGGGGGTTATTTTTCTAACCCATTGCTGTTCCAATGATAACTCAAAGTGCCGGTTACTCCCTGACCGGCACTTTGGGTTTGAAGGATATATCCTCAAACATCACCTCTCCCTGATCGCTCACCCTGATCATCAGCGACTGGCAGGGCGCAAAATTCAATGTCACAGGAGTTTTAATGCCCTTATAACTGATGATAACCGGGCAGGTGGTTGCGGAATCCTGCAATGATTGCCCATAAACCACCGGGTACTTCAGCTTTTCCGTTTTGGGATTGGCAAAAAAGAGAATGACCGATGTTTCATTGGTGCGGCACCAGTACCCGGGAATATGTTTGCCGGAGACCAACGGAGGATCCACCATCAGTTGCTCAAACCGGCTGTTAACATTGGGCAAATCATTGAGTTGTTTCAACAAGTTTGCAAATCCCTTATCTTTGATATAACCGCTTTGCAAAGGAGCTTGTTTCAGGCATACAGGAAGACCCTGCCGGGCCAGTTTCAGAATGGTTTTCAGCGTTTCAACATCAAGCGACTTTGCATCAACAAACAGCATTTTAAACTGCAAATCATTTACAAATAACATATTACCCTTGACTGTTCCCCTTCCGAGATACTCATTGTTGATCCACAAAGGCTGGTATCCTTTCAACTCCGGGTTAAAATGTTCGTACCTCAATTCATAAGCGCCCCACGACCACGGAAGTTGCAGCTCCTTCGGGTATTCTCCTGCAATCCATGAATCTTCAAGGGGAAGATAAACGGCAATGTCGGTATAGGGCCTGCCAGTCCTCATTTTTTCTGAAACCTTTGTCATGTATTGATTAAAGGCGGGCAACTCTTCTGTGAGACTGCCCTTTTTGCCAACATGAACCGTTGCGTAAAAATAGTTGGTATCGCAGCCTGCCTGATTGTAAGGCATGCCATGCCAGAAGACCTGGTTTACACCGTTTGAAAACAGGGCATCGCAAACCAGTTTCAGATCGGCTGTCTGCTCATTGCGAAAGTGCTTTGCAGGCCAGCCGTAAAGGCAGGTGAAGGTTTCGGAGGAGACGATATTTTTCCCGGAGAGTGCCGCTGCTGAAGATACAATTTTCGTAAAGTCTGGCTCATAAAGCATCGCTTCCGTTTCGGGAACATCCACGCTGGCATAAGCGGTGATTAGGTCGACAGGAGCGCCGGAACATTGCACCCTGCTCACGGCGCCAATCTGGTGGGCCCTGGCTGTATAAGGCATATAGAACTCATCAAGAACCAGTTGTGAAATCAACTTCATATAATCATACCTCGGTCCGGGGTTGGCGGCAGAATAGATACTATCCATGAAGGGCTTGATATCATAGCCGAATTTTTTGTAAAAAACTGAATCGAACCCTTTGGTCCAGAGATACTTCGATTCCACCTCCCAGGAGTCGCAAAAAATTGCAGATGCTGACCCTTTTAGGGCCGGAGCCAAAGCGCTCCCCATCACCTTCGAATATCGTTCAAATGCATGTCTGTCAAGGTGGTTCAGTACATTCCCGGTATCCGGGTGGGTCCACGAAAGGCGAAGCGGCTGTTTAAAGTCGGGCTTGCCCCAGATTTGTGTCCGGTCGGCATCTGTTACGAAGGTTCCTCCAAAGGGCCAGAGGGTTCCAAAGGTGAAATCACAGGAGAGCCCGATGCTGTCGGCATATAGTTTGGCGTACTGAACGGCATCCTGCCACTCCTTCCCGAGCCAGGAATACCGGATGGCTTTGGGATTCCGCTTCACAGGATAGATGAATGCAATCTCCACCCCGCCAAAACCATTCTCCTTCAGCCAGTTAAGCTGATCTTTCACATCCTCGTTTTTAATGATCCCTGCAAACCACCACCAGCGGGTACAGGGTTTATAACTACGATAAAGCTCTTGTTTCTGAGCATATCCTCCGAGGACAATCATCAGAAAGGCAATGATAATAAGGGCTCTGTTTTTCATTTACAATAACGTTTTAATTTCCTTCATCCGGAGATGGCGGTCAAACGAGTAGGTAGAACTGGTTTCCTCCACCTGTTCATACATCATCAGCGACCGCTCATAGAACTTTTGCGCCGGCTGGTTTTCATCAATTACCTTGTCACATTCAACACCAAGCAGGTAAAAAAGGTCGGCAAGTTGTTCAAGATTGTCCGCATTCAACATCCTGGTTTCAGTTATAAATTGAATAAACTGATCCGCCGGAATGGCAACCAGCTCACTGACATTCATGCCGATTTCCTCCTTAAGAGCCTGATCAACAGCCTGAAATCCCTCACCAACAGTTCCACTCGTTCCTGATCCTGAAAGGTATGCCAGGATCTTTCCGAGCACTTGTCCCAATTGATCGATCTGCCGCTTTATATAGTCCTCCTGTTGCATGGGTTTGTTTAAAACACTATTGCACTCTCTTCAGAAACATATCGCCAAAAACCACCCAGGCACCTTTGCTGTTTTTTGTTGTAGCATGAAATTGCCATGCATCAGCCTGGCTGCTGTAACTGAATTTGTTGATCAATGGTCCGTCGGGATATTCAAAATGAAATTCAATGGAATCTCCTGATTTTACGCCATAACCCAGGGTCTCGGAAAACCGGCCGCCAAAGTTGTCAAGCCAATGAGCTACATATCTTGCACTTGCACAATCATATCCTATATAAACTTTCGCTGTGTATTGTGGCAACCTGGCGGTATCGGCAAAAGTGAGCGCAATAAACTGGTGGTTTAATTCCCATCCTGCAGTAAAAGCATATACGATTTTGTCGCCACCGATGTTCCCGGTGACGGTCCAGTTTCCGGCCAATCTTTCCAGGAGATGGTCATTGAAAACCTTATCGTCGCAGGGAATAACCTTTTGTCCGAACATCGAAATTGAAGATGTCGCGAAGGTCCAGAAAAATATTGTAAAAATCAGTGATCTCATGGTTTTGTTGTTTGCTAAACGTCATTCTCTGAGGTTCTCCGTGTCTTCTCCGTGGGACTCCGTGAAACAAAATTACACAGAGGGACACAGAGAAGGCGCGGAGAACCACGGAGGGGATCTTTATGAACAAGTTAGGATTTAATCACCACCAGGAGCTTTTTCAACAATCAGGGTCAATGTCTTAGGCTCCTCAATGATCTCAGTCGTTATGAAACCTGTCAGCTTCAGAAAAAGCAGGATTTCATCCTTCGTAAAGGCCCTCAGTGTTGTCAAATCATCATATTCAGCAACTTTACCATCCTCCTCAACTACATATTTTGCGAACCAGTCGTATGTCCAGCCGGTTGAAAGATTCATTTTCAACGTGCTTATTCGCCTGATTGTTTTATTACCATGCTGGATGGTTTGTTCAAAATCCTGGAAATTATCAAATATGCCATTGGCCTCGAATATTCCGAAAACAAACACTCCATGGTTTTTCAAGGCTCTCCATACGCCATTTAAAGTATCCAGGATTCCCTTGTTTTCCGTCACGTATGCGATCGAACGCCCTGTGATAAGCACCGCATCAAATTCACTGATAAAATTCAGATCACGCATGTCTCGCTGAATGAAATTGCTTGATTTTACCTCCATTCTGGCAATATCCAGCATTTCATTAAACAGGTCCAATCCCAGATATTCATAACCACATTCAAGAAATCTCCTGGCAAGCATTCCGGAACCACAGCCAATCTCCAGGATTTTATGGCAGTGATGCTCCTTTAACAAGGCATTATAAAATTGAAACTCCTTATCATAATCAAAGATGTGTTCGTACATCTCGTGATAAACGTTCGCCAGTGTTGAATAAAGCTTTGTCATAATCAAGTGCCAGACAGGTTACATGAAGAAGGAAATTCATTCAGATACCGAAGTTATTCAAAAAACTTCAATTCAGGTTACTTTTATCTCACATGCACCATGAAGCCAATTGATCCATCTGCCGGTAAGGTCGTCAAAATTCGATATCTTTGCCACCCGAATCATAACCGGACTTCTCCTACTGCCATGCAGCAACGCAACTTCGAACCTTTGTTCATCCTGATCGTAAGCGGGATATTCCTGTTTTTTGTGGCGGGAGGTGTTTTGCATGTTTTCCCGGGTAAGCCTGAAGGGATTACCGCCCCTGAATCCCTTCCTGTTAAATCCGTGGATAAACAACCACTGCTGGTTGTTAAACCTGACTCTTTGAGGGCTCTTTTTGCCGACCAGGATACCATTTCCAGCTTGTTTACAGGCCTTGATGAATTTTATCATTCCATTCAACATATTCAAGCCGACCACACCATCCTGCACATCGCCTATTTCGGTGATTCAATGATTGAAGGCGACCTTGTTACACAATCACTGCGTCGTGCCGTACAAAAGAGGTTTGGCGGAAGTGGTATTGGTTTTATCCCCGTTACCTCTCCCCTTCCGGGTTTCAGGACCACCATAAGGCAAAGTTTCAACAACAGCTGGAGTGTCTGTTCTTTTGTCCATCCATGCCGTACGGATGGTATTTCCCCGGGAATTTCAGGATTTGCATTTGTGTCGGAAGAGGGCGCCGAGACGAAATTTGAATCAGCGAAAGGGTTCGGTCCGTTTCACCAGGCGGAGATCCTGTTTGGCGGGAAAAACCGGATCGTTGCCGATATACGGACCGATACCAGTTTCAGGACTTTATCCCTGGCACCCGAAAAACCTGTTTCTTCGGTCAAAATAGCCACTGATTCAGCCTATTCGGTGCTGGAGATCAATGTCAGAAGCACTGAACCAGGTGTATTTTATGGGGTCAATTTTGAGAACGGGCCCGGCGTTTATGTTGACAACTATGCATTCCGGGGAAATTCCGGACTTCCCCTGAGTGCGATTCCCCCTGAAATTTATTCCGGCTTCAATGCAACGTTGAAAAACAAACTGCTGGTACTTCACTATGGCCTGAATGTTTTCACCCCGGGTGTTGAAGATTATCACTGGTATGAAACCGCCATGGTGAATGTGGTAAGACATGTAAGGCAATCATCGCCAGGGGTATCGATCCTGTTGATAAGTATGCCCGACCGCAGCGCACTCATCATGGGAGAGTACCACACCCCGGCCGGATTACCAGAATTTATCCAGCTTCAGAAAAGGGTGGCCGAAAAGGAGCACATCGCTTTTTTCAACCTCTATGAGGCGATGGGTGGCGCCAACAGCATGAAGAAATGGGTGGAGGGAGAGCCGAAAATGGGTGGCGACGACTATACCCATCCGAACGGCGCAGGGGCCGCTAAAATCGCCTCCCTGGTGTACGATTTTTTGATGAAGGGATATGATCTGTACCTTCAGAAACCCGACTCAGCAGTGGTTAACAAACCTGGCATCCCCCTGTTATGAAAATTTCCCAATTTCCCTGTCTGGTCATGTTACTGCTTCTTCCTTTTCTTTCCATCGGACAGGATACGATCCTCATTCCGGAAAATCCACCGCCATACGACTCCCTGAAATTGCTCTATCCCTTTCTTAATTTGCAGGCAAACAGGATCACAGGAGATTCAACGGCATTGTTGCAGTTTTTCAACAAACTTCAACGGATGGAGAAGGGAAGCAGGGAGCAGGCTGTGGTTGTTCATATCGGCGATTCACATATCCAGCCCGGGATTATCTCCCAACCCATGCGGGAGTGGCTGCAGTCGGAGGCCGGGAATGCAGGAAGGGGCATGATATTTCCTTACAGGCTGGCTAAATCGAATGGTCCTGCAGGTTATATCAGCCATTGCGACACTCCATGGGTGTATGGGCGAAATGCCACCATGAAAAGGCCGCTGCCTACCGGAATTTCCGGGTTTACGTTGTGGTCGGTAAAACCATCAGCATCGTTTACCATCAAATTCACAACCCCTTTGATTGCATCGCCCGACTCCTCCAACCGATTGATTATATTCCATGCCAACAGGGACAGCTGCTACTTTTTCAGCATCACCAACGAATTGAACGGGCACCCATACACTGTGCTTGATTCATCCTGGAGCTACAGAACTACTTATCTCCTTGATGACCTGCCGGAGACCATCCGTCTCAGGGCGGTGAAGACCAGGGAGTCCCAAACCTCGGCAACCCTTTACGGCATAAGCCTTGAATCTGTAAAACCGGGGGTGATCGTTCATACCATCGGTGTGAATGGCGCCATGTTTTCAAGCTACCTCGAATCGGAACACTTCATTGGCCAACTGGCCATGCTGCACCCCGACCTGCTCATCTTTTCCCTGGGCACCAACGAGGCTTTCGGAGTAAAATCCTACTCTTCAGACACTTTCATAGCAACCATGGATTCCCTGTTTCTCAGGATCCGCCAAACCGGGAACAACGCTGCCGTGATGCTTACCACACCGCCCGGGATATACAAAGCCTATCGAAAAAAAAGGAGAACCAGCTATAAACCAAATCCCGCCGCTGAAAATGTAAGCGAAGTTCTTCGCAATTATGCAGAGGCAAAAGGGATGGCCCTCTGGGACTGGTACACCATCATGGGGGGCAAAGAAGGAATGGCAAAATGGAAGGCTAAAAAGCTTACGGATAAAAGGTATATCCATTTTTCGACCAAAGGATATGGAATCCAGGGGGTTTTATTGCGGGAAGCCATGAATGAAAGTTATGGGCATTATAAAACCGCGTTAAAAAACTAATCACCTTCAGGAGCAGGCATGATGAACTTTTCAGACAATATCACCGGGTTTTACGAATGGGTTGTGGCATCAGCTGTTCACAACCCCGGCAATCCGTTCTTCTTCACCGGGGCATTTTTCATATTATTCTTCCTGCTGTTTTTTATGGTTTACCTGCCTTTCGGAGGCACACCCCAACGCCGGGCATTGATTATCCTGAGTTTTTCACTTTGGTTTTATTATAAGTGTTCAGGAGCATTCGTTTCTGTGATTCTTACGGCCGGAGCCATGAACTACCTGGTTGGCATTGCCCTCGGCAGAATTGAAGGCCGGCGTAAAAAGGCGCTTTTATATGCCGGCATCCTGGGAAACCTGGCATTGCTTGTGCTGTTTAAATACACGCCCTATTTCTCTATAGCCATTGAAGCGGTTTCATCGGGACAATGGAATATAGAGATGCTGATACTGCCGGCGGGATTGTCATTTTATACATTTGCCAATCTCAGTTACCTTCTTGATATACATAAAAGGGTGCTTCAACCAGAATCATCCTTGCTGAAGTATCTCACTTACATCACCTTTTTCCCGATCGTCCAGATGGGCCCGATTGAGCGGGCAAAAAATTTTCTGCCACAGCTCTCCCTGCCTTTCCGCCTTTCACGGGAAGATGTTTCTGAAGGATTTTTCCTGATTATGTCAGGCGCATTCAAAAAGATGGTCATTGGTGATTACATCAACCTTCACCTCGTTTCGCAGGTTTTCAGCACCCCGGAACGCTTCACGGGGATGGAGAACCTTGCCGCCGTGATCGGATACTCGCTCGTAATCTATTGCGATTTCAGCGGATACACCGACATGGCCCGTGGAATTGCCAGGTGGATGGGGTTCAACATCCAGGTCAACTTCAACTTTCCATACCGGTCGGAGAGCATTGGTGAGTTCTGGCGGCGATGGCATATCTCCCTTTCCAACTGGCTGAGAGATTATCTTTTCCTGCCCCTCGCCTACCACCTTTCCGGGATGATGAAACAGGAGCGCTTGTTCTCTCTGAGTCTCCTTCGCACCGACATCGTAATTTTTAACATCGCATCGCTGGTTACCTTTACCATTTGCGGCTTATGGCATGGCATCGGCTGGAATTTCCTCCTCTGGGGTTTGATGCATGGCGTTGCGCTGGGGGTTCAAAAATCGTGGAGTCATGCCACCCGTGAGATGAAAAAAAGGCGGGGAAAAACATTCAGGGAGATCAACAGGGTAACCGGCATCATCCTGACCTTCTCCTTTGTTTCCGCGGCATGGGTGTTTTTCCGAATGCGCACCCCTGAAGAGAGCCTGACTGTTTTTTCACAGATTGCAGGCAATTTCTATCCACAAGGTTTCCCGGCATTTATCGTTGCCTACTACCCGGCCCTGCTGATGATCGCTTCCGGTTACCTGCTTCACTTCCTGCCCGCAAACCGCTATACTCAAATCAGGGAACTGCTTATCCCGCTTGGCTGGCCCTGGAAAGCCCTCATCGCGATGCTCATGCTAAGCCTGATCGTCTATTTTAAATCCCAGGGCTCATCCATGCCAATCTACATCCAATTCTGACCCCCCTAAAAAAAACGCCCGTCCCCTTGTCCACCTGTCCCCTTGTCCCCTTGTCCCCTTGTCCCCTTGTCCACTTGTCCACTTGTCCACTTGTCCACTTGTCCGCCCGTCACCCCTTATACACTACCCCAAAATTCTTCTTCCCGTCCAACTCAATGCGGATCGGCTTCTCAAACCGTACATGCCGGATGAACTCATCTTCATAGTATGCTGGCTGGTTGTTTAGAAACTCAATATTGTAGAATCCATCATTGATAAAAGGATTGATGGTAAAATAACCTACGCGGAAAGATGTCAGGTTCTGGAAGAAATGGGTTCCCTGGCTCGGATCGATGCGGTAATGGTCGAGGCCCGACTCCACAATCACGCGGGCTTGGCTGATCTGCGGCCATTTTACAGGGATGCCAAGCGCGCGATCATTGGATCCCCATCTTCCCGGCCCCACCAGCACATAGTTTTTCTTCTCCCCGATAAACTTTGCGTTCAGGTCGTCAAGCCTCTGGGCTATCTCCATATTTTTTGAGGCATCAAATGCCTCCGGTTTAACATAGACAAAATCGCAAATCCCCTTGATAATTCCGTTGCCAAGGGCCGAATAGGAAACCAGTAATGTATCTTCCATCTTCACCTCCTCCGGCTTGAGATGGATGGTTTCATCCTGCCCTGCGATGGGTCGGATCTGAAGCAGACTGAACACTTTCGGCTGCCCGACGGGCATGTCCAGGTTGACAGCAAACTCTATTTCCACCGGCTTGTTCATCTCCCGCTGTCCGATTTCGAGCACCTGCTGTAGAATATCAGCAAGCGGAAAAGTGTCGTGATTTAGCTGGGGCGAAAAGGTGACGATCCGCTTGCCATCTGAAAGCACTCCGTCCTTTACCATGTCGCTATCGTAGTCATAAGTGGACGCTACCAATTTCAACGAGGGGTCATTTTCAGCATCCTTAATGCGTAATTTCAACAAGTTGACCGTATCATCGGTATCGGGAGAAAAACTTTCAGGACGGAGATCGAGGGCAAAAAAGAACTTCTGGGTATCACTAAGCGCCATCTCCGGGGTGGAGAGCTGAAGAATTTTCTTTGGGTATTTCGGCGAAAACCTGATCCCGTTTCCGCCATCGACGATATACTTTCCAAGTCCGAACGCAATATTCGCAATCCCGTCAGATGGTTTCTCCGGTGCCAGCGGATAGAAATTGATGGAACGCGCCACACCTGAAATCACCGGGTAAAACCGGTCGCCGTATTGCTGCCCGGTCACCTCCTGGAGTACAATGCCCATCTTCTCCTCATCGATCATGTTGAGGGTCGCCGCCATATAGGACTTGCTGTCCTTGAAATAGGCCGAGGCGTAAACGCTCTTGATGGCTTCGCTGAGTTTGTCGATCATCACACGGTCGTTGAACTTGATATTCGGGATCATGTAGGTGGAGTAAATCCCGGCAAACGGCTGGTAATGTGAATCCTCCAACAAACTTGACGACCTGATGGCAATCGGATTGTTGATGCAGGAGATAAAGCGGTAAAGGTCTTCATGAATCCTGAATGGCAAGCGCGATTTGACGAACCGGGTAAGGATCTCCTTGTCGCTGCGATCGGAAAGGGCAATTTCATAAAGGTTGTTCTCCTCCATGAACTCATCAAAAATATCGGTTCCCAACACCACCGTTCGGGGAATGGTGATCAGCACATTTTCGTACTGGTCGGTGAGCCGGTTTCGTTTGATCAGTGAATCGAGGAACGCGAGTCCCCTCGCTTTCCCTCCGATCGATCCTTCGCCGATACGGGCAAACTGCAGGTATTCGTCATATCGGTCACGGTCAAAGTCGGCAATCACACCTTTGGCCTTGTTGATTCGAAAAGCCGTAATGGCATCAAACAGATATCGTTTGGCTTCGTCCATGTCATCTGCAAATGCCGTAACCGACACCTCCCTGAACATCTCTGCAATGGGGAACAGCGCACGGGCATTGAGCCATTTTGAAAAATGGTTTCGCTGCATATGATATAGCAAAGAGTCGTCAGGGATTTCAAAAATTTTATCCTGGAGCGATTTAAGGTCAACAGCCCGTGTAATCTCCCGCCCGTTCTTGGGATCGATAAAGATAAAATCTCCGAAAGAGAAATACTCGGTGATGAAGTTCCTTAATTCAATGGAGAGTGTTTTTGAATTCTTGTTCAGAAAACCGACCTTCATCTCATAGGCAAGCGATTCATATTCAATGTCGGTTGACTGAAATAATATGGGCATATACTCATCTTCGGCCCTCACCTTCTCCACAAATTTTATCCCGGCGGTCTTATCCGTCTCACCCGCCCGCATGAAGGAGATATCAGTGATGATGCCCAGCAGATTGCCCTTGTATTTCTGCCACATGTTCACCGCCTCTTCATAGTTGGTCGCCAACAGAATTTTTGTACGACCCCGCATCCTCAGCATTTTATTGTGCTCGTTCAATCCTTCCGCCATAAAGGTTTTCGATTGTTTGAGCAGTATCTTATAAATATTTGGCAGATACGAGGAGTAAAAACGGATCGAATCCTCCACCAGTAAAATCGCCTGAACACCCTGCAGCACATCCTGGTCAATATTCATCTTGTCTTCAATGAGTTTGATGATGGCCAGCAGGATTCCTGCGTTGCCAAGCCAGCAGAAAACATAATCGATGGCGCTGAGGTCTTTCTCTGCCAGTTTGAGGTTTACCTCCCTTGAAAAGGGCGTAAGGACCACAATGGGTATTTTAGGATATTGCTTCTTGATCCGCATGGCAATATCGAACGTATCCGTTTTCTCAATGTTGAGCATAGAGATGACCAGTTCGATCCGCTTGTCTTCGAGCACTTCAAATGCCTCCTCCTCGGAAGTGACCTTGATGAATTGCGGCGGATAACGCAGGTTGAGCGAAACATATTCCATGAAGATGGTTTCGTCGATGCGGCCGTCTTCTTCCAGCATGAAAGAGTCGTAGGTGCTTGATATCAGCAGGATCTGGTAAATCCTCCGTTTCATCAGCAGGTTAAACGAGGTATCTATGAAGTAATACTTCTTGGGATCCAGGGCATTTTGTGAAAGAGACATAGGGGAACGCTTAGTATAGTCCAAAAATAAAAATCTTTTCCGGTAATGGGCAGATTTTTTAGTGACTATTGCACCATTAATTTCAACACCGTTTTTCCGGATGTTGTCTTTACAGAAAGGAAGTACAACCCGGGTGATAGACGACGGATGTCGATGATAACTTCTTCACTCTTCCGGACATTTACATAAGTGAGTTCAGTTTTCCCGGAAGTGGAGAAGATTTCGATTCTCTCTATAATGGATGTCCCGTTTTTTGACATAATGGTAACATCATCATTTGCCGGGTTCGGTTCAATCGAGAAGGAGACATTCTCAGGTTTTCCAATACTGGCCATCACATAATAAATATCGTTTGAGGTGTCTGACGAACAACCGTTTACCGTCACGATATCCCAATAGTGGGCGGTTTTATTTGGCTGATATACGGTGCCGGTTGCGCCGGGTAAAAGAACGCCATCCCTGTACCATTGATTACCACAGCATCCTGATGAAAACAGTTCTGCGCCGTTCACCGAAATAACCGGAGCCGGTGGAACAGGGAATACACCTACTACCGCCGAACCTGCGGCAGTTCCAATGCATTGCGCATCTGACATGGCGAGGATCGTATAAACTCCCGGATCAGTGGCCACTATCGAATATGGTGTAGTATTTACATTGGGGACGAACCATGTAGTTATGCCATTGGAGTAATAAAATGACCATGGAGCAACACCCGTAAGGTTCACCGTTAAAACCGTTGAATTACCTTCTCCACATAACGTGTCACCACCAGAGATGGTGGCTTTGGGCAATTGGTTGACCACAAGTGTCGTCGAGCCCTGGATACTATTAAATCCATCTGACAAAGAAAGATGATAAACCTTTGTGGAATCCGGCATAACCAGTGGATTGGCCAGGGTCGAACTCCATGGAGGGGTGCCGGCTGGGGTACAGCTCCATGCATAGCTGTATGTGCCAGAGCCACCGCCGGCATTGGCAAATAGTTGCGCTGTCTCCCCTCTGCAGATCATCGTCGGGATGGATACAGGGTTCGTGTTGATGGGTCCGCCTGAAACCGTAACGGCAACTTCGTCAGAATTAGTGCATTGTGTTCCAAGGTTTGAAACCAGTAGCGTAAACACTTCAGAAACAGTTAAATTCACCGTTAGCGGATTTTGGAGATTGGGATTTGTTAGCAGCGCTTCAGGCGACCAATGATAGCTGAATGAACCGGTTCCTCCCGACGCAGCATGCAGCGTTGTACTGGTTCCATAAGGGATGGTGACATCGCTTCCGGCATTGGCAACAGGCACGATGTTAACGGAGACCGGGAGCTGGGAAATTACGCCGGGACCACACAAATTTGACCCGTTTACCGTGATATTCCCCGAAGATGCAGTGACCGGAAAGTCAACAAGGATGGCATTTGTACCATTGCCACTTACGATATTCGCTCCTGCAGGTACTGTCCAATGATAACTCGTCGCATTGGTCACGGGAGAGACACTATACGAAACCCCGGTTTCCCCTTTGCAAACAGAGGCATCGCCGGAAATAGGTCCGGGGTTGCCAATCTCCCCGCAAACCGAACCGTTGATGTAATATTGAGGCTGCGGCAGGTCGTTAAGCACATCGTAACTGCCATTCGCATATTCGCATGACGGACCATTGTCGTAAAAGTCAAGGGCTGTAATTCCTGAAATAAAGGTAAAGGTAATGGTCATGATCACCTCATTATCCGCCAATGATACACCTGAGCCAAACCATCCCATGGTTATCCGGTGATAACCGTTACCAAGGTCATGGTCACCAATGGCAAACCCATCAAGATTTGAATTCGGCGCCCCCTGTACGAAATGTAACCCCGCATACGGGTAATCAATTGTGAGTGAAATAGCCCCGATATCATTGAAACCAGTCACTGTAACCGGAACATCTACCTGCCCGGGAATTGCATTTCCAACCTTGGCGATGGTCGTTGCGGGAGCATTTTGCGCACATAATGTTGCAGGCATCCCGAGGATCATGCCGATCAGGAGGTAAAAGGAAATACTCGCAAATCTTTGGAAGAATATCATATTAAGTTAAGAACTATGGAATGGTAATATCTCCGGTAATGGTCATTTGACTTGTAACTCCACTCAGGGTAAGATTTTTGCAATGGAATCCAAGAATCAGGTTGCCATCAAACAATGGCCAGTTGGCAGCACCAGGAGGGATGACAACATCAGTATTGCTGTCCGGTACAAGGTCATCATCCCAATTTGCTGCTGAATTCCAGTCCTCAGACGAACTGCCAGTCCATAAACCGTGGCTTCCCGCCCGGATATACCCGGATTTCAACTCACTGTCATTGAAACAAATGTTCGCAGCAAGCAATGTTACCGAATAGAGGCCGCCCTCTGTGAATTTAACCTGTGGGTTCTGTGATTGAGCGCTTGTCTCATTAAGAAAAACAACGCCGGGCTTATCAAAACTCCAGGTCCATGACGTTGCTCCGCCAGTACTAAGATCAGTAAGGAGTACGGTATCACTTCGCCGTGGAGTCAACATGTTTGCTGAAAAATCAGTTACCACCACAGGAAGGGACACAACATCGATCACCACCTGGTTTGACAAAGCCGGATTGCCTGTTGTACAGGCAGCATCGGAGGTAACCTGGCAGGTAACCACATCATTGTCTGCCGGGATGTAGGTAAAATCAGGACTATTGGTGCCCGCTCCTATCGCGTTAACCATCCATTGGTAAACAGGTAAACTGCCACCATTGACAGCTACCGCACTCAAATTAACTGCCATACCCTGGCAGACCGGATTGGATGAGGCGCTGATCGTAATACTCACCGGCAAAGAGTTTACCGACATGTTAACCGGGGCGGAGGTTGCGGGATTGCCGGCAACAAAAGTCAGACTTGAGGTCATGACACAAGTAACCTGATCATTGTTTGCGGGGATATAGGAGAAAGTAACGCTATTAGTCCCTGTATTAATGCCATTCACCTTCCACTGATAGGCAGGGGTGCTTCCGCCATTCGCAGGAATGGCGGTGAATGATACCACAGTTCCCGCGCAAACCGGGTTGGCAGAAGGTGAAACTGAAACCCCGGCGATTGGAGGCGAGACCAATCCATCATGAAGATAGGTATTTTTAGGAAGGTCGATCAGCACAGCGCCCGAGCCATCGGTATACTGGCACGAAGGGCCATTATCAAACCATAGTAGGGTAGTTCCGTTACCGTTGGCGGCGATATAGGAAAAGTTCAAAGTGCATAAGGTAGCCCCTGCACCCAGGGTAACTGCATTCCCATACCATTGAATGACCATCAGCTTTTTGCCCCCGGTTCCCGCAATACTGCCAACCAGGAATGAGGATCCGAAAGCGGCGTTTTTAGTAAAATTCACATAGGTCATGATGGCAGGGTCATACTCCAGGTTAAGGGTAAGAGCGCCTATTCCTGTAAAACCACTTACGGTAATTGGAACGGCAACAGGACCCGTGCCCGTGACTGTCACGGTCGGTGCTGAAGTCACTGGTGCACCACGGTTGGAGATACCCCCATTTTTATAGAACAGGTATTGCGGAGCATCATTCAGTTCTGTTAACACACCGGTTATATAACGTTTGTACTGACAAACAGACCCTGAAGCATCAGCCCAGTTAAGCAATCCTGTTCCTGCTACGTAGGAGAAGGTGAGGTTTACAATGGAAGCTCCATCCGTCAGACTCAGGTTTGTGGCACCGGTCCAGGTAAAAATCAGCTTCCCCTGGGTATTCACTATGGGTGAATAATAGGTAACTGACATCCCCGGCAGCAATGGTGTAATGTTGCATGACACATAACGCACAATGGTTGTATCGAAAGTCATGGTAAGGGTAAACTGACCAATATTGGCAAATCCGGCAACTGTGACAGGTATTTGTACCGATGGAGCTCCGGGTACAGCATTGGTGACTGTACCTGCAGTGGTAACCGGTGCATCAGCAGCTAAGAGTCGTGCTGATGCGAGGAGAACAGAACATAATAAAATGAAAACAACCTTCTTCAATGGATTTTATTGGATAGTTAATTGTATAAAAAAAGGGGAGTACTTGCGCACTCCCCTTCATTCATTTTAAAATTATTTGCTTATCACAAGTTTGATTGTACTGTTCACTGCGGTATAAGATCCGCTGAGTTTTATACTGGCGGTATAGATACCCGCAGCCAGTCCGGCAGCATCAAAATTCAGTGTATGGCCACCTGAAACCTGCATATCGTTAACAAGTACCTTTACAAGTTCACCAAATGTATTACGAATTTCAACTACGACATTTCCGGCAAACGGAAGTGTGTAGGTAATGGTGGTATGATTTGTAAAAGGATTCGGGTAGTTGCGGAATTTCAATGCACTTGCATCAGATTGTTCCCCAATACCGTCAGGTGATGATTCCACAACATCAACACTCAGAATGGCATTTCCGATCACATCATAACTGGCATTTGCAAGTTCGTTTAACGGATCTGCTGCGAGTTCCAGCCTGATGGATGAGCCTTTCACCCATGTCTCCCTGGTAACCATGGTAAGGGTAACCAGGTTGTCAAATGCGCCGAGATCTGCAGCAACCATGGAATTCCAGCCAATTCTCAATTCATCGCCATTGACCGCCCAATCGAGCTGGCCATTTGTACTGTTCATTTTAACATCAGTAATCTCCACAAGGTTGGACGGGAAAGTGATGATCAATGAAACTGCTCCTACACTGGAGGCATTCACAATATGAACAGGCAGGTCAAATTGCTGTCCGCTTGTAACCAGCATCGACCTTCCGTAAACCAGGGTTAAAGATTTACTTGCCGATTTCTTCAGTAACGGGTTGAAACTGCGGTTAAAGTCGCCGGTGCAGAGGCCGTACATATTTGCAGTTACATCAAGTCCAACAGGAATATTCACGGTTGGGAAGGATTCTGCAGGAGCAACAGGATTGGCGGCGATGAACTGTCCGGCTTTCCAGAAGGTCCATGGACGGTCAAAAGCTTTTCCGTTGACAAAATTCTGTTGGATACGTTGTGCATCGGTAGCTGACAGATACCAGTCTTCCTGGACATAAGGAACAAGCGTTCCTACGTCGCCTGCAAAGAACCTGACTTTTTCGATGGAAGTCGGTGCAATGGGCCAGAAGTTCACCTGGGCTGCATCGGTGGTGTTCACACTGCCTGCAGTGGTGTGGGTAGAAGTAGCAACGATATCATAGGTATCATCCGGGCAGAGATCATAGAATTCATAATAGCCCGAGCTATTGGTGGTGGTGGTTCCAAGCACTGTGGAATGACCAGCATCGCTTGACCGGTAAACTTTCACCGTAATATCTTCAGCTGTCAGGATGACATTTGCCGTGTTGTAGTAGGTAAACACACCACTGATCTTATGACGGCCATTCAAAGTCACACCTCCATTGAGATAATAGGCAGATGTTGGAATATCATTAAACGGGTGATAAGCGGGAGCAACACCTGCATATTCACAGGCAGTTCCCTGGATATCTTCATCAAAGAACACCGGAGCTGTACTGTTGGTTCCAAGATTCGGTAAAATATTGAAACGGAGGGTGAACAGTATATCTCCGTCGGTTAATGTCACCCCATTGGCAGGCAGCGGGCCGAAGCCTGACACTTTAAAGGTTCCGCCAGCAAGTAAACCACCGTCGGTCGTGTAAGTGAAAGGTCCCCATGAACTGAATGCCGGGTTCGTATAGACAATCTGCGGAGCTGTAAGCTGGGCAGGAGTAAATCCGAAGGTCAGTGCAAGACTGCCAACACTGTTAAAATTGGTTGCCGTAACCGGAATATCAACGGTTGTAGCGCCGGCGCATACAAAAACAGAAGCGATCGTACTGATGGGGCCATTGGCAAATGGAGCATAATAGACAGAGTCAGAAACCAAATTGAAAATTGCGCATCCTGTACCGCTTGGGTTGGAGCTTACGGTGGGTCCGCTTGGACTGCCCCAATTGTTGCCAATGGCATACTGCCCTACATTCAAGTCGTTTTGAATGGCTATTGATGTTGATGTACCAACAAAAACATTGTTTCCCGGATCTTCTGAAGTACCGGCATCAATCGTTCCTGCAATAACCTGCACACCAGCAACAGATGAACCAGCAGGTGGGCACACAACAGTACAATTCCGTAATTTCAGGTTGCCATTGGCAACTGAAACGGGCGAGGTGCTTGTTCCATTAGCTAAGGAGATGCCGTTAAGCATTACTAAATTACCATTCACAAGGAATAAGGTTCCATCAAGTTGCGACATCCCGGGGATACCTGAACCTACGAGAGAAACAGTTTTACCTAATCCGGTGTATGAAAAAGTGGAGTTAACCGTTCCAGGTGCAATATACAGTCTTTCTCCATCCGCTGCTGCGTTTAAAGCAATCAGAAGCTGTGCGGCAGTATACTGAACACCCGTGTTTGTATTCAGAATGGCCATCCCGGGAGTTAGTGAAGGGCAGGCAGTTGTCATCAAAGCATCGCACCACCATGGGGTAAAGGCAACATTTGCAGTTACACTGCTGCCGGTTGCTGCCGGATATAATGCACCATCGTTCGGTCCTGAACCACCCCAGTAGTTGTTGGTGGCATCGATCGTACCAATTAAAGTAGTGGCATAGATACCTGTTGTATTTCCGGATAGGAGGTTATTATGAACTGAAACGGTGAGGGGGAAGGCCGAGGTGGCAATCTTTTCAGCTTCAATCCCTCTTACAAAGCCGGTGATGCTGTTATGGTTCTGAATTTTAACAAAGGACTCAAATTTATCGAGTGCGTTAAAGAGGTATTGATTGGCGATATAAATACCTGTTCCGTCACCTTTATCGAGGTGTGTGCTGGCTGTAGAAACCAGTACGTTCCCTTCGAGGATCATCGGACTGCTGCTGGTACCAACGCCGATCAGCATGATGCCGATCCCGTATGCATTTGTATTAATATGGTTAAGATTTGCAGTAAAAGCATGTGCATAAGACCATCCGAGGAGCAGACCAACAGACTGGCTGCCTCCAACAACTGAGAAAGAGGAACCTGAACCCAGGGTGATGGTGTTGTTCTGAACCAGGGATGCAGCGTTGGCGCGGCGGGTATAGATACCAACGGTGCCTACCAAGCCGGTATAACCATTGTCGTTAATGGTATTGTTTTTAATCTCAACTGTTCTGAATGTAGGATCAGCAGCATCAAACTGAATAGCGCGTGGCTGACTGTTCGGATAATTAAAGCAGCCCGGGTAGTTCCCGATTTCAGTTACGGTGTTGCCGTTAATTTTAAAAAGACCTCTGGGTGTCGAGGCATCCGGGTTCTGGACAATTCCCTGGAAGCAATGTTTTACAGAGTTGTTAAGAACAACGCTGTGTCCGGCGAGGTACATGCCCTGGTTGTAGGCAATGTACTCTACACTTGAATTTTCAATTACAGTTCCGGAAACAGTTCTTGGAAATACAGAAATACCCCTGCGCCATGCGTACTTGATGGCAACATTGTCAACATGCAGGTTGTTCCATACTCCGGTCGGGTCGTGTGTAACGATACCCGCGCGGAAATTATAGACTCCCGGGGTGAGCAAGGGGTTTCCGTTAATGGTCAGTTTCCGGATGGTGGCATCATGTGCCTTGATGATAAACCCATTGAGGGCTCCGCTGCCAAAAGCGTTGTCAACATTCGCATCTGATCCTGTGGATACGATAATGACTGCATCCCTGGTTGCTCCGGTTCCCTGGATGGTAATATTGTTTTTATCAACTAAAATGTTTGCTTCAACATAGGTCCCGGGAGCCACATTGATCACATCGCCTGAGGCTGCAGCGGTAATAGCATATTGAATGGTTTTGAAGGCACCGGCACCGGTGGCAGTTCCATGCAAAGGATCATCGGTTCCCAGGGGATTAACATGCCAGTTAGCAGCCTGAGTTAAGAGCGATGCACAAAACAGCAGCACGAGAAAAAATAATTGCTTTTTCATAATTAGTTGATTTTTAAATTAATAATCAACATCAGAATCAATTTTGACACCTAAAAACTGATTTTTCTTTCTGTTGATTGCTACAAAGATATATCATGGATAACAATAATCCTAATTAAATTCCTCGTTTTTTTCAAATGATGATAACAACAATCCAACATTTTCACAGATTTACATTTCCTAAAAACGGATATTCAGCAGATTACCTAAGTTTCTGGCGTAGTTTACTTTTTCTGGCCTTCCCCTGCAAATAAAATATTTTCAACGAATATAACAATGTTATATCATTTGCTGTGAGGTTATTTTTTTCACAACAGAAATTCTATACAGACAGGGAGTTCTCGCCGCTGATAAAACCCGTCATGCGACACAAGCGGCACAATTCATTCAGATAAAAAAAAGCCCTGTTGGCGATGTCTAAGGACACCGCCAACGGGGCTTTGGGTAGAGATAAGAGGGTCTTACCTCGTTTTTACGAGCTTAAATGTTTCTACATTTTCATCAGCAATGATCTTGACAAAATAGAGACCATAGGGCAGGTCGGAAGTCCAGAATTCATGCTTCTTCTCTCCTACCAGTTCACCCGACATTAACCTGTCTCCACGCATTCCATAAACCTCAACTTTCACGTTATCATACACTCTGTCACCTTTTTGTTCAATGGTAAAGTTTCCGACGGTCGGGTTCGGGTAGAGTTTAAACAAGGTCTGTTCTGAATTGACAGGCAGCTGATCCAAGCCGGCGATAACAGTTGGTATGGCTGGCGACTGCTGACCGCAATACTGGCCATTGGTTGAGATATAACCATGCATGTAGCCTCCTGGCAACACCTTTGTCCCGGGCAGGTAAAGGATGCTCTGTCCTGCGATCATCGTTGCACTGCCGCCGCTCTCCACCGTAAACTCTCTGCCGTTGCCTGCAACGGTAAGTGTTTGTGTGGCGCTGTAACATTTTGATTTCCCATCGGGAACGATGCCTGTTACATTGATGATGGCGCTAAAGCCCTGTACAACCATTGTCACCATATTTGAAGTAGCAGGATTTCCCGATGTGCAGGTTGCATTGGAGGTGAGTACGCAGGTGATATCATCACCATCCATAGGAGCGAATGCGTAAACCGGACTGTTTGTTCCCACATTCAACCCGTTCACCTTCCACTGGTAAGATGGAGAAGAACCACCATTAACCGGTGTAGCAGTAAATGTAACAACAGTTCCTACCTGGACAGGATTGGCCGAAGACACAATCGTTATACTTACAGGAAGCTGCGGCTCAATGGTGATGTAGATACAATTATACATCCAGTTGCTGCAATGGGTGGTCATATTTTCTGCAAACACAGAATAGTATCCCGACATAGTTTGTAACCCAAATGAAATCGGACCACCTGTTCCGGCAATGGTAATACCCTGCTGGATACCATGCCAGATGGTATAGTTAACGCCAACCTGTGAGCCATTCAAGCCAACAGATAATCCGGGTCCGCTGGCACAGTAGGTTCCGCTGCCGGTGCCACTGAATGCCGTAGGCAGCGCATTAACCTTGGCTATTACAGGTTTGATGTCGAAACAGCCTGCTGCATTGACACCTTTAATATAATAGGTGCCCGTGCCGGCAGTGGCAGGATTTGACATCGGAATGGTGGCGCCGGCATTCAGCCAGTAACTCAGGGTAAGTCCGGGACTGCTTCCCGCCGTTACAGCTGGTGCAGTCAGGTTAATTGTACCCGGTGAACATACAGGCTCAGGATTGGTAATGACAAGCAGCGGAATTGGCAGCACATTCACCACAACCGGTTTAATGTCATAGCAACCCGATGCATCTGTCCCCTTGATATAATAGGTACCTGCAGTGGCTGTTGCCGGAGTTGCATATGGGATTGTTGCAAGTGCATTGGTCCAGTAGGTAAGCGTCAAACCTGCAGTGCTGCCTGCGGTAATGGCAGGAGCTGTAATATTCACGGTGTTGGGTGAACATACTGCTGCCGGGTTGGTGACAACCAGGGTTGGTTTGGGTGTTACCGTAACAACAGCCGAACCATTCATGGCATTGGAACATTGGGTTGTTGTGTTGATGGCTGAAACAGTATAGGTTCCGGCAATTTGAAGCCCAAACGTGATGGCGCTTCCGGTGCCCTGAACAATAGTTCCTCCAGGAGTTAACGTATAGTCAACCCCGGTCTGTGAACCTGAAAGTCCAACGACTACGCCTGGTCCTGCCTCACAATAGTGTCCCGTTCCTGTTACATTAAAGGCAAGTGGTAACGCATTTACTGTTACTACAAGACTTTCGTTATCAGGGCATCCGTACACATTGGTCACCGTTACTCCATAGGTTCCACCCGTGGAAACGGAAATAGCTGCAGTAGTAGCTCCATTTGACCATAAATATCCGGTTCCGCCTGAAGCTGTCAGAATCACTGACCCGCCTTCACAGAAGGTCGTTGGGCCATTGGGTATAATTACAGCTGTTGGAAGTGGGTTAACCGTAACTGTTGCAGCGGTTGAGTTACTGCAACCATTGGCATCCGTTACTGTTACACTATAGATTCCGCTGGCTGAAACCGTAATGGCAGCGGTTGTAGCGCCATTCGACCACAGGAAGCCTGTGCCACCCGAAGCGGTAAGGATAACAGATCCGCCTTCACAGAAAGTGGTAGGGCCATTGGGTGTGATCACTGCGGTTGGCAGCGGGTTAACCGTTACAGTCAAAGAAGCTGTATTGCTGCAGCCATTCAGATCGGAAACAGTTACACCATAGGTGCCGCTTGCTGTTACGGAAATCGACGCAGTAGTTGCTCCATCCGACCAAACGTACGCTGTACCACCTGAAGCTGTGAGGATCACAGATCCGCCTTCGCAGAAAGTGGTCGGACCGTCAGGGGTGATCACTGCAACGGGCAGAGGATTCACCGTAACGGTAACCGAGGCTGTATTGCTGCATCCATGAACGTCAGTAACCGTAAGGCTGTAAACTCCGCCGGTAGAAACGGTAATGTCTGAGGTGGTAGCTGCATTTGACCAGAGGTAACTTGTACCTCCAGATCCCATCAGGATCACCGATCCGCCTTCGCAGAAGGTTGTAACACCATCCGGAGTAATCACCGCTGTTGGCAGAGGATTAACCGTAACAGTGACGGAAGCTGTGTTGCTGCATCCGTTGGCATCGGTAGCTGTTACACCATAGGTGCCGCTTGCAGAAACGGTAACAGAAGCAGTTGTGGATGAATTCGACCATAAGTAACTGGTACCGCCTGAAGCTGTAAGAATAACCGATCCGCCTTCGCAGAAGGTCGTCGGGCCATCAGGGGTTATCGCCACTGTCGGGAGCGGATGAACAGTTACGGTTGCTGAGGCTGTATTGCTGCAGCCATTGGCATCTGTTACTGTCACATCATAGGTTCCACCCGTGGATACGGTAATAGCTGCTGTAGTAGCGCCATTTGACCACACATATCCCGTGCCGCCTGATGCCGTAAGGACAACAGAGCCGCCCTGGCAGAATGCAGTCGGGCCATTCGGAGTAATTACCGCCACTGGCAACGGATTAACCGTAACTGTTGTGGAGGTTGAGTTACTGCAACCATTGGCATCCGTTACTGTTACACTGTAAATGCCGCTGGCAGAAACCGTAATGGCAGCTGTTGTAGCGCCATTCGACCACAGGTAACCTGTGCCACCCGAAGCGGTAAGGATAACAGATCCGCCTTCACAGAAAGTAGTCGGGCCATTGGGTGTGATCACTGCAGTTGGCAGCGGGTTAACCGTTACAGTCACAGAAGCTGTATTGCTGCAGCCGTTCAGATCGGAAACAGTTACACCATAGGTGCCGCTTGCTGCTACGGAAATCGACGCAGTAGTTGCTCCATCCGACCAAACGTAGGCTGTACCACCTGAAGCTGTGAGGATCACAGATCCGCCTTCGCAGAAAGTGGTCGGACCGTCAGGGGTGATCACTGCAACGGGCAGAGGATTCACCGTAACGGTAACCGAGGCTGTATTGCTGCATCCATGAACGTCAGTAACCGTAAGGCTGTAAACTCCGCCGGTAGAAACGGTAATGTCTGAGGTGGTAGCTGCATTTGACCAGAGGTAACTTGTACCTCCAGATCCCATCAGGATCACCGATCCGCCTTCGCAGAAGGTTGTCGAACCATCTGGCGTAATTACTGCCGTGGGCAGAGGATTAACCGTAACGGTGACGGAGGCAGTGTTGGTACATCCATTGGCATCGGTTGCTGTTACCCCATAGGTACCGCTGGCAGATACAGTAGCAGAAGCAGTTGTGGCTGAATTCGACCATACGTAACTGGTTCCGCCTGAAGCAGTCAGAATAACAGATCCGCCTTCGCAGAAGGTTGTCGGGCCATCAGGGGTTATTGCCACTGTTGGGAGCGGATGAACCGTTATGGTTGCAGAGGCTGTATTGCTGCAGCCATTGGCATCTGTTACTGTTACTTCATAAGTTCCACCTGTTGTAACGGTGATAGCTGCTGTAGTAGATCCATTTGACCATAAATAACCGGTTCCGCCTGAAGCAGTCAGGATCACTGACCCGCCTTCACAGAAGGTAGTTGGGCCATTGGGTGTAATGACCGCAGTCGGCAGCGGGTTAACCGTTACCGCTGCAGCTGTTGAGTTGCTGCAACCATTGGCATCCGATACTGTTACACTGTAGATTCCGCTGGCTGATACCGTAATGGCGGCTGTGGAAGCGCCATTCGACCAAAGGTAACCTGTGCCACCAGATGCTGTAAGCACCACAGATCCGCCTTCACAGAATGTAGTCGGGCCATTGGGGGTGATCACTGCAATTGGCAATGGGTACACTGTAACTGTTGTTGCAGTAGAATTGTGGCAACCGGTTGAATTGGTAACTGTAACGGTGTATGTACCGCTTGTGGTAACAGTTATGGCTGCAGTAGTCGCAGCATTTGACCACATATAGGAGGTACCTCCTGATGCAGTAAGAATCACTGAGCCCCCAGGACAGAACGATGTTGGGCCGTTAGGCGTGATCACCGCAACTGGCAGAGGATTCACTGTTACAATAGAAGAAGCTGTATTGCTGCATCCATGGACGTCAGTAACTGTAACTGTATAGGTTCCGCTTGCAGAAACTGTAATTGCTGCAGTAGTAGCTGCATTCGACCATACGTAGCCGGTACCACCTGATGCTGTCAGAACCACGGATCCACCGGTACAGAAAGTTGTAGGACCGCTGGGTGTAATAACTGCCGTTGGCAAAGGATTGATGTAAATCAGGATACAATTGTACATCCAGTTAATACAGTGTGTAGTCGTATTTTCAGCAAGTACTGAGTAATAACCAGGTGTTGTTTGCAGGCCAAAGTTTATCGGACCGCCGGTTCCTGCGATGGTAATACCAACGGGGTTGCAGCAACCATACCATAAAGTATAGTTAACGCCAACCTGGGAGCCGGTTAGACCTACAATCAACCCAGGACCACCAGCGCAATAGCCGCCACTTCCCGTTCCGTTATAAACTGTTGGTAACGGATGGATGACAACGCTGACAGGAGTTACAGAATAACAACCAGTTCCCGGAATTGTACCCTTAATATAATAGGTACCTGTCATTGCGGCTGTTGGTGTCAGATAAGGAATTGTTGCAGCAGCATTGGTCCAGTATGTAAGAACCAGTCCTGGAGTGGATCCTGCGGTAACAGACGCCAGTGTAAGGTCAACTTTATTAGGTGAACATGTTTCCTGGGGATGGGTAACGACCACCGGTCGTGGATTTACCGTAATAAGAACGGTTTGGGCTGAACCATCACAGGAAACAGAACCATAGGAATAATGTGGGGTAACCGTTAATGTGGCAACAACAGCTACCGATCCGGCATTGATGGCGACAAATGCAGGAATATTACCTGATCCGCTGGCTGCCAGGCCAATACTGGTTGTGTTGTTACTCCAGGTGTATGAGGTTGTTCCAAGTAAATTGTTGGTAGTAAAGATGATCGGGGTAGTCATTGAACCATCGCACAATACCTGATCAGCAGGATCGTTCACCTGGCCGGATGGATTTACTGTGATGGTAAACCTCTGTGAACTTCCCGGGCAGGTTGGTAAACCATTCTCAAAATGAGGTGTTACCGTCACTGTTGCAACAATTGGAGAAGTACCATTGTTGATTGCGGTAAACGCAGGTATATTACCAGAACCACTTGCTGCCAAACCAATTCCGGGCAGATCATTCACCCAGGTGTAGGTAGTGACACCTCCGGTATTTGTCGATGTGAAAATGACAGAAGATGTCAGAGAGCCATTGCAAACTACCATGTCAGAGGGATCTACTACCTGACCGGCTGGATTTACCGTAATGGTGAAGGTTTCGGGCGCTCCAACACAACTTACTGAGCCATTTGTGAATGTTGGGGTAACAACAATGGATGCAACGATTGGGGCTACACCATTATTAACAGTAGTGAATGCAGGAATGTTGCCGGTACCGCTGGCAGCTAATCCAATGCCTGGATTGCTATTTGACCAGGAATAGGTTGTGGTTCCAAGGCTGTTGAGCGTGGAGAATATAACCTGACTTGTAGAAGATCCGTTGCAAACAACCTGATCTCCCGGATCGTTCACCTGTCCTGATGGATTAACAGTGATGGTGAAGGTTTTAGAAAGGCCAACGCAACTTACTGATCTCTTTTCAAAAGTTGGGGTCACTGTAATGGTAGCAACAAGCGGCACAGTTCCAGAATTGATAGCCGTAAATGCACCGATATTGCCACTTCCATTTGCCGCCAGTCCAATTGCCGGTTCATCATTCACCCATGTATAGGTGGTATTTCCTCCAATATTAATGGTTGTAAAGTCGACCGGAGCGGTAAGCGCTCCATTACAAACGATCTGCGAGCCAACATCATTAACCTGCCCGGCAGGGTTAACCGTAATCGTAAAGGTTTTTTTCGTGCCTGTACAACTTACCCCATTGTTTGTGAATATCGGGGTAACAATGATCGTGGCAGCCACAGAAGCATTGCTTGTATTCGTCGCAGTAAAGGAGATATCTCCGGTTCCACTGGATGCGAGACCAATGCTGGTGGTAGAGTTGGTCCAGGTATAGGTTGTTATTCCTCCTATATTGGTTGTGCCGAAGGCAACAGCTGCTACTGAACCGTCGCATACAACCACACTGGCCGGCTGATTCACCTGTCCCAGCGGATTAACCGTTATGAGAACAGACGATGACACTGCTTCCAGACATACACCGCTCAGAACAACAGCCCTGAAATAGGTATCTTGAGTAAGATTGCCAATGTTCGAGCCGGATAAGATAGTTGTCGTACCTGGAATATCAATTGGCGAAGTGAATGCTGCATCAGATGATTTTTGCCATTTCACCACATTACCGACATTTCCGGTTAAAACGAGATCAAGAGGTGACGTTTCATAACAGATAGTCTGGTCAGGTCCTAACAAACCTCCTACCGTTGTCGGATCAACAGTCACCACAACACTATGGGTATCATTGCAACCAGTTGAAGTAATGGTTTCCGTCAAGGTATAAGTGGTAGTTTCCGTTGGGGTGACAGTAGGATTTGCCTCTGTGGAGGTAAACCCAACCGGCATGGAAGTCCATGAGTAGGTATTCCCCTGAACAGCAATGGCTCCAATGGTTGTACTTGAATTATAGCAAATAGTCCTGTTTGCCCCGGCATCTGCCAGTGGCAAAGGATTCACTGTAACAGTTACAGGTTTGATATCGAAACAACCTGGTTCTGTAGTGGCCTTGATATAATAGATACCTGCACCGGCTGTAGTCGGGTTGGTCATCGTATTAACAGCCCCTGCATCCAGCCAATAGCTGAGCGTTGCCCCGTGAAGGACACTTCCTGCGGTTACCGCAGGATCGGTAATATCAACTGTATTTGGTGCACAAACATCTGCGGGGTTGGTAATAACAAGAACTGGTAAAGGATTAACCACAACAGTTGCACTGGATGTGCCTGTACAGCCATAATGGTCGGTTACGGTTACCGTATAAGTACCAGCATTGAGACCTGTTGCCGTAGCTGTTGTCTGCCCGTCACTCCATAAATAAGTATACTCAGGAGTTCCACTGGTCACAGAAACCGTCACTGATCCATCACTGAATCCATCGCATCTCACATTGTGAACAAGAGAAGCGACAGCAATCGGATTCGGGTGAATGTCAAGTACCATCGAATCAATTGCGTTTGGACACGGGGAGTTTGCTGTTAAATGAAGGGTTAGAACAACACTTCCAGCTGTAAAATCAGCAAGACTTGGAGTATAGACAGGATGAACAATCTTATTATTGTCGAAAGTTCCTGTTCCTGAAGTTGTCCATGTCAGATCACCATAATATAGCGCGGATGATCCGGTGATCTGGTAGGTAAATCCCTGGCAGATCATGTCATCAGGACCTGCATTTGCCAAAGGAATACGACTGATACAGAGTTTCACGGTATCTGTAACCGATACGCAAGGAGCATTTCCGTTAACGTGAAGTATAAGGAAGACACAACCTGCTGCGATATCAGCTTCACTTGGGATATAAATCGGATTCAGAAGCAGGTTATTGTTAAAGCTACCTGTTCCTGTTGTTGTCCAATGGAAGTCAGTTGCATTTGAAACAAAAGCATTGCAAACGTAACTGGTTGAGGTTTCACAAATTGTTGCATCCTGGCCCGCATCTGCAACTGGTGCAGGTACGATCGTAAGGGTCATCGCATCCACTGCGTTGCCGCATGGCGAGGTGCCAAAAGCGGTCAGCGTAAGGGTGACATGGCCTGCGGTGATGTCCGCTGCACTCGGGGTATAGGTCGGGTTCAGCTCATTGATGTTGCTGAAGGTTCCCGTTCCGTCGGTACTCCATAATAAGCCGGAGTTGTTCGTCGCAGTGGCGGTGGCAAGGCTGTAACTTACTGCGCTTT
>JBMOIP010000025.1:0-62714 GCA_049317265.1 Bacteroidales bacterium
ATTAACAGTCAGATGCTCTAACCAACTGAGCTAAGGAGGAATTTGGGGTGCAAAAATACAAAAACTCTTTAACTTTCCAAAAGGTGTGAGGAATTTTTTTTCTGTTTGACGAAAATAGTGCGAAGGTTGCCTACCTTTACGCCGTAACAGACCTATAATTGTCGCCGTTGAGCCAGTCGATCCTCTTCATTACCCCGCCGTTTACGCAGTTGAATACGCCTTACCCGGCTACGGCGTGCCTGAAGGGGTTTATGAATACGCAAGGGGTGGAGTCGCATCAGTGTGATGTGGGGTTGGAGGTGGTGTTGGGGGTGTTTTCGGGGGTGGGGTTGGGGGATGTTTTTGAATTGGTGGACAAGGGGACAAGTGGACGGGTGGACAAGGGGACGGGTGGACAGGTGGACGGGCGGACAGGCGGACAGGCGGACAGGCGGACAGGCGGACAGGTGGAGTGGGTGAGGAGGATGGTTGGGTTGAGGGGGGAGTATCTCCGGACGATTGGGCTGGTGATGGAGTTTTTGCAGGGGGGAAGGCCGGAGGTGGCGCACCTGATCTGCAGCGAAGGGTGGCTGCCGGAAGGGAGAAGGTTCGGGCAGATGACCGACCTGGACCATGACTTCGGGCACCTGGGGTTGCTCGACCGGGCCAAATACCTGGCTACGCTCTACATTGAAGATATTTCCGATCTCATTACCGAAACGGTCGATCCGCACTTCGGCTTCAGCCGGTATGCCGAACGCCTGGGCAGAAGTGCCGGTTCCTTTGACGAGCTGGCCCTGGCGCTGGAACATCCGGGGAGTTTCATAGATACTTTGTTGACAGGAGTGCTCCGGGAGAAAATTTCACAATATCAGCCATCCCTGGTGGCGCTGACGGTGCCTTTTCCGGGAAACCTATATGGTGCGCTGAAATGCGGCCAGTGGCTCAAGCGGAACCACCCTGAAATTACGGTGGCGATGGGGGGCGGATTTGTCAACACCGAATTGCGGTCACTCTCCGATCCGCGGGTGTTTGACTTTGTTGATTTCATCACCCTCGATGATGGCGAGGCCCCATTGCTCCATCTCACGGAATATCTTGACGGTCAACGGAGCAGGGAGGCGCTTAAACGAACCTTCATGCGATGGGAGGGGAAGGTGTGCTATGTTGACGGTTCAGCGGAACCTGACGTTGCGCAGCGCGATACCGGCATCCCCGACTATTCGGAGCTGCTGCTCCACAAATACCTTTCGGTGCTCGAGGTGGCCAACCCCATGCACCGCCTCTGGAGCGACGGACGGTGGAACAAGCTGATGCTGGCCCATGGATGCTACTGGGGTAAATGCTCCTTCTGCGATGGGTCGCTCGACTACATCAAGCGCTATGAGCCGAAGCGTGCGACGCAGATCTGCGATGCCATCGAGGCGATTATCGCGCAGACAGGTCATCACGGCTTCCACTTTACCGATGAAGCTGCTGCACCCGTGTTGCTGCGCGAGCTGGCGCTGGAGATCCTTCGGAGGAAACTGACGGTGGTGTGGTGGACCAATATCCGCTTTGAGGCGGGTTTTACCTACGACCTCTGCCGGCTGCTGAAAGCGTCGGGATGCATTGCGGTGGCAGGGGGACTGGAGGTTGCCTCCGACCGCATCCTGAAGATGATCAACAAGGGGGTGACGGTGACGCAGGTGGCCCGGGTGGCCGACCATTTCACGCAGGCCGGGATCATGGTCCACGCTTACCTGATGTACGGTTTCCCCACGCAAACCGCGCAGGAGACGGTGGATTCGCTCGAGGTGGTACGCCAGCTCTTCCATCATGGCATTGTTCAGTCGGGTTTCTGGCACCTCTTTGCGATGACGGTGCACAGTCCTGTCGGGCAGCATCCCGAACAATTCGGGGTCGAAAAGGAGGATACCCCGCCCGGCGCCTTTGCCAACAACGACCTCGTCACCATCGATCAAAAAGGATGTGACCACGAGGCCTTTGGTGAGGGGCTGAAAAAGTCGCTTTACAACTACATGCATGGCATCTGTTTCGATTTCCCGCTGCAGGAGTGGTTCGATTTCCGGATCCCGCGGACAACCGTGGCGCCGGCATTTATCCAAAATACCTTATCCAATGAAAAGCCCGGTAATCCTGGTCCCCACGCAAAAATGGTGTGGACGGGCGCTGCTCCTTCGGTCACGCTGCATACCCGCCTGAAAAAGGGAAAACAAATACCCTCCGCCCGGATGGTCTTTCAGACAAACCGGCAGGAGGTGGCGATTGTTACCAGTGAAGCGTTAGGAGTATGGCTTTCTGCGATATTTCCCCGCCTGCTGGTTGAAAACCAGGAACCGTTGTTGTTTCAACAGTTTGAA
This sequence comes from Bacteroidales bacterium, assembly GCA_049317265.1. Lineage (GTDB taxonomy): Bacteria > Bacteroidota > Bacteroidia > Bacteroidales > FEN-979 > CAIVAT01. The sequence continues at coordinate 2,343 of JBMOIP010000025.1, forward strand.
AAGGAGTATACCGAGAGCGGTTTGACCGGTTTTAACGCCTTCCGGGAGGGTCCGGTGATCAGGACCCTGAAGGAAAACGGCTTATTGATCTTATAGCAACAAAATAACTGCAACTATTAATACTTACCCATGGAATTTATAGACAAACTGGATGGCAATGTGATCGTGAGCGATGCACAGGGCATCATTATCTACATGAATGAAAAGGCACTTGCCCAATATGAAAAGGAGGGTGGTGTCAGCCTGATCGGGCAGGACCTGATGGCGTGCCATTCGGAGGAATCACGGAAGAAGATCATGGAGATCATGACGACCGGGGAAAACAATGTTTACACCATTGAAAAAAACGGGAGGAAGAAGATCATTTACCAGTCACCCTGGTTTAAAAATGGCAATTTCGGTGGAATCGTCGAACTTTCGCTCGTCATTCCCACCGAAATGCCGCATTTTGTAAGGGGGTAATGCCCTCTATTTCGCTGCTCTCTTCTCGTCGGCAATCTTCTTCAGCACCTCTTCCTGCAGCAGTTTTGGCAGCGGGGTGTATTTGAAGAACTCCATGGAGTAGTTGGCACGGCCGCTGGAGATATTCCTCAGCTGGGTGGCATAACCGAACATCTCCATCAGGGGGACGAAAGCGTTGACTTTTTGTGAACCTTTACGGTAACGGCGCATTGCTTCGATCTTCCCGCGGCGGCGGTTGAGGTTGCCTACCACATCGCCGATGTACTCATCGGGGGTATTCACTTCAACCTTCATCATCGGTTCGAGCAGAACAGGATCGGCTTTCATAAAGCCCTGTTTGAAACCGATGGAGGCGCAGGTCTGGAAGGCCATGTCGGAGCTGTCGACCGGGTGGAAGCTGCCGTCGAGCAGAACCACTTTCACGTCGACCACCGGGTACCCGGCCATTACGCCGCGTTCGAGGGTCTTGAGTATCCCTTTGTTCACCGAAGGAATGTATTCGGCCGGGATGTTTCCGCCCTTGATCTTTTCGATGAATTCGTAGCCCTTGCCTTCGTTCGGCTCCATGCGCATGAGTACATGGGCAAACTGGCCCTTGCCTCCTGTTTGCTTGGAGTGTTTGTAGTTGGTCTCCACTTCGCTGGTGATCGTTTCGCGGAAGGCTACGGCGGGTTCGCCTACGATGGCGTCCACCTTGAATTCGGTGCGGAGACGGTCGACAATGATCTCGAGGTGAAGCTCACCCATCCCTGCAATGATCGTCTCTTCTGTTTCATCGTCGAAACGGACGTTGAAGGAGGGATCTTCCATGGCCAGCTTATGGAGCGCTTCGCCCAGTTTCGACTGGTCGGCACGCTTGGCAGGGTTGATCTTGAGTTCGATGACACTGGGCGGAATGTGGATATTCTCGAGCAGGAGGCGGTGTTCGTCGCTGCAGAGGGTGTCGCCGGTTTTGGTGACTTTCATCCCGATGAGGGCCACGATGTCGCCAGGGCCTGCTTCAGCAATCTCTTCACGGTCTTTGGCATGGATGCGGAAGATGCGGCCAACCCTCTCATGTTTTCCCTTGGTGGAGTTGAATACCTGCATTCCGCTGCGGAGGGTTCCGGAGAAGATGCGGGTAAAGGTCTGCTGGCCTACGAATGGGTCGTGGATCAGTTTGAACGCCAGGCCCGAAAATGGTTCTTTCGGTGAAGGGTGACAGGTGTGCAGCTTTTCAGGATCTTCGAGGTCGGTGCCGGTTACAGCGCCCACATCCACCGGGGATGGGAGGTAGTCAACAACGGAGTCGAGGAGCATCTGTACGCCTTTATTTTTATAGGCAGCGCCGCAGAAGACCGGGGTGATGAGGAGTTTGAGCGTTGATTCACGCAGCGCCTTCTTCATCAGTTCGGGGGAAACGGGCTTATCTTCCATGAAGAGATCCATGATCTCGTCGTTGAATTCGGCCAGCTTTTCGACGGCCCAGGCGCGGGCCTCTTCAGTTTTTTGTTTGTACTCTTCGGGAATTTCGGTTTCATACTGCTCCATATCTTTGAACATGTATGCTTTCCGGAAGATGATGTCGATGATTCCTGCAAAATGCTCTTCGGCGCCCATCGGAAGGTGGAAAGGAACTGCGTTGGCATCGAGGTATTTGTTCATCTGGGCCACTACGGCGGGGAAATCGGCGCCGGTGCGGTCCATCTTGTTGATAAACGCAAAGCGGGGCACCCGGTAGCGGTCGGCCTGGTTCCAGACGGTTTCACTCTGGGGTTCCACGCCGCCAACGGCGCAGAATACGGCCACCATGCCGTCGATCACGCGAAGGGAGCGCTCCACCTCGATGGTGAAGTCAACGTGGCCCGGGGTGTCGATCAGGTTGATCTGGTGTCCTTTCCAGGCGCAGGTGATGGCGGCGGAAGCGATGGTGATCCCGCGCTCCTGTTCCTGCTGCATGAAGTCCATGGTTGCTGCACCATCGTGAACCTCGCCCATCTTGCGGTTGGTGCCCGAAAAGAAGAGGATCCTTTCGGTGACTGTCGTCTTTCCGGCATCGATATGCGCGGCAATTCCTATATTTCTAAGCTTGTTTAATGGCATGTTGTGTGGGTTTTTTAAGGGGGTGCAAAGGTACAAATAGTTTTTGGATTTGCGTATAAAGTTGAAGATTAAATAATTGTTAACGGGGGGACGGGCGGACGGGAGGACAAGGGGACAAGGGGACAAGGGGACGAGGGGACAAGGGGACGAGGGGACAAGGGGACGAGGGGACAAGGGGACAAGGGGACAAGGGGACTTGGTACTGTGGGGGTTTATTTGTTACTTTGCATGGTTCTTCTTATATACGGTTCATGCGTTTCCGTTTTAAAACCCGCGAGGTGCTCTCCTTTATTTTTATCTCCCTGGGGGTGTATATGATCATTATCTTTGGGTTTGCGTGGATCTATTACAATACGGGCAGCATCGAGATGACTCCGTTTTCATCGCCGTACAACCACCCTGGGATGACTGCTGTGTCCAACAAGATCAACTTTGAGAAGGCAGTCTATTTCAGCATCGTGTCGTTCCACACCATCGGGTTTGGCGACATCCACCCGGTGACACAGTTGGGCAGGCAGGTGGTGATGATCCAGTCGACGATATCCCTCTTCTTCACTTCGATCTTTTCGGGATTCCTTGTCTACTTCGTGATCAAGCGTCCCCGGGATGTGTTTACCACCAAAAAGGTCTACATCCGTTTTCGGAAAGACCACTATTTCCTGTCGCTGCGGTTGGGTAACAAGGGGAGGGACATCATCGACCTGAAGAGCAAATTTGAAGCATGGACCATTGAAAACAACACCCGCATCCGGATTTTCCGTTCAGAAGAGGAACTACCCGACCTTGAAAAGATTCTCTATTACGATATCAACCTCGATGAAGCGTCCTGCCAGCCATTGCGGCAGGCCATTCTTGATGCCTTGTCGAAGGGAATGCTGCTTCACATGAAGTTTTCGTTTATCGGCAACGATATCAAGACCGGCGAACAGGTGGCTTACGCCAAGTATTACGATTCGCGACACCTCAGTTTCGGGAAGATGTTTCTCAACGTATATTCATGGGATACCAACGGCCGGAGAAGAAACTTCAAGTGGAGCAACTTCGAGCGGATCGAGCAGATGGAGAAAGGGTTAGTAGATGGGTTTTCAGGTGACCCTGTCACCCCCTTTCAGAACCTTTTAACGTAGCCATGACAATACGGGGTCGTTCCCTTGTGATCGTAGTAATCCTGGTGATAATCTTCGGCTTTCCAGAATGTTTTAGCAGGAATTAATTCCGTAACCACCCTGTTTCCCTTCTCTTTCAGCAGGGCGATGAGCTTTTCGGCGATCTTTTTTTGCTCCTCACTGCGGTAGAATACGGCTGATCGGTATTGTTCGCCGTAGTCGGGCCCCTGGTGGTTCCACTGGGTGGGGTCGTGGGTTTCGAAGAACATGCGGGCCACGGTCTCATAGGAAGTTTCAGCCGGGTTGAAAACCACCTCGATCGCTTCGTAATGGCCGGTATTGCCTGAACAAACCTCCTTGTAGGTAGGATGATCGGTTTTTCCGCCGGTGTAGCCCACTTCTGTGGAGATCACTCCTTTGATCTTCTGCATGTAGTACTCCACACCCCAGAAACAGCCCCCGGCGAAGATGGCGGTGTCGGTTGCGGGAACGGAAGGGCGGGCAGCGGCAGGTACAAATTCCAGGGATATCGAGTTGACGCAGTGACGGGTATCCTTATCCGTCAGGTTTTCCCCGAGAAATACATGCCCGAGATGGGCGCCGCATTTTGCACATTCAATTTCGGTACGCATGCCATCGGCATCGGGGATCCGTTTTACGGCACCGGGGATCTCGTCGTCAAAGGCGGGCCATCCGCAATGGGCGTCGAACTTGTCGGTGGAACGGTAGAGCGGGGTGCTGCATTGTTTGCAGACATAGGTCCCGTTTTCACTGAATTTCTCATATTTCCCGGTATAGGGGGCTTCGGTTCCTTTTTGAAGGATGACGCGTTTTTCTTCGGGGGTCAGTTGTTTATAATTCATGGTTGAAGTATTGCTGGCCGGAGGTTTATTCCGGGTTTGGGTACAGGCGGCAAATCCGATGAGCGAAAATGCGAGGATAAAAATAGCATATTTTACAGACATACAGAGTGTAAATTTAGTCTGAATAAAAACGAAGAAAGAGTTGTTTTATTATGCTGTGGTTACTTTCAAAGGGAGATTGCCAGCAAAGGGTCTGTTTTTAACCTTCGTTCTCCACAATTCCCATCGCAATTTTGATCCCGTCGGCTGCACTGGAGACGATTCCGCCGGCATAGCCACTTCCTTCTCCGGCAATAAAGAGGTTGCCGAACCCGGTACACAAACCGTTTTTTTCGCGCAGCGCCTGGATGGGAGAGGAGGTTTTGCTCTCCAGCCCTAAGAGGATTCCATTGCTGTAGCCGCGCAGCCGGCGGTCAAAATCTTTCAACCCTTCACGGAGAGCATCTGTAACTACCGCGGGAAGCATGTTCCACAACGGGGCAGGTTTTAATCCGAGGGGATAACTTGTTTCGGGAATGGAGCGCGGCTCTTTTCCCTGGATGAAATCACCGATGGTGCAGAATGGTGCCTGGTAGCCACCCGAAAAGTCGTAAAAAGCGTGTTCAAGATCCTCCAGCCACTGCAGGGCCTCCAGCGCTGTTACCTGGCGGCCTGCCAGCTGGTCGGGATGAATGCCTGCCACACATCCCGCATTGGCGAACCTGCCGTTGCGGCGGTAGTTGCTCATGCCGTTGACGATGTTGAGATGGCTGTAGGTTGCGGCCGGCACGACCATGCCTCCGGGGCACATGCAGAAGGAGTAGACCGGGTGTTTGCCGTCGGCTTCGGAAGTGAGCCTGTATTCGGCGGCTTTCACCCCGGCAAGGTTGCCGATTCCCCACTGGGAGCGGTTGATCTCTTCCTGCCGGTGCTCGGCCCTGCATCCGATGGCGAAATTTTTGGTGCGGAACTGAACCCCGCGGGCCATCAGCATCCGGTAAGTTTCATAGGCAGAGTGACCCGGAGCCACGATAAAATAGTCGCCTTCAAAGGAATTATTGCCTGCCACTGCCTCGGTAACACAATTTTTTGTGACAAGCAGGTCATCCAGGGTGGTTTCAAACCGGATCACCCCGCCCATTTCACGATAACTGTCGCGGAGGTTGACCACCACCCGCCGCAGGTTATCGCTTCCCACGTGAGGATAGGCCATGTAACGGATCTCGGCCGGGGCGCCTGCGTCAATATAGCTGGAGATAAAGAAGTTACGCTCCTTCGAGATGTGTTTGGAGCGTGAGGTGAGTTTCCCGTCGGAAAAGGTCCCTGCACCGCCCTCCCCGAAGGCGTAGTTGGCCACCGGGTTGAATTGACCTGTTTTTTCAAACAGTGTGATGCCCTGTGCCCGCTTTCCTACTTCGGCTCCCCGTTCCAGCAGGATGGTGTCGAAACCGGCCTTCTGGAGGACCAGGGCAGCGAAAAATCCTGCCGGGCCGCTGCCGGTGATGATCACGCGCTTTTTTCTCGGCTTCCAGGGAATTTCGAGAGAGTCCGACTCCTCGGCATCTGACCCCCCCAGTGATTTACTATAAACGGCAATGCGCAGGAGCCATTGGATGTTGTTCTTCTTCCGGGCATCGAGGCTTTTATTCTCGATCTGCCAGGTGAAGTCGGTCAGCCGGAGTTCCTTGCCGATGCGCTGCTTCAGGTCGGCATCCGAATAGCCGGTAGGGGCCTTGATTTCGATGATCTTAAATCCCATGGAGGAAATTTCGTTTTATGCAAAGATGGAAAAATATCAGAAATAATTTAACCACGTCATGTTTTGGCGTAGTGTCATGTTAATTTTACCATCGATAAGCAACCCAAATAGAAAATATTAACACTAAAAGATATGATTTTACTGACTGTTTACAGGGAACCTGCGGGGAAAAGAGAGAAGAGGGAATTTTCGCAACTGCAGGAAGCCATTGAGTTCGGCCAGAAAAGCGGGTCGGATTATGAGATCTACGATCCCCTCACCGGCAAGGTGATCGACTGGAACGAGATCAACGTAAGGGAAGAGGATGACTGGTACTATGACGACAAGGAGTATCTCTGGAAAAAATGCAGACCGGAGGAGGAGATGGAAGATGGTTTTCAAAAAAACGATTTTCGTTTCGAAAAGAGCGGCCAAAGCCGTAAATTGCGGTGCGCATGATCCAACCTAAACCACCCGTGCCATGGCCAAACAGGACTATATTTTCAGGTACCTTACCATCATCAAGAAGATCCGGAAAAGCGGGGAAGCCACCTTCAGTGAAATCAACGATTACCTGGTAAAGGAGTCGGAGTTTCACGACCGCAGCTTTTCGGTTTCCAACCGCACCTTCCAGCGCGATGTGAATGAGATCAGGGAGCTCTTCAAGATCGACATACGCTTCGATTTCTCCAGGGGGGTCTATTTCATCGCCGAGGATCAGCAGAGCGACCTGAACAACCGCATGCTTGAGTCGATCGACACCATCAATTCGCTGAAGATGGTGAACGATATCACGAACTTCATGTTTTTCGAAAAGCGGAAGGCGCAGGGCACCCACCATTTCTATGGCTTGCTGCATGCGATCAAAAACCGGGTGGTCATCCTGATCACCCACCAGAAATATGACAGTGATGCCCACAGGGAGCGGCTTGTGGAACCTTACGCGCTGAAAGAGTCAAAAGGGAGGTGGTACCTGCTTGCTAAGGAGCGTGGCGACCTGAAGATCAAGACCTTCGGGCTCGACCGCATCTCCGGCTTTGAGATGACTCCGGGCCGGTTCGATTACCCGGCTAACCTCGACGTAAACGAGATGTTCCGCTACTGTTTCGGGGTGATCAACCGCGATGATGTAAAACCTGAACAGATCATCCTCTCATTTGAACCCGAGCAGGGGAAGTACATCAAGAGTTACCCCATTCACGAAAGCCAGTCGATTCTCGCTGACACCGACCGGGAGCTGAAAATCGGCCTTACCCTCTTCATAACCCACGACCTTGTGATGGAGATCCTCTCTTACGGCAAAGCGGTGAAGGTGATCTCCCCGACGCAACTGATCAGGGAGGTGAAGGGAATCCTGGAGGCTGCTGCAGGGCATTATCGCTAACGGGGGATTACCTCCCGATTCCGAAGACCAGGTCGAGTACCGGGAGCAGGTGCCATTGCGGTCCGGAGGGGTATCTGCCGAAACAGAGCTTGTACCCGGCTTCGATCCGCAGGGTCTCTTTTTTTGAAGTGTAGGCCAGCACGCCTTTATTTTCAAGGAAATAATTCTCCTCAGTGCCGCAGACTATAAAGTTTTCAATGTTGAAAAGCCAGCCAAGCCGTGGGATCAGTTGTCCTCGAAAATCGATTCCCGCATCGAATTCCGGTTCATTGTAAAACACGGCAAACCGTGGATAGATGACCGGAAGGTCGATGGTGGTTCTCCTGTCGAGCGGACCGGATTTCAGGGCGAACGATATTCCTGCATGCCCGGTGAGGATCGCCTTTTTAAACGGGACTATCGAGACCAGCAGCCTGTTGGAGATGGCGAGCATCTGCGGGATGGTGAATTCGGGGGAGATGAGCCCGCCGGTTCCTTCCGTTGCCACAAGCCGCATGAATTGCGTCGGGTAGAAAAGACCGTGTTCAGTGGCAAACCTGAAGCCGGAAAAGTTCCCCCATCCCACCTTGACTTTCACCTGCGGCATGAGCAGGAACATCAGCGGGTGGGCGGAAATTTCTATCCTGTCGGTGATGCCATAACGGCCTGCCGTTAAGAGTCCCAACTCCCACCTGTGCCCTGGAACGTTGGACGCAGTTCCGTCTGTCCAGTAAGTTCTTACCAGCGAATCCTGTGAGAAGAGGTTCCATGCCAGGAGGATTCCGAGGAGAGAAAGCATAAATTTTTTCATACCCGGATGGTTATTTGGGAAGTGGAAAGAGGACGCTTACCGGTACGTGATCCGACTCTTTGGTGGCATCCTGATGAGTTACGACGGAGTTTTCGTCCCAATGATAGTTTGTAAAGAGGTAGTCGAGGGTGCGGTCCCAGAAATGGTTGCCCCTGGTGGTGTGGGTGAAATACCTGAACTGGTTCCCCTGATAAAGTTCCAGCGGAACGGCGCTGCTGTAGCTGGCATAGAGTGTATCCATCCAGTGTGTTTCCGGCTCGTAGTTGCTTCCCTCCTTGTGCATCGGGTCGTCTCCTTCTGCATGAAAGGATTCCGACGGGCACATATCCTGGATGCAGTAATCGGTGGTATCGGAGCCCGGCGGAAGGGTATTCATGTCGCCCCCCGCGACAAACCACCCTCCATTTTTGCTGATACGGTCGAGTTCGTCTTTGAACTGTTTGATGTGTTTCTGTTTCGTATCGTCTGTGGCAAAAGCGGAAGCATGGATGTTGATGGCGTAGAAGTTATCTACATGCGGGATTTCGATTCGTCCGGTCACCATGCAGCATCGTTCGTAAAAGTAGCGTGTGAGTTTGTCCTGGTCTTTGCGCAGGGTGAGTTGTATTCGCTGGGCATCGCTGATCTTCCACCGCGAGAAGATCGCATTCACTTCATAAAGCCTGCCAAGACCGTCACTGGGGATAAACTGTGCCTGCCATTGTGCGCCACTCACAACGTAGTTGAAATAGGTATGGTCGAGAATCCACGTCAGCTGGTCGATATAGGCCGAACGTTTCGAGTTGAGATCGACCTCCTGGAGCAGGAGCACATCGGGTTTTACCAGGTTGATCCGGTCGGCAATCGCCTGGAGCGCAGTGGTTACTTCCTCTTTTGAAAGGATCACGCGGTTTCCGCAGGCATCGCCGAACCAGGGCAGACGGGCGGCGCCAAAGCGGATATTCCAGGTCATCACTCTCACCGCTGAAAAGGTGTCGGGAACAGGGGTGAGGGTTTTGGCTGAATAATATGTGGCCTGCTCCATATCGTCGAACCCGGTCGCCAGGGGTTCACAGGAGGAGAGGAACAGGCATACTATGGCAATTATCCCGGTTGCGACCTGTTGCCTGAAAGCTGAAAAGAGACCTGACGGGTTATGTTTCATAACATTTCCTGTAAAGGTCAAAGATAGGTGAAAAGCGTTGGCCGGTAAAAATGATCGGCGGTGTAAATTTGGCATTATCTGCAAAAACAGGATCATTTTCTTGCAAAAATCAATAAATGGTTCTTGCTTTCTGTGGGATTTGCAAAAAATAATGGGAAAACGGCCCGTCCGTTGGTTGTAAATGAAACCGTGCAAAAAGCGTATGTTCAACCTTTGAAATCCGCATCGGAAAGAACCTTTGTCAACCTAATTTTACCGCGAAATTTTCACAACAGTTAAAAAATGCCACGAAGGCACAAGGGCACGAAGGTGCACAAAGAAATTAAATTTTCATTTTAATCCTGGTGATTCTTTGTGACTTAGTGCCTTAGTGGCCAAAAAAAAAAGATCATGAAAACACTATTATTGATTTCCGTTTTTATGCTGTCGTTGTACAGCAATCTCCGGGCACAAAACGATTCAGTGGGAAAGATCACTACCTGGAAAGCCTGGGTTAAAACGTACGATTCACGTCTTTTAAGGGCGGGTGAACTGATCGGGATCGGGGACTCCTCGATTGTCCTGTTGGAGTTGCAACCTGGCCGGTTTGGCTTTTCGGGGAAAGTTGACAAAGCAACCATCGATGTAAGAGAGATCGATGCCATCAGGGTGAGAAGAAACGGAAGTGTAGGCCAGGGAGTCTTGATCGGCGCCCTCGCCGGACTCACTGTTGGCGGGGTCATCGACCTGATCTACTACTCCTCATGGTCGGAAAAGAGAAAAGAGACTTATTCCAATTTTGGGGATGCGTTGGCGCATTCGATTACGAACAGTCCTGGTTATTTTGCCGGGATGGCCACGCTCATCGGTGTGGCGTGCATCGGCACGGGGATCGGTATCGGGGCGTCGGTTGGGGGAGCGAAGATCACCATCGCGATCAACGGGAGCCGGGACCAGTATGACCTGAATAAGGCGTTGCTGAAGGAATACACCCGGAAATCACGGTCGGGCCGTTAGTCCATCTTCCCGAGGTGTGTGCGGAGTGTGTTGACCTTCTCGTGCAGTGTTTTGAAAAACCGGTTGCGTTCTTTGGCTGATGTTGCGCTGATGAGGGTCGATTTTTGCATCAGGTTTCTCAGTGAGTTTTCGATCTGGTCGCAAAACACCGTGTTGGTGGTGATCAGCTGGTTGATCACATTATAGGTGTTGTAGGAGGTTTTTTGCCCGTCTGTTTTCACGAGGATGGTGTTATCGGTTACCAGCACCTCGTTGTGGTAGAGCCGGAAATTATTTTCAATTCCCAGGGGTTCTGTTCCCCGCATATACTGGAACCCATATTCGGCCTGGCTCTGAACATGGTCGAGCCAGGCTTCGAGTACGTCACACAACCTGTAAACATCTTTGGTGTCGGCAAAAAAACCAGAGACAAAGCAATATTCGATTTGGCGGAGCACACTGGAGATCGTCTCTTCGCTCCAAATCTCAATGGTGGGGATCTTAATATAATGAGTAAGCAGCTGCCGGCCGGTCTCGTATAATTTTTCAGGTGTTTCCAGGGAGAGTTTCCTGTTTTCATAACCGCTGGAAGGGATCAGCGCTTTGTTCCAGAAATAGATCTTGAATGCGGCAATTTCGGGAAATTCGAAATAGTAAAAAACCGGGATATCTTTGGCAGCATAGATGATCTCCCGGTCTTTTGCCGCATGGATCTGTTTAATCGCCGAGAGAAGGGATTGCAGCCAGTTTTCAATGTCAAAGCCATTCTCTCCGATTGCCATGGAGTTGAAGATCACATGATTGCTTTTCATATTGAGGAGGGCATCCACCGAAATGGTGTAGTGGAGGCAGAGGCTCCTCAGCTCCTCCAGCGAAAGTTCCTTCTCTCCCCTTATCCGACGATAAGCGCTGTCGTAACTGATCCCTAAAAGTTCTGAAATTTCGTGAACGAAAGAGAGGTTTGGCGGTAATTTCGACTTGATCGACTGAAAGAGAATTTCCTGAACGGAAGATTGCTGATCCATGGCGTTATCTGGTTATGAAGGGGTAAAGATAGAATAAAATTTTATTTTACATGGATCCTGATTCCTTCAGAGTGGGCTGTAAATTCGGGTGCATACATGCACTGTATGGTGGCAATGCCGTTTGAATAGTCGCCAGCGGCATTTACTATCAGCCCGTACTCAAAAACGTAGGTGCCTTTTGGAAGGTAGTCGAAGAAGAAGTTGGCGGCTACATCGGTGGTGCTCTGGTAATAACCTAGACCATCCTGGTAGCGGTACCCCGACAGCCCGTCACCCTGGTCTCCGCCCTGTTTTTGCGTGATGTTGAGGGGTTCCAGTCCGCTGGCCCGCATGTCCTTCATATGGACGTATTCGAGGTCACGGTCGACGGTGAGGAGGATGCGGACTTTGAGTTTGTCACCGGGCTTGGGTGAACTGGTGAACGGGTGAACTGGTGAGCTTTCGATGGGTTCGAGTTTGGGGCCGGTGGGGGAGTTTGTTTCGATGAAGACCTTTTTCTCGAGGTGCAGCGGGGTGGCGGCGGGGGAGATCTTGTCCAGATCTTCGAAATACTGCCAGTAGAGGGCGCCCCAGGCAACACCGTCGCCAGTCTTTGAAACCGTGATCTTTCCCATTTCAGGTTTGATCTCATCACCGGAAAAGGAGAGCTGGAAATAGCCGGTTCCAGCCTCTTTCTTTATATCGATCAGTTTGTCGGAGCTGATCTTTTCCCGGCCCAGGGTGATTTTCACGCCGGGATCATCGGAGAGCAGGTCTGTTCCCCTCAACAACAGGGCGTAACATGCTTCCAGCGTAGCCCTTGAAGAGCGCCAGTCCTGGGTTTGCTTCTGTTTCAGCAACCAGATCTTCAGCTCCTCCACGCTGCTTTTATCCTGTGATACTTCATCAAAGGCTTCCACCATCAGTGCCTGGGTTTCGATGGGCGCTTCGTGCCATAAATATCCACGTTCACCGGCCCAGTACATCCCCATCTCATTGGAGTGGATGGCCTTTTCGGAAAGTGATTTAAGAATGAGGGCAGGGACCTCCCTGTTGCCAGTACGGGTTAATGCCAGGGCGATCATCCCCTGCAGGGAGCGGTCGCTCTGCAGCCAGTATTTTGCAGCCTGGCCTTTGTAGTAGTTGAACGCTTCGGTGAAGTTCGGTCCCGGATCGGGGATGCGGGATACGGGATTGGCCATGAAGAAGGAACGGGCGTAGAGGTACTGGATCTGGGTGCTGCCAATGTGGTTTTCAACCATTTTTCCGGACTGGTACTTCTTCAGGTTTTCATAGTCTTTCTGAAGTTCGCGGTCGAGGAAGCCGATGGCTTTCATTACCATCTCCCGGGTCGATTGCTCTTTGAGGATTCCGGTGATGCCCAGATGATCGAGTTTGCCAAGTCCCGTTACAATATTTTGAGTGATATAGCGGTTTTCGGGCATCCCGGCGAACCAGGTCCAGCCGCCATTGGGTGATTGCAGTTTTTGCAATTTGAGCAGGTTTTCCTGCAGGTTCACCCGGAGGTTGTCGTGGTCGAAAAAGAGTCCCAGCTTCTGTTTGCGGCCGCTTTCGTCGTTGGCTTCCATCACCCACGGGGTCTCCTGCAGCAGAGCGGATTTCAGCTCCTGGTTTTTGGCGAGGTTCGACAGCAGTGCATCAGGGGTGAGGTTTTTCCACGATTCGAATACCGCCTTGATTTTTGGGTTGGAGTTGGCGATAAAAGCAGCGAGGCTGTTCGACCAGAAAGCGGCGAAAATCGCATCGGCATTTTCGTATTGCTTTTCATTCAATGCAGGCAGGGCCTGGATGGCATACCACGCAGGGTTGGAGGCAAATTCAAGGGTGAGTTTATGGTTTTTCATCGTGGAGTGATCCTGGCCGCCCGATTTCAGGAGTTTGTCGAAGGTAAAGGAGGCAGTTCCTTTCCCGCGGACGGGCAGCGGCAGGGATTCAGTCACCAGCATGCGATTGGTCAGCACGGGGATGGCTTTCTCTTCGCCATCGCTGATGTTTCCGGCAACGGCGGTCACCCGGTATTGCAACACGGAAAGGTCGGAATTCACCGGGATGAAGAGTTTCCAGGCTACGGATGTACTCAGTCCTTTTTTCATGCTGAAAAGCTGTTCCCTTTTCCCGGATCCGGCAACTTGTGAAGAGTCGATGAGACGGTTGAACGACTGTAAAGTAATGGCATCCATCAATGCCAGCGTAACTTTTCCGGAAAGGTCACGGTCGGAGAGGTTGACGATCTTTGTACTGAAGATCACTGTATCGCCCTGCCGCACAAATCGCGGGGCATTCGGAAAGACCATCAGCTCCTTGCTGGTGACGAGCTCCTTTTCGATCAGCCCGTGATCGAGGTTTTTAGAGTGGGCCAGCCCGAGAAAGTTCCATCGTGTCAGCGATTCAGGGGCGGTGAACTGCAACACCAGGCTGCCGGTTGAATCTGTGCGCAGGGCCGGGTAGAAGAAGACGGTTTCACGGAAGTCGCGGCGGATCTGCATCGAGGGTGCCTGTGGTGTTTTTGCCGGATGAGATACTTTTCCTTTTTGACCGGAAGAGTCGGCCAGCTTAAGCTGACCGTTTTCTGGCATTGAGGTCACCACTTCGGCCATTGCAGGCACTGCATTCATCCCGTCCATCATGGCAGGGCGCATGCTTTTATCCCTTCCCCCGGCGGAATACCTGGAGTACCGGCCACTTCCGCTACCGAAGTAGTTGAGGCCAAACCAGTTCATCTTCAGGGAGGGATGGAAGAAATAGGCTTCATCCTGATCAGGGACACCAAAAAACTGTCCTGAAGAGGTGCGGAAGGCGTTGTCGATATCCCAGGGATTTGCACCGGAATAACGCTGAAACAGGTTGAAATACCAATCGTTGACACGGAACTGGTCGAGCGATGCATCGTACATACCGGCCAGGAATTCGGCATCGGCTGCCTTCCCTTTTGGCCCTGTAATTTTTATTTTCCACTGCTCCTTCGCTCCCGGATCCAGCTTGTTACGGAACGATTCGAAGGTGATGCCAAGTTTTTTGCTCGCGTGGGGCACACTCACCAGCTGGCTGTTCTGGAATACCCTGTTATGCTTGACAAACATGAAGTTGACAGAGAAGTTCCCACGGTATTGCTCAGTAATGGGAATCTCCACCGCCATGGCCCGGTCGTTGAGTTTAAACCACTCGCGGTTTACCAGGCTGTCGTTCACCCTGACCTCATAAATCATGTTGACATTATCCTCCTTCGAGCCGATGAGAAAGCGTGCTTTTTCACCCGGTTCTCCCGTGGTTTTCAAGGGAACGAACCAGTTAAGGGTATTTACCGGCACCTCCCTGGATTCGGGGGAGAAGGCGGTGATGAAATTTTTCTCCTCCACCACCTCTCCGAAGGGATCTGTGGTTTTCAGGACCAGCAGGTATGACCCGGAGCGGGGAATTTTTGTAGCCGGATCTTTCATGTTGAGGGTTGAATCGGTCAGCGTGTTAATTATTTTTTCAAACACCAGCTCCTCCTTTACCCACGTTTCCGGGTTGTTTTCGTCATCATAAAGATCGTAAGGGAATCGCGATTGGAAATCTTCCTGTGAAACAAGGTGCAGGTCGGGACGGTCCCACAGCCTGGTTTTATAAACCCGGTCGGGCTGGTGAAGCCGTTGCAGGGTGATGGTAACCATGGATGGGGTAGCCCTTCCATTGAGGTTGGTTGTTTTGATCTTGAACAGGGTGTCGCTGGTGAGGTTCACCATAGCAGGGATGTTGGTTTCAATCAGCAGGGCCTTATATCCCACCGAGATATCCTGAACAACCGATTGTGTTTCACCATTGAGGTCGGTGACATCGGTGGTTACGGTGAAGTCAAACACCGGCCATGTTTTCGGCTCGATGCTGTTGTCGGGAGTCGCCATGAAGGTGATGCTGAATTTTCCTTCCCCATCTGTGGTGGTGGTTCCGCTGGCAATTTCGACCTGCTGGGAAACGGGCATCGGCCACCGCCAGCCCCAGTCCCAGAAAGGGAAACGGGCGGCACGTACCACCCTGTATTTCACCTGGGCGCCGTCGATGGCGTTGCCGGCGAATGCAAGGGCTTTCCCCGACACTGTGAGGGTCTCTCCCAGTTTGTAATTTCCCTCGAGGGGTTCGGAGGTGACTTCAAAGGTTGGGCGCTTGTACTCTTCCACGGAGAAAGATGCAGAACCGGATTCGTTGGAGATGGTCATCTGGCCCAGGAGGACTCCGCCTGGGGCTACAAAGGAACCATTGAACGACCCAAACTCATTGGTGGTAAAGGATTGCTCCGATATCTTTTGCCCGTTCACATCGGTGAATACGACTTTGGTGGTGTGACCGGTCTTGATCTTTGATTTGTCGCCGGTCTGCTCCAGGATGATCCCTTTGAAATAGACGGTCTGCCCGGGCCGGTAGATGGCCCGGTCGGTGTAGAACATGGTTTGCAGGAATGAGCGCTCTTCCCCATTGTAGGCGGGATATTTGTAAAAATTGTCGGTTACCAGGAGGTCATCCTTGTAATGGATCTTTAAAAACTGGCTGGAGCTGATGGCGTTGTTTTCGCTTGGCGGGATGAGGATATAACCCTGGTCATCGGCCGTATAATCCCCGAGTTTTGTCGCGGCATTTTTGCGTTCACGGTAATCATATTTTTTCTCCCATGCTTCGGCGGTGACATTTTTAAGGGGCAGGCCTGTCTCACGGTCGAGGATAAAATAGCTGTAACTCGCGTCGGTGTTTCGTTTGCTTACATAGCTGATCTGTGTTGACCAGAAGGGGGTATAGGAGAAAACAGGTTCTCCGACCGAAAAATCTTTGGACCGGGTGCAGAGGAGCACCCAAAACCCTGCCGAAACCCCGGGTACCGCGATTTCCGCATGATGTTTCTGGAAGTCGCCATCATCGGGAAACTCCTGTGACCAGGATTTTGTCACCGGCAGTGAAGCCAGGAATTTGAAGAATGCGGCACGATCAAGGGTTCCGCTATTTTCAGAATAGGTATCGGGATCCGTTTTGATAAGGCGGAAGTAGAGCTGTTTTGTATTCTTCACTCCGACCAACGCAAGAAATGGCTTCTCTGTCGGAACCGCTGATTCGGTGGTGACCTGGAGAGACTGCTCTTTGATGCTTTTTGCCAGGATCCTGCAATTTTTCGATCCTTCGGCGTTGGGGAAGCGTTGGATGGCTTTGTCGCAGACCTCCACGGCCGATTTGACATCCCACTTGTGCAGGTCGGAGATGAGCGGTTGGAAAAGTTGTCCCTGTGAATTGAGAAATCCTGCAAGCACATAAGAGATGGAAGAACTCCACGGGGAGGCGATTTCGGCTTGTTCAAACCTTCGGAGGGCGTCGGGGTAGAGGCTGTCTTTTCCTCGGCGGGTGTATTTCTCATGGACAAAGGCCAAACGTTTCAACTCTGTTTCGACCAGGGCGCGGCGGTCTTTATCGGCGAGATGGAATGCGGCAAGGTCGCGGAAGATCCGAATGGCGAAGCTTGCTGGCGCTGCTGAGTCGGCGGGGATCATCATCCTGTTGTTGGCGAAGTTGAAGGAGGGGGCGAAAAACCAGGACTGGTTCACTTCAAAGCGTGTTGCCGGGGCTGTGGATCCGACCTCATTGGAGGTGAAGTAATCGAGGGCGCGGTTGGCAAGAAAATCGTACATGGTCGGGACAAACCTGGCACCTTCCGCTGTAAGGGAATCTTTTTTCCCGTCGGTGAATATCTCCGTTTCAAGGATCTCACTGAATTTGCCGATGGGGATACGCCGCAGGGAGTCGGCCTGTTCGAGCGACAACAGGTAGGTGCGGGTGATGGCTTCGGAGATCGTGGCCAGGTCCCAGGTTTCCAGACTGTCGGGGATGTTGGCTTTTACCTGTGTCCGGTTACGGAAACGGTACTGGTTGTTCTGGTAGTACTTCCAGTAGACTTCGGCAAGGATCGACTGCAGCACCTGTTTCACGGGTTGACGCGAGCTGGCAATCTCTTTTTGCAGGCTTGTGATGGTGCCGGTGATGAAATTCTCCCGGAATTCAGCGTTCAGCCGGATGCGGTAGATGATGGCTTTGACAACCTGTGGTTCATCCTTCCGGGCTTTGGCCAGGGTGTATATTTTGTCGACGATTTCGAGTGCCGATTTGGGCTGGCCGAGGTTGGCGAGGGAGTCGGCCTGGTTCCAGAGGGGGGTGAACGGGTGAGCGGGTGAACCGGTGAGCGGTTGCGACTTTGGTGCGATGGTGGTAACGCTGATCGGGTTTATGCTTTGCCCGCGCCCTGGTTTTTGCGGATTTCCGAAAATGGAGAGGTTGATCAGCAGGAGCAGGGCGGCAAAAATCGGGAATGAAAGGTTGATTTTCATAAAGAAAAGTTTGGTTGAGCTTAAACAGGTACAATATTAGCAAAAGGAGTTATGCTTACAAAGATTGTACCGCATTAGGCTTTGCAATTAGGTGTGTTGGTGAGGGGTACGCTTTATTGATTCCGCAACAGGGGAAGTTTTACTTTTCATTTAGCAGTGATGCTGAAAATGTTTTCCATGGCTGATTTTGTCGAAATAGACTCGTCAATTTTACCATAATTTCCGTTGGTTGCATAAACAACACAAGTACCATCATCCGGGAAATAGACCATGTTGCAATAGTAGCCGATGGCATCGCCGCTGTGAAAGTAGGCAACCCCCTGCGGGGTTTCCATTTTAAAAATCCCAAGTCCGTACCACATGTTGAAAAACGCCGGATCTGGTTCTTTAGGGGCGGTCCAGGTCATCATTTCCGCCATGGATGATGCATTCAACACCTGTCCGTTCATCAGGGCCCGGAAAAAATTATTCAGATCACAAGGATTGGAGATCAGTCCGCCATCGGCAGTATAATAATCCCAGCCACTGAAATAGGTGCTTTCGATAACCTGCAGATTGCTGTAAATATCGATATAACCCCTGGCAATTCCGGCTGGTACATGATTTTCGGCTGCAAAACTGGTAAGTGTAAGCCCGAACGGGATAAATAGTTTTTCTTCAAATACCTTGTAAAACGGTTTGCCTTCTATTTTGGAAATCAACATTCCAAGCAGGATGTAATTTGTGTTCGAATAACTCACATCTTCTCCGGGCTGAAAATAGGCTTTTTTATGATAGGCGTATTTTAGCAGATCCTCCGGTTTCCACTCCATGATGAGGTCATTTAAGGAGGCTGTTTGAAACTGGGTGCTCTGGATATAGTTGAAAATTCCGCTGGAATGGTGCAGCAGTTGCCGGATGGTCGCCTTTTCGGCATTCTCAATTTTATTGATGACGTCTCCTTCCAGGTAGTCTGATATTTTATCGTCGATATCCAGTTTGCCCTCCTCCTGCAACAGCAACACCGTGACCGCTGTAAACATTTTAACGGTTGAACCCACCCTTGAAATATTACAGGACTGCATGGTTACATTGTTATGCAGGTCGGCCTTACCGCTGGCACCCAGCCATAACCCGTTATCCCGGCGATATACCGACATGGTTATTCCCGGAACTCCGCTGGAGGTCAGGTTTGCGAGGAGTGAATGGTAGTTGTTTTTATTCGGATTTTCCGAGCTGCTGTCCGCAAAAGGGAAATTGCAGGCATAGAATGACGGGTCGATGTTTTCACCCTTCCGGCATGAGGCAAATAGCAGGATGCCAACAATAACCAGGACGATTTTATTCATTGGTTTTCGCCTTGTAATGAATGAAAAATTTAATTCCGAGATGCAGGTTGATGTGTGTCATCAGCGGAATAAAGCCGGGAGAATAGGGGTATTCAGCCCATGATTGATACCTCAGGAATATTTTCGGACTGGTTTTATCTGATTTCCGGAGATAATAACCAACATCGAAAGAGATGGTAGGATAGAGCCTCGAGTTTCCCAGGTCGTTCTTCTTTTCATATTGCCCGTCTTTCAACACAAACTCCTCCGTGGTGGCAAACGTATGAAGGTAGCCAACGCCCAGCAGTCCTTCAATGGCAAGTCCAAAGGCAAACCGGTACTCGTAGCCCAATTCCGTGGTTATGCCGATGCCCTGGCTGAGATAGTTGTGATAGAAATAGTTCAGATTAGCGGTTTGAAAAAGCCTTCCATGCTTTTTCGTTTTATAGCTGAACTCCGTTCCAACCTGAATCCCGGGATGAATCGGGATAGTGAGAAATCGAGTAAACGGAACAGCTGTTGCTTCATTGAATGCCGAAATGTTGACCGGGACAGATTTAGTCTGTCCAAATAGTATGGTTGGAGCCAGCAATACGATCGTCAGGATTTTCTTTATCATACACCAAATATATAAATTATAGTGGCGGTAATCAGTGTGTTAACGAGTGTTTACTTTGCCCGACGACGCTATCAGCATTAACCCAATACAAAATTGATGATCTTGTTGGGCACGATGATCACCTTTCTCGGTGGTTTTCCCAGCAGCCATTTTTCTGAATCCTTTGCCGCCAGCGCTGCTTTCTCAATTTCAGGAATGGCCAGGTTGGTGGGCAGTTCCAGGGTGAACCGGGTCTTTCCGTTGAAGGAGACAGGGTAGACAAAGGTGTTTTCCACCAGGTATTCCGGGTTGAATTCGGGGAAGATGGCCACCGAAACACTGCCGGTATTTCCAAGCAGGTTCCACAGCTCTTCGGCGATGTGAGGTGCATAGGGGGCGATCAGCACCACCAGGTCGCTGAGGATGGAGCGCTTGTTGCACTTCAGCTCGGTGAGTTCGTTTACGCAGATCATGAAGGTGCTTACGGCGGTGTTGAAGGAGAGGCGTTCAATGTCCTCCTGTACTTTTTTGATGGTCTTGTGGAGCGCACGAAGTTCGGCGGGCTCGGAGGGTTCGCCGGTCACGCGGAAATTGTTCTGATCGTCGTGGTATAGTCGCCAGAACTTGCGAATAAAGCGGAAAACTCCTTCAATGCCGTTGGTGTCCCAGGGTTTGGATTGTTCCAGCGGCCCGAGGAACATCTCATAAAGGCGGAAGGTATCGGCTCCGTATTTTTCGATGAGGTAGTCAGGGTTCACGACATTGTAGAGCGATTTCGACATCTTTTCCACTGCATAACCACAGTGGTATTTGCCATCTTCGAGAATGAATTCCGAGGCGGCAAGGTCGGGACGCCACTGGCAGAAGGCTTCGGTGTCGAGGATGTCGTTGCTCACAATGCTCACATCGACGTGCAATTCGGTGGTTTCGTGCTGGTCTTTCAGCCCTGCCGAGACAAAGGTATTTGTTCCCTTGATCCGGTAGGCAAGGCTCGACCGTCCCTGGATCTTCCCCTGGTTGATCAGCTTTTTAAAAGGTTCCTCCTTCACCGACATGCCGGTGTCGAAGAGGAATTTATTCCAGAAGCGGGAGTAGATGAGGTGGCCGGTGGCATGTTCGTCACCGCCGATGTACAGGTCCACATCCTGCCAGTAGTTTACGGCATCTTTGGAGAAATACTCGTCGTGATTGCGTGGGTCCATATAGCGGAGGTAGTAGCCGCTGGAACCGGCAAACCCGGGCATGGTGCTGGTTTCGAGGGGGTAGCCCTCTTTGGTTGTCCAGTTTTTGGCACGGGCAAGGGGCGGTTCCCCTGTCTCGGTGGGCAGGTAGGCATCCACTTCGGGGAGCAACAGCGGAAGTTCACTCTCATCCAGGGTATGTGCAATGCCATCCTTGAAATAGACCGGGAAGGGCTCTCCCCAGTAGCGCTGCCTGCTGAAGATGGCATCGCGGAGACGGAAGTTGACCATCCCTTTTCCGATCCCCATTTCGTTCACCCTACGGATCACTTCGCTGATGGCGGCTTTCACCTGTAGTCCGTTGATGAAGTCGGAATTGATGAGCACCCCATCCTTGGCATCGTACGACTCTTTTGAGATGTCGCCGCCGGCAACGACTTCTACGATGGGCAATCCGAAGTGTTTTGCAAAATCGTAGTCGCGGCTGTCGTGGGCCGGCACGGCCATGATGGCGCCGGTTCCATACCCTGCAAGCACATAGTCGGCCACCCAGATGGGGATGGGAGCGCCGTTGAATGGGTTGAGGCAATAAGCGCCTGTAAATTCGCCGGTCACCTTTTTCACCTCTGCCATCCGTTCGCGTTCGGAGCGGTTTTTGGCCATATGGAGATACTGTTCAACCGCTTCTTTGCGGTCAGGTGTGGTGATTTTGGCAATCAGTTCGTGTTCAGGCGCCAGCACCATGAAGGTTGATCCGAAGATGGTGTCGGGACGGGTGGTAAAGATGCTGAGGCTGAAATCCTGACCTTTCACCGGGAAGTGAATCTCGGCGCCTTCCGAACGGCCGATCCAGTTGCGCTGCATCTCCATGAGCGAGTCGGAGAAGTCGACCAGTGTCAGTCCGTCGAGCAGGCGCTGTGCATAAGCAGTGATGCGCAGGAACCACTGGCGCATGAGCTTCCGCTCAACCGGGTGTCCACCGCGGACCGAAAACCCGTTGGCTATCTCATCGTTGGCCAGTACGGTTCCCAGTTCCGGGCACCAGTTCACCATTGCGTCTGAAAGGTAGGCGAGACGGTAGTTCATGAGGATATCGTGCTGCTGTTTTTCAGTGAATGAATTCCACTGATCAGCAGAGAAGAGGCCATCCCATTTGGCGCCGAAGGAGGCATCCTTTTTCACCACCTCTTTGAACCAGTTCTGGGTCATGGAGGCATCAACACCGCTGTTTCCCCGGGTTTCGAAAATTTTAACCAGGGCAGTGATGAGCTGGGCTTTTCCCGTTGCATTGTCATACCAGTGATGGAAGAGCTGGATGAAGGTCCATTGTGTCCACTTGTAATAATCGGGATCACAGGTTTTTACTTCACGGTCCCAATCGTAGCAAAAGCCGATCTTGTCCATCTGTTCGCGGTACCGGGCAACATTCTTCTCCGTAGTTACCGCGGGATGGGTCCCGGTTTGGATGGCATATTGTTCGGCAGGCAGTCCGTAAGCATCGTAACCCATGGGGTGAAGCACGTTGAATCCCTTCAGCCGCTTGTAACGGGAGTAGATGTCGGAGGCAATATATCCCAGCGGGTGGCCCACATGAAGTCCCGCTCCGGATGGATAGGGAAACATGTCGAGGACGTAATATTTCGGCCTGGAAGGATCGGTCTTTGTTTTATAGGTTTTGTGATCAACCCAGTATTTCTGCCACTTTTGTTCTATTTCCGAGAAGTTGTAATCCATTGGTTCGTGAAGTTAGTTATCCCCTGGTGATTTCCATTTTTCTCTTTGTGCTCTTTGTGAATCCTTTGTGTCTTTGTGGTTATCTTTTAAAAAATGTAACCACAAAGGCACAAAGATGAACACGAAGTACACAAAGAATATCGTAAAGGCCACAGAAGAGGCTATGCAAAACCCGCAAGGTCGTGCAAAATTAGCAAATTCGCCTGAACCATGAAAATGTATACCTTTGAGACACCAACCATTGCCATTCATGGAGGAACAGGATATCCGGGAAGTTATACAGCCACCGAAGCGCCGCAGGCGCCGGTGGAGGGTAATAGTACCCGTTTTGCTCTTCCTGTTACTGGCTGCCTTCTTCGGTGTTTTTTTTAGTTTCAACTATTTCGGGGAGCGTTTTTTAAGAAAATACCTGCAGGAAAAGATCTACCGGTCAAGCAACGGCCTTTACCGTGCCGATTTTAAAACCCTGCAGGTGAACATCCTTACCGGAAAAGTGGTGATTGACAGTTTTGAATTGATTCCCAACGAATTACAATACAGTAAGTTAAAGGCCCTGGGAAGAGTCGCCAGGTCGTTGTACCGGATTTCCTTCTCTTCTCTTACCGTCGACAGGGTCCGTTTCCGGCAGATCTATTCCGGCAGGCGGATCAACTTTAAGCAGCTCACCGTGATGCGGCCCCATCTCAGCATCGTTGGTTTTCCGGATACTATTGCCGCCAAAAGGAACAAGTGGCGGGTGATTTACGATGACCTTTATCCCGCTGTTTCTGGTCTTTTTAACGATTTTCATATCGATTCGGTGAAAGTGAAACATGGCATGCTCTATACCTCTTTCGGCGGGAAAACAGGGATGACCACCACCGGGGTGTATGAGTTCAGCTCCGTGATGAAGGATGTTTCAGTGAATCCATTCAGCTATTACAACCACGATCGTGTTTTTTACTCCCGAGATGTCGACCTGGTGGTCCATAATTTTGAGTCGCAGCTGGCCGACAGTCTCTACCTGCTTAAAGCCGAAGAGATCGGATTCTCCCTGACGAAGTCGGTATTGTATGGGAAAAAGGTCTCACTGGTTCCGAATTTTCGTTCCAAACGCATCAGGCAGGTTCACGGGGGCGACCTTTTCCGCATTGATCTTCCCGCGTTCTCCATCCGGGGGATCGACCTTTACCGGGCCATGACCGGCCGCGAGGTGGCTGTTTCTGCGGTGAATCTCTCCGATTTTTTTGTCCGGGTTTATCGCAACAAGTTGCATGTTGAAACAGAGACCAGCAGGAAGGCAAAGAAAAAGCTGACCCTTGCCGGGTTATACACGGTTGTTGCCAAAGAACTCCGTTTTATTGCCATCGATACACTGAACCTGAAAAACGGCTCTTTTGAATACTATGGCAGTGTGACAGATTCCAGACCCGAAATGAAGGTGGGCACGGTGAACCTGGAGCTGAGCCAGTTCAGGCTCGATTCATTGTCGCACCTCGATCCGTCGAGAATTTTCTATTCCCATGCGATCGAACTTGGCATTGAAAAGTTCACCCTGTACCTGGGAGATGGAATCCATTGTATCAATGCTTCTGCTGTTAATTTTTCGACCCGTAAATCGCTGATTGATGTACATGAAGTTTTTATTTTTCCCGACCGGAAGAAGAACCTCGCCCAGCCTGAAAACCGTCGCAACATCATGTTTGTCGGCCTGCCCCGGCTTACTTTCACAGGAATTGACCTGAAGAAGGTTTTCAACCGGCGGATCCTCGATTTTCACCGGCTGACCATCCTTGAACCCGAGATAAGCTTCACCCGGTACAGGCACGGGAAAAACCCGGATCCAAGGTTTAAAAATCCGGAGGACTTTTTTGAAACAGAGAATGAAGAGTTTGTTTACGATCTTTTAAAAAAGTATCTGTGGGTTGTCAAAGGAGAGGAGATCGACATTAACCGGGGCATGTTTAAATTTTCTCTGGACAGGAACGGGGCTGAAGTTCCTGTTGCCACAAGTAATTTTGACCTGTCGATGCAGCAGTTCCTCATTGATTCAGTGCATGGGCTGAATGAGCAGGGCTACTTTTACAGCCGTGATTTCGACCTTGACCTTCAATCGGTTTCCGTGGTCTCTCCCGACAGCCTGAAGCACCTGCAAGCCAAACGGGTTCACATTGCCACCGCCGATTCGCTGATCGAAGCGGAGAACATCAGGGCATATAAATCAGCGGGGCCCGGAATAAACAGTTCGCGACCCTATAAACGTCAGTCGGTGGATTTCGAATTTTCACTGCAGAAGCTCCGGCTAACCGGGTTGAATCATAAGAAACTGTTCCTTGAAAAAGTCCTCAAGGCAAACCAGATCGAGTTCGACAACCCGTCGGTCTATTTGAAAACAAACAGCACTAACCAGCCTGAAGGGCCGGCAGAGGCGACACAGTTGCTGAAAACCAGCAACGTTGTGCGAAGGTTTGAAATCGGAAGCTGCCTGGTTCGGAAAGGCGCTTTCTCGTATGATGGGGAGGAGGACCGCAAAGCCTCCTACTTTTCTCTGAAAGACATTGATTTTACGGTGATCAACGCCATTGTTCACATTCCGGGCAGCGGTATGCATGACGGACTGATCAAGTTCGACTCCCTGCGTCTGAAGGTATTCCCCCTCCGGGCGGTGATTGCCGACAGCGCTTACGCACTGGAGGCGAAAAGCCTGGAGATGAACTCCTACCCGGCCGATATCACCCTGAAGGGGATAAAGGTCACCCCGTTGCAATCGTGGAATGAAATCCCCGGAAGGAAGATGATGGCGACCATCACCGTGCCTGAGATGCGGTTTAAAGGTTTCTCCTTTGAACGCGCCATCTTCGACAATGAGTGGTTACTGGAATCGCTGGAAGTTGATCATCCTTCCGTTGCTGCCGAAATACGGCAGGAAGAAGCCAGACCATCAGGAGGCGCGAAGGTTGAACCCGCAGGTATCATCAGGCTTCCGCCATTCATGAAAACCGTCTCTGTAGGAAAAGTTGACATCAATGGTGCCAGAGCCGGCGTGACCCTTCACCGGGCGGGGAAAACAAGTTCCTATGCCATGGCAGATCTGATGGTCGCCATCACCCGTTTTCGGGTGGATTCGGCGACCCGGTCGAACCCCGCTTCCACGCCGTTGTTTAATGCCCGGGATATCACCATCTCCGGTCCCGGTTTTTCCAGGGTCTCCGCCGATAGCATGTACACATATACCATCGGCCACTTTCGCTTATCCACCGGATCATCGGGCGCTGAGCTCGATTCGGTATCGGTTACCCCGAACTTCAACAGGTACGATTTCTCCCGCAGAAAGGGGTACCAGGTTGACCGGAGTGACCTGAAAATTCCCCGGATAACGATTCATCATCTTGACTTCAAAAAATTTCTCAGCCAGCGGATGTTTCATGCGAATCGTGTAAACCTTGAGAAGGTAAAATTTGAATCTTATCTCGACAAGCGTTGGCCCGATACCGACTGGAAGCGGCCCCTGATGCCGGGACGGATGATCGCTGGCATCACGTTCCCTGCGGGCATTGACACAATAGCTGTTTCCGATGGTTTTGCATCTTATGAAGAGCAGACCGGTGATGAACCCGGCAGGGTGTTTTTCGACCGGATGAATGTGATGGTGACTGGCTTCTCGACCTTCTCCATGCCCAAACCCATCCGGGGAGTGTCGGGAATACTGGATGTTCGTGCCAGCTTCCGGCTAATGGGAAGTGCACCAGTGGATGCCTTGATCCACTTCCAGACCGACCATCCAAGGGATACATTTAACCTTCAGGCCACCGTCGGCTCAATTGACCTGACGGCGATCAACCCCATGCTCTCCAAGCTGGAGCCAATGGCGATCCAAAGCGGTACTGCCACCTCCACCGAGATTGTCCGGCTCAATGGAAACAGCGCGAGGGCATCAGGAATTATGAACCTGAAGTATAACAATCTTGCCATCAACCTTAAACCTGTAAAGCCCGGTACATGGAGCCGCATTGAACAGTCGCTGCTCGGGGAGGTGGTCAACCTTCTCCTGGCCGATGCCAACCCGAACGACAATGGCAAAATGAAATATGGTATCATCTATTTTGAAAGGGATTCATCCAGAGGTTTTTTTAACTTTGTCTGGAAAAGTGTCCTGAGTGGATTGAAATCAAGTGTCGGTGTCAATTCTAAGACTCAGAAAGAGTTGAAAAAACAGATAAAACCCCCGAAAAAATGAAAGGAAAAACGATTTTAAAGATCATCCTCTGGTTCCTCGCCGTGGTCGTCCTTGTCCTTGGAATCACTTTTGCCATCGGATACTTCTACTATGCAAAGATCGTTCGAACCTACCTTACCGAGATGGTCCAGAAGGAGAGTAAGGGGCTCTACAAGGCGGAGATCGGCGATCTCTACCTGAACCTGCTTGGCGGGAACCTCACCATCGACCGTTTTTCTTTATTGCCCGATACGGCCCTGTACCGTGCCCGTGCCGGCACCGATACCGTCTCGCCACTGTTGATCAAGCTGACCATCAACCAGTTCCGGATACGGGGTTTCCATGTGATGGCTGCCCTCAAGGAGCGTAAAATTGATGTTACGCGGATACGTTTCATCGGTCCCGAAGTTACCGTGTTTCGCATGAAGATGCCGCCAAAGACCGACGAAGGTAAAAATAAGGAGACCCTGATGTCGATCCCTTTACCCAAAGGGCTCTCGTCGATCCTGGTGAAGGAGTTCATGATCGAGGATGCAAAACTGGAGTTTGTCGATTGCACGAAGGATACCATCACCCGAAATACCTTTCCCACCTGCAACATCTTTATCAGGCACATCCTGGTAGATTCGGCCCATACCGGGAAGAAAAGGCTTTTCAATGCCGATGATATCAGCATCACGCTCGGCTCCTATGCCCTGCCGATGAAAAACGGCATGAATGAGATCTCCTTTGGTGAAATCGGGCTCTCCACTGCAACCGGGGAGGTTTATGCAAAGAATTTCCACCTGAAACCGCTTTTCAGCAAGTATGACTACTCCAGGAAGCTGGGATTTCAGACCGACTGGATGGATATCCGCATCAACAAAGTTATTTTCAAGCGCATGGATTTGCGCAAACTCCTCTTCGAAGGTAAAATGAAGGCAGGATTGCTGGAAATCGACACCCTTACGCTGGATGACTACCGCGACAAGCGCGTCGACCTGAAGCCGGGCTTCAAACCCCCGATGCCGCAGCAGGCCATCCGGAACCTGAAGTCCTACCTCAGGATCGACACTATTTTATTAAAGAACGGGAAAGCCAGCTATGCAGAGCAGGTGGGCGAGGTTCCCGGCACCATCTTCTTTGATAAGCTGAATGCAACTTTTACAGGTCTTACCAACGATTCGCTGTTGCTCCATGCCGGCCTGGTTTCCGAATTGAAAGGCTCAGGATACCTGATGGGACAAGGCAGGCTGGATGTAACTGTCAGGTTTAATTTTGCCGACAAGCAAAATTCGTTCAGTTTCAGCGCTATGCTTGGGCCATTTGACCTCACCATCATCAACCCGATGCTTTCAAACCTGGTGCCGGCAAAGGTGCTGGGCGGAAAGGTGAAAAGGGTCTTCATCCCGATGGTATATGCCAACGATGACGTGGCCAGGGGAAAGATGCTTTTCTATTATAATGATTTGAAAGTAAGCATGGTCGACCAGGAGCAGACCACCTGGTCGAAGGTTAAAAAGGGGGTGATCAATTTTGCTGCCAACGACCTTTTACTGAGCAACGATAATCCGAATAAAGCCGGGAAGATGCACACCGCAGTGATTTTCGCTGAAAGGAAAAAAGAGCTGGGGTTTGTCAACTACTTCTGGAGAAGCGCCTTCAGCGGCATAAAATCGACCATCGGGTTCAACTCGAAAGATCAGAAGTCGATGATTAAGGAGGAGAAGAAAATCAAGAAGGAGGAGGCGAAGGAGGAGCGGAAAATTAAAAAAGAACAGGCAAAGGAGGAGAAAAAGAAGAACAGGAAGCAGAAGTAAAATTTGCGTAATTTTAGCACGTTTTTCCAACCTCCCAAATGAGCCAGCACGAAGAGCGGTATTACCGTCGCAGGATTGCCACATCGCAGATTACCACGGTCATCAGCATCACCCTGGTGCTTTTCCTGATGGGATTGCTCGGGCTGATCCTCCTTCATGCCCGGACGCTTTCCGACTACGTACGCGAGAACATCGGTTTTTCCATCATGATTCGTGAAGGGGTGAAAGAGTCCGGAATTCTTCAGCTGAAGAAAAACCTTGACGGTCAGTATTATGTCAAATCAACCGAGTACATAACCAGCGACAAGGCGGCTGAAAAACTGAAGACAGAGCTGGGAGAAGATTTCATCGGGTTCCTGGGATACAACCCGCTGCTTCCAACCATCGACCTTCGGATCAAGGGGCCCTATGCCAATGCCGACACGCTTCGCAAGATCGAAAAGAGACTCCTGGCCATCCCTGAAATCAAGGAGGTTTATTACCAGAAGTCGCTGGTGGATGAGATCAACAGCAACATCGAAAAGATCAGCCTTGTCTTGCTGGGTTTTACAGGCATCCTGCTTTTCATCGCCATTGTCCTTATCAACAACACCATCCGCCTGGCGGTTTACTCCAGGCGGTTCATCATCCGTACCATGCAACTGGTGGGTGCCACCGAAGGATTTATCCGGCGCCCCATGCTATGGCGCAGCATCCTGCACGGGTTCATCAGCGCTTTTATCGCCTTGCTGCTGCTGATGTTACTTACCTATTTTGCCATTGAAGAGATTCCCGAACTTGCCGGGCTGCAGGATCCACCCCTGCTGGTTGTGCTGGTGGTCTTCATCTTTCTCCTGGGCGCCATTATCTCCTGGTTTTCGACCTGGCTGGCGGTTCGTAAATACCTCCGCATCCATACGGATTTATTATATTCCTGATATTCTGAAAAATTCTGTAATTTTGCTCTCCAATTTCATTTAGATCATGGATAAGAAACCGACACAAACAAAAAGTCCGGCAACAGGAAAATCGGTCCGCAGTGAAGATCAGACATTAAAGACACCTAACGTGGGCGAATTTGCCTTCGGCAAGGAGAACTACCGGCTCATGCTGGTGGGACTCGCATTCATCGTGATAGGTTTCCTGCTGATGGTTGGCGGCGGTTCAACGGATCCCAGCAAGTTTAACCCCGAGATATTCAGTTTCAGGCGCATCACGCTGGCTCCCATCCTTATCCTCACGGGATATGTGATCGAGATCTTTGCCATCATGAAAAGACCTAAGGATTAATGACGGTCATACAGGCCATCATCATTGCCATCGTTGAAGGAATCACCGAATTCCTTCCCATCTCCTCAACGGGGCATATGATTATTACCCAGCACCTGCTTGGTGTGGAGAGTACTGATTTCGTCAAAGCATTTACCGTCAATATTCAGTTCGGGGCCATCCTCTCCGTGATCGCCCTCTACTGGAAACGCTTTTTCCAGACCTGGGATTTCTATCTCCGGCTTTTCGTAGCCTGCCTGCCACTTATTATCGCTTATGTCCTTGACAAACAGATCGACACGATGCTTGAAAGTGTGATGGTGGTGGCGGTGGCTTTGCTGCTTGGGGGAATCCTGCTGTTATTTGTCGACAAATGGTTCGATCGCCCTGAGAATGAAAACACACAAATGACCTATAAAAAAGCCCTGACCATCGGGTTTTTCCAGATCATCTCCGTCATCCCCGGGGTGAGCCGGTCTGCTGCCACCATCGTGGGGGGAATGAGCCAGAAACTCAGTCGTAAAAGCGCAGCCGAATTCTCGTTCTTTTTAGCAGTACCAACCATGTTTGCCGCATCGGCGCTGAAACTGGTTAAGAATTATCATGTGATCACAACCGACAACATCAACCTCCTGCTGATCGGAAATGTGGTCTCCTTTATTGTGGCGATCATCGCCATCAAATCCTTCATCGCCATCCTTACCCGCTACGGGTTTAAGTGGTTCGGCTATTACCGCATCGCGGTTGGCCTTGTCCTGATCATCCTGTTGCTTGCAGGGAAAAGTCTAACCATTCTCTGATGGAATTCCAGTTTGAGCAGGGAGAGGTGCTCCTGATCAATAAGCCCTACACCTGGACCTCCTTTGACGTTGTTGGCAAGATGCGCAGTGTCATCCGGCAGCGCATGGGGATCCGCAAGATCAAGATCGGCCATGCCGGCACGCTCGATCCGCTGGCGACAGGGCTGCTGATTCTGTGTACCGGGAAGTTCACCCGCCGCATCGATGAGTTCCAGGGACTGGAAAAAGAGTACACAGGAACCTTCAGACTTGGGGCCACCACCCCTTCATTCGACCTGGAGACGCCTGTTGACCATGAGTATCCGATCACTTCGGTGTCGTGGTGTGAAACCAAGGAGTTGTGGGAGAAGATCCACGAGGCAGCAAAGCACTTTACCACCACCTTTGACCAGGTTCCGCCCCAGTTTTCGGCCATTAAAGTGGATGGAAAGCGTGCCTATGAATCGGCCCGTAAGGATATAAACGTGGAGATCAAAGCAAGGCAGGTCACCATTTCAGCGTTTGAAATTACCCGTATCGGCCTTCCGAGCGTCGACTTCCGTGTGGTTTGCAGCAAGGGAACCTACATCCGGTCGCTTGCCCGTGATTTCGGCGAATTGCTGGGCAGCGGAGCTCACCTTACCGCCCTCTGCCGCACCCGCATAGGCTCGTTTTATCTCAGGGACGCCTACGACCTGGATGATTTCCAGAAACTCTTACCGGATATTGCAAAAGAGATCCGGCCAGCGGAGTGATAATCCTGGGTTTCCTTCCAATTATTTAATGCCACAAAGTCACGAAGTCGCAAAGTTTCACAAAGACCATGCACCTGAAATAATGCAATTTGCGTAACTTTGTGTCTTTGTGGCATTTTATTGCATTTCGGTGTGAATGAGTTAATTAACGGATTATGGTAGAAAAAAAAGAGCAACCGATCATCTCTTTCGGCACCCCCTCAGCGTGGGAAACCTGGCTCTCGAAAAATCATGACAGTTCCGCGGGGGTGTGGCTCAGATTCTTTAAAAAAGGGTCAGGAATCCCTACTGTTGTTTACGCTGAAGCACTGGATGTTGCCTTGTGTTATGGATGGATCGACGGGCAGTTACAACGCTGTGATGAGCAATCGTACCTCCGGAAATTCACCCCCAGAAGGCCACAGAGTTTGTGGTCCAAACAGAATATTGAACACGTGTTGCGCCTGGAAAAGGAGGGTAAAATGAAGCCGGCCGGAATCAAAGCCTTTGAATCTGCAAAAGCTGATGGCAGGTTGGAAAAGGCGTATGATTCACCCGGGAAAATGTCGGCCCCGGATGATTTTCTCAAGGCGTTGAAAAAAGATGCAGAGGCTTTTGCATTCTTTGAGTCGCTGAACAAAGCGAACAAGTATGCCATTGCGTGGCGATTACAGACAGCCAAAAACCCTGCCACCAGGGAAAAACGAATGAAGATGCTCCTTGAAATGCTGTTGAACGGGAAAAAACTTCACGAATAAAAAGTTCAGGGAAAGTTTTTTTATATTAGCATTAAAATTCCGGGAAGATTCAGTAGCAACTAAAGCGACTTTCCATGAAGAAACATATCCCAGTGTTGTTTTTCTTCCTGCTGAACAGTCCTTTTTGCCATGCTCAGAATTCAAGCACAGATTACAAAAAAGTTGATGAACTGATCGGGGATTATATGCTGGTCTCATCACTTGGTCCCGGGTATTCCCGAGAGATCTCCCCGGAGATCATCAGTCACTTCATCTCACTGTTTGAAAAAGATGCCTTTCTCTACTGGGATCTTTACAAAACGGCGGCAGACAACCAGTTTCCGCCGTTTTCGGTGAAAGAATATATTGCAAAGGTTAAAGTGACCTATGGCCAAAAACAGCCATTGCTAAACTATACCGGGATGAAGATCAGGGTTTGGCCAGACGCGCGTTTTGCCTCTGTATACCTGAGAAAGACCAATATGATCATGGATTCGGATGAAAAACCAGTTTATCAGAATAAGATCAATCTGAAGGTTGATGTAGACCTCAGCCGGGACCAGCCTTTGATAATAAATATTGTTCGGGATAACCGGTGCTCACTGGTCAGGAGCATTTCGGTGGGAGGAAATTTCACACTCTTTTCAACCCCTTATCATGCGGTTACCCATCATCCGGTAATCCAGATCGGAATCAATGAGCATTTCAGCGGAGTGACCATTTCGCATAACATTCTTTATCAGCGCGGAGTCATGGTTGAAATGAGGTTCGACAGGAGGGCCAAAGAAGAGTTACTCTTTTCAACAGGATTTTTCTATTCCAGGACCTCCCTCTCCTCCTCAATGAAGGACTATACCCGGAGTTATTCCGATACCCTGGATCAGCAAACGGGAATTCCGTTTACCTGCACCACCTTTGAACGCTCCCCGGAGGTTAAAGAAAAAATGGAAGTAGTCAGGCTGGAAATCCCGCTCTCCCTTAAAATGTACATCAAAAAGGGGATTTATATAAAGGGCGGCACTGCGTTAGGCTTGGTTACATCCTCAACAGAGGCTGATTACCACCTGAGCAGGACGGGCGGCGGGTTCGTTACCATGCTCAACACCCATGAACAGACCTACCTTGACCAGGATCATGAACTTGACGACATGCAATACGGGTATTACCGCAATAAACGGTTTCAGTTTCCGGGGAAGCACATGATGAATAAGGTTATCCTGTCGCTTCAGCTTGCTGCGGGATTTGAAACCAGGATCAACTATTTTTGTTTTGGGATAGAACCCAATATCGGTTTTGGAATGAATCCCTTTACGATGCGGAACCAGCCTGGAAACTATCAGCTGGGCAGCATCGGGGGCTTCCACTCCATCGTGGAATCTGTTAAAATGCCTGCGTTTGAGTACTCCTTTGGAATCAGGCTGCTGGTGAGCTATCTGTTTCAAAACTGACCCCATGGATGTTAAAAAGGCTATCGGATTGGCCGTCATTCTGATCTCCCTTTTTCCCGGAATTATCACCGGCCAGACAGCTTTAAGAATGCCTGAAATATTGACCAGGGCTGAAAAAAGAGTCTCCATCAACTGCCTTCTCAATAAGCAAGGCCCCCAGTTGAACCTGCCCTGGGTTGTTTATTCCGACAGGGACCATGGCGATGACCATTTCGGCAGTAAGTATTTTGTTGTAGCAGAGCGGGAGACAGCATTGCATATTTACAGGGCAGCGGGGTATAATGGCCGGAAACTGATTGCGGCAAAAGATATGGGCTGGAAAAGCAAATCGGAGCTGCTGGTCTCCCTTGGCGCCGATTTCACGGAGAACTCCCTGATACACCGTAAATGTGTGATTCTGAACCATCACAAAACCATTGAGCGGATAAAACGGGGTGAGTTAAGCGAGTCGGAGGTGCCATTCTATGCTTCATCTACAGGCCAAACCCCTGTTGATTTCGTTCCCCTGTACATGATCTACTTTATTTATAAGATCGAAAACAACCGGTATCTGCTGGGAAAGGATTATCGGTTCAGTCCTGATCTTCCCTTTTCCGAACAGATCATTGGCTGGGTTGACCGGGAGAGGGTATTCGACTACAGCAACAGGATTTGCTTTGAACCCAATTATGAAGAGACGTCCGTTGCTTACAGGCGATGTAATCCGAAAAAGGAGGCAAGGGTTTTTGAATTTGAAAGCGACCTGACCCGATTTCTCCAGGGGGATACAACCCAAAAATCCATCTGGGTGGAGCCGGATTACTATTTTTTTCGTAATCCGCGTTACACAACCGATCAGCAGTCGTTGAAGGAACCCATCGACCTTTTTGAGAAAAACTTCAGCGCCAGTCTGCTAAAAAGACTGTGTTCGTTTGATGGCAATGCAATAAGGATAAAAGAGAGCAGACTTTTAACGGGGAGGCCTCTGCCCGGGAATAAATTCAGGTTTCCGCTGATACGAATGGCAAACCTGCCCGACAACATGTTTGTCACCGGAGTTGCCGGCCGGTTTGAAGATGATCACAAAAGCAGGATGTTACTTTGCAATGCGCTGAAGACCAATAAATCGCAAATATCGGTCTACTTCATCCTCGACAATACCATCGACAGGAACAGGCTGAGCTATCTCATCGCCCAGATTCAGCAGGAGTTCGGCAGTTTTCAGAAGAGATTCGGTGCCTGCTTTTTCCCAAGGCAGCAACTCGGAAAATACAGGGTCTCCCTCGATGAAAAAGTTCCCGGCTCCGGTGGAAACAACTACCAGTATGTACGCGATTTTATACGTAACTACGCTACCGGCCAAACCGTTGAAGTCAGAAATGATAATGTGTTAAGTACCCTGAAATTTGTTCTTGACAATGAGAATTTTGAACCTTGTCAAACCAATATCCTGGTGATGGTAAACAACCATGATCTGTTGGTTCAGGATGCAGGTCTAGCGTTGTTGCGCAACGACATCCGGCATCAGATTGTGGAGAAAAATTGTTATCTGCTTACCTTTGACTACAGGAACGACAACAACCTGGTCAGGCAAATCCGGGAGATATCGGTGGCAGCAGGCAGGGAGTATGCCGTCAAGCTAGGCATCAGCTCCGGGAAAATAGCATTTAAACAGACCAATATCGGGGATGAACTTGAAAATGCAGCGATCCTCTCAATCATTGCACAGAGTGATTCTGGCCGGCTTGCTGCAGCTGAGATGCAAACGTTCCTGCAGGCCGGATATCCACGGATTGTCAATGCCATCAACAGCGCCATTGAGAAGATATGCATGGATGACCAGCAACCGGCGAACACCGCGAAACAGCACGAGGATCCTTTTCAGCGGGCCTTGCGCGACATCCCGGGAATTGAAGGGACAGTGCCTTATATAAGGGCCCTGGAGGAGGGCTATGCAGCCATCAGGGACGACCAGCCTGGCAGTGAGAACCCTGGAGATACCTGGAAGGCCAATGTTCTCATGACAAAACCGGAACTCCAGGCGCTGGGCTCATTGCTGGACAAAATGGTGGTGCAGTCCAATAACAGCAGCTTTTCAAAATCGGTGTTTGACCTGTGGATCGCGTTGTTTAACCGTTTTGTGGGCGATAACCTGGTACCCGCCGACCTTTTGTCGATGACTCCCCAGGCCATCATGAACAGGATTGTGGGAGAGGCATATGGCTATGCCCTCGCCGATCCGGTCAAACGCTACACGCTTGAACAGATTCTCGCCAATGACCAGGAAATTCAGAAATATTACGACAACTACAGGTTAAAACTGATTTCATGCAACAATAATATCCGGGAAATACTTGCAAACGGGCGGCTCAGATTCAGTCTTGATGAAGATGCTGCCAATGCAAACCAGGCATCCCGGAGAAAAGGGATCTGCTATTATTGGGTTCCGATTGACCTGCTACCCTGAGAAACGATATGCGAGACAAACACTCATTCCGCTCAGTTCTGCTGAACAACGAGTATAAGGCGCTGAAAGGCAAGTGCTACAGCACCGTTTTGTACCTGCTCTTCATTTTCTTCATTACTTTCCTGGCCTTTGGATTTGCCCAAAGCACACTGGATTACCAGCAAAAACTTTCATCCGATCCTTACTCCAACTGGATTAACCTGAATTATCATGCCGGTACCGGGGACTCCCTGCGGTCGCTGGTAGAAAAGATTGAAACCAGGGAATTCAGGGAGCGGTTTCACATCAGGGGAGCCTATTTTTACAACAAGGGGATGGTTTCCATTGCCAGCGTTTCACGCGGGAATAGGGTATACCAATATGAAGCCAGGACCATCGACCCTCACTGCGGTATTGTGGAGGACCTTATGAAAACAGGTGTTTGCGCGAACTATTTTCCCGATTCGGTCACCGATATTTTCGATTACGAGCCCAACGGGGTGATCATTTCCCGGAAATTGGTGGAAGAGATCGGACTCGATAAGCGAACATTGTCATTTATACAAATTAAAACCCCGGAAGGAGACCTGGTCCCGGTTCCTGTGCTGGCGGTGGTCAACCAGCTGCCCGATCTGTCGGACATCGTTTATACCAACCTCTTTTACTGCAAATCCATGAATTCCGGATTTTATGACCGCGATAATGGGTATTACAGGTTATTTATTGAAAACATGGATACTGCCGGAGTTCTGCAAGTGCTGAAGGAAATTAGCAGTGCACTGGAGATCGGGGATCCCTCAACAATTCAAACCACCGTGCTGAAAACGGGCAACATCGCGGTCCTCAACTGGAAAATGGAGATCGGGGCCCAGGGAAAAGCCATGCCGGTATCACTGCGAAATGAGCGGGTTTCAAACCTGAAATCACTGCAAAATCACCACTTCGGGCAGTATTTTGAACTGTCGGAAGATAGTGTTTGTGACAACACCTCCTTTTTTCATGACTACCTGGCCA
Organism: Bacteroidales bacterium; assembly: GCA_049317265.1. GTDB lineage: Bacteria > Bacteroidota > Bacteroidia > Bacteroidales > FEN-979 > CAIVAT01. Next base: position 39,431 of record JBMOIP010000025.1, read on the forward strand.
TTGAATTCAGCGACCTGGGCAAAATCAGTGAGTTTGCAGGGTATATAAAGAAAAACCTTGCCCTGCAATTGAACCTGGAGGTGCTCACTACCCGGGAAAACTATCTTTTTACAGGGAACATTGCCATTGGTGCGATCCTTCTCCTGATGATGCTTTCCATTGTTTCGGTGTCGATTTACATCTCGTCCATCATCCGGAACCACCTGTTTAAAATCCGGAAGAATCTTGGCAGCTTTCTGGCATTTGGGGCCGGCAACAACACGTTGATCCTGCTTTATATCATGGTTGCTGTTTATATCCTCCTTTCCGCCATGATCCCGGCCTTCCTTTTTGCATTTGCCGCAGGGGAGCTGATTGAGAAATTCTTCCTCGGCAAACTGCTGGTTCTTGACCCGGAGCAGGACTATTTTTCCTTGTTAACGGCCTGGTTTGCCCTGTTCATTTTCGTGTTATTAACGGTTGCCGTGGTCAGAACCTGTATCTCCGTCAGAAAGATACTGAAGCACACCCCGGGTGACCTGGTATATGAAAGGGACTCCTAGTTCAGTCTGTCAAAGAACCTGCCTATGAAGAAATCCAACCTGAGGTTATTATGCATCATCATGGGAATTTTATGGCTTACCTCCTGCAGGCACGACAAGGTTGCACAAATCGCTGAAACCAGGCTGGTCCTGTTTCAGGAAATTCAATTCCAAAAGACAAAAATTGACGGCCGATTCAGGGCGCTCCTTGAATTACTCTATCCGCATGAGTGCCATGATACAATATTTATCCAGAACCGGGTTTTCCTGGAAAGAGTTGACCTTGCTGTTCCTTTTTCGAAGGAGTTTAGATCCTCTTCCGGGGTGATGATGGATTTTTTTAGCGTGAATTCACCAGAGGCAAAGCAGGCTGAGCGCAGACAACTGTTGTTTACCTCGACCAATTCACTTGAAAACCGACCCTGGCCGCAACTTCTGGCAGATTCACCTTTGGATATCGGTGATCAGGACAATGTTGTCAGGGACTTCCTTAGAAAAACCGATACCACTGCCATGATTTACCTGGCTAGTTTCGACCCGACACGAACAGTTTTTGCAGCTCATGGGATTACCAGGGAGGTCCACCACGATCTATCAAAACTAAACTGCCGGATTGTGGAGGATCTGCGTAAAAGGAGCCAGGAGAAGTTGAAAAATGCTACCGTCATCATCCTGTTGATTCCTCCTGGAATTCAGGCGGGAGCAACAGATCAATTGATGATTGAAAGAACTGCCCCAAACCGGGTACCGGTTTCGAAAGAGGCCGCCGGGAAGGACCGGGGGGGTGGTTCAGAATGTCCGCCTGATTCGGTAGTTGAAATGATCAACAAGCGCCACAACGAAGTGATCAGGGAGTTCAGGAATCTGCTTTATTACATTGCCACTACGAACAAGGATGAAGCACTCAGAAAATCTTTCAGGGAAGCTGCTCTGAGGGAAATCTCCAAAATTCCCGAACTCACGGTTGAAGGCATTGAGGACATGGATCTTCATGGGTTCCTGAATTCATCGTTCCGGCGAAACGTTGCGGTGGTTCCGATAAGTGATCACTGCAACAGGATTACCGGGATAAGAATAATTGCACCGTGAAAAGCCTTTTTGTGATAACTTTGTGCATCAGTTTCAGCTGATATTAATTTTCCCGGGAGATCTCCATGAAAGAAAACATCAGGAATTTTTTATTTCGCATTCTTATTCCCGGACTCGTTGTTCTCTCCATCCTGAGCGCCGGGTTCCTCTATCTGAACCGTCACAAGCGGCCGGACGGAGACAAGCCCGGCAAACAAGAAAAGCTCCCAACCCCCTAAACCCTTAATCACTAAACCCTTAACCCTTAACACTTAATACTTCCATGACTTCCTACCCGATCTTCTCTCCCGAATTCTATATGAATGAAGCTTTGAAGGAGGCCCGGAAGGCATTGGAGCGCGACGAGGTACCGGTAGGAGCAGTGGTGGTTTGCAACCGGACGATCATTGCAAGGGCTCACAACCTTACCGAAACCCTCAACGATGCCACCGCCCATGCCGAAATGCAGGCTTTTACTGCGGCAGCCGGATATCTTGGCGGGAAATACCTTGACGAGTGTACATTGTTTGTAACGCTTGAACCTTGCGTGATGTGTGCAGGTGCTGCCTTCTGGACACAGCTCGGGGGGATCATTTATGGAGCTTCCGATGAAAAAAGAGGCTATCTGCTGGCAGGACACCCCTTGCTCCACCCGAAAACACAGGTTGCCCATGGGGTGCTGGCCGAAGAGTGCAGCCAGTTGCTCCGCAACTTTTTCAAAAACAAACGATCATGATGGGAAATGCCAATAACCTGCTGAATCAGGGCAATCATATCTTCGAAAATACGGAGGTTAAAGCCCTGTTTGGCAAAGTTTCGGGTATTGCCCAAATCCTGTGGGAGCGTGGATGGGCGGAACGAAACGCAGGGAATTTCTCTGTCAATATTACCGGCCTGTTCCCTGGAAGAGAACTTGAACGGCTTTCTGCTTATCCGGCTATTCCCTTGATGAAAAGTTATCCTTCGCTTGGCCGGACCTTGTTTTTAATCAGCGGAACCGGTACAAGGATGCGGGATATGGCTAAAAATCCGGCTGAAAATTGCTGTTTTGTCTACGTTGGGGATTCAGCTTCATCCTGTCATATCGTTGGCCAGGGTACAGAAAAGGTACCCATCCAGCCAACCTCCGAACTGGCAGCCCACCTGGCCATTCAACAGCAGTTGCTTCAAAACGGGTCAGGTGAAACGGTGGTGCTGCATGCCCATGTAACTGAGTTGATCGCGCTTACCCAGCTGGCACCATTTACCTCGGAGGAGGCGGTAAATTCACTGATTTGGCGAATGCACCCTGAAACCCTCCTCTTTCTGCCGGATGGGGTTGGTTTTATCCCCTATACACTGGCCGGTACCGAAAATATTGCCATGGCGACTCTGAAAGGGTTCGAAAAGCATAAAGTGGTATTATGGGAAAAACATGGGTGCATGTCCATTGCCAAAACCTTGCCGGAGGCATTTGACCATCTTGACATCCTGGCGAAATCGGCGAAGATCTATTTTCTCTGCAAATCCACCGGGTTGGAGCCGGAAGGGCTGACCATTGCACAGTTGAAAGAGATCGTAGGCGCCCCTTCAGCAAATCCCCCTGTATCCAAAAAACAAGATTTTTCGATTTGATAGGTTATTTTTAAGGATTTTGTCGTATATTCGCTTAAGATTATAGTTTTATGAAACCGTTAAAAATTGCAATTTTCGAAGATGAATTTCTATTGGCCAATGATTTGAAAAGGCAAATACAGCAATATAACTGCGAAGTGATTGCGATCTTTCGTAAAGCAGAAGAGGGACTGAAGGCATTTAAAGAGATCAACCGCAAGGAAGATCTTCCCGACGTAGTACTCATGGATATTTCACTGGCCGGGCAGATGAACGGCATCGAAGCCGCTAAGATACTTACCGCCGAATACAATTTTGCCTTGGTCTTCCTCACCGGCATGAGCCATATGGAGGTATTCGAAAGATCCTTTGACACCAAGCCACAGGCTTTCCTGATCAAACCCTTTGACATTCAGCAGGCGTTGGGCAGCATCAAGCTGGCAGTTTATCAGAAAAGCCTTGAAGAACAGCTGGTTCAATGCAGAACGGAGATCAGCGAGTTAAACGGGCGCAATGTAGGCGATCTGAATTAGACAGTCGCAGGAGCAACCGGATTATTCGTTTCAGTTGATGGAGATGTTACCTGTAACGGTCAGGGAGATAGCCGGCTGAATGGTAAGCACCTCACCACTACCAATGGTTACGTTGAATAGCGTTGCATCCTGATTGATGTCGGTGCTGTTGCTGATACCGAAACTCCAGGAAGGAGTGGTGAGGGTGGTGGCACTTTTTGTCCAGTTCAGCGGGTTAGCCATCAAACTGCCAAGGGCATTGATCGTTCCACTGGTAATCAAATTGTAGTTGCCGCATTTTTCAGTGTAATAGAGCGAATTGACCTCATTGGCAAGGCCTGTAGGAAAATAGGAACTTGTTGCCAAAGCTGTTCCCGTGGTGATCCACCCGGAGTTGCCTGCATTTAATCCACTGATCAGCACCTGGTTTGTTCCCCAGGTTCCCTGGTAGGCAAAAAGCTGATCTCCCGATTCATTAAATGCAAAGTTGCTTGGATTGTTTGAACTCCATCCGGTCCCGGTGATGTTCATCCCGTTGTACCACGAAATGACGGTGCCTGGCGGGATTACCGTCAGGGAGGTGTAAACAAGGAACCCTTCACCTGTCCTGACAGTTGTGGGGTTGGTAAACCCGTTGTCGGTAAAGTTTATGACAGTGCCGGCATCCAGCTGACGGAGTGTGACGAAAGAGAGTTTATCGGGATTGATGGAACCATATTCGATAAGGGCGATGTCGCCGGGCTGAAGAACACTTACTCCGGAAGTTGTGGCACTGCTTGCCGTTGGAACGGGTTCGCCGGTTTTATAGTCGATGGTGCTGCCGGCATTCGAGTATGGGAAAATCTTGAAATAGTAGGTGGTATTGGATAATAAACCGGAGAGGGTGCACGATTGAAACCCGGAACCAACATTTTTAATTAACCCTCCGTCAGGAATTGAAATACCATCAACCGGCGCCACTATGGATGCGTAACCCACGCTGCTGCCCAAGATAAGGTATCCGTCGGGAATTACCGTACCGGTGGCATCCGTCCAGGTTAGCTGTATTGCGCTGTATGCAGGAATTCCGGTTGTTGCGGTAAAGCCGGTGACATGATTGGTTGGTTCCGGTTTAGGTCCGCCTGGCAGCCACACAGCTTCAACATATTCGGGATGGTCAATGTAGGGATTCCTGTTCTCCTGAATCTGGTAGATAGAGTCGTTACGTGCGATCTCCTTCGGTGAAACAGGATCCAGGGCATTCCAGGTCAGCAGTAAATTCAGGTACCATGTTTCAAAAGCAGGATAAGAGGTCCCGTCAAGGACAGCATCGGCATAAGGGTCATTTGCATACCATGTGGCAATGATGTTTTCATAACGGGTGGCCATGTAAAAGTAAGCCCTGGCAAAGTCACCCTTGTAAGCATCAATCGGTTCGAATACGATCCCTGAATATCCGGGGGTGGCACAACTTCCCTTTTTACTGCCATTCAGCGAAACTTTCGTGGCTGTACCCACCTCGGCAAAGGGGTAATTGCTGTGCATGTTGTTGACATACTGGTCGGTGGGAAATATATGAAAGAGGTCGGTCACCATGGGGGAAAGATCGTTAAACCAACTCTTTGGAAAGGAGTGCTCGCGGCTGTAACAGTCTCCTTCCACACCTCCGCCACCCACACCGCACTGGTTGCTTCCGAAACTGTACTCGTAGGGAGGAGTACCTCCGGGAACATCCGAATACATATCCCAGACTTTTCCATTTGGCTTTGGGTCTGTCGAATAAAATGCGTTCCAGACACCAGGGGTGTAACTGAGTACCGTATGGCCCTTGATGATGTTGTAGAGGGCGATCTGCAACGCCTCGCCGCTTTTACCGGCAGCTCCGTTGTAGTAACCGGAAGGAATCCCGCCATAAACGACAGTCCATACAAGCGAGAATACCGAAAGTAAAAATGCGGATCGAAAACGGATTCCGGGATGTTGGCCAGCGTTCAGCAAAACAGGGTGTATTGGTGTTAATGTCTTTACAACAATGCAAAGATAATCAATTCACACCAAATCCGTTCTTAGGGCTGTGTCGACAGGTTCCCCCGGAAATCATCTACCCGTTTTATATCCCGGTTTACCATGATACAATTTAGTGCCGGCAAAAGCTGCGCCCAGGACCAGGAGGATGGCCAAACCATCGTCAATGGGTGCTGCAGCAGGCGGTTGGTTGTTCCCTGTTCCATGTCCTTCACCGGGAAGTGGTGGTGGGTCTGAAGGAGGATCGGCCGGCAAATGAGGGGTGCAGATCACGATTGACAAAAGGATCAGCAGCAGGGTCTTCAGTAATGTTTTCATGTTCTTGGGGTTAGTTGGTTGAGGGTTTGATAAAAACCCGTGAAACTTCAATTGTATTTCCCGTAATGGTCCGCACAAGGTAGCAGCCTGCAGGGACATCCAGGCTGACCTTGTCCGGTCCCTGGCCATGCAATTCGCGCACCAGGACCGGCTTCCCGGTAATTCCGAATGCCTCCAGCCGGGTTGTTCCCTGGTGGTTGATCCGTAAGGTATTCCCACTGATGCTGATGGTTGTTTTCTTCCCGGGAGATTCTCCTGCTCCTAAGGAGTTGAAGGTAATGGCAAACCTTTCCGGGGAATCTCCGGGTTCAGCGGTAAACCGGTATACGGGATTCAGGTCCAGGTTTTGCGTTGTGCCGCTCTTTTTATCGATCAGCATGACCATGGAGGTAAAATCGCCTGTGAGGCTGGCTTCCAGCTGAAAATGGTCTCCCTCGTTTTTTTCAAACAAGATGGGTATTGCCATGTTTTTTTCAAGGGAAGGGAGTGAATTCACGGCAAGCTTTTCTTCACCGCACAGGGAATAGAAAAAAGGTGCATATCCTGGAAGAAACCTGCCGTCCAGTTCTGGGTCGAATCCTTTGGTAGATAATGGATTGAACCGGATCTGGCTCTCCTGGAAGCAAGGGTGGTCAAGGTTCCGGACCAGCAGTTTAATGACCATCAAATCCGCTTCTTTGTACCAGCCCAGCGTATCATGGATCCGGTTCAGGGCAGGGATGGTCAGAGAGCCCGAACTGCCCTGATCACCCATGACTTCAACCATGAATCCATTGCAAGCCGGAATGGGTTCTCCGGGATTCCTGGGAGTATAGCTCATTCCTTCCTCATTCCAGGTTTGGGCTATTCCTCCGATATTGTTTACCGGCCAGCCGGTATACCAGCTCAGCGCACATGGATAAGGATTCCCAAGCAGATGCCAGCCCCTGCCCGGTCCTGGTTCACCGGTACATCCAAGGTTCTCCACCATTACATCTTCAACATTGAGGTTGCCGGTAAACGTTTTATCGCCGGTTTGCTGATAGGCTGCCAGGTATCCTCTTCCGGGTTCAAAATTCCCACTGCCGTTAAGAACTGAAAAGAGTGGAGGAACCGTTGTATTTTTATAATTGGCCCACATCCGGTCAGGTTCCGACCAGGCCAGCAGGTCAAACCCATTGCCGGTTCCTGATGTGATGAAGCCACCTGCTTCATTGATTGCCTGACCCGCTACCGGCGAGGAGAGAAAATGCCATCCATCCTGCCAGTCGGACCATGTTGCAGCCGCAAAACTTCGTTTGACGGTTGCTGCTACACCTGTACTGTTATGGATCAATGAAGCGTCCGGTTCAAGGATGAAACCGGATGCAGGCGCACCGTTGACCAGGTTGCCGGTTACGGTAAGTTCTGCATTCGGCGCGATGGTAAATAAACTGCCTGCGGTAATGGTCACATTCGTAAGCCGGGCATTCATAAGCAGGGTCACACCCGGCCCATTGCTTATAACAACCGTCGATAAGGGTCCTGCCATGACCGAACCAAAACCTGAGATGCTTTGCGGTTCGGTTCCGTTCAATGTCACGGTGCCCGGCGACGACGGAGCAAAGATCAGCGTGGCAACATTTGCCACAGCGATATTTCCCCGGATGGAGTGGCCGGGCGAACCGGTGACATTGAAATAGAAAGTCCCCTGTGATGCGGTAAAATTGTCAATGATTACCGCAGAAGACCCTGTGGCCGTAATGGTGCCGGGATAGTTCATCTCCACATTACCATACGTACGCCCTCCGAAGGATGGCACCACATAAGCATCCATCCTGTAAAGGCTCCCTGGTTGAAAAGTCACTACGGATGCCGGCGCTGCCGCACCGAAAGGATTTCCGCCTGCCTGGCACACATACGCCGACCCTGAACTGAACACCACCGAGTTCAGGTTAACAGTTCCAAATGGATTCCCGGTAAAGCCAGCGCCGGCTTTAAACACACTGCCGGGTGCAAAAATGATCGCATTGGCAGATGCTGCAAGCAGCCTGTGCCCGCCACCCGTAAGCGTCATCGCCCCGCTGAGGATACCTGTGGTTCCGGAGGCAAGTGAAACAGTGATTGCTCCTGAACCGGAAATGTTCAACTGGCAGCCGGACGATACGTTCAGATCATCTCCGGAATCCCCGGCAATGGCCAGCGTTCCTGCTCCCTGTAAACTGATGGCGGTATTCGTTAAAATATTCAGCTGCCCTATTGTTTGTGATGGTACGTTGATAATCGTCCAGGCACCCCCTGCATCAAATACCAGGATGTCATTCAAAGAGGGAACACTTCGAAGGGGACTCCAGTTTGCAGGCACATTCCAGTCATTGCCTGCTGCGCCCGTCCAGTGGTAGGTCATAGCGGCAGGAATTGCCGTCGTCGCTGAGGCCAATGGCACAGGTAAACCTGTGAAATAGTTGGATGTCTGTTGGTTGATGCCATCCCAGGCGTAAGGAAAAATAGTGAATGAATAGGCAGTTCCCGGCGACAACCCGGTTATGGTTTGAATTCCGGTGTTGCCGGCCGTGACGTTTGCCGCAACAATACCGTCACCGAGGATGGTCCCGGCAGAATATTGAATGGCATCAGCAGGAATTCCTGTTGAAGGAAACGCTCCTTGTTTTTGCACGATAAGATACCCGTCAGCGCCTGCCACCAAAGGATTCCAGGCCATTTCAATGGAAGTTGCTCCCGTGGCTGTGGCCGAAAATCCGGTCACATTCGATGGAGGTTCGGTGGCAAGCGTGTAAAAGGATGACTCCGGCGAAAGGGCAGTTCCCACGGCATTTACACCATAGGCTGCAAAATGGATATGTGTGGCAGGCGGCATTGCCGTTCGGCTGTGACTGAAATAGCCGGTATCGGCTCCCCCTTCAGCAAGTTGATGGTCGTTCATTGTAACGGGTGATGAGGATTTCCAGATGGTTCCCCGCTCCGTCACCGGGCTGCCGCCGCTTGACGATATATGCCCGCCAAGCATTGCTGAATTTGTGGTAACCGACTCTACCGTTGGTGCAGAAACTGAAGGGGGCAGCAACAGGGCAGAAGTAGCCTGGCTTTGTGGATTGTTGACTGATGTCGCGGTGTTGAACATGGTCAGCGAACCTGAGCCGTTGTATTCGTAAACCCTGAACCAGTAGGTCGTTCCGGTCGTAAGACCTGTGATGCACGGAATTGACGACCCTGAATAATTATAAACCACCTGCTCCCCGCTTCCCGCATAACCAGTGTTGGCAACGGGATCCGTGCCATTTATAGGATCGGTAAAACTGTTGACGGTGTTCATTTTTACCAGCCTTTTTTCCCCGTTCCCCGGGTTCCATGATACCCCCATCTGTGTTTGCTGGATGTTGAAGAAGGTGATTTCAGATGACTGAACCGAAGGTGTGGTAACCAAGGCATCCGACACTGTACCGCCTGCCGAAAATCCGTTTACGCCTGGTGAACCTGAATAGAATCCCCATCCGCCGGTGGTGGTCTGACCACTTGCATAATAGCGGATCGTCACGGTTGTTTCGGTGTAAACATTCTGCAGGTCGGAAATTCCTGCAAGGTTAACCTGTGCCATGGTTAGCGAGGTGGACTGTACCGGGCTTCCGATGAGGGTGAAGTTAACCCCGTCGAGACTGTAGGCGAATTGGGAAGTCACACCGGGAGTGGCAAAGAAACTGGAGGTTCCGTTGAATTTCGCATCCAGGGTTGAAAGGGATAGCTTATACCCGGGAACGGTTTTCAGTGTGATCTGGAAGTAGTCGGTCGCACCAACCGAAATCCCGTTGTTCTGGAATCCCGTGGTACGGAAGGAGTTCACCCCGCCGGAAGCCGGGGCTCCCGTGCCACGGGTGATGTTGTTCAACCCGCCTGAAGTTTCGAGGTGGGGGTTGAAAGTGGTGGCCGTGCAGGTTACCGGGAAAGATTGCCCGTAAAAGTCCCAGGCTGCAACCTGGCTTTGCCCGGCAAATCTGGTCAGAATTACCAGGCAGGTTAAAAAAGTTCTCTTTTTCATGTTTTTTTTTCGCTTAATCGGGGGTGGAAGGGGAAGGTGGGGGGGGTGTTGATAACTTTTGTCATAAAAAGGGGACGAGTGGGCAAGTGGACAAGTGGACGGGCGGACAGGCGGACGGGCGGACGGGCGGGGGGACGGGATATTGTTGTATTTTTGGCGGTTTAAATTGAAAAATATGCGGACATTGTTCCTTTTTATTGCTTTTTGTGCTGTTCAGTTCGTAAACGCTCCTGTTTTTGCGCAGGATGGCGACTCGCTGGTGATCAGAAAAATTTATACCGAAGCGCTCTCAAATCCGGTGGCGTATCATAACCTTGATTATCTCTGCAACAGGATCGGGGGAAGGCTTTGCGGATCGCCGCAGGCTGAAATGGCCGTTCAATGGACTAAAAAGGTATTGGAAGGCATGGGACTTGACACGGTTTATCTTCAACCGGTGATGGTTCCTCACTGGGACCGGGGCAAGAAGGAGGTTTGCAAGGTTATTTCCGGGAAAGGCACTAAGCGCGAACTGAATGTCTGCGCAATCGGGGGTTCTGTGGCAACACCAGGGAGTGGGCTTACTGCCGCCGTGGTGGAAGTGAAAAATTTTGATCAGCTGAAAATACTGGGCCGCGACAAGATCGAAGGAAAGATCGTTTTCTTCAACAGGGCGGCCGATCCCACCCCCATCTATACCTTCGGCTCTTATGGCGGCGCTGTCGACCAGCGAGCACGGGGAGCCTTGCAGGCAGCCCGTTATGGCGCCATTGCCGTGATCGTTCGGTCGGCAACACCGGTACACGACAACTTCCCGCATACAGGAAACATGCACTATGCCGATTCGGTCAAAGCCATTCCGGCATTTTGTGTTAGTACCAACGATGCCGACAGTCTTTCACAACTTTTAGGCAAAGATCCCGGACTGAAGCTGTTTTTGCAGTCATTCTGTGTCATATTTCCTGATTCCCCCAGTTATAATGTGATCGGGGAGATCCGCGGAAACGTACATCCGGGGGAGGTTATCATGGTGGGCGGGCATCTCGACTCCTGGGATATCGGCCAGGGTGCCCACGATGATGGTGCGGGCATCGTTCAGTCCATCGAAGTGCTGAGGTTATTCAAGGCACTGGATATCAAACCTGAACGGACCATCCGCATGGTGGCATTCATGGATGAGGAGTATGGCCAAACCGGGGCTAAAATCTATGCGGAAGAGTCAAAACGCAGGGTAGATGCGGGCAACGAAAAACACATCGCGGCCATTGAAGCTGACCGCGGAGGTACAACACCTCATGGTTTCTCGATAGATGGCACCGAGAGAGAAATGAGTAAGATCCTTGCGTGGAAAAAGCTGATGGAGCCTTATGGTCTCTGGTCATTAGCACAAGGCGGCAGCGGCGTCGATATCCGCGAACTCAAGTCCCAGGGCGCCCTGCTGATTGCACTGGTGACCGATTCACAGCGGTACTTCGACTACCACCATTCGGCGAATGACACCTTCGACAAGGTTAATGTCCGGGAGCTGGAACTGGGCGCGGCAGCGATGGCGGAGCTGGTTTGGTTGCTGGATAGGAACTGGTAAACAGGATTGAACTTTTAAAGTCCGATCTCCCCTGCGATCGGCAACATCGCCTCAATGGCCAGTCCTGCAAACTCCGCGATCGGGATTCCAATTTTTTCGCACTCCAGGATGTTTTCCCGCTTTACCGATGCTGCGAACATCTTCTCTTTCATTCGCTTAACCACCGATTTCGGTTTGACGACCGCCAACTTCTTTTCAGGGTAGACATAGGTAGTCGCAAAAATCAGCCCGGTAATGGTCTCCCCGGCCGCCAGCGCAAACTGGAATTCGGTGCTGCGCTCCTTTCCCGAGGAACACTCATTGTGCATTCGGATGGCATCCAGAATGTCGGGATCAACCTCATAATCCTTCAGGAGTACCTCAGTCACTGTTCCATGTATGGTGGCTTCCGCATTGGTCACTTCCAAATCGAGGTCGTGCAGCAACCCGGCCAATCCCCATGCCTCTTCATCGCGCCCGAGTCGCCTGGCAATTCCGTGCATCACGGCCTCAGATGCCAGGCAGTGGAAGATCATCTTTTCGTTTTTCACATGGGTATGCAACAGGTCAAGGGCAATAGAACGGTCAAGTTTCATGGTCTCTTTTCAAAGGGTTCAATCTCAATTTTTTCTCAGTGAGCCTCCATGCCATCTCAGTGCCTCTCTGTGAAACAATTTTGGAGAGAAAGGAGATGCATTATCTCCGGGAATACCAGGCAAAAATACAAATAACCTGTTTGATAGATTACAATCGTATCAGGAAGCAAAAATATTACCTGGTAATGGTCCTGCCAGGCCAGGGTGACAGCTTCATACGGGCCACAGGTGAAAATTTATTTCGACAGGATGTTGTCATGGTATTGACTTTCCTGTTTTTCAGATTATCTTTGTCCTAATATTTAGTCTGAATTGCAATAGTGAGCTGATAGCTTGTGAATATTGGCATTCAGGCTGTTCTTTGTAAAAACAATCATAAAACCAAATCATATGCCTTTAAAGAAAGAGTACCAGTGGCTTGCCGCAGAGGGAGGTCCAAAAATGCTGAATGAAGCGCTCAACCTGATCGATGTGATCGAAACACCCGGCACTGCAAACAACCCGGTCATTATTGCCTGGGCAAAAGAGATCGGCGCCGACGTGGCTGCCGTGTACAAGTCTGATGAAATTCCGTGGTGCGGACTGTTTATGGCCGTTATTGTTAAAAGAAGCGGCAAGGAGGCGGTTAAAGATCCGCTGTGGGCGTTGAACTGGGGGACTTTTGGCACCCATACCGAAACGCCGATGCTGGGGGATGTCCTGGTTTTCGTTCGTACAACCCCCGAAGGTAAAAAAGCCGGCCATGTGGCGCTGTATGTTGGCGAGGATGCAAAATGTTACCATATTCTTGGTGGAAACCAGTCCGACAAGGTTTGCATCGTTCGCAAAGACAAGAGCCAGCTCTATATTGCCCGTCGCCCGAACTACATCAACCAGCCTATAAATGTGAGGCAGATCATCCTGCCCGAATCGGGAGAACTCGCCGGGAAGGAGTTTTAAGTAAATATCCGGAGATGCCGAAAATCCGGGATAAAGAGTAGGCACCATTAACAGGCATTCCATGTTTAACACCGGCGTTTTGGATATCGTCATCGGACTGATATTTATCTACTTGCTATACAGTTTGCTGGCCACTATTATTCATGAGATGCTGGCATCCGTTTTCAGTTTCAGGGCGAAAATCCTGGAACGGGCCATCATCCGCATGCTCGAGGACGACAACAAACCAACGTCGAGGGTGAACGGTGTTATACACCTGTTTAAAAACCCCATGGATGAGGAATCAGCCAAATCCGCGGCAGATGCATTCTACAACCATCCTTTGATAAAGTTCCTGGGTGAAAATAAACGCAGCAGCAAACCAGGGTATATCACCCGGGAAACTTTTTCAAAGGTACTGGTTGACCTTCTCCGGGGGGAAGATGTCAAACCCGGAACCGATATCAGGCCATTGATCCAGAAGGCTCTGGATGAAGGGACAACCATTTGGGGAGGCGCACAGATCAGCGCCGAAACACTGAGTTATCTCAAATCCATCTGGGCCGATGCTCAAGGCGATGTAGAGCGGTTCAGGGAGCATCTTGAAAACTGGTTTGATGAAACGATGGACCGCGCCACCGGCTGGTATAAAAAGAACACCCAGTTTATCCTGTTTTTCATCGGCCTTACCCTGGCCATTGTCTTCAATGTGGATACGATCAAGATTGCCGGGAAACTGGAGAAGGATCCGAAACTCAGGGAACAACTGGTTCAACAGGCCGATGCCTTTACCAAAGCCCACCCGAACCTCGACCAGGAGATCTCGGATCAGAAAGCGCAACTGGCAGCGCTTCAGGCTAAGGTCACAAAGAAGGACATTCCCCCGGCAGTTGTCGACAGCATCCAGAAAATTAAATTCATGGATTCCCTGGCGCTGAAAAAGTATACCGACCTCGAAGCAAAAAGAAGCGAATTGCTCCAGCAGGCCGACTCCCTTGTGAAAAACGACATCGGCAAAGCCAACAACATCCTGGGTATCGGATTGAATAATTACGAGTGTTCTGCCTGTGACTGGAAATGCTTCCTGAAATCACTGCTTGGCTGGGTCATTACTGCTATGGCCCTTTCGCTGGGCGCACCCTTCTGGTTTGATATGCTGAATAAAATCATGAAAGTCAGGAACTCCATCGCCAGTTCTACGCAGGAAGAGAAGCAAAAGCAGGATCCGCAATCGCCGAAAATTAAAAGGGTAGGATAATGAAAGTTACAGTCACCAAAGCGTTGAATGTCAGGGTGGGCAAGCCAAGCCTCAATGCGCCCTGTTTCCAGTATCTTGCCCCTGGCACCGAAGTGATTGTCGACGGTTCGCTTTACAAAGGCGACAGCTACGACGGCATCGACACCTGGATGAAGGATACAGCCGGGAACTTCTACTGGAGCGGCGGCGTGGCAGAGATCCATCATGGTTCGACAGGCAACGATCATTTGCCGTTGAACAGCTACTTTGAAAAGTTAAAGGAGCTTGTTGACTGGAACGACAGGTTGTCACAAATCCCGGCGAAGTGGCGCGCCTCCAGGGGAGATGGCGTGAATGTAGCCATCCTGGATACAGGCGTATTTGCCGGCCATGAAGATTTGAAAGAGGCCATCTCTTTCTATGAGGACTTTACAACAGTGAAAGACCTTGTTGATTATGAAGGCCACGGAACCCATGTTTGCGGGCTTATTGGCGCCAGAGCCTCTACGTCCAACGGGGTTATCGGGGTTGCGCCGTCTGCCCGGCTGATTGGCGTTAAAGTGCTTCCCGACAGCAAGGACGGTGACGACTTTGAAAACTATCAACCCATCATTGACGCCCTCGATTATGCCGTGGAAAAGGGAGCAGACATCATCAACATGAGCCTGAGCCTTGCGGTTAGTCCGGCAGAGGAAGCCGATCCCGGCGACAGGATGAAAATCAAGGCGTTGCGCAATAAAATCAAGGAGATCGGGGAGAAGAATATCATCATCGTTGCGGCGGGTGGCGACAATGGCGACCTGAGAAACAGCAAACTCTTTTTCCCGGCCGATTGTCCTGAGATCATCTCGGTGGCATCTGTCAGTGCAGGCTATTTTGCCAGGAATCCCGTCTATTCCAAACGGCTTGATGTCGTTGGCCCCACCATCAACTACCTGTCAACCTTCAAGTCGCCGTTGTTTTATGAGCGGGCTGGAGGGTGCAGCATGACCACTGCCTTCATTTCGGGAATCATTGCTCTGGCGATATCTTCAGGCAGAACGAAACCAACAGAACGTTTCCCAAAAAACAAAATCCTGGCCATGCTGAACAAGTGTTCACTATCTTTGGATGAGATTGACTATACCAACGATGCGAATTTTTTCTTCCATGTTCTGAACGCCGGGACTTAAACCACTGAATGCCAATCACAATACAGAATCCATGAAAAAAACCGTCCTGATCGCCCTGGTCTGCCTCCTTACTATCTCCTCTGCCTTCGGCCAGTTTGCCTGCAGCGATGCCCTGAAACTCAGCAAATGGGTTTCCCAGGGTAAATTCGAATCGGATAAAAAAGCGCAGGTCGATTCTGTCCTGTCAAAGTACGTTTTCGATCCGGATGGAACACCCACATCGGCCTTTGCCGACAATCCATTCATCACCGGCTATTTTCGCAGGGGAACGCCTCACAGCCTGGTTTCAGGGTTGGCAAAGAGCATCGGCAGTTCAGTGGGCGGACTCGATGTGACCAACCTTGCCGACGGGCTTGCGAAATTCCTGGTCAAGCGCACCAAAGAGGAGTTGAACGTAGCCTTTTTCAGTAAATTTAAAGAGACGTTGAACAATCCCAAATATGCCGACATCAGGATACTGTTTCCAAACACCTGGGAACTGCTGGATGCCATCGGCGACGAAATATACGACTACAACAAGTACATCCAGAACCTGCGCGATGCATTTCTGGAAGATCTCATGGTGCTGGATGAAACCCTTCCCGGGATCATCCCGAATCATGAAGCTTTTTTCACGTCGCATTTCGGATTGGCTGTAAGCCTGAATTCGGCCTGTTACCTTACCGGTTCATTGAAATACGGTCTTCATCCCGGCGAGATCATCGACCAGTTTCCGCTGGATACTTACTTCAAAAAGAAAGATGACGCCAACTATTTCAACCGCAACTGGAGCGGCGCTTTTCAAACCCTGCAACTGATCAACGAATCGATGCGCGATCCATCATCCGGTGAAGCCGGTTATTGGGTCAGTTTTAACAGTGTGAATGAGATGGTGAACAACCGGGATGCAATGAAACTTTATCTTGGGTTGATCTACCAGGTTGCAAAAAATGAGCGGTTCGACTCTATCCGCTATGGCCATGGTTCCTTCATCGGGATGCTGAACAAAGTCAATTTCGACCAGGATTATCCTGCTTTCAAAGGGTATGTCGTCAATTTTGCGATGAAGGCGAATGAACTGCATAAACTGGTAAAGAACCGTGAAAAACCTGCCGGCGATTCCATGGCGGTTGAGACCTATGCCAGGTATTTCAAAGCTACCGTCGGGCTTTTTGAGTCTTGTACCATGGTTTGCGACTTGCCGCACTTTAAGGAGTTGACCGATTTCAACCTTCACGAACAGCTTAAAACCTATTTCAAAATCGGCTATGAAACTTCCGATCTTGCTGTGGCCATCAACCGGAGGGGTTATGCCGCCGCCGTGAACCATGCGGTGATGATCTATAACACGATAAGAACCAAACCCCTTGAAAAAGAGGTGGCTGATATGTCTGTTGCAAGGAGTCCTGGCACCCCGGTCCCGCAGTCACTGAAAAGCATGCAGGACTCCCTGGCATGCGCACAGGATCTGCTTCAGAAACTTGCCCGTTATGGCGCCTTTATCTCCACGGTGGCAACGGCAAAAACTTCCGATGATGTGGAGAGCGCCATCGAGTCGGCAGCCTTGCCTTCGGGTAGTTCACGGATCAAAAGGGAAACGCCTTTCAACGTCTCCTTAAATGCCTATACAGGGTTGTTTGTAGGTTATGAACGGATCACCGGGATGAGCCAAAGTAAATTTGAACTCAACAATTTCGGGGTGGCTGCACCGGTGGGCGTGGCCATCAGCACCGGGGCGCATCACTGGTCGTACAGCGCTTTTATTTCGCTGATCGACATTGGCGCGATCGCCTCCTTCAGGTTTCAGAACAGCGACTCGGTTGCCCAGGTGCCCACGATCAGGCTGCAGGATATCTTCTCCCCGGGACTCTTTTTCTCCATCGGTTTCCCGAAATGCCCGTTGTCATTCAACCTCGGGGCACAGGTAGGACCGAACCTGCGGAGCGTGTATGTGGAGGACAGCAATAACCCCGGAACTTACATCAACAGTTATCAAAGCAATGTTTACTGGAGGTTCAGCGCATCCCTGGTGGTTGACATCCCCATCTTTAATTTCTACACGAAATCGAAAAGATAAAACCCGTCCCGGAAAGGGACAGGAATTGATCGTTCCATATACTTGCCCGGGTTATTTCGGAAATTCAGGTTTCACGATCCTGCCCATGAAGAGGATGCTGCCGGTGGTGTTGTCTGTGATGCAGAAGATAAATGGATGGTCGGCTTTGAATACCTTGACTTTACGCGAAGAAGGAGCGGCTGTTAAAGCCATGATCACCGCGGTGGCCGCTGCTGCTTCTGTGCCCTGTTCATCGGTCCTGATAAAAGCCTCATGAATCACCTCACTGATACAGAGGTCATTGCCGCCGGTCATCCCGGAGAAATCAGCCTGTGGGGAAAAGGCGAGAGGCATGCCCATACTGGTGAGGGCATTTTTTAAATGGCTTTTGCAGGTTGTCTGAAATTTGGGCAGGGATAAATTAACTTGATCAGCCTTCAGCGATTCAACTATCTGCTGGTAATATTTGTAATCAAATGGCTTTTCAACAAAGGGTTTACCTGCATCGATCACCGGGAGGAATATCACCATGGAGGCTTTGTTGTCCTTGTAGGGAATGCTGATTGCCTGGAAATCGGAGTCCTCATAGTATTGAAGCAAACCATGCCTGTTCATAAAGGGAACATTGGTTTGAGTGCCATCCGGCGTTGAAAATGGCTTGACGACCGTTGCCTCTTTCATAAACGGCTGAGCCCACTCGCCGTAGAAATAGATGGCATTGACCAGGACCAGTCTTGTGAAGTTGGTGAGATCTCCCGGGGCGAGGATATCTTGTATTTTACCGTTCGTTTTCTCCTCCACCCAGCTGTTGATCTCCCCGAGCGTTTTGGCGCGTTCGGGGGTGTCGGTGAAATCGACACTCTTCAACTCCGCATGATAATAAGTTTTTACGAGATCAAAGTTGGACTCAAGGAATTTATAATCCTTTTGTGCCCATAAGCCGTTGGCGATGGTAAGTTTGATGCTGCCCTTCATCCCCTTGTCCAGGTTGTTGAGCAATTGCCTGAACCCCTTATGAAAGCCAGGTCCGGACTGAAAACCCATTATTTTTCCCATCTGGTTTTCAGTCTCGTGGCGGGCTCCCGCATAGGTCATCGCCAGGGCCGTTGAGATGCTGAAAGGGGAGTAGAATTGGTTTTCGCCGGATGTCTTGCTCATCTCACGGAAAAACCGGAAAGCGAACTGGTTGTTGCCTTCTACGATTGCACTGGAATTTTGGGAAAGGCCAGTCAGGGAGAGGCAACAGATTAGGTAAATCAAAGTAATGGATTTCATGGGGAGAAAATAGGGGCTTGAAAAATAACAGAAATCATGCCAAAGCACATCTTTTTCCATTGCACTTTCAACCCTGTTTTTCCTTCCAGTTCCACCATTTCAATAATTCAGGATCCCGGGCCTGTTCATCAGTCTCTGCAAAATAGACTGCACATCGGAAGGAGTAGAGAAGGCACCGATCCTGGACCACACCGGCAAACCTGTTCGACTGGTCAAACAGCGCCTCCGGCACTTTCCCCTTCAGGTCATCCACCGATCTGATGCCGATATTCACCAGGTCACGTGCGATGGATTTACCTATGGAGGGGATTTTCATGAGCTCTTTGATGGCTGCTTCTTCATTCATTACAATGCGTTTTACAGGAACACTCAAAGATAGTTAAAGAAATAAAATTGCATGGATGTTGATGGATTGTTTTAGTACTTTTACCTTGATAATATGAGAACAGATGGATGACCAGGTGAAGTCTAGGGAACAACTCATAGCCGAATTGCAGGAAATCCGCTCTGCTTATGATGAACTAAAGGCCATGAATGAAAAAGAGATGGCCGGGTTCAGGCTAACCCGGGCAGACCTGGTAAAAGCAAAGGAAAAAGTTGAGCAAAGCGACCATTATAAAACAGCATTCATTGCAAGCCTCAGCCATGAACTCAGAACCCCGCTGAACGGGATCATAGGATTGTCTCAAATTTTACTGGAAAATGAGAATTCGGATGAAGATAAGCAGAAAATGCTTCATTTTATCAATAAAGGAGCTATCCTGCTTAATTCCATAATCATCGATCTCTATCAAATTGCAGCATTTGAAGCTGGAAGGGCAGTACCTGTTTTATCACCTGTTAATGTGAACGGGCAATTGGACTACCTCTTTAACTTCTTCAAACCTGATGCTAATTTGAAAGGCATCGGGATTTTCCTTGAAAAACCGCTCACTGATGAGGAAGCCACCATTACATCGGACAAGGACAAGATCCACTATGTGCTCAAAACGCTTGTCAATATTGCCATTAAGGTAACACCGGCCGGGTCCGTTACATTCGGATACCGCAAGAAAGGGGATTTCCTGGAATTCTTTGTAAGGAATATGGGTGCCGGGATTGGTGACGAGATGAAAGAAACCGTATTTGAAAAATTCGGATGGGAAGAGATCCTGCTTCCCTATGATTATGAACTAACGGGAATGGGACTGGCAGTATCAAGATCCTGTGTGGAATTGCTTGGAGGCAGGATATGGGTGGAAAACGGGACAGATAAAGGATCGGTATTTTATTTCACCATTCCATACCGGATGTAGGGTTTCCGCAGCTTGAACTTTAAAGTATTACCATAGAAAATTAGTGCTGGCGCGTTTACATGAAGGTGTTTTAATAATTCAAATCAAAAAATAACGGGACGTCAATATTGTTTTATGCATCAACTGTAAATTAATTTTAACTTCGATGCCATAGGAAAATAACCTGATCAATCTATTTCTGCAATTGGATGGCCATGCTTTTTTAAACTATTTTTACTACGAACTGATACAATGATTGGCGGCTTTGAATTTGCTAAGCGTTACATGACGGGTTATAAGGGCGTTAGCAGCAAACCAATGAATTGGACGTACATCATTTTTCAACGTTATCCTTTATATAAACCATGATACAGCGAATTGCATGCATATCTCTTTTAGTAAAGGATTACGATGAAGCAATTTCATTTTTTTCTGAAAAGCTAAATTTTGAATTAGTCGAGGACACATTTTTTAATGCAGAAAAAAGGTGGGTAATCATGTCCCCACCTGGCTCATCAGAATGTGCTATTCTTCTGGCTAAAGCATCAAATTCTGAACAAATAAAATATGTAGGAAATCAAACCGGTGGTCGTGTATTCTTGTTTCTTAACACTGATAATTTTCAGAGAGATTATCAAAATCTGTTAAATCAGGGAATTAAAATTGTTCGCGAGCCTTCCGTTGAGATTTATGGAACAGTTGCAGTATTTGAAGATTTATACGGAAATTTATGGGATCTCATTGAGCCAAATAATTTAAATAGTGTCAGCTGCAACCATAGAGAACTGTCGACCTGCCATATTCAACAGGATACAAATAGAAATACAATTTAAATTTGAAAGATGAAAAAGTACATTGTAACCATAAATAATTATTTGTTTGTATCAATATTATTTATTGTTACATCCTGTAATGGCCAAGTCAAAACAGACTTACCCAAAAACAATGTAAGCGAAGCACCAATCAAAGACGGTCAAACAAAAATAGTACGAACACAAGGTGCTACTTCAGGAAATATTGGTTGTGAGTTGCAGGATAGAGACGGCAATCTTTGGTTCAGTGCAGGTGGAGAAGGTGTTTACCGCTTTGATGGAAAATCCTTTACCAATTTTTCCACGAAAGAGGGACTCTGTGATAATAATGCAAGTGCCATTATTCAGGATAAATCAGGAAATATCCTGATTGGAACAAATGCAGGAATTTGCAAGTACAATGGAAAAATATTTAGTAAATACTTCGAATTGGATGCTTTGAACCAATTAAGAATTACGTGTCTTTTAGAGGATAAAGGCGGAAACATTTGGTTTGGCACATTGAATAGCGGAATTTATAGGTATGATGGGAAAACGCTGACAAATTTTTTAAATAATGATGACCATCCTTTTAATCTGGGAAATCACTATCAACTTATTATGGATATTTTACAAGATAAAGACGGAAATTTATGGTTTTGTTCCTTTAACGGAGGGGGCGTATGGCGATACGATAGTAAAATCTTCAAAAACTTTTTACCCTCGCAAAATTATTATTTGTCGAACGAAGATGGCAGGAGTTTTTCCAATTCAAAGCAAGAACCTGACATTTATTATCAACTAACAGACAATATAACTGATGATATGATTTCCTCTATTTCGGAGGATAAAACCGGGAACCTTTGGTTTGCTACAAGAAGACACGGAGCTTGCCGGTATAATGGAAAAACATTTACCAGTTTTCGTGAAGGTGAAGGATTTGTTAGTTATGGAATAACAACAATTTTAGAGGATAAAAAGGGAGTTATCTGGTTTGGAACAGATCAAGACGGAGTGTTCTGCTATGATGGAAAAATCTTTAAAAATTTTACAACGACTGATGGATTAATCAATAATTCCGTTCGTAGTATCTTGGAAGATGAAAATGGGAATCTTTGGTTCGGCACAAGATGGTTTGGGTTGAGCCGTTTTGATGGAAAAACCTTTACCACTTTTTCCGAATATAAAGAAGAATGACACAATCTCAAATAAATGGACACCGAAACATTGTAACGACAGACCTTGTGAACAGAATGGCAGCTTACAGCGGTAATTTAATGACGCCCTTCAAACATCAAACGGACAAGAATGAAATTTAACATCCTTTTTTTTCTGAGCATTTTAACCTTTTTGACATCGTGCAATGGGCAAACATCTAGCAAAAGCCGAAAACCGCATGGCGGAATTATGCAAATACACCCATCAAAATGAATTGATAATGAACACACCGGGTCATTAAACAAATAGAAGCTATGAAGAAAGTAAATGGTTTAATTTTATCTGTAATCATTTTGTTTTACCTTATAGCAAGTATTAATCTGCACGCTCAGGAAAAGAGTAGAATACCCAGCCTGGATTACTATATTTCGAACATATTCAGAAGTTTACAGGTTGACACAATGCCGGGCGCTTCTGTATTGGTTTCCCTAAACGGAGATATTATTTACCAGAAAGGATTTGGGTATGCAGATATTGAAAAGAAAATTCCTGTTACTCCTGAAACAAAATTCAAAATAGGATCTGTTTCAAAACAGTTTACGGCTGTTGCTATTCTCAAACTTCAGGAAGAAGGCAAGATAAAGACAGGGGATAAATTATCAAAGTACATCCCCGATTTTCCGCATGGAAATGAAGTGACAATTTATCACCTTCTTACGCATACTTCCGGAATCCATGATTATAATTCAACTCCTGATTTGGATGTGACCAAACCTGTTACTCCCCGGGCATTGCTTGATATTATTAAAATACTCCCATACGACTTCAACCCTGGAGAACGTTACCTGTACAACAATTCCGGTTATTTTATCTTGGGTTATATCGTTGCACAACTTTCAGGTAAAACTTTAAGTGAATATCTTAACGACACTTTTTTCAAACCTATAGGGATGAAAAATTCAGGTATTTATGAAACCAATATTGTATTGAATCACGAAGCGCAAGGATACAGTATGAAAGGTGAAAAGGTAAAGAAAGCAGACTTTCAGGAAATGTCGTGGGCTTTAGGAGTTGGAAGTATCTATTCCACCACCGAAGATTTGTACAAATGGAATGAAGCTGTATTTAATGGAAAAGTATTATCAAATGCCACTTTAAAAACAGCATGCACACAAACAGTTTTAAACAGCGGCGGCAAGGTTGACTATGGGTTTGGCTGGTTCCTGATTACCAACAGGGGATTTAAATTTATTCAAC